>NZ_CP036423.1:619078-1238156 GCF_009910365.1 Aequoribacter fuscus | reverse complement strand
GTGTCTGCCCCCTCTTCTGGCGATCGCAAAATCCATTGCGTGATGCGCCGAAAGGTGGGTAAGGCCGACTGCACTCCTGGTGTATCCGCCCAGCCGGGGTGCATGGTATTGATAAACACCCCGTGCTTGGCCCACTCCTCATGCCACTCTTGTGTCACAATCGACAGCGCCCGCTTTGCCTGCGCGTAAACAGCGGGGCCATCGTAGCGATGCGCAAATCCCGATCGCAGCCATGACATCGATAATCGTTGGGTATACATACCACCCGATACAACATTCACAACCCGAGCTGACCCAGCTGCTTGCAGTAGCGGTTTGAGGCCCTGCATCAATATCACTGGACTCAATAGCAACAAGGATGTGCTCTGCTCGATACCCTCTGCAGTTTCGGCGCGAGCGTTAAACAGTGCACCTGCATTGTTAATCAACACGTCAACAGGCCTGTTTTGTGCGACAAGTGCATCAATGACACGTCGAGTATCGGCAAGCAACGCCAAATCAGCGATAAGCACCTGACAACTGCTGGCCCCTAGACTCTCGCATTCTTGCTGAAGCGCCTGCCCTCTTGCCGGATCGCGGACCACCAATGTCAAGTTGGCACCAGCGACCGCGAGACTTTTTGCGGTCGACAAACCAAGCCCCGACGTCGCACCCGTGAGTACAATGTGTTTATCGGTAGACCATGACTGCCGAGTGAATCGCTTTTTCGCTTTTCTGTACCCAGGACCTGTAAAGTCCCAAATTTCACCGATCAGAGATTGTCGAAATGGCTTAGTAAAATTACTCATGTCTGTTTGCTTCCCCGAAAGACGTATTTAGCGTACCTATTTAATAACTACGCTATCAGGAGCCGTTCAGGCCACTAACTTGTCAAAAGCGCATCCAAATACTCAGTAAATTCCTCGGCGGTTTGGTTGAAGCGGACCGTGGCAATACTGTCGGCACGCGTTGGTCCGGGATTTACAATCGCTAAAGCACCCCCGTATTCGACCGTAAGTCGACACAAACGATACCCCGAATAAACCTTGAGCGAGCTTCCCAACACAACCAAAACACCCGCTTCCCGGGCCAGTGCTTGAGTGCGCTCAGAAATCAGTTTCGGGATATTGCCACCGAAAAACACCACATCGGGCATCATAACCCCGCCACAATACGGGCACGCGGGTACGGTGACTGTATGGATGATTTCATCGGGCAAGTCGGCGTCACCATCGGGTAATTGGTCGGCCCGTAAATTTTTGAGCTGTGGATTGGCTCGCGCTAGCTCAAGCTGCCAGTGGTCTCGATGCATAGGCGCCGAACACTGCAAACAGAGCACTCGATCGAGGCGGCCATGAATATCAATAGCGCGGTCAAACCCGGCTTTTTGATGCAATCGATCGACGTTTTGGGTGATGAGCTCAGGCAAGAATTCGTGCTGATGCCAAAGGGCTAAGCGCCTGTGCGTTTGGGTGGGCTGCGCGCGCGAGGTGAGCGGCCAACCGACAAATGAGCGAGCCCAGTATCGTTGCCGCATACTTGAAGATTGCCGGAACTGTGTATCCGTAATCGGCGTGCTACGGGCCCACTCACCGTCCTGAGTACGGTATGTGGGTATGCCTGCGCCGACACTAATGCCGGCACCCGTCAAAAACAGAGCCCGCCTTTGGCGCATATGTTCAGCAATTTCAATGAGAGTCATGATCGCTTATACGAGTGAAAGGTAAAACCCGATGATAAGTCCAAGCAACACTGGCTGACGTAACAACCGCGGGAGGAAAACACATGCACATTCTACTTACTGGCGGTACTGGCTTTATCGGGCAAGCATTAGTACCCCACCTACAAGCCATGGGGCACACGCTGACGATCTTCAGTCGGCAACGCCATTCAGAGTCTTCCGCGGTAAAGTTCATTCAACACCTCGATGACCTGACCCAGGCGGAACCCATCGACACGGTGATTAATCTCGCCGGAGAATCGCTCGCGGGTGCACGCTGGACAAAACGCTACAAGCAAAAATTGAGGGCCAGCCGCATTGATCTAACCCAAAACCTCGTTCACACCTTGCAGCGATCGGACCACCGACCGAAGCACTTTATCAGCGGTAGCGCTATCGGCTGGTACGGTGATTGTGGCGAGCAAAAAGTCGATGAAAGCCACCCAGCGGGGTCCGGTTTTGGGGCTGAGTTATGTAAAGACTGGGAGACGGCAGCACTTGCCGCGCAGGACGCACTGGGCTCGACTGTAACCGTCCTGCGTATCGGCGTTGTGCTGGACAAAAACGGCGGTGCCTTCCCGCAACTATTTACGCCGTTCCGTTTTGGCCTTGCGAATTGGCCAGGATCCGGTGACCAGTACCTCAGCTGGATACACCGCTCAGATCTGGTTGCGGCGATTGCTTTTCTACTTAAACATCCGCTGGAAGGTGCCGTGAACCTCACTGCGCCCGAGCCTACAACCTACAAAATGTTGGCACAAGAAATATCAAAACTCCGAAAAACCTGGGTAACAATGCCAGCTCCGGCGTTTGCGATGCGGTTAGCGCTAGGCGAAATGGCCGATGAACTGCTCCTCAACGGACAACGTGTGCTGCCGACCAAGCTCGCGGCAAATGGCTTTGCGTTTCATTACCCAACAATCGATAAAACCTTGCAGGCCATACTGACCCAATAATCTTAGTCTGAGGCTAACCTCATGCGATCGTGAAAATTTAAAACGGCATGACGGAGCAAAAGGCAAAAAAAAACCCCGAGCAAGCTCGGGGTTTTTAATTCAGCGTGCGACTTACAAAGTGCCCGGAAGAACCCAGCCAGCCCACCATGGATCTGAACCGTCAGGATCAACAGCACCGATATAATCAGTTGCATCAAGATAGTCTGGATCCGCTACTGATTCTGCGAAAGCACCGTTAATCGCAGTCCAATCAAGTGGAGCCGCTAAAAGTGCTTCAGGCGCAAGGGACTCGTAGAGCGACCCAAGAGCAGCCGGTACAACCTTCACAGACGTTGTATCGAAGTTGACGTTGGCGCTCGACAACGTGCCTTGATCGCCCTCACCGACACCACAGTCTTGGATCCAGTTGTTAATCACCAGTGCCGTACCAACAAGCGCCTCTGAGTCTGCACCACCCACGTTGATACAAGTCGTCAGCGGAGTTTCATTCGTAGCAGCCACCGTCACTACCGTGTTATGGAAGAAACCACCAGAACCCGCCTTGAAGTTTAGGATATAGTTGTCATCTGCAGCTTTTTTGTCGGCAACGATGGTAACGTTCGCTAACGTAGGCTTGGACAAGAACAAGTTAGTACCTTGCGTATCCATCTCGAACGCTTCACCCGAGCCGTTAGGCGACTGTTTCACGATGATGTACTGGAGGTTACCTTGGTAGCCTTCGTCCCAATCAACGCTATCATCCAGGTTGTTAGTAAACACACCGTGCTTCACGTTGACCGTACCGCCGTAGAACTCGATGCCGTCGTCAGAGTTACCCTGAACTTGGATGTAATCGATTTCAGTACCGTTACCCACACCCACTAAAGAGATACCGTTAATTTCATTGCCCGGCGCAAACTCATAGCCACCCTCAGCGACAATAACGTAGCGCAAAGTGCCGCTGTCATCGGCTGGATCGTAGCCACCCGCAAAGCCTGACTCACCCTCAGAGTCGATGTTACACACCGCGCCACCTTCAGCACACTCATTGTGCGGTGCATACCCGTGAAGGATTAAGCCACCCCACTCACCAGCGCCATCGTAGCCTTCATCGTCAGAGCTGAAGATAATCGGCGCAGATTTAGTACCCAGCGCTTCGATTTTGCTGCCGCGAGTCACGACTAAGTTAGCGAACGTGCCGGTCTTGCCTTTGATCTCTACACCTGGCTCGATCGTCAAAGTGACGTTGGCCACGGGTGTGCCGCCGGCTAAAGCGCCGTCTGCTTGAATTTCTTCATTACCGTTACCCACAGTGACGCGGCCAACCATCAAGTATTCAACACCAGCATTTAAGGTCAAATCCGAACCAATGTTGGCTGGCAACTGACATACGCCAGTGCTGACTTCAGTGGTACCCGCAGGACATGTCGGCTCGGCAATTTCAGGAACACCCAAGGTGCCTTCGACAGTCCAACCCGCCCACCAAACGTTAGTGCCACTTGGGCTAACCGCGCCGATGAAGGGAACGGAATCCAAGAAGTCCGGATTCGCGGTTGACTCAGGCAATGCAGCATTTATTGCATTCCAGTCAGTCGCGGTAATCACAGCCTCTGGTGCCTGAGACGCTAAGTTCGCATCGAGATCGGCGAATACCGCGTTAATGGTACCGTTATCCAAACCGTTCACGTTCGCCAAGGTACCTCGGTCACCCAAGCCTGCTGCACAGTCTTGGATCCAGTTGTTCAGCACGAGCGCGCTGCCGACCAGTGCTTCGGCATCTGCACCGCTCACGTTCACACAGCGCGTTAAAGGCGTGGCATTGTCAGCTGCAACAGTCACAACAGTGTTGTGGAAAAAGCCGCCTGAACCCGCTTTGAAGTTCAAGATGTACTCGTCGTCAGCGGCTTTTTTATCGGCGATGATCGTCACGTTCGATAAAGTAGGCTTTGACAAGAATAGATTCGTGCCTTGCGTATCCATCTCGAACGCTTCACCCGACCCATTGGGTGACTGTTTAACGATGATGTACTGCAAGTTGCCCTGATAGCCTTCGTCCCAGTCAACCGAATCGTCTAAGTTGTTGGTAAACACGCCGTACTTCAAGTTAACGGTACCGCCGTAAAACTCGATACCGTCATCTGAGTTGCCTTCGACCTGGATATACTCCATGGTGGTGCCGGCTCCCACACCGACCAACGAGATACCGTTGATTTCGTTACCGGGTGCGAACTCGTAACCACCTTCGGCAACGACAACGTACTTAAGGACACCACTGTTGTCATTGGCGTTATAGCCGCCTGCGAAACCCGATTCACCCTCGGAGTCAATGTTACAGACCGTTCCACCATCGGCACATTCGTTGTGAGGACCAAAACCATGAATGATTAGACCGCCCCACTCGCCAGCACCCGTCATTCCAGCATCGTCGGAGCTAAATACGATGGGCTTATCGGCAGTACCCGCTGCCATAATTTTCGAGCCACGAGTAATCACTAAATTCGCAAAGGTGCCCGCCTCACCGTAGATGTTGACACCGGGCTCAATCGTCAGCGTCACATTCTGAAGCGAGGAGCCATCAGCCAACGTAGTGCTGTCAGAAAGCTCACCGTTACCGTTACCGACCGTCACGCGGCCCGTCATCAAGTAATCAACACCAGCGACCAAAGTAGCGTCAGCACTGATCGAGCTTGGAAGCACACATTGACCGTTGGCGGCCTCGGTTGTGAACGCAGGACACTCAACAACAGGGTCAGTCGTACCGCCAGTATCGGTACCCGTGTCGGTATTCGTATTCGTGGTTGTCGTGTTGTTGCTGTTGACCACATCGTTGCTTGAAGTCGGCGCATCGATGTTAATAGTCGCGCTATCCCCCTCCGAGCAGCCTTGTAGCCCACCTAGAGCGCCTAGCGTGATTAACGCCGCGGCAAGTTGCTTTCTCATCATTACACTCCTCATTGGTTTTCACCCTTTCGCACTGCGTGCATTTAAAATTTCCAGTCGATACCGACCGATAAAGACATACCTTTCTCGTACGCTTGGAAGGTTTGCCCACCCTGCGTATATTCGTATTCACTGTTCAGGATATTGCTGAGTTTTGCTTTCAAGGTGCCTTGCTCGGCAAACTCCCAGCGATAAACAAGATTCAAGTCCAAACGGGGCTCATAGATCACATCCGGCGCGCCTGATACACCGACGTCGGCAATGGACTCGCCGCTTTGGTTTAACAGCAAGGTCACCTGCTGCCCACTGGCGAAGTCGTCGTAGCCAATCACTAAGTTCGCGGTATATTCGGGCTGCCCTTGCAATGCGCGACCCGTAGCACCGCTACCGAAGGTGACTTCTGACTCAATCAAGGCAGTGTTAAACGAGATGAAGATCGAGTCGTCGTAGTCATCGCCTAACATAAACTCTTTACGACCTTCGATCTCGATACCGTAGAGCTCGGCACTGTCTGAGTTAGTAAACGTTCGTGAGTTGCCAGCCGTACCTGATGCAGGCTGCACTACGCGCTCGATGGGCTTATCGAAATCTTTGTAAAACAAGGCAACCGATAAACTGTCTTGCTCATCGAAGTACCATTCCCAGCGCAAGTCAGCATTCATAATGGTCGAGATTTGCAGGAAGGGGTTACCGCGCACACGGAAGTTAAATTCGGTGTCGTAGAATGTTGCGTTCGCCGCTTCTTTGAAGTCTGGTCGAGCCACGGTCTCCGATACAGCAAAGCGCAACTGGTGCGAATCGTTGATAAACCAGTTAAGGCCAAAGCCGGGTAGCACCGAGGACTCGTCGATTAAGGACTCCACCGGAGCCTGAGTACCTTGCAGCGAGAAGGTCTTGGTGGTTTGCTTATAAGTCTCGTAACGCGCACCTACGAGCACCTGCCACGAGGTGTTAAAGGTGTGGTCATACGAGAAGTAAACGCTGTTGTAATCCAGTTCCGCATCATAGCTGTCACTGGCAAGCGTCTTATCGACAAAGACGAACCCATCATTCGGGTTGTCGGCGATGGTATCTAGCTCGGGAGAAACGCCTGCGACCAAAACCTCAGACACAAGAATATTGTCGGTATTGAGCAGATCGTCACGAGCTTGGTTGATATTAAAGCCGTAGGTTTTCGACTCTGAATCACGCTCGCGATAGATGCTTTGTGCACCGAATTGCAGCGAGGAGAACGCTTCACCGTCATCAAAAATATCCCAGGTAAAATCCAGAGTACCGTCGAAGTTCGCATCGGTGAGCTCATCGTAGCGCTTGAAGGTCGTTCCGGGCTCGACGAAGAAGCCGGTAAGAGCGACCGCCTGCTGATCGTTGAGTCGGTCAAACGCAAATCCCGCCTTGAGCTCGGCGGCATTTGTTTGTGACTGTGACGCTCTAAACTCTGACTCACGGCGCTCGGGAGCATCTCGACGCGCTTGGCTGGCGGTGAACTGCCAGTCCAAAAACAAGGACCCGCCCTCGTTCAAAGTGTGAGTTCCCAAAAACTGTTGCGAGATGAACTGACGCTCAACCCACTCGATCGTTTGCTTGTACACTGCCTGGCGCTCGTCACCTTCTTCCCCGACCGAACGCTCGACAGCGCTTTCTGTGACTCGAGAAATTAGGGTGTTACTCTCGATGGTGTTGTCGCCAAAGTTCCAGCCCACGGCAAGCAAACCGCTGAACTCAATTTCGTTCTTGATACTTTGGTATTTAAAATTGTCGAGAATTTCGCCCGTGGGGGTATAGCTATTGCGAATACCGTTGTCGCGCTGAGTCCAGCTGTTCGAGAAATTGGCTGCTGCGAAGTAACCGAGCTCGTGATCGCCTAGATAGAAGATATCACCATAGTCGGCACCCACATCGACATCAGGCTGAGCTGTGGCCATTTCTAGGTCAAAGTTGTCTTTTAATATCGTTGCTCCCAAGCGGCGCAACTCGCCTTCGATAGACTCGTTAATCTCGAAGGTCGTACCGTTTTTCGTATCTTCGACAACACCCAAATTTAGAATCTGAGTAATGGCTTTTAGTGTGGCTGACTCAGGACGCTCGGTAGGATCCCAGCCGATAAAGTCAAAAGAGTTATCAACTGGGTCATGGGCCACATCACTGCCCATCAAACCAAAGACGCCGCCCGTTCCAAACGACACGCTTCCACCCGGTTCATCAGGGAAGGTCTTGGTATTAATGACCAGATTACCGCCGGTCGATTCACCGGGCATAAAACCTAAGAAGGTCTTCTTGATATCGAGCTGATTGACAAAACTGCTGGGAAACAAGTCGAGCGGGACAGTTCGCTTAGATGGGTCGGTACTGGGAAGCGTCGATCCATTTAAGGTCGACGTAATGTAGCGACCGCCTAAGCCACGAATGAAAATAAATTTGTCGTCTTGAACCGAAATACCGGGCACGCGAACCACTGCTGCCGCGACATCTGCATCCGAAAAACGAACCAATAACTCGTTATCCATCGTGTCAACAATGCTGGCCGTGTCGCGCTCGGAGACTTCCATACCGGCCGGGTTGAATGTACCCAACACCACGACCTCTTCGATGGAGGGCATCGCAATTTCGAACCCGCCTTCTTCACCGGGCAAATCAAAATTTACGGCACGCGTCACACCGCCTAGCACGCGCAACTCTCGCTTATCATCACCGTATTTGACCGTTACGGGGCCCCGAGGAACGTCGACCTCGGCACGCCCCTGCATATTGGTCGATACCGCGCCAACGCCCGACACCATCACAATCTGATTGGCAGCAGGCTTAACGCCCTTGCGAACCCGAATCTGGAGCTTACCTTTGGCGACATCGCGCTTTTCAGCCGCACTTTCAACGGCTGAAAACACGTCTAAGAAGTGAGTTAACTCGTCGCCGTTCAAGGTGACCACTAAATCGGCCAGCTGCCCTGCACCGGAGGGAAACCGAACCACTTTTTCCTTGCCATCAACACGAATCACCAGAACGTGACCACCGGCGTCTAAATCAGCCACTAAACTGCCATCGGATTTGGTGCTGCCTACCGTGTCGCCATTGAGTACGATTTCGACACCGGCTAACGCACCATCTTCATCGTAGGCTTGAACGACAAGCTCATTATCCGCCACAGCCGACGTCGCGAGTGCCGCTAGAGCAAGCGACAAAGCCGATCGACGAAACGCAGACAAATTATTCATTTTCACCCCATCCATTTACTGTGTGAGGGAAGCGCAGACAGGCTCCCAGTCATGCGCCCATCGTAGTGGGGAATTGCGACAATACTGTGACGTGAACTGCTTTTTTTCACCTTACAAACAATCGCACAGACATTGTGTAACATCCTGTTTTTAAACAATTTGTCGACTTGAATGCTGCTCGAATTGTGACAATACGGTGACAAGTCACGAAAAAAGATGACAAGGTGACAGTCCGACCTATGACCCGACAGTCACCGCAGATTGAGTGCGGCGTTCAACATCGCCCCCGTGTAACTCAGCGGCAAACGCGAGATGAAGCAGATGAAATTCACCATCAAAATCCTGCACTAAGGCAGTGCAGTTCTCTACCCAATCGCCATCGTTATAGTAGGTTACGTCGTCCTGATGTAGCATCGACGGGTAGTGAAGATGACCGCAAATCAAGCCATCCACGCCTTGCCGCTTAGCATGTTCAAAGCCCGCATGCTGGTAGGCCTTAATAGCGGCGTCCGCCTGCGCCACATTTGTCTTGACCCACTTTGCCAATGACCAGTAAGACAATCCTAAACGGCCTCTTATAAGGTTGACCCAGCGGTTAACAGCCATTAATCCATCGTAGGCAATGTCGCCTACCCAACGATTCATTCGTGAGTACCGAACCGCAAAATCCAACTCATCACCATGCATAATCAAGAGTGTTTTGCCTGCCTCTGTCTCAAATCGGACTTCGCGGGCTATATGAATCAAGCCAAACTCCGCACCGCAAAACTCGCGAAAATTCGCGTCGTGGTTACCCGGTATATAGGTGACTTTGACGCCCTTCTTGGCCATCGACAAAATTTTACGCAACACATTGTTGTGGCTTTGCGGCCAGTGCACCCGTTTGTGCATGGCCCAAACGTCGACGATATCACCAACCAAAAACAACTGTTCACATCGCAGTCGCTTTAAAAACGCGAGCAGTTGCTCGGCCTTGCAGTGACGGCTGCCCAAGTGAACATCTGAAATAAACACCGTTTTGTAGTGATAGTCATATTTAGGACTCACGTGAAGTGTCCTTTTTCATGTAGCGCTTGCGTCGACTATCCTTCAAGTAAGTTAAATCGACCACGACCAGACCATCAATACAGTCTTTGAATTTGGGGTCTACATTAAAGCCACTAAAACCCACACCTCCGACTTCGGCTACCTCGGTGTAATACTTATACAAAGGTGGTAAGGCACAACTGCGGTCTTTCAAAAACCGTTTTAGTACCTTGAAGTCTTTTTTGTAGTCCCCGTTTTCGAGCACAGGGTGACTCGAAGATCCCGAAGCCAAGTGGCCATAATACGGGTTAACTGGCGTAGCATTTGGCCACAGCGGTGGAAAATAGTGGCTATAGAACAACACCAAAGCCTGTAAACAGTCGCACCCCAAGTCTTTGCTGACGGACACAGGACCATAAAGCAGCTTGATGTGAGGCCTTTGGATCAACAATGCACCGATACCGCTCCAAAGCTCATCAAGTGAATAGCGATCGCGGTAGGCATACTGAATAAAACTGCGACCCAACTCTAGGCTTCGCTTAAGCTCTCTGTGTCGAACGCCACTCAGATTGAATAAGTTATTGGCGTACAAGCCCTGCAGACCCTGTGTAGGCAGGACCTTAGATAGATCTGCCACCCGATACCCGCCAGCGACCTGGCGCTCGAGCGGGTCCCACAATAGCAAGTGCTCGTAGTGGTAATCGTAAGCATCGATATCACGCGGCAACCCAGTCCCCTCACCTAAGGCTCTGAAACTCAATTCTCTAAGACGTCCCAGCTCTCGGATCAAACAATCACCCGGGGTAGCCCGATACAAACGGATTTCACGACCTCTGGGCGTTGTGCCAATAAGCTCACAGCTCGCTATTTCGCGAGCCAGCAGCACACGATTCTCTGCTGCCCCGATAGTTTGTTCGCCTTGAAACAAGGGTTTTTTGCCCTTTGCCAGACGATACACATGGCGTTTAAACCGCTGCGCAGTCACCTTTTTAGGCTCGGTTCGATTGTAGTGCTCCACAGGGATCAACTGACCCACCCGAGCATCCACGGTTCTGTGGCACTGCTTAAACATTTCGCGCACCAACCACAGCGTTGCCAGAGGTTTAGCCAAAAACGAGAGGCTGTAAAAAAACACCGAATTTCGGCCCGCGACAAAAATCGGCAAAATTGGCGATTTCGTTGAACGAGCGATTTTCAGAAAGCCACTCTGCCACTCGCCGTCACGAACACCTTGCGGACTGAAACGGGACACTTCACCCGCGGGAAAAATAATGACCGCTCCGTCGGTCTCTAAGTGCGCCTTGATATTCTTTAAATTCGCTTTTGGCGTATTGCCGTCCATATTATTCACCGGCAACAGCAGTGGCTGCAGAGGCTCTATCGCCAAGAGTAAATCGTTTGCCACCACCTTAACGTCTGGGCGAACATCGGCAATCAGTTTCAGCAGCGCCAAGCCATCGAGCGATCCAATGGGATGATTAGCAACAACGACAACTCGCCCCTCACTGGGAATTCGGTCACGCTCGTCATCCCGAGTCCTCAACGAGAAATCGAAAAATCGCAACACCGACTCGACAAAGTCCAAGCCCCGAGAATGCGGATGCTCTTGCTCAAAATGCTGCAATCGGGACTCGTGAAATAAAAAACCCAAAAACCTTAACAGAACCGGCCCGATTCGCGTGTGACGCTCGAAAAACTCAGGAAAACGGGCCTCTAACGCCGACCTAACATTCAACATCGTCTAGATACCCTGCGAATCTAAACCCAATTCAATGCGTTGCCACAATGATTGATGCGCGGTCTTAATTTGGCTTGGGCGGTACTGAGACTCTAACGTTTTGATCTTACCCCCTGTGGCAAGAAAGCGCTGAACCTCCTGATTTAATTGATCCCGTAACCGTTGCTTTTCGTGTCTTTTGTCTTTTTGCTGCAGTTCCATCGACCCACCCTCAGAGATTGGATGGGAACAGTGTCTTTTGATCGTATGTCAATTCCGCGACACAGCAATGAAAATTTAGTGACAAACGATTCGTCAAAGTCTCGCTAAAAAACGGTCCAACGCATTAGCGAAGTTAGCGCGATCACGCTGTGACAGGGGCGGAGGCCCGCCGGTTTGAACACCTGAACTGCGCATCGTATCCATAAAATCTCGGAGATTCAGGCGGCTTTTAATATTGGCTTTAGTCAGCTCTTCGCCGCGCATGTTAATCACCAAAGCGCCAGCGGTAATGGCTTGATCAGCCAGAGGGATGTCGTTACTGATCAGCAATTCGCCGGCGGAGATTTGCTCGGCAATGTAGTCGTCGGCCACATCAAAACCGCTGCTGACCTGAACAAACGATGAATAGCTGGTAATGGGTATACCCAAATTATGATTGGCGACAAAGATGGCTTTGACGGCGACGCGTTTCGCGGCCTTCAAAATTATTTCACGCAATGCTTTTGGGCATGCATCAGCATCTACCCATATCCTCGCCGATTGACCCATAGACTCTATTACACTTAGCGCTCTGCTAGTAACTCGCGGGTCATTCTGGGCGCGACCCAGAGCGAGGTCAACAAAATTAACGACACGGGCACCGCGGTGATCACAATAAATGACTGCAGTGCCGACACCCCTCCTGCACCAATCACCACTAAAACCATGGCCACCAAACCCATCAGTACGCCCCAAAATACGCGCAAAGCGGTACTTGGGTGTTCGTGTCCAGTCATGGCCATAGACACCGCATAGGTCATAGAGTCACCCGTCGTCGCGACGAAAATTGTCGTCAGCACCAAAAACAACAGCGAGACGACAAATCCATTGGGTAGCTGCTGTGTGATTGCCAATAAAGCGGCCGGTAAATTAAAACCCTCGAAGGCCTCGCTCACGGAGCCTGGATTCGTAATTTCGTAGCCAATACCGGCGCCGCCAATAATGGTGAACCACACAGTTGTCACTAAGGGGGCTAAAACGCTCAATACTAGGACCAGCTCGCGAATCGTGCGGCCCTTCGAGATGCGCGCCATAAAAATAGCCATCATGGGGCCGTAACCAATGAACCAACCCCAGAAAAACACCGTCCAGCCCTCGAGCCAAACCTCATCTGAACGATAGGTCGCCATGCCGACAAAGTCACTGACATAAACACCCAAACTTTGCACGTATTGGTCGCTAATAAAGGTCGTGGGGCCAAGCAGCAACACGTAAGCCATTAAACACACCCCAAGCACCACGTTAATGCTACTGAGTATTTGAATTCCTCGGGTCAAGCCAGAAATGGCTGATATCGTATACAACCCCATCAAGGCCAAAACAATCAAAATTTGGGTCACAACGGTATCCTCAAACCCAAATAAGGCCGCTAGGCTGTAGCTCATTTGCAAACCCAAAAACCCGATGGGCCCGACCGTACCGGCAATGACTGCGATCACTGCAAATGCATCAACCGCACCGCCCAGCCAGCCGTTTAACACCCTGTCGCCCAAGACGGGGTACAGCAGGGTTCGCGGCTTTAGGGGTAATCCTTTGTGATAATGCAGGTGCATCAAAGTAATGGTTGATAGGCTACCCAGTATGGTCCAAGCCAAAAACCCCCAGTGCATAAAGCTTTGCGCAAGCGCCGCTGAGGCTGCCTGAGAAGACCCCGCTTCCACATCGAAATACGGCGGACTGTTCAGAAAGTGCGCGACAGGCTCGGCAGCCGCCCAAAACACGCCGCCACCAGCCAATAGGGTGCACATGATGATGGCCACCCACTTGAAGTTGCTCAGTTCTGGCACTTTACCGCCCAGACGCAAGGGCCCTGCGCGCCCCATGGCCAATAGCATGGCAACAAGGAAAGTCGCCAGCATAAGCAGCTGCCAAAACGCACCAAACATTAAAGAAGACCAATGTGCACCGCCTCGCACCCAAAGAGCCAGGGTATCAATATCAATCAGCGCAATAACAACGAAGAACAATAAAAAGCCCGCGCTGATAAAAAACACCGGTCGATCCACGCTATTCAACAAACCAGTATCACGCGCACTAAGATTCTTCATTGCGACCTCTTTGTCGTTAAATTGGATAGCGCTGCAATACTGGGCCCAGCGCCGTCTTTAAAGGCTCCAAATAAGGCTCGAAATGGCGCCATTGATCCACGCCAGCGCGGTAAATGGGCTGCCGCACTTGCTCGGAGCTTGGGGTTCGCACGGAACGTTTCGTCTTGTAAAACTCGACACAGGCTGGCTCAAATTCCAAGCCACAAAAATCTAAGATTCGCCGCACCTGTGACTCGAGATCGTCGACCACATCCTCGTACTGAACGCGCAAAACAAACCCGGGGATCGCCTGATCCCAATGATCCATCAACTCCACGTAATCGCGATAGTACTGACCAATTTCGGTCAAGCCGTAGGTAAACTCCTGCCCTTCGGCGAACAATTGCTTATAACCACTAAAACAGCAGGCCATTGGATGTCGTCTAGCGTCAATCACCTTAGCATTGGGCAGTATCGTTTTAATTAAACCAATATGGCGAAAGTTATTGGGCATTTTATCAATAAAATACGGTGCCCCGGCCCGGTGAATTTGGGTCTCGGCAATATACTGCTCACCCAACAGGCGCGCCTGATCAGGTTCTAAGTCGCGCAACACTCTCGGATACTGAGGCTCGTCATAGACCATACGTCGACCATCAAGCTTATGCGCAATGGCAGGAATATTCTGTAATTCCAAGGTCCCGTCGACCTGTGAGTGAGACGCCAAAATTTGCTCGAGCAAGGTCGAACCTGCGCGAGGCAAGCCCACAATGAATATCGGGGCAGGATCGCCACACCCTGAACCCACTATTTTGCGGAAGTACTCGGCATCACAATGCACTTGCTGTAACTTCAATTGTTGTGTCATACGATCGGCGTCATAGGCCGCATCCACACGCTTCAACTCATTACCTCGTTGATACCAGTAAGCGGCTTCTTCGAAACGCTCAGAGTCTTCACACGCCTTACCCAAAGCGAAGCACAAATGAATACGATCATCCGTATTGATCGTTGACGCACCCTCCTCGGTCAGCATTTGCTGTAACTCTGCATCGCTAAAGCGATAAGTTTTTAAATTCGCCAAACTCCAGTAAGCATCACCAAACTCTGGACTCGCTTTATAGGCCTTCCGATAGGCCTCAATTGCCTCGTCTATTCGCCCAATCGTTTTGAGCGCGTGTCCGCGTAATAGCTGCAGTGGAGCGCTGTTAGGAACTCGCATCGCAATATCATCATACACATCCAGCGCCTCTTCGAAGCGCCCGACTGCCACTAATTGATTAGCAACCGACGTGCGATAACGATCATTGCTAGGCTCTTGAGCCAAAAGCGTTTGGGCTTGCTCCAACGACTGCGCGTATTTTTGTCGCTGGTGTAAGACGTTAATGTAATCAAAGCGCGCAAAGGGATTCTCGGGTTCGAATACCAGCGCGCTTTCCAATAAAAATTCAGCATCGTCCAGAATGCTTAATTTCACCCCGATGTCGGCCAACAACCGCATGCCCTCGACGTGCTTTGGGTTTTGCTTCAGAAACGTGCGGCACAAGCTTTCCGCTTTAAGCAACTTCCCTTCAGCGAGAAAATTTCGAACCCCCAGCAAAGCACCGGGTAAGGCGCTGAGGCGTCGATACTGCTCTTCGGCATCTTTGCGTAAATTCAGGTCACCAATCTTCGTCGCCAAATCAATAAGCTGGCGCCATGCCGAAACAAGAGAATCATTGCGCCGAACCGCATCAAGATAAGAGCCAATCGCCTCTTGAACGCGACCTTGGGCTAGGTGCAGGTGTCCATACTCCTGATACGCTCTTCCAAAGCTTGGGTCTATGTCAAGACACTGCTGCAACGAGCGCGACGCCGCCTCAGCTTGCTGAGTATAGCGTTGGCATACGGCTAAAAAGTACCAAGCTTCGTGCTCTGCAGGTGCTTCGGCTACCAACTCTTGTAGGAGCTCGATCGCCACAGTGAAGTTGTTCGCCTTCATGGCCTCTTTGGCTTGCTCCATCGCGGCATCAATATGTTCTTGTGTGGCTTTATTGTCAGCCATTAAAACTCCGTTACCTCTATTTTTTTGTCAGGCCACATCGCTATGGCCTGACGAAAAAAGGCGGGCCAAGCCCGCCTGTATCAGTCACGCCTTACGCACTAAAACTCATACTTAATGCGTAAACCAATCGTTCTTGGACGGTTTGTCGTTGTTCGCTCGATGAAGTCCTGACGGTTGATATGCAGTTCCGCGCGCTCATCGCTTAGGTTGCGAACATAGAGCTCAGCGCCCCAGCCGTCTGGGCTATTCAACCCGACTGAACCGTTAAAAATGGCATAAGAGTCTTGGTAGGTATTGGGCTCCTCCGGTGTATCGACGATCGAGTTCAAGGCTTCGTCAGCATACTTACCGCTCAGCTGCCAATAAGCATCCATACCCGCCGCCATTGTCCAAGTGTATCTGGCACGTAAATTACCCTGGAACTCAGGTGTGAGAGGCAGAGGATTCCCTTCGTCTTGAACCACGATCGCAAACCCCGGGTCAACAGAGGTAAGCTCTGTGTCGTTATAAGAGGCGGCGCCGTAGATCGTCAGGTTTTCAGTAAGAGCCCACGCGAAATCAACTTCCATCCCTTGAATCTCGGCGTCACCACCGTTGTCGACAACCGTCAAGACTGAGATATTCTGCGAGTCAAATTGGCTCACTTGAATGTCTTTCCAATCAATCCAATAGACCGTGCCGTTAATTCGAAGCAGACCATCTTGCAAGGTTGCTTTCCAGCCAAACTCGAGATTTTCTACCGTGTCCGATTCAAACACGTAGGGCAGACAATAGCCCGGAAATCCAGTAGCAGCATTTGAGTTAATCGCCACATCGGTACCACACTGCAAGCCCGTATCCGTCAGATTATTCGCGGAGGCGCTGTACTGCCCGCCCTTCTGTGCGGCCGCGCGGTTAAAACCACCCGGACGATAGCCCTCAGACATGGTCGCATACAGCAAAATGTCCGGCGTTGCCTCGTAGCTCAACGTCACCTTGGTAATGGTGTCGTCAGTCTTTAGCGGCTGGAGCTCAGCGAAGTTAACTTCATACTCGCGACCGCCAGTCAGAGCTGGACGAATATCATTGGTGGGATCGGCATCATCTATAAACAGGGGCTGGTTGCCATAGCGCCAAGCGCCATAACCGGTAAAACCATACTCTAAATCGTAATATCGCGCCGATACGGCTAGGCTCAATTGCTCGGTTATGTCGAAAGCGATCTCACCGAAAAACGCAATCTGTTCTTCCGTGCGGGTATTGTCGTTTCGAAATTGCGTCGCGTCCGTAACAAGACCTCGCGCATTCGCTTCCGAGTTGTCAAAGGTAGACGAGGAGTTAATATCAATGGGCGCCCAACCATTTGCGATCGGTGCACCGTAGTTGAAATTCCCGATGTGCAGGATTTCTGAGTCTTCATAGTAAACGCCCGCCAAGAACGTAGTCCGGTCGTTGATATCACCACTCACTCGTAGTTCGCTCGTAAACCGTGTCTGCTCATTGTCAATCTTGGCACTATTAACGGGGGTGCTGCACTCGATAACACCTGTGTTTCCGCGAATAGTCGGATCCCACGTGTACGCAGTGGTGTAGCCGTTACTTAAACCGTGGTAGTACGAACCCACAAGATATTCGCACTGGTAGCCTGCAATAAATTTACCGATGTTAGTGTAACCGGTGTAGTCAATCTTGGCATGTACCTCACGCTCTAGGTAAGCACCCGTATAAATAACATCCAGGTCGCCCAGGCGACCCTCGAGCGTCCAAGCCGCTTGATCAAACGTATCTTCTAGCGAGTCCTCGCTGAAGCGACTGACATTTAAGTCACCCTTCTCTGGGTCGTAATCAAACACGCCATCCGTCTTTAACGTTTGTGTCGTGAATTGTGCCAATGCCGACCAGTCATCGTTGATGTAATACTTCACACCTAATCGAGCCCCAGCATAAGACACGTCGTTAAAGTCATCTTCAACGAGTGCGCTGTTGCTCGCGACTTCCTTTATGACAGGAATCGTTACACCACCGGCTCCCACAGTTGTACCGTTAGCGAACACAGTACCTTCTGGGTAGAACACGCTGCTACCTGGAAACGCAATGTTTACGTTCTCGTTGGCTTGAAACGTCCCCGCGACATTATCGATATAACCGCCGCGGTTATCAGAGTAAAACGCACCGCGAATAGCGAGCTTATTGTCGATCAAGGGAATATTGATCATCGCTTCGACTTTGCTGCTGTCCTCGCCCTTGGCCGTCTGCGAATACTCCGCCGACACGTTGCCCTCAAATTCGGCAACATTGGGCTTGTTGGTGATCAAGCGAACGGTGCCGGCCTGTGAGCTAGCACCATACAGAGTACCTTGTGGCCCGGGCAAAACCTCGATGCGCTCCATGTCAGAGATGTATACATCGAGGTTACGGCCACCAGCCGTAATGGGCTGTTCATCGAGGTACATCGCCACGTTAGGCGCTGAGCCCTGAGACTCGGCCACAGTAATATTAATCGCATCGACCGCGGCACCGCGAATATAGACTTCGTTCTGTCCAGGGCCACGTCCACCCATATTAACGCTGGGTAATTGTGCGACGTAGTCTTCAAAGTTGGTTACGTTTTGCTCGCGAAGCGCCTGGCCAGACATCGCTTGCACAGCAATTGCGACGTCCTGCATGCTTTCGGACTTTTTGGTCGCAGTGACAATCACTTCCTCAAGCATTTGCGCCTGCGTCAGCGCCGAGTGTGCACTCAAGGCACTGGCCGCAACAACAGAGACAACCGCTCGGTTGATGATTTTCTTTTGAAACATAGATTGCTCCCTTAGCATTTCTGTTTGTGTCGTCTTGACGCTTAAATTCTTTGCGATCGTAGTGGCCAAGACCTAGCCCGATCGACGGATAGTCGTCGACCAGCGTGCTATACCCTACTGAAATTTTACTTTAAGGTCAAAGTAGTTTTGATTTAAGAAGCCCCCGAAACGATACAAAACACAAACAGCCCGCCCTATTAAATCGATCTTAAACAGCAACTTATCGCTATGAATGGAAAAATATCCGACAAAGACTCGAAGGCAACTAATTTGAGATCAATATGATAGCGGGGCATCGAGGAGCGGTCGCGTTAGATTGATCACACCCTTAAAAACGAGTGATACAAGAACCGTTGTCGCTTAATAGCCCTCTGTTCTAAAGGGCATTTTTTTAGATCAAAAAAATGTTCGACTCAGGCGCCCATACTATGATTTCCTGAACTTCGCTTTGTGATCAGCGCAAGCTGAATCCCTAACCACAAACCTCGGCTCAGCCGACAAGGAGCGTGTATGAAAAAACACAAGCGTGATGTGTCTAATCGCCACTTTGACCGTGGCTACATGGCAGGAAATCAGGGAAAAAGCAGGGACGACTGTCCCCACTCGCAACAAAACCACCGAGAACAATGGCTAGCAGGCTGGCGCGATGGGCGCTCTGACTATTGGGATGGCGTTACCGGGTCAGCCACGCTGCCCAGAATGCACTCGATATAATCAACGGCTTAGGTTTGCCTGTTTGAAACCGCGGGCGGCTGCGCTTATTGCATCCGATCCGCGATAGATAAAGCCGGTATACAGCTGCAGCAATGAGGCGCCCGCTTCTCGTTTCTCGGCCGCAGAGCGCTCATCAAAGATACCGCCTACACCAATAATGGGTAATTCACCCTTTAAATGCTGGTACAGGGCCGTCACGACTTCCGTAGATCGACTTCTCACGGGCACGCCACTGAGGCCGCCAGCTTCCTGTGCATAGGGGTGTCCTAGCACAGCGTCGCGCTCTATCGTGGTATTGGTAGCAATAATCCCGTCAACCGATGCCTCCATTAACGTATCGGCGACTGACAGCAGATCATCATGACTCATGTCGGGTGCAATTTTCACAACTAAAGGCACCCGCTTCTCGTTAACGGCGTCAAGCCGATAACACTGCTCTCGCAAACTCGACACCAGATGTTTCAAAGGTTCGCCGAACTGGAGCTGCCGCAAGTTAGGCGTATTAGGTGAGCTTAAGTTCACCACGATGTAATCAGCATAGCCGTGGACCGCGTCGAGACACTGCCGATAATCGTCCAAGGCATTCTCTAATGGAGTCGTCGCATTTTTGCCGATATTGACCCCCAAAACACCTGAATATTTGCGGCGCTTTATGCGACCGACCATGTGCTCCAAACCCTTATTATTGAAACCCATGCGGTTGATAATTGCTTGGTGTTCGGGCAATCGAAACAGGCGCGGCTTCGGGTTACCGTCTTGGGGTTTTGGCGTTACCGTCCCCACCTCAATAAAACCGAACCCCAAAGCGCCAAGGGCATCAATGTGATCGCCATTTTTATCGAGGCCAGCGGCCAAACCGATGGGGTTATCAAAGGTCAAACCCATTACCTGTTGCGGATTAGGTTTTAAGTCAGACGCAATCATCCAGCTCATGCGCAGCGCATGATATGCATCTAAGCCTAGCATGGCTGCTGCGTGGGCAGCTTCAGGTGGAAGCAAGTGGGTAAATTTGGCCGCTAAAGACATAGTTGCACCGAATAACCAAACAAGGCGCGCATGCTACTGTGCTTGAGCTGCGCGGGCAAGCTCAGATAGCTCTCGCAGCACCACTGCGTAAACCGCGAAGTCAGCGCCCTGCACTGCTTTGAGTTGCGCCACGACATCCGCCCACCGTCTGAGCGCGGGCCGCTGCTCTTCACTCCATTGGCTTAACACCTCGTCCATCGTCGCTTGCGCCCGCGTTGTGGGCAAGATCATCGCTCGACACAAAGACAACTGGATATCAACAATCTGCTCGAGATAGGCGTCTCTCGCCAACACCCGCCACTCGCTATCGACCCGGGTGCTTAACAGCGCTCGAGTCAACACATCAAGCTCCAGAAGCCGCTCTACATCGAAAAACAATTGAGCCAAGTCCTCAAGACTGCATTGCAAAGCCGCGGCATTCTGAACTATGCCAGGAAATATGTGGGCATAATCACTCAGACTAAGCAGATTACACAATTGCGGATCATCAAACAGACTTTGCCATTCTAACTGCCGATGACGCCACTGGGCGCCATCGGCCTCGACGGCTTTCAGGAAGTCCCCAGTCAACAACGACGTGATACCAGATCTAAACGTAGCACCTGACTCCGATAAACTACTGAGGTCTGATGGATTTCGGAGAAACCAGCGGAGCGTTCGCTTCAAAAGCTGACTCAGCTGCGTCAAGCCTCGATACATGTGCTCTGGCGAGGCTGACTGCCCTTTTTTGACCAAAATCGACCAAACGTGCTCCAAATCGAAGACATTCAAAGCCATCACATAGGATCGAGCAAACGCCTCAGGTGAAGCACCGGTGGCGCGCAGCTGTCGAAAATACACATTGGGGCCCAGGCGATTCACCATATCGTTGGCGAGCTGAGTTGCTAAAATCGCAGGATACAGGCTGTGCTGCCTTAAAAGAGGGCCAAATTCGCCGATGAGCGCGCTGGGAAATGAACGTTCCACCCACGTCAAAAAGGCATCGTCCTGAACCAATATATCACTGTGCAGCAAACGTTTGAGATGTGACTTGCTGGCAGACAACAAAACGGCAAGCTCTGGTCGAGTCAGCCCTTGGCCCTGAGCCCGCCGCTCGGCGATTGCGTCATTGCTTGGCAAAAACTCCAACTCTCGATCCAGAACATCGATCGCATCAAGCTCTTCAATAAGCTGCTGATACTCCAGTACCCGTTCGTGGGAATCTTTCGCGAGCAAACTTAAGGCCAAGGTTTGCGAACGATTGTTGTGCAACACATGGCGCGTTACCGATTCGGTATACGATTCAAGCCGAGCCACCCGTGTGGCAGAGTCTAACAAATCTTGCTCCATCAAAGTGTTGAGGAAGATCTTGATATTGACTTCATGGTCCGAGCAATCTACGCCACCTGCATTGTCGATAAAGTCAGTGTTGCAGCGCCCTCCTGCCAAACAGTATTCAATCCGTCCTCGTTGCGTCATGCCGAGGTTACCACCTTCACCAACGACTTTGGCGCCAAGCTCTGCACCATTCACGCGCAGCGCGTCTCCCGCCTTGTCGCCGACCTCGAGATGACTTTCGGTGGATGATTTCACGTACGTGCCAATCCCACCGTTCCACAGCAGGTCTACCTTGGATTTTAACAACAAGTGGATCAGCTCGGTTGGCGTCAAGGTCTTTGCATCAGTTTGCAACAGTGCTTGCATAGGTTCAGATAACACAATGCGCTTAGCACTGCGGTCGAATACGCCACCTCCATCAGAAATCAAACTCTCATCATAATCCGCCCAGCCATTCGTCGACTCTTTGAATAAGCGCTGACGCTCAGCGAAGCTCGCAACAGCATCTGGACTGGGGTCTATGAAAATATGTTTGTGGTTAAAGGCCGCCACCAACAGCAACGACTTCGACAGCAACATACCATTGCCAAACACATCGCCTGACATATCGCCAATGCCGATTGTCACCACGGGGTCGCGCTGTACATCCACACCCAACTCATGAAAATGCCGCTGCACCGACACCCACGCGCCCCGAGCCGTGATACCCATTTTTTTGTGGTCGTAACCAACGCTGCCACCTGACGCAAATGCGTCACCCAACCAGAAGTTAAAGTCAGCGGCGATTTGATTGGCAATATCTGAGAAGGTAGCCGTGCCCTTGTCGGCAGCCACCACCAAATACGGATCATCACCATCGTGCACCACCAACATTGGGTTTCGAACAATGGCACCCGCAATTTGGTTATCAGTTAACTCCAATAAAGCCCGAATAAATAGCTGATAACAGGCAACACCCTCCTCGTTGCGCTGCTCACGGCTCATCCCCGGATGCACTTGCCGGGCGACGAAACCGCCTTTCGCGCCCACCGGCACGATAACCGCATTTTTGACCTGCTGAGCTTTGACCAGACCCAGCACCTCCGTTCGAAAATCTTCAGACCGATCAGACCAACGCAAACCGCCGCGAGCTACTGGCCCCCCGCGCAAATGCACACCTTCAACACGAGGAGAGTAAATGTAGATTTCGCGGTAAGGTATCGGTCGCACCATATCGGCGATGACAGCAGGCTTAAATTTGAACGCAAAATGGGAGCGAGTTGCAGAGCCCTCCTGCAAAAAGAAATTGGTTCGCACCGTGGCCTCAAGCAGGCTCCAGTAATGCCGCATCACGCGGTCCTCACCCAGGTTCTCGACGTGCTCGAGACCCTGCTCGAATGAAACGGCGAGGCGCTCAGCAGCGTCGCCCCACTCGACCCATTGATCAGGGTCGAATTTCGCGTAAAACGCTTTGATCAGGAGCGATGCCAAACCCATGTGCTGACTTAGCGTCGCGGCCATGAAATCTGGGTTATACGAAAACAGAATTTGTTTTGAGTAGCGTGCGTACGCGCGCAAAACCGCAACATCGCGCCACGACAAACCCGCACCAAGCAGCAATTGATTAAATGCATCAACTTCTGCAACACCCCGCCAAATCGCCAAGAAGGCGGCTTCGACATTCGTTTTAACGTCATCAATAGTCAGCTGGCTGGTAAATTTATACTGCAGCGTAAAATCTTGAATCCAAAAGTGACCTGCAACCTCGGTCAGAATTTTGTAAGGACGCTCCGACAAGACTCGCAGCCCCATTGACTCAAGCACGGGTAACACATCGGAAAGCGGCAGTGACGCACCGCGATGGTACAACCTTAAATTGAAATCGCCATCGTGTGCAGTGGAGGAATGCAAAACAGGCCTCAGGGGTTCAGCCTCAGTCAAGCGATCGAGAACCAGCACGTCATCGGCCGCAATATCGGCTGCAAAATCGCTTTGATACCCCAAACTAAAGTACTGACCATACTTTCCCACTAACGTCTGAGCCTGCCGCTTCCCGCGCAGATCGCGCAATCGAGCCTGCAAACGCTCCATCCACCCCTGCGTGATATCTTGCACTTCAGATTCCAATTCTGATTCGGAATATCGCTCTAGCTGCAAAGGATCGCAAAGAAAAACAAAGTGCACGCGGACCAATACCGATTCAGAGAACTGAGTCGAAAACTCAGCTTCGACAGCGCCGAGTGCCGACATTAAGCTGGATTGGATGCGCTCACGTAATTGCGTGTTGTATAGCTCACGAGGGACGTATACCAAACAATTTGCGAACCCCGTCTGCACATCGCGACGAATAAACAAGCGAGTCTGCCTGCGTTCTTGAATACGGTTGATTGCGGTGACATTTTCCAAAAGTGTTTCGAGATCGGACTGAAACAATTCATCGCGGGGGTACAATTCGATGACGCGCAGCAACTCACGCCCCTCATGCTCTTGCTCATCAAACCCTGCCCGCTCTAATAAGTCGTCAATACGTCCACGCAGCCACGGTATCTCGCGCGGATCCTGGTTGTAAGCAGCAAAGGTGAGTAAGATCAAAAAGCGATGAACGCCACAGCAAATGCCGTTCGCATCGACTAAGGCTACATCAACCGTATCGGGATAGGCCCACCGATGCACCCGACTGCGAACCGATAATTTCCCGAACCGTATCGCTCCACCTTGCAAGGAGCGGCCCAGATACTTTGGCACAGAATCATAACCAACAGTACTGTGCGCTGGGTATTGCAACAAACCCAGTACGTCACAAACCGCTGTTTGTCCCGCCTCCGACATTTCAAAATATTGGTACCCAAGTAAGGTCGCTTTACCCGCGGCAAACCAAGCCAGCAATTCGGCGATTTCGAACTGAGGACTGGGCTCAGTCAACAGTTGTTGTTGCGCCGAAGCGAGCCGCGCTTGAATTGATGTAAAGTTTGACACAACCGCATCGACCTGAGCCATCACATCCGACAGCTCGGGTAATACAATAGCGTCCAAATCAGCTGGCTCCTGCTCCTCCACCTCAAAATATAAAATGCTGATGGGTGTCCCAGCACTGTGACCAACATGTCGGGCGCCCACGCTGGCCTCATTCGGCTCAGACACCCTGACGTTGCAGGAAGTCAGCCAATCAATACTGATGTTGAGCCGGTGCAGTGCACCACGGATCGACGCCGTACAAAAAGGCATTTGAGGGCACACGACCACAATGACGCTATTGTCGCTGTCCCACCCAAAATGATCACGATCGGGCGTCAATGCCTGAATATCGATCGAACCATTGACCCAGGTGTCCAGATAGCTCTGCAACCACTCGACCCTTGCCGCCAAATCCTCAACAGACTGGCGACCAAAATCTTCCATACCCAAACTTTCGTAAAAGGCGCGCGCGAGTTGCTCTAACGAGCCCTGCCTGGGCTTGTCTTTGCCTTTTTGTTGCAAGTAGTCCGTTAATTCATCAAGCCTTTGTTCTTTCGTCAGCAGCGGCGTCATAAAAATTCCTTACCCTTAGTCGACAATTCGCTCGATAGCGCTTGATTTTTGGCCCTAAGCCCTCATAGTACCAAGAACTTTCTGGGCACATACGAGTCATAGCAAACACCTGCTCATTACGAACCGAGCACAGGGTTGGGCTTTTCGAAATAATACGCCCGAAATCACAGGCATGAAATAGGAGATACTGTGGCACAGTCGGAAATCCGCGCACTCGAAACCTGGTTATCACAGCAAATTGTCGGCCAAGCACACTTGGTTAACCGCCTCGTCATTGCCCTGCTTGCTGACGGTCACTTACTGGTAGAGGGTGCACCCGGACTCGCAAAAACCCGCGCGATCAAATCCCTTGCGGACGGTATCGAAGGTAACTTTCATCGGATTCAGTTTACCCCCGACCTGTTACCCGGCGACGTGACGGGCACCGAGATTTATCGTCCACAAGACGGCACCTTCGAGTTCCAACAAGGTCCAATTTTCCACAACCTTGTGCTAGCTGACGAAATCAACCGGGCACCGGCCAAAGTGCAGTCGGCGCTCCTAGAGGCCATGGCCGAACGCCAGATCTCAGTGGGCAGCCAAACCTACGCACTACCTCAATTGTTCTTGGTAATGGCAACACAAAACCCAATCGAGCAAGAAGGCACTTACCCACTCCCAGAGGCGCAGCTCGACCGTTTTCTCATGCACGTTAAAGTCGACTATCCTAACGCCGAGGCCGAGCGACAGATCTTGGCGATATCAAGACAAGAAGCCAGTGGAGTCCCTGCCACAACGCAGCCTGAGTTAAGCCAAGCCAGCATTTTCAAAGCACGACATGCAGCACTTGGACTGCACATGAGCGAGGCAGTCGAGAACTATATCGTCCAACTGATTATGGCGACTCGCCAGCCCAGTGCTTACTCGCCAGAGCTTGCAACGTGGATCGAATTTGGTGCCAGCCCGCGCGCTACGATTGCCTTGGACCGTTGTTCACGAGTACACGCATGGTTAGCGGGTCGTGACTTTGTTACCCCTGAAGACGTGCTTGCCATTGCGCCGGACGTGCTGAGACATCGTATACTGCAAAGCTTTGAAGCCGAAGCCAATGGCATAGGCACCGACAAGATTATTGAGCAACTCCTGCGCTTAGTACCTATTGGATGATGCGAACTCAAGCAATATCGAGCAGAGCACCCCAAGGCGCGCACTGCCACTTAGATGCTTTGCTCGCAACTCGATACCTCGCGCGCAACCTTAATTTGCACGCGCGCAGCCCCGCACTGGCCCTGCTGGCAGGCCAGCAGAGTAGCTCACGTCGTGGCCGCGGCTTAGATTTTGATGAGGTCCGCAAGTACTACCCCGGCGACGACGTGCGTTCTATTGATTGGAGAGTGACGGCACGGACTGGCGACGCTCACACCAAATTGTTTAAAGAAGAACGCGAACGCCCAGTGCTTATCGCCGTAGATCAACGAAATAGCTTATTCTTCGGGTCACAAACCTGCATGAAGTCCGTATGGGCCGCCGAATTTTCTGCCACGATTGCCTGGGCCGCACTCGAAAACGGTGATCGCATAGGCGGCTTAATCGCGGGACAAGCCGAACACTGCGAACTCCGCCCCAAAGCGTCACGCAGCAGTGTTTTGCACTTTCTTCAAAGCTTACTGGCGCTCAATCAAGCCCTGCCTGACCAGTCCAAGAAATCGACGGGGTTGGATTTTACCGAGCAGCTACTGGCGTTGCGACGCATCAGTCGGCCCGGAACCCATATTTTTATTATCAGCGATTTCGCCGATTACGCGAGCCAGCAACACCTGCCTCATCTGAGTTATTTGGCCCGCCACAACCGCCTGACCCTCTGTATGATTAGCGATCCAATGGAGGCTGTGGCACCGCCTCCGGGCTACTACCAATTCACCGATGGCGACACAATAGCGGGGCTCGACACGGGCTCCGCGCCAGTGCGAGAAGCCTATGTGCAAGCTTTTCAAAACCGGCTCGACACCCTGCGCACCGATTGTTTGAAAACGGCCATTCCGCTCATCGAAGCGAAAACTACCGACGCCGTGATGGCGGTGCTACAGCCCTTGTTTGGAGCACGTCGATGAATCCGCAGGATCCCCTAGCACAGCTGCGCCCACTACACCTACCGGCAGCAGACTTCAGCTGGCCGCTGGCGCCGGGCTGGTGGATATTGGCAAGCCTCATCGTTATCGTATTGATCCTAGTGCTCATGGCTTTGTACCGCTACCACCAACGCCGCGCGGTGTTGCGGCAAGCACGAGCGGAGCTGCGCAAGATTACCAACCGCTGGGGCGACCGCGAGAGCAGTCAAGACGCGGTAGTTGCGATAAACGCTCTGTTAAAAGCCGTCGCTCTGCACTACCAACAGGATACGACCATTGCCTCTCTGACGGGCAAACGTTGGCAAGCCTGGCTGCAAAACACCACTCGGAAACGAGATCAAAACGCCTGCCAGTTCGACTTTACGTGGCAGGTCTACTCGGGAAACCAGGATCTACTGTGGGCGAACCGAGAAGCGACACTCACAGACTGCGAGCGCTGGTTAGCGGGGCATAAGGGGCGACATTATGCTTGAGTGGACTTGGCCATGGGCATTGGCACTACTTCCTCTACCGGTTTTGCTGGTTTTTCTGCGATCGCGTGAAACCTCGCAAGAGACGGCCCTTTGGGTACCACAATTTCGACTCTGGCAGTCGCTCGGTAACGCGTCTCGCGGACCCCGCTCTTTGTTTCAACGAGGCAATTTTTGGCTGCAGTTTCTCATTTGGAGCGCTCTGGTGCTTGCACTGGCACGCCCCCACTGGATAGGCGAACCTATCTTACTACCACAAAGCGGACGAGACCTCCTCTTAGCGGTGGACATTTCGGGCAGCATGCGCGTCGAAGACATGGTTATCGCCAATCAGGCGGTGCGTCGTATTGATGCAGTGCGCGATATCGGAGCCGAGTTTATCGAGCGTCGAGAGGGCGATCGAGTCGGCTTAATTTTATTTGGCAGCAGAGCCTACATGCAGTCGCCCTTGAGCTTTGATCGCGACACCGTGAAGCAATTTCTATCGGAGGCTCAAATCGGCTTTGCCGGCAGTGAAACCGCCATCGGCGATGCCTTGGGCCTTGCGGTAAAACGCCTTCGCGATAAAGAAGACGGCGATCGAGTGGTCATCTTGCTGACCGATGGCCAAGACACCGCCTCCAGCGTCGACCCATTAGATGCCACGGCGCTAGCCGCCAATTACGGCGTGAAGGTCTACACCATTGGTATTGGTGCCGACGAAATGCTCGTCCCGAGTTTATTTGGCAACCGTCGGGTTAACCCATCAGCTGAGCTTGATGAAGAAACCCTGTCGGCCATGGCCGAATCTACCGGTGGGCGCTATTTTCGCGCACGGTCACCGGACGAGCTAGCTAAAATTTACGACTTGCTGGATTTACTTGAGCCCACCCAAACCGACGGAGCGACCTATCGCCCTCAGCAGTCTATGCTGCACTGGCCACTCGGCGTCGCTTGGCTATTCAGCGTAATCTGGCTACTACGCCAAAGCAATTTGCAGGCCGCTCTCAAAGGAGATGCCAATGAACCTGCCTGAGGTGCATTTTTTGCGGCCCGAGTGGCTGTGGTTACTGCTACCCACCGCGTTTTTTGTGGCCCTGTTGTGGCGACAAAGGAGCCAGCGCAGTGCCTGGTCTAACATTATCGCTCCGCATTTGCTGGTGCACTTACACTCTGGCGCGCATCAACAAAAAACTCAGCACACCGCTAAATTGTTGGGGCTAGCTTGGCTCATTGCCATCGTTGGTGCGGCAGGCCCCTCTTGGGAACAAACCCCAGTACCGGTATCACAGCAAAAAGCGGCTTACGTTGTTGTGTTGGATCTGAGCTACTCCATGTACGCCGAGGACACACAGCCCTCCCGGATCGTCAAAGCCAAACAAAAAATTCGAGATCTTTTGAGCTTACCTCAGGACACGCAGGTCGCTTTGGTTGCCTACGCAGGCGAGGCTCATGTTGTCACCCCTCTCACCGACGATTTGGGAACCATCGAAAATCTAATTCCGGCGCTTAATCCAGGCATGATGCCGGTTCCAGGGAGTGACCCTATCGACGCTTTTGTGCGCGCCAAAGCCTTACTGAGCTCCTCTGGCGTACCGGGTGGGAGCATTCTTTGGCTGACCGATGACATCGAAACCCATCAGGTGAGCGAGCTTTCCGATTGGCTAGAAACTGCAGGGATTCGCTTGGCCACAATGGCAATCGGCACACAGGCCGGCGCACCTATTCCTCTAGGCAACGGCGGTTTTTTGCGGGACCAGAATTCGGAGATCGTGGTCCCGTCCGTGCCCATAACGCGACTACGAGATTTCACCACACGCCAGGGTGGATTGTTTACTCATCTGACCTTAGATGATGCCGACGTCCAAGCGGCGGTAGATTTTATGGGGTCGGTCGAAGACCTGAATCGAACCGAGATCGAACGACAAGCCGACACTTGGGCTGACGCGGGCTTTTGGCTGGTTATTCCTTGGCTCTTGGTTATGTTAATTCAGTTTCTGCGCAACCCCAGCGGCCGCCTTGCTGGTCTCGTACTCATCGCCTCGTGCGCGACTCTGTCACACCCCTCACAGGTGCAAGCGCAAGATTGGCAATCGTTGTGGAAGACACCCAACCAACGCGCGGCAGAGCTTCTGCCCAAGGACCCAGCGGCCGCAGCTGAGCTCTTTGAAGACCCAAGATGGGCAGCCATTGCCGCGTACCAAGCCGAGGATCATGATCAAGCCAAAGCTCGATTTGAAGCACTTGAGGCGAACTCAGCCACCGATTGGTACAACCTCGGTAACGCACGAGCGAGGGCAGGCGAGCTGGAGGCCGCCTTAGAGGCTTACAACCAATCAATCGCATTGCAAGAAACCGAAGACGCTGTGTTCAACCGAGATCTTATCCAACAGCTACTTGATCAAGAGCAGCAACAACAGAGCCAAGACATGGATCAGCAAGGCGACGGATCACAGTCACAGCAAGATCAAAACAACTCAGAAACTGAAGCAAATTCGGGTGGGCAAGAACAAAACCAAGAACAAAACTCCGAGAGCGAATCCGGCGCCAGTGACGCCTCTGAGCAAGCCTCAAACCCTGAGCAAGACAAACAGCAAGAAGAGGCTCAGGCACAAAATCAGCAACAACACGGCGAAGCACAAGACAGTCAGGAACAGGCTGACCAGCAAGCCGCAGCCGGTCAAGAATCGATCGATGAACAGCAGCAGGCCATGGCCCAACAAGCCATTCAAGAAGCGCGCGAGAACCAGGAGCAGCAGCAGGCGATGGAGCAATGGATACGACGCATCGAAGATGACCCTTCAGGCTTGCTGCGTGAAAAATTCCGCTACGAAAGTGAACGACGTCAAACTCAAGACAGGCCAAGAAATGACAAAAAGATTTGGTAACGACACACCCCTTCTGTGGGTCACCAGCCTCTGTTTGTTGCTGCTCAGCGCGTTAACCCAGGCAGCGGTCGAGGCACGCCTAGATCGCGCCCAGCTCGCCTTGGGAGACATCGTGGCGCTCACGATCAGCTCCGACGGTTCTAACGATCTGAAGCAAATCGACCTGACGCCTCTAGAGCAGAACTTCGAGGTATTAGGCCAGTCGAGTTCGAGTAACATGCAGATTATTAACGGAGCAATGTCTCGCTCAGTCACGCTGCGCTTAGATATCACCCCGAAGCGCCAGGGCAACTTACAAATTCCACCACTTCAAGCGGGCGCTGATCGCACTCAAGCAATTCGTGTCGAAGTCGGACCACCCGTGGTGGCGACAAGCGGCGACTCGACCCTTAACTTTCGCGCCGAAGTCGACCAACGAGCGGTCTACGTGCAGGGTCAGTTGCACTTGACGGTAACGATTGAACGTGCGATCAACCTCGATGATCTGAATGTTTCGGAGCTCAACATCGAAAACGCGTATGTTCATACGCTCGAGCAGCAAACCTTCCAACGCACTATTGCCGGTAAGCCATGGATTATTCACGAGCTGCGTTACGCTATCTTCCCAGAGCGTTCCGGGACACTGATTATTCCAAGTTTACGTCTGAGTGGCCGCGAAATTGTGGGCGGTGGCGGCCTATTTTCGCGTTCTCGTTCGGGACGTTTGTTAACACGGAATACCGAGCCTCTTACGATCGAGGTCAAGCCCATACCCTACAACTACCCCAGCGATGCACCCTGGCTCGTCGCTGAGCAAGTTACGCTTACCGATAGCCTCGACGCTGTCACAGACATTACCGCCGGCCAAGCGCTGACGCGGACGATCACGTTGTCAGGTCAAGGCGTACAAGGCGTCCAGCTGCCTCCCGTGCCACAAAGCCTGCCCGCTCAACTGAAGACCTACCCCGACCAACCCGTTATTCGCGATCAAGAAAGTCGCGACAATCTTCAGGGTGAGCGCATAGAAAGCACCGCTATTATTGCATCAACACCTGGGCCTATTACTCTGCCAGAGATCCGTGTTGCTTTCTGGAACAGTAAAACCAACACACTGGATGCGGCAGTCTTACCGTCGCGGACACTGCAAGTTCTGCCCAGGGCCGATCAAGAGCCCGCGGGTGAACGGCCCCGAGATGCCTTCATCATGGCGCCACCTCCAACGCGAGATCAAGCGCTGAGTGACACCGTAGGCTCAGAAGAACCACCGACCCTTGCGCCCAACAATACCGAGGTATGGCAGTGGGTCAGTGCCGCTCTGGCCTGCTTATGGCTGACCACCCTTGCCTGGGCGCTCGCGCGTCGAAGACACTCGAGCAACACGCCCAGTCAACCCAAGATCTCTGTTACCGATAGCCCCTTGCAAAATGCGATCAACGCCGCGCGAAACAATGACGCAGGCAGCTGTATACAGCACCTACACTACTTAGCGACCACATTGAGCCAGACCCAGCCGGGCCTCACGCTCGAAGGTCTGGGGAAATCCGTCAACTCAAGCGAGCTCGAGCACGCGATACAGGGACTATTAGAAACACAGTACAGTGCGAACCCCCAAGTTTGGAAAGGCTCGGAGCTCGCTCAACGCCTCAGAGAGCAGCGGCAGGCCCTGCAACAGTTGCAGCAGTCAGGGCAAAGCACTGATCCCCTGGCTTTGTACCCCAGTTAATACTCGCATCGCAGCGCATACCCTTGCGCTGCGATGCACCCGCTTTATGAGGCCAGTGACTTAGACACGACCTCAAAGACATCTTTCGACAAATTCTCTTGTGCGGCAATGCGCTCTAGCTCTACTTTCATGCGCTGGGCGTACTTGGGGTAATTGCGCCACTTCGTCAACGGCGCCAGCAAACGCGCCGCAATTTGCGGGTTCTTCTTGTTTAAATCGATTACCACATCGGCCAAGAGCGCATAGCCCTGCCCCGACGCCGCATGAAACTGAACGGGGTTGGCTGAACAAAAAGCCCCCACTACCGAGCGGATCTTATTCGGGTTCAAGTTATCGTACGCTGGGTGAGCGAGCAAACGTGTGACGCGGGCCAACGCGTCACCATAGGGGTTCATCGCTTGTATTTGGAACCATTGGTTAACCACCAGGGGTTCATCGGCAAAACGCCGATAAAACGCATCAAAAGCCACCTCAGCACGCTTGCCCCCCACCGCGCCTAAGGTGCGTAAGGCACCTAGCCGATCCGTTAAGTTATCGGATTTTTCTAGTAGACTTACCGCAATATCGGCGGCTTTTTCGGGCTGCACAAGCCGCAGGTAGTCCAGAGCCGTCAGACGCAAGGCGCGCTCGGCAATGGCGGCACCCTCGGGCGCGTAAGCCCCTTCAATAGCACTATTTGCGAGCACCTCGAAGCGATCAATAAGGGCTGTCGCTAGGCTGGCTTTAACGGACTCTCGTGCCGTGTGAATAGCGATGGGATCTGCACCGTGCGACTGACTATGGACCTCGGCGATATAATTCTCGCTTGGCAAGATCAAGCTCATGGCGAGTACCGCTCGGTCACCATCCTGTTCTAGCATGGCCTGAATACTGGCGATGAGGGCCGACAAGGCAGCCTCCTCTCGACCCGAGATCGCCTCATCTACGGCAAGCAAGGCCAATGTTTGCAGCGCATCCCAGCGCAAAAAGCCGTCTTCTTCGCAGGTAATTAAGCGCTGTAAATCGTCAATGGACCAGTCCGCTTGAATTCGTACCGGGGCTGAAAAGCCTCGAAATAAAGCGGGCACCGGCTGCTCTTCGACGTCGTCGAACTCAAAGGTCTGCTCAGCCTGGGTAAGCCGCAACAGGGCTTCGGTATCACTGCGCTGCTCCGAGGCAGTATCCACGAGAGCGAAGCTTAAATTCCCTCGGCTTCCCACCAAGCCCATCAACACCGGAATATCGAACGGCTGTTTGACGCTCTGACCCGGTGTAGGAGGACAGCTTTGTGAGAGTGTGAGCGAATAGCGTTTTTTCTCAGCATCATAAGAACCCGTCGCTCTCACTACGGGCGTACCCGATTGCGAATACCAGCGCTTAAACTGCGTCAAATCAATCCCGCTAACAGCTTCCATGGCAGCCACGAAGTCATCGCACGTAACCGCCTGTCCGTCGTGCCGATCAAAGTACAAATCGGAGCCTTTACGAAATAATTCAGGCCCCAACAAGGTGTGCAGCATGCGCACAACTTCGGCCCCTTTTTCGTACACCGTTAGCGTGTAAAAGTTCGATATTTCTATGTAGGAATCAGGCCGAACAGGGTGCGACATCGGACCCGCGTCTTCCGCAAATTGCGCGGTTCTGAGCAAGGTCACGTCTTCGATTCGCTTAACCGCGGCAGACCCCATATCTGAGGAAAACTGGCTATCTCTGAATACTGTAAAGCCTTCTTTTAGACTCAGCTGAAACCAATCTCGGCAGGTGACTCGGTTACCCGACCAATTGTGAAAATACTCGTGTGCCACAATAGCCTCGACCCGCTGGTAGCCTTGATCGGTTGTGACATCCGGACTCGCTAATACCGCCGACGTGTTAAAAATATTTAGGCTCTTGTTCTCCATGGCCCCCATATTAAAATCATCCACCGCGACGATATTAAAGAGCTCGAGATCGTATTCACGCCCATAGACTTCTTCATCCCAACGCATCGAACGTTTAAGCGCGTCCATTGCAAAATCACACTTATTGAGATCTTTGGGCTCAACAAAAATACGCAAGGTCACCGCATCGCCCGAGGCGGTCGTGAACCTATCCTCAATATGCGCTAAATCGCCAGCGACCAACGCGAACAAATAAGCGGGCTTCTTGTGAGGATCATGCCAGACGACGCGATGGCGACCGTTGTCGAGTGGCGCAGCCTCAATCCGATTACCATTGCTCAGTAACACGGGGTAACGCTCACTGTCGGCAGTAATGCTTACCGTGAATACTGACATCACGTCTGGCCGGTCAAGATAATAGGTAATCTTCCTAAACCCTTCTGCCTCACATTGTGTGCAAAACATCGTCCGCGAGCGATATAACCCTTCGAGCGATGTATTCGTTTCGGGATGTATCTCGGTGAGTATTTGTAGCTCAAAGTGGTCGGGTACACTGCCAATGGTTAAAGAATCAGTATCGAGCAAATACTCATCGCTATTGAGCTCTCGCCCGTCAACAGAGACCGACAGTAGTTTCAGCTCCTGTCCGTCAAGCACCAGAGGCACGTCCTTAACCCCTTCTCGAGTAAGGTTGAGTGTCGATTTAACAAAGGTGCGGTCATCGTACAAATCAAAGTCAAGCGTCACGCTCGAAATAGAAAACGCCGAGGGCTGGTAATCGGCCAAACGAATGGCTTGTGGTTGTGCGTCACGCATGGTGTACTCCTAGTAACTTAGGCGCAGCTCATAGCCGCCAAATTTACGAATATTTAGAACGCCCGTATCGAATATTAAATACTGCCCTTTAATGCCCATAAGACATCCTTCAACAATGGCCTGCTTGTCGAAGTTAAGGGCTTTGACTTTGGTAGGATACGCTGTCACGGGGAATGCAATATCTACCGGGGTTTGATTCTCTAACCACTGAATCGACTGGATGCCATGCGTGTGCTGCAATTGCGCCAATTCAGACGCGTAAAGCGTTTTGATCTCTTCGCGCTTTGCCACCAAATCCATGGGCTCGGCAACCCCTTTTAACATGGCTTGCCATGCGGTTTTGTCGGCGACCGATTGAGCAATCTGCACCTCCAATAGACCAGACAAGTGGCGGCTACTCACGCGCGCAATCGGCAACGCTTGCGACGCACCCTGATCAATCCAGCGGGTTGGTATCTGGCTGTGTCGCGTTATCCCTACTTTCAAACCCGAGGTATTGGCTAAGTAGACAAAGTGGTCAATATTGCAATTCGCTTCACCCCATTCGGGTTCGCGACAGGTTCCCGCCACGAAGTGACATCGCTCGGGGCTCATGATACACGTGTCGCATTGCGCCAATTTTTTGAAACAGGGGTAACAATAGCCCTGATTAAAGCTTTTCTTAGTCAGCCGTGAGCAAGCAACACACTGAATGGCGCCCGTAAACTCAAGCCTCACTGTCTGCCCGATGAGCGGGTTTAACGCGACCGTTTTCTCCCCCAGAGGAAGATGGTATTGCACCACATCGCCTAATCCAGCGCGCATTTTGGCGACATAGCCCTCACTTTGGGTCATTGTTAAGACTCCACACCAAGGCGACCTCATCATCGCATTCCTCACCCGCTTTATGGCCTTTATCGATGTAGCCAATGCGCTCTTCGGGCGGCAAATTCAGCTCGCCATAGGCAATAACAGCCTGCATTACGTGCTCGCGTTGATGAGGCTCAAGCACACTGCCGTCAGGCCAACGACCTATTTCAAGTGCCGTGACGAAACGACGGTAAACATCTGGACTTAGCCGCGCGACGGCATCCTGGTAAGAATCAGGCATAAAGTTCCCTAATTACGATTGTTTTGCTGCATAGAGAGTACGGTGCGAACTGCTAAGGCGATCATTACGCCAGCCAACAAACCACCGACATGCGCGTGGTTGGCAATGCTGCCAAACCCTAGCACATCAATAAAGCCTGTTAAACCAAGTACCAGCCAGCCCAGCATGAAGTAAAGTAGCGTATTAGAGGGCGGAACACACCATCGAGGTGACAACTTACCCCCCAGCCAAACCATGGCCAGCAGGCCGTACACAACACCCGATAGACCGCCAAATATTGAGGGCTCGGACAGTTCTGCCTGAGCCACATTAGCCACTATCGCAATGGCAATGTATGCGGCAAGCGTCCAGGCCGCGCCGATGGCATGCTCCACACGCCGCCCAAACTCCCAAACCCATAGCGAATTAAACACCACGTGCATCCATCCAAAGTGCAATATGGCGGGGGTCATCAATCGATACCACTGGGGCGGCTCGCCGCTCAACGCCCAGCCTTGATCGGTCACCATAAGTGGGTAATAGGTCAAAGCACTGAGCCAAGACCATTGTTCAAACACATGAATCGCCAAAAATACGACGAAACTGACAAGAATAGTGCCGAGTGTCACCGGTGCGTTAAGAAAGGCCGTCACTAGTGTAGTCGCACTACTCGGTTGCCTCTGAGGCGCGGTGAGAATACCCGCGCTCATGTCCGCATGTAAACGTCGCGCCAAATCAACGTGCATGGGCTGCAACACGTATAAGGTGATGTGGTCGGCTTGATGCACCCAGTGATGTCCAATCTTGCATCCCCATAAAAGCTTGCTCAGTGCCTTTACTTCGGCCTCTGAGTACAGAGACAACACTTCAAAACCCGAATTCAACTCACCGCCCTAATCGACCAGAGCCGCACTCCAGCGCAGTTTGTCTCTGCAGCTGGCATAAAAACTGTGACCCACAGGATGCAAAAGGGTGAGTCGATGCGGCTTTTTCTTGATTAACACCGAATCACCCGGGCGCGCTGTGATATTGGTCTGACCATCGCAAGTGACCGGCGGATGAATACGATTACGCGGCAGAATATCAATCCTGATATCGGAATTACCGTCTACCACAATCGGTCTAGAACTTAGCGCGTGAGGAAACATGGGCACCAAAACTACCGCGTCTAAGGACGGGTGCATAATCGGGCCACCACCACTCAAGGAGTACGCTGTCGAGCCAGTAGGCGTCGATACAATCAAGCCGTCGGCGCGCTGGCGATAGACAAACAAATCATTGATGTAGAGCTCGTACTCGATCATTTGCGCGGACGTGCCCGAATTGACCACCACATCGTTCAAGGCGTCGGCCTTAGCAACAACCTCATGATTCCGGATAACACAGGCATCTAATAAAAACCGTGATTCCGACTCATACTGTCCGTCCAGAATAAGCGGGATCGCGTGAAGCAGCTGATCAGGGTTGATATCCGTTAAAAATCCTAATCGACCCCGGTTGACCCCAAGCACGGGGACCTCATGCCGCGCAAGCGTCCTGGCCGCACTCAGCAAAGAACCGTCACCACCGATCACAATCGCCAGATCGGCTTTGCCGCCAATCTCTGACCGCTCGGCGAAACTATAGCTGACGTCGTCAGGCAATCCTGATCGCAAACGATCTTCCACAATCACCTGGTGGCCGCGCGCGTCCAACATCTCGAGCATGGCCGCAAGAGCAGATGCAAAATCTGCGTCATGGCTACGCCCCAGTACCCCGATTGTCTTAAATGGTGATGGCATGAGTTTTAGTATTCCGCGATAAAGCCGCAGTTTAGCCTTTGTGTGAGCTCAGGCCAACGTTGTTGCCCTCAAGCACCTGTTCAGCGCGATAACTGGATCTCACCATAACGCCAGAGACCACTTCTAAAAAGCCCATCGACAACCCCAGCTCACGATAAGCCTCAAACTCTTCCGGGGTCAGATAACGATCAATGGGGTAGTGATTACGCGTCGGCTGCAAGTATTGACCAAAGGTGACGATATCGACGTTGGCGGCTCTAAGATCCTGCAAGCACTCTTGGACCTCTTGGCGCGTCTCGCCCAAGCCCAACATCAGACTGGTCTTCGTTAAGACGTCTGGACGATGCCGCTTCGCATGCGCCAATACCTCGAGCGTCTGTTCATAACCCGCACGCGGATCGCGCACCGGGTGCGTCAAGCGTTTAACCGTTTCCACATTCTGAGCGAATACCTGTAAGCCCGAATCCACAACCACTTCTACTGCTTTGAGATCCCCTAGGAAATCCGGTGTCAGAGCCTCCACTGCCGTATCCGGGTTGCGTTCCCGCACGGCTTGCACGCACGCCGCGTAGTGTGCCGCACCACCATCGGGTAGATCGTCACGATTTACCGATGTCAACACCACATACTTGAGGCCCATTAACTCAACCGATTTCGCGGTATTTTCAGGCTCTTCTGAGTCCAACCAACCCTTTGGGTTGCCGGTGTTGACTGAACAAAAACGGCAGGCTCTGGTACATACCTCACCCATCAACATGATGGTGGCTGTTCCCCGACTCCAGCACTCGCTCATGTTCGGGCATTTCGCCTCCTCGCAAACCGTCGCTAGCCGATGCTCGTGCACAATACGTTTAACGGCTTCGTATCTAGGCCCACCCTGTGCTTTAACTCGCAGCCACGAGGGCTTTTTCAGCGGCGTGTATTCCACCTGGGTTTTCTTGATGCCATCTTTAATCGCCTTAAAACCCTGGGGCGTCGTATATTTTTCACCGCTGTGAATTTGCACCACTGGAATGTGATTCTGATCGGTCAAATTTTACCTCTGCTGCTGGCTGAGCTCAGCGTTTGGACAGTCTCTATTGTACTGACTTTTGCCGGTGATCGGTAATCGAAGTTTCCAATGCGGGTACCGCGTATACAAAACGATCACCGAGCCAGGGTGAGGCACCAAATTTTGCGCCAGAACAAAACCTAATTCACTAGTAATAGGCATTCGTAACCCTCTACAGTAATATTGTGCCTATAAGACGAAGCGAGAACCCTATGCACTTTCACTACACGGTCACTCAAGGCGATAAATTCAGCGATTGCATTGCACAGATCGAGGCTTTCCTGCCGTCGGAAACAGAGTCCATTATCTTGCTCGCCACATCGGATAACACCTGGAACATGAATGAAGTGAGCGACTGGTTACGTCAAAGCAAAATGCCTATCGCTGGTGGCTTCTTTCCGGGCGTGATTGCGGCCCAAGAAAAATACCAACACAACACCATTGTCGCTCTCTGTAGCATGAGACCACTGCGCAAATGCCTGGTAAATGGCCTCAGCAAGGGCGAGAACTTTATCTACGCGCAGCTGTCGCAATACATTGGTGCTAAGGAAGAAGGCAAACCCTACCTCGTACTCATTGATGGTCTGAGCCAAAATATCGAGCGTTTCACCGACGTATTTTATCGCACCATGGGTGAAAGTACGGCAACCATCGGCGGCGGCGCCGGATCTCTCGACTTTATCCAAAAACCCTGTCTATTCACCGAAAACGGCATAGCGGAAGATGCGGCGTTGATTATCGAGTTACCCTCACCACTCAGTGTCGGCATTCAGCATGGTTGGGAGATCTGCGCAGGACCACACTTAGTGACCGAGGCCTGTGGAGTTGCGGTAAACCAACTCAATTTTACCGATGCCTTAGAGATCTATCGGGATGAAATTCTGGCGCATAGCGGCATCAACCTCACCGAACATGACTTTTTTGATGTCGCTAAACAGTTCCCTTTAGGCATTGAAAAACTCGATGCCGAGCCTTTGGTTAGAGACCCGATCCAAGCCGATGGTAATACGCTGATCTGCGTTGGCGAAGTACCGCAAAATGCCATGATCTACTTGCTGCAAGGCCATACACAGAAACTGACAGAGGCGGCAAAACTCGCGGCGAGTAATGCGGTTGAAGCACACAAAAGACACTACGATACAGCGCTGTCGACCTGTTTTACCGTGGACTGCATTTCCCGCGTATTGTTCATGGATGCTGACTTCACGCAAGAGCTCAGCAGCATCAATAGTGTGTTACCTGAGCAAGTCAAACATATTGGCATTTTGAGTCTTGGCGAAATCGGTAATGTCGACTCGGGCCCAATCGAGTGGTTAAACAAAACAACCGTAGTTGGCGTTCTGTAGCATGCAACCATTCCAGCTGATCTCGATTCAGCACGAGCTTGCCATGGCTATTGGCCAAGACCGCAAGCTTGAAGAACTTTTGGGTCAATTCAGTAAGACCGCGACTCGGAGACTCGGATTAGCGGGCGTAAGCTGGTACCTGTATGACACTTTACTGGCCAATGATGGCGAAGAGGACGTCGACGATAATAACCTTAGCCACTTTTTTAGCCTCCCACATGTCGCCAACCCGGTCGCAGCAAACCCATCCGACGAGCCCAGCAAGACATGGCAACAAGGTGGCTTTTGGATCTATCAACTCAAGTTACCCAAAGCCGGATACTTACTGCTAGTCCGGAAGAGCAAACCCATCAGCGATGCAGTCATCGCCGCTTTGCTCCCTATTGCTGAAAAATTGGCGCAAAGTATCGTAGGGTGCGTCGAGCATGAGGCTCTTCTAAGATCAAATCGCTTATTAACCGAAGCTCGCCAGCGTCTTAACCATCAGCTACAGCACGATGATTTAACCGGAACGCTGAATCGACACGGATTAATGGCACAACTCGATCAATGTACACAGAGGCAAACAGCGAGCTTTGGGGCCCTGCTCTTCCTCGACCTGGACCGTTTTAAGTGGGTCAACGATAGCTTTGGGCACCACGTCGGCGATGACTTACTTTGCAGTATCACTCAACTCCTGCAGCTACTGACCGGTGATAAGGGGCTTATTGCGCGTCTGTCGGGTGATGAATTTGTTATCCTCCTAAATAGCACCCACACCGACCGAAAAGAGGCGGAGTCCATCGCGCTAGAGCTCGGGCATCGGATTAACGAACGTTTAATCTCGCCCATGAAAGCAGGCCGTCATCAGTTTCAAATATCGGCCAGTATCGGCGTAAGAGTGTTCAACGCACAAGAAACTGACTACGCCCTGATCTTGCGAGATGCTGATATCGCGATGTATCAGTCCAAGGCGCACCGCAACAACAGGACCGTGCTATACCGTCCAGAAATGTCCGAGGCCTTGGATCAAAAATTGGATAAAGAACGCGAGTTACGCAGCGCAATCTTGCAGGGCCGAGGCTTTAAAATGATGTACCAGGCTCAGGTTAATGAGCAAGGAAACATCAGCGGCGCGGAAGCTCTAATTCGCTGGGATCATCCCGCTGAGGGGCAGTTATTACCTGATCGTTTTATCAGCTTAGCGGAAGACATCGGCATTATGCGGGAGCTAGGTGCGTGGATTGTCAAACAGGTACTCGCCGACTTTAAAGTCGCAATGAACTGCGGTCTTCCGCCGTCGTTCGAGCGGATCAGCATCAACATATCGCCCAATCAACTTGAACAACGTAATTTTGTTGAATGGCTCACAGACACGCTACAGCGGTTCGACGTCCCCGCCGAACGCGTGTGCTTGGAACTCACAGAGAACGGCTTTGTGGGCAATGTAGAGCCCATCATTCAAAAAATAAGACGCCTCACAGAATTGGGGGTCCACGTCGCTATCGATGACTTCGGCAAAGGCTACTCGAGCCTGCGCTATCTGCAAGAATTGCCCATTGACATCGTAAAAATCGATAAGGCTTTCATACGCGGCGTAGATAACGATGCCAGAGCGGCAAATCTCTCGAAATCGATATTGCTCTTGTGCCACGCGCTTAACATGAAAGCCGTGGCAGAAGGCATTGAGACCCAAGCAGAAGCTGACGCTTTGATCGCCCAGGGATATCAGCGCCTGCAGGGGTTCCTCTATTCTAGACCAGAACCCCTCGAAGCACTGATCGCTCGTTACAAGTCGTAGCCGCGCTCGTCATGCAAAACTAGGTCCAAACCCTGCGTTTCGTCATCGACATCCACACGTAAGCCCAACAGCGCATCTACTACCTTCAGCAGCACGTAAGAGGCCACCGCGGTAAACACCAAGGTGCTAACAACGCCGATAGCTTGCACCGTCACCTGCCCACCCACGGAGTTGATACCCTCGGAAAAGCCGTTACCCGACAGAATTCCAATACCGGGCGCACAGAATACCCCCGCCAAGAGCGTCCCCAAAATACCGCCAACACCGTGAACAGGGAACACATCCAAACTATCATCGATTTTCAAACGCAACTTAATAAACAGAGTGGCGTAATAACAGACCACACCACCCGTCAAGCCAATTAATACACCCGCCGCAGGACCCACCGATCCCGATGCAGGGGTGATGCTTCCAAGCCCCGCGACCATGCCAGTCACAATGCCCAATACAGAGGGTTTACCGTGTTTAATCCATTCCATCGCCATCCACGCGAGAGCCCCGGCAGATGCAGATAAATGAGTCACCAAAATGGCTTGAGCCGCGCTACCATCTGCTGCTAATGCCGATCCGCCATTGAAACCAAACCAGCCCACCCACAACATTCCCGCACCTGTGACCGTCATAGTTAAGTTGTGCGGAGGAAGCGGCTGATTTCCGTAACCTTTTCTGGGACCCATCACGATCGCCGCGACAATTGCCGCGACGCCAGCAGTGATGTGTACGACCGTACCACCAGCAAAATCTTGCAGACCCATGACTTGCAACCAGCCACCACCCCACACCCAGTGGCAAACGGGTGCGTAAACCAATATTAACCAGAGCGAGCTAAACAGCAACATGGCAGAAAAACGCATACGCTCGGCAAACCCGCCCACGATTAACGCAGGTGTGATGACCGCGAAGGTCATTTGGAACATCGCAAAGGCCATGGAAGGTATAGAACCGGACACCGAGTCTCCCGACATTGCCGCTAAGAACACATTGCCTAAATCGCCCACCCAGGGGCCCTGCTCATCGGTGCTACCAAAAGCCAAGGTGTAACCCAAACCAAACCACAGTAGTGACATCAAACCGGTAAGAGCAAAACATTGCATCAATACAGACAACACGTTTTTAGAGCGCACAAGACCGGCGTAAAAGAGTGACAAGCCCGGTATGGTCATAAATAGAACCAAGGCGCTAGAGCTTAAAATCCAGGCAGTATCACCGGACGAGACTTCGGCACTGGCCGAGGGAACCACAAATAACAAACATAGCGCCGACATGGCAGCGTAAGCTGACTTGAACATAGACATTCCTCTTGCGGAGATCTTTATTTTGCCCTGAAGTTTACGAACAACTGCGCGAAAATCCAGTTTCGATGCCAATGAATGCGAAACGCACCAAAACATCGCACGTTTAGAGCAGTTTGCACCATATTGACACTCTTTTTGTCGGATTTTGGTGCATCGAAATTCAACACTTCAATGCTATACTTCGCGTTTTACGCAGGGTCAAAATCATGCAGATTGCTAAAAATTCGGTCGTAACGTTTCACTACACCTTATCCAACGTTGGGGGTGAAGAACTGGAATCGAGCGACCAAAACCAACCGGCCTTATATTTACACGGTCACAATAACATTATGCCCGCGCTAGAAAGCGCACTTGAAGGCAAGCAGGCGGGTGACGAACTTTCCGTCACCCTCGAAGCAAAAGACGCTTACGGCGAACGGCGCCCCGATAGCATTCAACGAGTACCGATCAAGCACCTTGTGAATGCACCAAAGCGTATTCGACCAGGCATGGCTGTGCAAGTGAACACCCAGTCAGGGCCACAGGCTGCTACCGTACTCAAAGTGGGTAAATTTAACGTTGACGTTGACAGCAACCACCCTCTCGCCGGCATGAGCCTGAGCTTTGCGCTGCAAGTCGTGGACGTGCGTGAAGCAACCGACGACGAAATTGCTCATGGCCACGCACATGGTCCGGGCGGTCACCACCACTAAAGCCGGCTTAGCCTAGCACCATCGGGGCCAGCCAAATGGCCACGATGGTGAGTAAATTTTTCTGAGATTCTATCTAAGCCGTCAGGCTCAAGAACAGCCCGTAGACACTACCCAGCAGACAAATCACGGTCGCTAACAGACCGATACTGAACCCGAGTTCGCGTTTACTCGGCTCTTTGTAGTATCCCAAAGCGTATAGCACTCGACCTATGGGGTAAAACACACCCACACTGGCAGCTGCCAGATCAGAGACGGTCAAGGCAAACAGCCACAGCGCGGGCAAGAATAAAATCAATCCTTCAATCGTATTTAGGTGCACTCGCACGGCCCACACGAAGGGCTCAGGGCCCGTCATTTCAGGGACTTTTACGCCGTGCTTCCCACGGGCAACACCTACCATCGCAGTCACCCAGAACAACACGAACAAGCACAATAAGGTCACCAGACCACTTAACGGATACATGAACATAGTTTTAGCCCTGTTATTTTCGTTAGATTGTATAGAGTGCAACTATAACTGCTGAAAAAGCAAGCGTCGGGCAAACCGATCACACACCATCATTCAACTCATCAAGCTTTCTGTTAGACTACATGTACGCCTAGGCATTTATTGAATCACGTTTAAAAGTATGCCTATCCATTCATCTATGCTCGCTTATGCTCGGGGGATCCAGGTTCATGTTAGTCGGCGCATTGGCACTGGTTCTTATTTTAATCGCCCTGTTAATCTATCTCATCGTGTCGCGAACTTCACGAGAGTCAGCAGCACGCGCAAAAGCAAATGCTAAACGAAAGCAAGCACGACCTATTGCCTCGAGTCGAGTCGCCAGCGGTGTCTTCGAGGTCGGCGGTCGTGAGACCCCAATCACCCCCAAGCCAGCACCGCAAGTCCCCCCGCAGCTGCAAGACTTTACGCTGTTTACGATCGATAACATCGAGCTGACAGAACGCCAAGCCATACAAGCGATCTATGAATCCATGCCGCCCCCTCACCCCATTCAGACACAGCTGGTCGGCGGTTTAGATACACCGGAAGAGCTAAAAGAAACCGTTGTGGTTGACGCAGGGCTCACAGCGGCCGTACTTAGAACCGTCAACTCAGCTGCGTTTGGCCTGTCCTCGCCCATCACCAGCGTGCAGCACGCGATTACGTATCTCGGTGTGACAGCGGTAAAAGGACTGGTCACGCAAGCGGCCTTCTCTGAGCGCTCGCCAACTGGGACCCCGCAACAACAGGCAAGCCTGGACAGGATTTGGAAGGCAGCTCGCTATTCCGGCGCCTTTGCGCAAATGATAGGGCAAGAATTTGCACTACCACGATTATCCGTGGTTGCTACGAGCGCGCTGCTCGCTAATTTAGGCGACGTGGCGCTAGCGACTGTGACCAAAGCTTCTCTGGAGGATTTCGACGACAACGGCACACTACTAAACCGAGCCAAACAGCAGCAAGAAAAATATGGTTTCAACAGTTTTATCGTCGGTGGCGCACTTGCCAAGCACTGGGGCTTGCCACCCGAGCTTGCGCACTCAATTGCGTCATCAGGTTTGTTACTGACCACCGCTCCGCAAGACTACCCTCTGCCCACAGAAACTTTGCAACAAAAACTGATTATCTACATCGCGTGCCGCATTGGCGATGCCATCGCGTACCGTAAAATTGATGATATTGAAGATTCTGGGATAGACGACAGCAACAACTGCGACCTCTTTTGGTGGCGTCAATACTTAGATGCTGGAAATCTGTCGCGTCTGAGGGAGTTATTTAAGGACGCAGGGTTTAAGCGTAAAGCAAATCGTCTGATCAACACCCTGGGTTAGCAAGAAACTGGGCCTACCGCTTTTGCGGCAGACCAAGTCACCAACTTAAGCTGTCGCCTCTTCGATCCCTAAGGCCTGCAGAGCAAACTTTTTCGCCGTCTTATAATCGGCTTTACCGTTCACAGCTCGGGGGACGGTCTCCACCCACACGTAATGCCTGGGCGCTTTATAATCGGCAATGAGACCTCGTACGTGAGCTTTAAGGTCAGCCGCATCTTGAACACCTGCTGGTACTGAGTAGACCGCGGTAACAGCTTGCCCGAACTTGTCATCTGGGACTCCCACAACAAGGCAGTCATAGATGGCAGCGTGGGCTTTCATAGCCTCTTCGACCTCTTCGGGATAAATCTTCTCGCCGCCACTGTTGATACAAATGGAACCGCGACCAATCAGCGTAATTGTTCCGTCAGCTTCGACCGTCGCGTAGTCACCCGGTACCGAGTAACGCACGCCATCAAACTCTTTGAAGGTCGCCGCACTCTTAACAGGGTCTTTGTAATAGCCGACCGGCACCAGCGCGGCACTGCAAACCAACCCCATCTCGCCGGAACCCGGAGTTACCGGAGTACCATCTTCTTTAATGACCTTGGCAAAAGGCGACAGTTCGAACTTAGCCGTTTTGTAATCGTTCACGTTTTCACGGTTCGTAATACTCGTGGCAAAGCTACCCTCGCTAGCGCCCATGCTATCGACGATGTTGGCATCCATATGGCGCAACAAGCCCTGTTTTACTGCAGCCGAAAACATCACGCCAGACGAGCCAATCAAACGAACCGAACTCAGTTCCATGGGCGAGCCTTCCGCATCGGCCTTATCCAGAGCGTCAACGATTGGCTTGGCGAAGGCATCACCAACAATGACCAATTCCTGGACACGCTCGCGCTCCACTAAACGCATGAGATCTGTCGCATCAAATGTCTGGTTGTAGTACAGCACCGCTGCCGCACCCAATGAGTGCGGAATAAACACACCAATCCACATCCCGGTACCATGCATTAAGGGGCAAGCAGGTAAGCTTCTCGATAGCGCCCCCTGCTCAGCAAACGCCTCGATACTGACGGCCAAATCGGCGGGCGTCTCGGGCGGAGGCAACGCTCTGAAGGCGCAGGCCATAGTCGCGAGCACCTTGGCAAAGCCGCCCTGCTCGTACATAACACCCTTCGGATTACCCGTTGTACCACCCGTGTAAAGCATGTAAATATCGCTGGCGTCACGTGCAATGCGTGGCATTGCAGAACCCGACGTAGCCTGCTCAAAGCTTATCGCGCTAGGCAGCACTGGCGTGCCTGGAGGATCAATCTCAACAAACACTTTAACCGCGGGGATGTCGTTTAAAATCGCTTCGAGTCGCGCGGCAAAGGCAGACTCATAGACCACTGCCTCGGCATCGCTGTTGTCAATAATGTAGGCAAGTTCTGTCTCCAGATAGCGGTAATTCACATTAACGGGACACAAACGCGCCTTCAAGGCACCGAACTGGGCAATCAGATACTCGGCTCGGTTGTACGAGTAAATAGCAACTTTCGAGCCAGGCTGTAAGCCGGCATCGACAAACGTTTGCGCCATGCGCGCGGAGGCTTGATCGTATTCTTGCCAGCTCAAATTGAGCGTATCGCTAATAATGGCGGGTTCAGTTGGAATAGTGTCGGCTACGACTTCCCAGACATTGGCTAAGTTCCAAACGCTTCCTGAATTCATTGTGACCTCTTATTGTTGTTTACCGCTTACGACCGCTTTATAGAGTACCAAAGCAACGGTCGATGAGTAGGTCAAGACTAGACAGCTTGAGAGGCAATTTCAATGTTGTTCGTGAGGACGGTATGACGTGGCATGCAACGCGCACAACCGCGCTTGCCGAATATCTAGAAAATATGCTTAATAAAATGGCGGAGCGGACGGGACTCGAACTCTTCCATCGGTGTTTTGCAGTGATTATAGGTGTATATAAATCAATACTTTAGCGCACCTCGAAACATAGCGAATCGCCAGAGTGGTCCAAAGAAATGGCCCAACCATTGCAGGCGGCTGCCATACAGGGGATTGAAGTTGCCTCCGTATTGAATACCGGCAGATCGATTAACTAGCTCGAGACAGGCCTGAACTTTATCTTTCCAACAACCGACGGCTGGGTGCTTGCCCTGGGCTTTTTCAAAGAAAATCCATTGGGTCTGATGTGTGAGGCGCTGGGCGTCGAGGATATGAGTAAAAAACTGGGTATTGAAACCGCTTCAGTGCTTGAACTCGCCAAACACAAGAGCACAGTGGAACCGATATTGGCAGCGGCATGTAAAAACCTCAGCACTGATGAACTGTTGTCCCGTTTGCAAGCCAAGGACCCGTTGTGCGCACCCATCATGAGCATCGCTGATGCCATGTCGCAACCACAAAAGAAGGAGATAAATGCTCTGACTGACGTTCCCGTTAACGGGCAAAAGAGCCTGCGGGTGGTCGACAGCCCATTGGCTTTTTCCCGAACACCAAGACGAGAACATAGTCCGGTGCCTTTGCTTGGCGAGCACACTGAGGAAGTGTTAGCTCGCCTGGGTTTGGATTCATAATATCCAAAAACATCGCTGGAGAATTGATTTGAAGATTACGGATGTCACGGTAACGCTGTTCAAATGGGAGAATATCCCGGTTAAAAGCTATGACCATGAAGTTAAGATGGTCACAAACAGTACCGATCTGGGACTGGTTAAGATAAAAACGGATGAAGGAACCGAAGGCCATGCATTACTGGGTTTGTGTGTTCATCCTGCCAGCCTCGAAGCACCGTATATCATACGTTTCCTGAAACCTATCCTTATGGGCCAGAACCCGCTGGATCGCGAGCGTCTCTTTCAGAGCATGTCTCGCATGCGCGCTCAAGTCAGCACACTGGCGGTCTGCGCTGTCGACGTTGCCTTGTGGGACCTCGCCGGAAAAATCAGCGGGTTGCCTGTACATGCCATGATCGGCACATTCCGCCACAAGACCCCGGTCTATGCGAGTTCAGAGCAGCACGATTCTGTTGACGGATATGTCGAACAAGCTCTTGCAGTAAAGGACGCTGGTTTGCACGGCTATAAACTGCACCCCAAACAACACTGGCGCGAGGATATTGCCGCCTGCCAGGCTGTCCGTAAAGCAGTGGGCGACAACTTTAACCTGATGCTGGATTCTCGTTCTGCTTACGACCTCGGCGAGGCGGTCAAGGTAGGTCGTGCGATAGAAGAACTGGGGTTCCTGTGGTACGAGGATCCTTTACCCGTCACGGATATCTACAACTATGCGAAGCTCAGGGAAAGTATGGACATACCGGTGATGGCCACCGAGTTTCCGGCTGGGTGGCTGGATGACTATGCGCCCTGGATCATGAACAAAGCTACCGATATATTGCGTGGCGACGTAATGATCAAAGGCGGCATCACCTCGATGCTAAAAATTGCGCATCTCGCCGAAGCGTTCGCCATGAAGCTTGAAATCCACCACGGTGGAAATTCACTGAATGATGTAGCCTATCTCCACATCCAGATGGCGATTCCAAACACCAGCTTTATGAAAATATTATTACCCCAAGAAGCCTGGTGGCATGGGCTCGTAGAAGAGATACAAATTGATTCGGATGGCTTCGCCCACGCCCCAGGCAAACCGGGGCTCGGATATGAAGTGGATCTGGAGCTTGTAGAGCGCCAGAAAATTGCAGTGTTGAGTTAAGCGCAGATCCATTCTATTTAATACAATACACTCGCACACAGCATCCAAAGTCTTGCAAAAATGACGCATATGTAGAGAAACAATTGGAATATGCACATTACGAGGCTCGTTTTTGGATTAAAAACGTGGACCTGAAAAATTCGCGGAAAGGTCCACTCCATGTATAACCCAGACGCCAAGCAACTTCATGACCGCTCCATTGTTATAGATGGGACTTGCCCTCTTGCGCGCGATCCCGATTGCTTTGAATGGTACATCGAGGGAGGCGTTACTATTATCACTCCCACCGTTGGAGGACCTGCCCCGACGCAGATGACTTATGATTATATTGGATATGTCCTGGAATTGATTCGCTCTCGCGATGACCTCATGCTGATTCAGAGCGCACAGGATGTCTATGATGCGAAATCTCATGGTAAAACAGGCATAGTCTTCCACTTTCAGGGCACTGATCCCATTGGCGATAATCTGAATAATGTCAATCTATTCCACAAACTAGGCGTTGGCATTATGCAGCTCACCTATAATGTCGACAATTTGGTTGGCTCCGGTGCGCAAGTGGATGAAGACAAAGGACTGACTGATTTCGGCAGACAGTTTATCGAACGCTGCAACGATGTGGGGGTTATTGTCGACTGCTCACATACCAGCGTAAGAACAACCCTTGAAGCCATTGAGGCTTCAAAGCAACCGGTGATCTGCTCACACTCTAATTGCAAGCAAGTCCATAAAACCGAAACAGCTAGAAACATCAATGACGATCAAATCAAGGCCATCGCCAAGTCAGGCGGTGTTGTTGGTGTAGTAGGTTTCCCAGGACTTGTATCCTCTTCAAGCCGCCCGTCTATGGATCAGTTTCTTCAACACGTCGATCATATTGTCAATATCGGCGGTATCGATCACATTTCACTGGGACTTGATTATTACCCAGGTCAACACCCTGTCGCAGACGAAGAAGAGGCTATTAAGATTTTCGAAGAGACAGTGGCCGCAGGCCTATGGAAAGGAACGGATTATCCAAGACCTCCGCACATCTACCCGGAAGGTATTGAAACACCAAAAACCATGCCACGGTTAACCGAAGCTCTGCTTGGCCGCGGCTATAGCGAAGATGACACCCAAAAAATCTTGGGGTTAAATCTGATCCGAGTCTATAAAGAGGTTTGGGGACAATAAGCCGCCTGAAGAAATTATTTCCACCAGATTTTGCTATTAAGCAAAAGGTCAAAAAATGTCTCTACTACAGATAGATGCCGCACAAGTCCAGGAACTATTGCCCGCCAAAGACTGCATCCAGGCAGTCCGAGAAGCAATGATTGCCTTCTCACAGGATAATGTTCAAGTTCCCTTGCGTAGCTCTATCCCCCTTGAGTATGGTAAGTCTCTGCTGATTATGCCTGGTGCCAGCAAAGAACTGGGCTTCTATGGCGTCAAGTTGATCAGCTTACACGCTGACAATGCCCAGAAAGGACTACCCACTATTCAGGGCGCTATCATTTTGTTTGAATATGAGACGGGCGAACCCAAGGCCATGATCGAGGGCTCCTCCGTTACCGGCCTTCGTACCGCTGCTGCGTCTGCGCTCGCCACCCAATTACTGGCTCGACCAGAGGCAAAGACCTTGGGAATCTTTGGTGCCGGATTACAGGCCGCAACCCATATTGATTCTATTGCCGCGGTACGTCCGATCGAGAGCGTCTTAGTTTGGGCTCGCAACCATGATGCTGCAGTGGCTTTCGCTGATCAGCAGTCAAAACGCACCGGCTTGTCTGTCAGCGCCGTCTCTGATCCTGCGAAAGCCGCCGATACCGACATTATCTGTACTGTCACTGCAGCGTCCGAGCCGGTTTTAAAGGGTGTATGGGTAAAGCCTGGGACGCACGTTAACCTTGTGGGCTCCCACAGTCTATCAGCTAGAGAAGCTGACACTGACTTGATTGTTAATGCCAGGCTCTATGTTGACTCGCTGGCTTCTACTGCCGCAGAAGCGGGCGACATCATGACTCCCGTGCAGGAAGGCGCTATCGACATGGGTCACATTATTGGCGAGATTGGCCAGGTCGCTATTGGTGATCTCGCCGGTCGCTTAAACGACAAGCAAATTACTTTGTACAAATCCTTAGGGATAACAGCTCAGGATCTATTCTCTGCGGTGTCTATTTATCGCCGCTTTTTAAGCGTGAACACGCAATAACGTTATGCTTTTTCTAAGGATGCCTGACGTATGAGCGATAAAATACTGGTGGTGGGATCAGGGATTATTGGTATTGCGTGTGCTCACTATTTATCAGAGGCAGGCTACCACGTCACCGTGATTGATCAGGGGCGCATCGGCAATGGCAGCTCCCATGGCAACTGCGGTATGATTACACCTAGCCACATCCTTCCACTGGCGCAACCCAGTGCACTGATGGACGGGGTTAAATCCTTTTTTAACGCCAACGCAGCCTTTCGATTGAAACTTCAATGGCGACTGGAGCTTTACCGCTGGCTCTGGCGGTTTACCCGTTTGTGCTCGCAAAAGCATTTGATCAATGGCGGCAGAAAACTCCAGCCCATACTTGAGTCTTCGCTACAGGAATACCGACATTTGTTTGCCAGCAACCCGTCCCTAGAGGCCGAATGGAAAGAAACCGGACTCCTCTACCTCTACAAGTCAGAGAGAGGCTTTTCTAATTTCGGCGCAACGGCGGAACTCATGGCTAAGGAGTTTGAGCTTAATTCTCGTCGCATAGACGGAAACGAGCTCCCGCAGTTCGACTCCGCCATCAAGAGTGATCTCGCTGGTGCTTTCTACTTCGAGGAAGAAGGCCGAGTACGGCCAGACCGCTTGGTCAAAGCTTGGGCACAAATGCTGACCGACAAAGGTGTTGAATTTATCGAAGAGTGCCGTGTCGACAGCATTGAAAAAGACGCCTCATCCATTACAGGTTTGATTACCTCTAAAGACAAGTTAACCAGTGATCACTATGTATTTGCCACTGGCGCCTGGTCGCCAAAGCTCTCGTCTGAGCTTGAGTGCGACATTCCCATGGAAACGGGCAAAGGCTATTCGGTAACGATGAAAAAGCCTCAGCATTGCCCACGGATACCAATAGCCCTTGGTGAAGCGCACACTGTTGTTACACCCTTCGACTCTGGCTACCGGATCGGGTCAATCATGGAGTTCAGCGGTTTTGACACCTCACTACCCGCTAACCGCATTCGTCAACTGCGCGAATCCACTCGCGATTACCTGGTTGAATCAACAGCCGAACCGATTGAAGAGCAGTGGTATGGCTGGCGTCCCATGACGTGGGACAGCCTGCCTATCATAGGGCGAGTACCCAAGTTTCATAACGCCTTGCTCGCCACCGGTCACGGCATGCTTGGCGTGACGCTGGCTCCTGTAACAGGCCGCTTGATCGCTGAACTGATCGCCGAATGCGATCCTCACGTTGCGGTTGATGCATTCTCAGTGAATCGGTTTAAATAGGGTCTACGGTTTGGTGGACATAGAATTCAAACCTTGTAAGTGTATTGTTAGCGCGGACCAACACCGCTTATGGCTCTCGGGGCCAGTCTAGATTGCACTTCAAAACTCAAAGGGCCGCACAATGATCGACACATCTGCCAGCTTCAGTAGCGACTATCAGGAAGCACGATCAAAATTTCTCCACGAAGCGACCGCTGCAGGCGGAGTTGTTGACTCCATGTCGCATCCAGAGCGGGGTCCTGATGGGCGCCCCCTTTTCACGGACGTCGCGGCGTTCGGACTGGATCAGGCCGACAAGGTCCTTGTCCTTATATCAGGAACCCACGGAGCCGAGGGTTTCTGCGGATCTGGCGCTCAGATCGACCTCTTACGGCGAGGCGAGATTGCCCGCTTGCCAAAGGATGTCGGAATTCTGATGATTCACGGGATCAATCCGTACGGTTTCGCATGGCTTCGACGCGTGACGAATGAAAACATTGACCTGAACCGAAACTGGATCGATTTCAATCAACCACGACCTCAAAATCCTAACTATGCTGAGTTGCATGCGTCGATTTGCCCTCCAAAATGGAATAGCGAGACGCAGAACGCCTCAGGGCAAGCTATAAAAAGCTACACCGAAAAGCATGGTTTTGCCGCACTTCAGCAGGCGATTAGCGGTGGTCAATATGACCATCCTGATGGGCTTTTCTTCGGCGGCACAGCTCCCAGCTGGTCACGACTCACTCAAGAACGCATCTTCTCAAACTATCTTGCACAGGCATCGCGAGTTGCAGTGATCGATTATCACTCGGCTCTCGGCCCTTGGGGCTTTGCGGAGCAGATAATGGTCGTGCCAAGATCGAGCAAGCAGTTTAAACGTGCTGCAAAATGGTACGGCTCAGCAGTGACTTCGGTTTGCGACGGCGCTTCGTCGGCGTCAGAAATTGGAGGTTCAGGGGTAGCCGCAGCGCCTGACCTGCTCCCCAATGCCGAGGTGACTTGTATGGCGTTTGAAGTCGGAACCGTGTCTCCGCTTGAAGTGCTGTTCGCGATGCAGGCCGATTGCTGGCTTCATGCGCACGGAGATCCTCAAAGCGCCGAGGCCGCGCCCATCAAAGCCGAAATCCGCCGCTGCTTTTATGGCGATACTGACGACTGGAAGGGAATGGTTACAGGGCAATCCCTCTTAGCTGTTCGGCAGGCGCTTGTCGGGCTGACAAGTTAGTAAAAGCAGCGTGATAGAAAGGCCAAGAAACGTCCTTAAATGATATTAGCGGCCGCAATCTTTAGACGGCAGCCTAAAAAATTGAGGTAATCATGAGGTTTGTAACTCTACAAATAATTTTTCTAGCACTTCTGGGAATTTCCAAACCAGCTCTATCCATAGCAGAAGAACAGTCAGTTACCGTTATTCTGAGCACTTCCCTGGGGGATATTGAACTGATGGTTTATCCTCAAAAAGCCCCCTTATCTGCCGGGGATTTTTTGAACTACGTGGATCGCGGTTTATACCAAGGAGCAGCATTTTATCGAGTCGTTCGCCCCGACAATGATAATGGTTTGCCAGTGATTGAAGTCATACAAGGGGGGTTACTAACAGAGACACCACCCACAGAACCCGTTACCCATGAATCCACACAACAAACAGGCATTAAACACCTCGATGGAACAATCTCCCTAGCCAGACGTGATGTTGGTACTGCCACCGCGGCTGCCTTTTTTATCACCATTGGCGATCAGCCCAGTATGGATTTTGGTGGTAGCCGTAACGCTGATAAGCAGGGGTTTGCGGCTTTTGGACGGGTGGTTAAAGGTATGGAGGTTGTACGTGCCATTCAGAAAATAAGGGATACTTTATCCTATGAAGACTCTTATATGAAAGGTCAAATGTTAAGTAACCCTATTATGATTGAATCAGTACAACGTAAAAACTAACTTTTTGCCAATACATAGGCCACTGAAGCATAAGAAGAATCGTCTTTTAGTCCAGTTTGCCGCCCTCGCGGGCACCTCGGATTAGGATATTATCTCTTCACTCAGATATCTTTTTTGCTTCAAATGCTTTTTGATTAGCGACCATCGTTTTTACATCCTCAAGCATGGCTTTGGCATCAAATACAATGCCATCCCTGATGGTGTAGATTATCCCCTTGGTTCTTTCCATCATACCGGTTTCGCGGTTCAGCTTCTGGTGACCCGTGCCGTATAGCACCTTAAAGTTGGCTAAAGGATTTTCATTGACGATAACCAGGTCGGCCTTTTTGCCGACCTGGATCGATCCCGTCTCATTGTCAATGCCAAGTAATTTCGCTCCGTTGAGTGTTGCTGCTTGCAGAACCTCCAGTGGATGAAAGCCCGCCTCTTGTAACAGTTCAAGTTCACGGACGTAGCCAAAACCATACAAGCCATAGATGAAACCAGAATCGGAACCGACTGTGACACGTCCACCAGCGTTCTTATAATCATTGATGAACTTCATCCACAGCTGATAATTTTCTTTCCAGGCAATTTCATCAGCCGTTGTCCAATCAAAATGATAAGCCCCATGCACTTTTGGATCAGGCTCAAAGGAACGCATGACATAAGGCATCCCGTAATCATCAAACCATTCAACGTTCCTACCCCGCATGAGGTCGCGGTTGGATTCGTAAATACCGAACGTCGGGTCAATGGTAAAGTCCAGTTTTATTAATTCGCTAATCGTTGCCTGCCAAACCTCAGAGCCTGGCTTGGCCGCTTGAGCCCAAAGTCGCCCCGCGTGAGCAAAGCGATCCTGTTCGTCATTGTAGTTGTAGTCACCGGGGTAATATTGCACTAGCCTGTCTGTAAACATCGCCTCTGGCAAACCGTACCAATGCTCCATGCTATCCAATCCCATGCGGGCAGAATCGAGTGCGTTTATCTGCGCCACTGAAATTTGGGCGTGGTGATACATGGTTTTCATGTTTAACTTGCGCGCTTGAGTTATCGCTGCTTCGATAGCCTCAGGGGAAGCGCCTGTAAATTTGATGCCATCTGCGCCTCTTTTGTGCACTGCCGTAACCCACTTTATCGCCTCTGTAGCTGAGTTCATGGTATCTGGAAAGAAGACGTGCACTTTCATTCGCGGAGCAGTAATCTTGCCTTCATCACTCAACTGTTTGTGTTTCAGCGTCCAACCGAGCCCCCCCCCAGAACCGGCTTCTCGAACCGTGGTGATACCATGTGCCAGCCACAATTTATTGACATACTCAGGGTCAGTGTACATACCGGACTCAACAAATGCATGAGTCGGCGTCCCCAAATGCGCATGGGAATCAATAAAGCCCGGCAACACATACTGGCCAGCAGCGTCAATAATGCGGGTGTTTTCATCCTGCTTTTCTTCGATGCGATGGAAAGAGCCAGCGCCGTAACCATCTAAACGCACAATCCTGTCATCTTCTATCACAATCGTTATAGGACCCTGAGCGGGCGCACCAGTGCCGTCGATAATATTGACATTTTTAATGATTAAACGCTTATAGGGGCCGGCCGCCTCATCACCACTAAGGGGGGCCACTTTTGCAGCCGCAACACCTAAGCTGTACACCTTGGTAATCATTTCTTCGCCAGGCTCGGCTTGGTCGACCGAGGCTTGAGCCGGCAAACCTAGTAACAAAAACATCGCGACCGCGAATGCTTTAAATATCATTGTCATGTTAATTATCTCCAAGGGACTTAGTAAAGCGGAAATTGGGCACTAGCCACTGCTGATTTGCCAATTTGTAAAACTGCCTATAAGCACCAAAAATTTAGGCCGTGCTTGACCAGTGACTTGCAATCGATAGGCGCTGAGTAATAAATAGCCCACTGCGATTAGGGCATAAGATAATTGTAAAAATAGAAGTGTTGAGAGCTTTATCATATATTCAATACCCGATCAGGTTATTTACTGGCGTCTTTATCTATTTCCAATCAACTGGATGATTATATTTTCGCTTCCATGCCAATCTCAGCGCCAAGTAACTCCCATAGAAAGCCACTGGAATACCAAAGGTGTTAATCAACATACCGCCATAGAAACCAATAGCTGACGGATAAGCCGATATTCCCTCTGGAGAAAAATACATCATTATTCTTGGGATATGGCCCATATAGAACAATAGGCCAAACACTAAACCATTAATGAAAGCGTAGCTCACTAAGTATGATTTCCAACCAAGATACAGAATGGGTAAAACAATAATAGGTAACTGAACGATGCTCACCATTGGCGGACTAGAAGACAATGATGTCATACCCATCGAAACTCTAATCAAACTCACTACATGAAAAAGAATAGCCACAACTAACCACAGCAACTGCAATTTTATTACCAATTTAAACTGGTTCACTCTCAACACCCCATTTACGCAATGAAATATTCATGAGTTTTGTTGCGACTCATTACCCAGGTACCCTTCGGCCCGCTGCACACCTGATTCCAGCGTGCGTCCCCCACAAAAATAATGATAAGCAGCCCAAAGCGCCAACAGTGGCGCCAATCCCAATGCGTAACGCAAACTTTCACTACCAAACGCTTCGAATAAAGCGTCGCTCAAAAAACCAAAAGCCAAAGGTCCTAGGCCAAGACCGATAAGATTCGTGATCATTAAAAAAATAGCACCGGATGTGGTGCGCATATGTGGGGGCGTGAGGCCCTGACTCAATGCTGCAGTAGGACCCGCAAAAAACCCCCCCATCAGCGCAGGAATAAAAAAGGCCGCAATCGCCAAGCTTCCCGTCGGAGCTACGAGCACCAGTATATAGCCAGGAAATAAAACCAGAGCAGCAATCGCAACGACCCAGCTACCCCAGCGTAAATCACGACGGGTATACCGGTCAGCCAGGCGAGCCACAACCAACATCCCGATGGGACCAGCCAGACCCATAGCAAGTCCCATTTGGAGACCAACAGAATCCGCGGCCATACCGTGAGTACGCTCAAGAAATGAAGGCAACCAACCGACTACGCCGTTCATAACCACCAGTAGAAGTCCCTGCCCCATAATAAGGTGCCTGTAGGAAGCTTGGCTCAAGACGAACCGGATGGTTTCCGTCAGTGATGATCTTGTCGCCTCGGAGGAATGTGTCAATTTATCGGCAAGCCCTCGCCTAGGCTCACGCAATGTCATTAACAGCAGTGGCGTCAGTATGAGCCCCGGGACACCGGCCACTAAAAAGGCTTCTCTCCAGCCATAATGTGCCGCGACATAGCCTCCAGCAATAAAGCCAGCCAGTATTCCCATGTTGCCACCAATAAAGAGAATGGTCATCGCAGTTGAGCGCTGGTCTTTTTCAAAAAGGTCAGAAATCACCGAATAGGATGACGGGCTGGTACCGGCCTCACCAACGCCCACTCCCATTCGGGCAATAAATAAGGTAAAAAAATTCTTTGTAGTACCGCAAAGTGCAGTCATTACACTAAAAGTGAGCACTGAATAGGCAATAATTTTTTTTCGACTGAATCGATCTGCCAAACGCGCTATAGGCAGCCCCAATGTAGCGTAAAAAATCGCAAATGCTGTACCGCTGAGTAAGCCCAGAGAGGTATCTGAAAGTGCCATCTCCGCCTTAATTTGAGGCAATACGATACCGAGAAGATACCTATCAAGAACGTTCAGGGCATACACCGCCGTCAGCAGTGCAAGCGCCCAGTAGCGATAGGCGAGTGCTTTATCATCGAAGGCTGACAGTTTATTCATTTACTTCCCTGGTCATGCTGGTACCTAATCCTTGTTACCACGATCAGCGCATAAAATCCCAAGATTTCAAATAAGCAGTAACCAAAATTTGGTTGTAACGAGACAGCAAGCAAATTGATAATCGCCATCTTGATAGGCGGCATGCGTCTAGTTAGGCTGCGTTAAAAAGTGGTTAAAAAAATAGCCCTTTGCTTCTCAATAAAGGGCTAATAAAAGTCTTCCCTCAGGCAACTATGACACTGCCTGTAGGTGGCAGACCGGGTTATTAATTACCATAGTTCCATTTAACAGATACGCCATAGGTGCGCGGCACATTGTATTGTGAAGCAGGACTCTGAAGAAACGACAGTACATTGTAAATCTCTGCTTCTTCGCGTGTCAGGTTTTTACCCCAGGCATAAACCGTCCACTCACCCGAATTCGAACGCCAACCAATGCGTCCACTGAGTTCATTATAATCCTCGCCTAACGATACGTCAGTGTTCGCAGGATTTGAGTACATTTCATCACGATAGAAATACTGAGCGTTAGCGAATATTTCACCGTCGCTCATTGGCGTGGTTACTTCAGCACCAAAGTTGAAATTGACTTTTGGAGCATCAGGCGCTTGATTTCCACCACAATCTAGACCAGATGAATTACAATTATCGTATTCATCGAATGTGGCATCGGCATAACCGTAACTGCCCCAGATGCGCAGCCAATCCGTAGCCAGGAACTCAACATCCACTTCAAAACCTTCACTGGTTAATGCACCCGCATTGGTAACGGTGATAATCGATCTGCCGGGAGCAACCGCTAGTTGAGCAGAAACCTGGTAATCAGTGTGTTCGCTATGAAAAACCGCCGCGTTCATACGCAAACGGCCCTCCAACAAGGTCGTCTTAATGCCTAGCTCGTAAGCATCTACTTCTTCATCGTCGAATTCTAACCCTCTTAAATCTCCAACAAAGTCAGCATTGTAGCCGCCGCTCTTAAACGCCTTAGCGTAACTACCGTAAACCATGATGTCGTCGTTTACAAACCAGTTCAAACTGACTTTAGGAGACCAGTCACTGGCTTCTCTGTCACCTGAAAATGTTTCCCGGGTGTATACACCCGGCGCAGGTGCAATAAATTGACCCGAGCTATCCTCCATCATGTAATCGATGTCTTTTGTTTCTTCGGTATAGCGAACACCTGCTGTCAACTGAAGGGCCTCAGTCAATTGATAGTTAGAGTGAACAAAGGCCGCCCAAGATTGGTTTTCCACTTTAGCTGTATTGCCTGCGGTTAAATGAAAAGGCCCGACGTTAATGTATGCGCTGCCATCACCGTCAATATCTTGATTGAGGTAGTAAAGACCTACCACGTAGTTAAAGTTCTCATCTTCTGGCGACGCCAAACGAATTTCCTGAGTGAAGTGGTCACCATCTGCCGATGTATCCGATTGAGCTATGTCAAACGGTAAAAGATCTGCATCGTTTTGCTCGTAACTCCACTTTTCATAGCGTTTTGCAGTAATGGAGGTTAACTCAAAACCATTATCAAACATGTGAGTAACCCCTACACTTAGACCACCAACACCATCAACATTGAATGCACTAGGGGCATCGAGGTTCACTTCGTAAGCATCTGGAGTGAATGCATCAACTGCAGATCCAAGCTCGTAACCATTATCATTAAATTCAGATTCAAAGTGATCTGCTGTGAAATACACTTCGGTGGAATCACCAAGATTCCATAACAATTGTGCCCGAACCGCTACCTCGTCTCTATCGCTGTACTCGTCTACTGATGCAGTAGGGTTGATGTTGTCAATATAGCCATCGCGATCGAGCTTACTGACCGATACTTTGCCTGTTACGGTGTCAGAAAATGGAACGTTAACTGAGGCCTTGAAATGCGTGAAATCATAGTTACCGACATCAACCGATACTGAGGCCGCAAACTGGTCACCAGGTCTCTTAGTGTTAATATTGATTGCTCCCGCCACTGTGTTTTTGCCAAACAGCGTGCCCTGAGGACCATTAAGAACTTCGATTGAGGCCACATCAAGTGCCGACTGATTAGACGCCGCACTTTTACCTACCCACACACCGTCGACGTAAACACCCACACGCTGATCATAACCTGGATTACGGCCTCGATCGGCGACACCACGGATACCATAGGATTGCAGAACCGGGTTACCACCAACAACGGACAAGCTCGGTGTTGAAAACTGGATATCTTTTATTTCAGTAGCGCCAATTCTTTCCATATCGTCTGCACTAACCGCTGTAATAGCGATAGGCACATCTTGTGAGCTTTGGTCACGTTTTTGCGCGGTCACGATCACTTCTTCCAGCACTAGCTCGTTACCGAGCGTATTGACCGAAAGTCCTGAGGACACGGCAATCAGTGCGGTGATGTGTGCTGCCAAATATGTTTTTCGCATAGCTTTATTCCCCCCATTTTCTTTTGAAAAAGAACATGTATACTGTAGTACTCTTAGAGCGAGTATCCTGTGCGAAAAATTGATTTTTTTGTGCAAAAAATCAAAGATTTAGCGAGCGAGCCTGCTAGTAATGCGACTGTTTGCCTGACAACAAATACGTAATTCTGAGATAGACACAGTGCATGAAATTTCGGCAACAGCCAGAGAAATTCTCCAGGTATATTCGGCCAACTGTGCAGGGAACACAGGGCTAATAGATGCAGGAGCTGCCTCAAGCGGCGAATATCTCAACTACTTCAGGGGCAGGACTCAGATATGGTCTCTAGCTCCGGACTGTCCTGTAGCGCTTCGGGATATCGAAGTGCTGGAAGACTTTTCAGCTTGTATGGCCGTGAAAAACATCTTTAGTATCGAAATTATTCTTCAGGGAAATAGCGAAGTGCACCTGGGGAATCACTGCCTGCACAACGATGGCATGCCTCGAATTTACCTGACCAGCCACGGCCCTTCCAGCATTAAAAAACGCGTTCACAGAGTGGGCGACAAGTACCGAAGCATAGGAATTTGGTTGTCGCCACGCTTTTTTCTGGAAACTTTTGGTGTCGATGTCGATAATTTACCCGAAGATATCCGGTCAGTATTGATTAACCCGGATAGTGGCGTTCTTACACTGCCCCTCACAGCCACCATTAAGCAAACAGCGGACGATATCTTCAAAATGCCCTACGAGGGTATCCGTGCTGAGCAATACTTGAAGGCGAAGTTTACCGAATTACTCTGCCTCATCGCAGAATTAGCTTCCACCTCTGCGACTAAAACTGCTGGGGATATAGCACTACCCAGGCACAAGTCCAGGACCTTAAAAAGACTCATGGAAGCCTTGGAGCAAAGCCATTTTCTATCACTTTCTCTGGGTGAAATAGCCGAAGAGCTTGGCCTATGTCAGAGCACTTTATCCGGTATCTTTAAAGAAAGTTACGGGTTGAAACTATCAGAGTATTTTTTGCAACGTAGAATGGAGCTAGCGAGGAAGCTGTTGAGGGAACGCAAACTGTCTGTTCTCGAAGTCGCGCTAGAGGTGGGCTACAACAATCAGTCCAGTTTTGGCCGGGCCTACCGTCAGTACTACAATTGCACGCCTAACCAAGATAGGCATTCAACAGACTAATTAGAATTATTCGTACCGATAACCTGCATCAGCAGCCCTGTGAAAACAAATTAAAACCCAAGCAAGGTACTGATTTTAATGTGCCCAGTTACCAATCGCCTTGAAAGTCTTCTTAAGTCAACCACGATAAGTTTCTAGCATTGCAGGCCCCCACTCGTTGAGGGTATAGCGCGCTACTTCTCTCAGGTCTTTCTCCGCATCCTTGGTGAGCCGATAATTTTTCATTGATGGGGCGGTTATTTCGGTTTAGCCTCATCAAAAATATCGTCAACAGGCTTCTCTGAAAAATCACCCTGTTTTGCCGCTACCAACCGGGGTTTCAGGAAGCCCTCCAGTTCCGCAAGTGCCGCCTGCTCATCTGAGTCAGGTAGCGTTTTGGACAACACATAGTCTTTAATCGACTGCCCACTCAATGCTGCAGAAGCCTTTAATCGCTGATGCTGTTCTGGAGAGATTTCTATCGATAAACGCATGGCTCACCTTGGGCGCTACAAATTTCATTCCCGATAGAAAATTAACAACATTTTGTCAATTTACTACAGATGTTTTGTTGGTGAACACCCCTGAGTAAATAACAAAATTAACCGGAAATGGCCCAAAGATGGCCCAGAGTTAACGTAACTTATTGATTTAAATGGCGGAGCGGACGGGACTCGAACCCGCGACCCCCGGCGTGACAGGCCGGTATTCTAACCAACTGAACTACCGCTCCAGGTAGACGCTGCTTGACGCAACGGTTGTCTCTTCGGATCCAATTTCCGAAGGAAATTGGTGGGTGGTGACGGGATCGAACCGCCGACCCTCTGCTTGTAAGGCAGATGCTCTCCCAGCTGAGCTAACCACCCCTAGCCGAGAAGGCGCATTATAGAGAGTTACATTTTAGTGTCAACGCACAATCTCAGTTTTTTTTAAGTTTTTTACACCCGACTCAAACAGCCCAAAAATCCCCTGGCGACTTCACTGTATCGCGACGACTGAATCCAAGTTTCCGTCTGGTGTATATCGTATCTCCGATCGCTAATGGGTACACTTAGCGAATGATAATCGAGTCGAGATCAAACCCTATGCAAATCTATAAAGACTTCCACTTTGAAGCAGCGCACCGGCTTCCAAACGTGCCAAAAGGTCACAAGTGCGCGCGTCTGCATGGTCATTCCTTTCAGCTGAGAATCACGGTAGCGGGAGACGCCCCACCCCCGATGAATTGGATCATGGACTTTGGCGATCTCAAAAAAGTTGTAAACCCCATCATTGACCAACTTGACCACTACTACCTAAACGACATTCCCGGGTTAGAAAACCCCACCAGCGAGCGGCTCTGTGAATGGCTGTGGGAAAAACTCTCTCCGAGCTTGCCTCAACTGTATTCAATCGAGCTTAAAGAGACATGTACATCCGGCTGCCTTTACACGGGCCCGAACGCAGCCGACTAGCGGCTTAACCGCGTGGTTTAACCTGTCAGCTTCGCGCAAACTGCGTGCTGCCACCGTGTAACCGTCTCTTTTATGCAATCCCACTGATCGCGTCGCGCTAGGATTTCCTAGCGTTACCGAGGGTTACCAAAAGTAGCAAGTCAAGTTTTTTATACACAATTTCTCGACGGGGTCACAAAAACGTCATGTTAGCGAACAAACCCAACCAAACACTCTAGGTAATTTATATAAGTTATTGTTTTTAATGTAATTTTAGGTATTGATTAAAAAATAAGCAATTTAAGTAGGATCTTAAGATTACTGAGCTGGAGGCCCGATTAAACAAATTACCCACCAACTTATCCACAGATTCTGTGGAAAAAAAAGATGGGAATTAAACGCAGAACAGCCTTGACACAGGGCGAAAAATTAATCCTTTTGCATCCTACGTTTTCGTCTACGGCTAACGCTGCAATTCACATTAAGCCCCTAGCGGTCGAACCCGAAAGGTCTTAAAAAATAATGTAGCACTCCCATCAGTTCTTCAAACTTCTGGGCATGAGGCCAATGCCCGGTTCCCTTCAAGGTCACAACACGACTGTTTGAGAATAGCGATTTAATTGCGGCTCGTCCCTCTCTATCAATGTAGTTGGAGAGCTCTCCAGCGATAAACAGACTGGGTGTTTCGCTGACGTCGCCGGCTGCGGGCGCTGCCAATAATTCACCGTACTTGTTTCGTAAGGCTTGCCAATCGAACTTCCACCCAAAGCGACCATCGACGCCCTTGTGCAGCTGAGTCGTTAAAAAATCGATGGTCATCTTGTCCGTCAGTACTTTGGCCATGCAATCACGCACCGCCTGTCGTGACAGTAATGCCGACTCGGCTACCTGTTCTATAGCGCCAAACACGGCTTGATGTGAGGGAGCATAAGCCACCGGGGCAATATCTAGCACGACCAATGCCCTACTTCGCAATCCCGATAAAACGGCGCTCATAGCCACCTTCCCGCCCAGGGAATGCCCGATGATGACAGGCTCAGAAATTAAATGATCGTGCAGAAAAGCCTTCACAGACCGGGCCATGGCTTCAACAGAATCTGCATTGACCCCCTTGGACTTCCCGTGCAACGGCAGGTCAACGCTGTAAACGGTGTACGATTGCGCCAGATCCTTTGCCACTGCCCGCATATTTGACCCGCTGGCGAACAATCCGTGCAGTATGACTAAAGGCGGTCCCGAACCACGAACATCAGCTGACAGACAATTTTGGGAAGAAGATTCAACAGCCATAGTTTTTTTTGCTAAAGTCTCAGTTTTTACAAACCAAGAAGTCTACTATGAATTTGACGACAACGTTACGCTGCCTCAAAACGCTTACACTAGGGGTGTTCACGATCTGGCTTATCGCCTGTAGCTCAGGGCCCAGCTACAACCCTACCACCTTCAACGCCCAGTATGATAAAGCCGTCGTAGATGCCGCCGAGGTTAGGAACGTGATTATCACGCACGTTAATATTAGTGGCCCATCACGCTCCTACCTGGAGCGGCACGAAGCCCGCATCGACGCTAAACTCTCACAGCGTTTAAAAGAAGCCGGGTATAAAGTCCTTCCGCAACGTTTGTTCACCCAAGAATGGAATACCGCGATTCGGGCGTTCGGCGACCCGTTTGACCCAACCACCGGACGGGTCAATATGAAGACCTTTGTTCTGATTATGAACTCGATCAAGGATCAGCTCGTAAGCAAATCCAGCGTGGATGCCTTTATATTCACTGATTTAATCGAGCATCAAACAGCGTTCAACAACGGTATGAACCATGAGGCGCGCTGGGATGGCGTGAGCCGTAAGCCGAGTTTGCAAGGACCGGGCACCAGTATTCCCGCCGGCTTTGATTGGAACCAACTCGCGTCGGTTGTCAGTTTGCAAATCGTAATGTTCGATCGCAACCTAGAACGCATTTTCTTAGGCAGAGGTGGCATCGACGCAATTGATGCTATCGATGCTCGCTCAGGAACGCGCTTTGAGCGTCGTCGCAATCTCTTGGAGAGCGATAAGTACATTACCGAAGGCATAGACCTTGCCCTACATCCTTGGGTGCCAATGCAAAACTGGCCTGGCTCGCAGCCTTAAAACCCCAGAACCGAAAAGCCGCGTTCGTAGCACCACATCGCAGCAACACCTCCCATCGTGTATATCGCGATGGGCTCCAAGCGAGTCCGCCATGCCGTCAAGTATCGGCGCACCAAAAAGCCTGTTGCCAGCACAAGCAGAATAAACGCAATTTGGCCAAGCTCGATTCCGATGTTGAAGGACAGCAAGGCCACAGGGACTTGTCCTTGGGGCAGGCCGACTTCACCCAGCGCGCCGGCAAATCCCATGCCGTGTAGCAAACCAAAACCCAGCGCAACAGCCCAAGGAAAACGAGCGAACCAACCAGCCTTGGCTGCATTAACCTCGAGCGCCAGTACAAATATACTGAGCGCGATCAAAAACTCGACCAAGGCAACGGGGTAATCGAATACACCTAGCGTCACCATCGCCAAGGTGACGCTGTGCCCTACGGTAAAGGACGTTACGGTGACCAGCAAAGATCGAAACCCAACAACAAGCAGCACTAGGCCGAGCACAAAAAGCAAGTGGTCAGGTCCCGCCCAGATGTGCTCCGCACCCATAACGGTGTAGCTACCGAACACACCACCCGCTGTGGGCGCTGATGGAACAGTGACAGTGTCAACCTCGGTGTTCAGCACCTGTTGCCAGCTTCTGCCGTCTAGATAGGAGTAAATCAAGATCGCACTTGCCTGATTTTGCGCCAGACCATCCACACCGACGAATGCACCGATAAGCCCTTGATCTAGCGAGGAACAATCCAGCGACCAACGTTTCACCACACCGGTGCCTTCTATTTGCGGCTCGCTTTCCTGCTTAATATCGCATCCTTCGGGCAACGCAGGTCTTAAAGGGATATTCGACGTCGTTTGGAGTGGGGTCTTCCACAAGACTTCATATTGTGCGCTTTCGCCCTCGTAAATCTGCAAAGATGAGGGGGCGAAACGATGCGCATGCGCCACATTTGGCACCAGAACCAGAGCGAAAATTGCCAATAGCATTCTCATAGTATGATCTCATAATCTTGTCGCAACACAGCTTTGGCGTCGCTGAGTGCCATGTCACGACGTTCACGCTGAAGCGTTGCCACGATATCTTTCTGCGCCTCGTCTAACGACAAGGTCCTCCCTGTCTCTACTTCTTGCAACCAAACCAAATGCCAACCAAAGGTTGATGCGATTGGCGATTGCCATTCACCAACCCGAGGGGGCAACGCAAGAAAATTACTGACGAATCCTGCGCCAAACTGACGCGCCAACTGCTCAGCGGTTTGGCGGGTAAAATGATAACCTGGCAAAAACGGTGCGCCGTAGTTCAAGGCCTGATCAAAATCCTGGATTTCCGTACCCAACTTCGCTGCGAGCTGACGCATGTCAGCTTCACGTTCGCGCGGAAAAAAGACGTGGCTAAATGTATAGCGTTCCGGCGCCCAAAATTGCGCCTGATTGTTGCTGTAATAATCGCGAATATCCTGGTCACTCAGGCTTTTTGGCGGACTGTGCAAAAGCAACCATTCCTCTGCCAGCTGAATCAATCTGCGCTTGACCACCTCGTCGCCTAAGTGCATGCGCATGGCGAGGGCGGACTGAATCTTTTCGGCGTCACTCTGTTCCGCATACAGCCCCAAAAACTCGACGTTCCGCAATAGGCGCTGCGCTATCACAGGGTCGATCACGTGTAATTCCAGCTCGAGCGCCTTCGCAAACAGTATGTCCCGATCAAGCTCAGCCACCAGCAAGCCTCTGAGCTCAGAGTCAGTCATTTTCCGCCCCATCAAGGCCTGCCACTCATCGACTAACGCTTGAACACGAGTCTCAGCTAAAGGTCCGATGGTGGGTTTTGGTTCGGGAAACACGACTTGGCTTGCCGCATAAAAAATCGCCCCTAGGACCAAAAACCCTAACGCCCTGGACTGCAATAATTTTTGTATCACGCGTACGATTCCCCACCCGATTTATTCGACTGGGAAGCTTACGAGTTCACTTACACCAGCGCAACTCTTACTCGCAGATGTAGTCGTTCAGACTCGGGGTTAACGGGAAGGTGCCAAAACCATCGATTGCGACAGCGCTGTCTGACACATGCACTCGAGCGTCGCCGACCACATCGTTATCGAACAAATACCGTGTCGGCTGCAGGACTTGAGACATGGCGTCATCGTATGCCTGTGCCTTCGCCTGCACCTGCTCGCGACGAGCTTGGTAATCGAGCCAGGCGTCTTTTGTGACCTGAGCACGCATGAACTTATTGGCGTACTCGGGGCTAAGCACTAAGGCTGAAGCGTTATTGCCGCCGAACCCTTTTGAGTTTAGCACCGCAAAGTCCAGTGCACTTGAGTCGATGGATTTGTGTTTTAACACAAACTCGAGGCCTGCGGTTTCCACGTCATCTGCGACCGTTTTTGTGTGTTTAATACCCGGAATGACACCGTGTTGCCAAACGCCCAGGGTCGCCACCAACTGATCAGCCGATGCCGCGCCCAAAGAGTGTCCTAGGTAGGTTTTGATGGCTGCCACGGGCCATCTCTGGACACCAAAAGCCTTGGCCACGCGACTCAGTATCATCCCCTCAGTAACACGATTCTGCGGTGTACTCGTGCCATGGGCTTGCACCAGGCCGCGGTACCGCACGGATTCGTCTCCCAGCAAACCTTTGGCACTGGCCAACATCTTTGCAACAGTCAGATAGTTACCCGCCCCCGGACCCGAGATACTCTTTTTGAATCCATCGGCACACACCTCGACTAAGGGCGCAGCGCCAAAAATTTGCGCACCGGAACGCAAGGCCAGTTCGTCCGACATCAACATAATGACTTGTGCTGATTCGCCGATAGTAAAACCACAATTGTCGCCAAAGGGCCGGCAGATGGAGCGCAAGTCTAGCTGATCGACAGCAATGCCATCGATTGCGGCCATAGCGTCTGCGGTCGCAAGGGCCCCCATCGCGGCGTAACCATCCATGACTTCGGGAACAACCGGTGCATCGGCACCACCGACGAAAGCAATCTGAGCACGCCCCGACTGGATATCCTCGATACCCGTGCGCAAATTGTACAAAAATGAGGCACAAGCGCCGAGGGTTGCACCTGTCCGCCCCATATGTCCCAGCACATACGCGTTAATAAAGTCAGCGGGCATCTCAGCCAATGACAAGGGGCAATGTTTTGACGTCACACGAGCACCGCGCGCGCGGGCGGACAACAAGCCACCACCGCCATCATAGTCAAGCTGACCCATGGCGCTACCGACATACACACTGACTTGGTCAGCTCCAACTAAACGCTGCAAAGTAGGCCAATCTAAACCCGAGTAAGCCAGCGCATCGGAGGCAGCGAAGAGTGACATTTGTAAGCCCTTGGGATGACTTCTCGATGCGTACAAACTTGATGGATCGAAACCGTCGGGCAACATACCAGCGGTCTTGACTGGGAATTCCCGTGTCGCTGGTACCAGCAAGCTTTGCTCCCCGACCAGCGCTATTTGAACTTTATCGTCGACTTCTGCCACCACCTGCCACTGAGCGGGAAGAGGGTTGGGCAGCCGTTTTGCGTGGATCCAGAAGCTCGACGCACCCGCTTGAGCATCAATGCGAACCGGCGCATTCCATGATACCGAGGCAGGGTCAAAATACTCTCGAGTAATACCGCGTATCATCGTACCTGCGTCAATGGCACCTTCGTCGGGTGTACTCATCCCCATTAAAGTCGCCATCGCTTGAAGGTTTTTGTCACGATCGGCGGCGCTAAGTTCAGAGCGAACCATACTCATATAAGATTGAAAGCCCGAGCTTCGCCCAGCCGCACTAATACCACCAAAACCCACAATCACGGGTAGCGCTCGTCTCGCCATGGAATAACACCTTAACGCAAAAGATAGCGCATTCTAAGGCTTGTTCATCGTCATGATTTATGCGAAGTTAGCCAAAATTTTATCAAAAAATGCCATGATAACCGTGTCAGCCCTGCTCACGCCGCAAAGCCTCGCGTCAAGTTTCACACTACCGCTCGAAATATGGATGGCGGCAGGACAAGTACAACAGGGCTTGACTCGATCATCAGAACTGCAGGTCCGAACCTGCACCGTGGGCTTTGATATACAACCCATCACCCTCAGTGGTGGCATCACCATCACCCCCGATTACTGCCTCGAGACAGCACCGAAATCCGACATTTGGATCCTACCCGCCCAGTGGCGCAACCCTCTGAAGCTTAAACAGTACAGTCAGCGACTTGCTCCGCTAATACGGCGAGCCCTAACCGACCAGTCCGTAGTTTGCAGTGTTGGCACGGCCAGTTTCTTGCTCGCTGATATGGGTTTATTGAATGCGCGACCGGCAACAACCCATTGGGCATACTTAGATTTATTCCAAGCAAACTACCCCAAAGTCCATCTAAAACGCGGCCACCTAATTACTCAAAGCCAAAATTTGTTCTGCGTCGGCAGCGTCAACTCAATCGCCGACCTTATGGTGCACCTCATAGAGCAAAAATTGGGCATTCGAGTTGCTCAGGCGGTGGAACAACAGTTTTCCCCCGAAATTCGACGTAAATTCGAAGCTGCGGCGTATCAAGATCAAAGCGGAACAGCACATCACGACGAATTAATTTTAGAAGCCCAAATCTGGCTCGATGCGCGATCACACCAAGATATCACGGTAAACCAGCTGGCCGCCGACCTGCGGATTAGCGTTCGCAATTTAAACCGTCGATTTAAACTCGCGACCGGAACAACCCCAGCGGGATATCACAAACGGCGGCGCTTGGAAGAAGCGAAAAGTTTGCTGAAAAATTCCAATGCCCCGCTCGGTGATTTATCCTGGCGCTTGGGGTTCAGTGACCCCGCTCAATTCAGCCGCTGGTTTAAAGGCATGTGTCATCTTACGCCCTCTCGCTACCGTCAGGCATCGCGAGGAAAGCTGTTCACGCATACGCTGTAAAATTCAGTGATAACATTGAGTCACTTGCCGGTCTGTGGCTAAATGGCGGGCTCTTGTGATTACATCTAGACAGGCATCTATTATGACTCGAGAAACTATTGTCATCGTTGACGGCGCACGCACGCCTATGGGCGGCTTGAGCGGCGCCTTATCGGCTGTTACAGCCCCAGAACTTGCAAGCACTGCGATACGCAAAGTATTAGACCGCAGCGGTATTGACCCGAGTCTTATTGAAGAAGTTTTCATGGGCTGCGTTTTACCTGCGGGGCTAAAGCAAGGTCCCGCTCGGCAAGCCGCACGTGGTGCCGGTATCCCCGACTCAGCGGGTGCCGTGACTTTGAACAAACTGTGCGGCTCTGGCATGCAAGCGACAATTTTTGCGGTTGATTCTATCGCCTCCGGCACTAATTCGATTGCCATGGCCGGTGGCATGGAAAGCATGACAAACGCGCCCTATGTCATGCCGGGCGCTCGCTCTGGCCTGCGCATGGGCCACAAACAAATTTTTGATCACATGTTCCTCGATGGCCTGGAAGACGCCTACGAAGGCCGAGCCATGGGGACCTTTGCCCAAGCCACGGCCGATGCCTACGGCATCACCCGAGAAGAAATGGATGCCTTCGCAATCGAGTCACTAACGCGCGCAAAAAACGCAATTGACAACGGTTCACTGGTTGACGAAATGGCGCCTGTCACCGTATCCAGTCGCGCAGGCGATGTGCTTGTCAGCGATGACGAACAGCCCCACAAAGCCAAAGTCGATAAAATTCCAAGCCTGCGCCCAGCGTTTGCGAAAGATGGCACAATCACGGCCGCCAACTCGAGTTCGATTTCAGATGGCGCATCCGCCTTACTGCTGATGACCGAATCAAAGGCGCAAGAACTTGGCTTGAAGCCATTGGCGCGAGTCGTTGGACACGCTCGTCACTCGCAACACCCATCGGAATTTACCCTCGCGCCGATAGGCGCTCTCAGCAAATTGTTTACCAAGATCAATTGGCGTCCAGAGGATGTCGATTTGTTTGAAATCAATGAGGCTTTCGCCATGGTCACTATGCTTGCGATGCGTGAAATGGAACTACCCCACGACAAAGTGAACGTCTATGGCGGTGCATGCGCACAAGGACACCCCATCGGCTCTACCGGATCACGCATTATCGTGACTCTCATGCACGCACTGAAAAATCAAGGCAAGCAACGCGGAGTCGCAGCACTGTGTATTGGTGGTGGTGAAGCAACAGCATTTGCAATCGAAATGATTGCGTAATCGGAGACTGACGTGCCCACAAGCAGCATACCGGAAATCATCGAAGATATCCGCCAAGGTAAGATGGTCATCCTAATGGATGATGAAGATCGCGAGAATGAGGGTGATTTAATCATCGCCGCGGAAGCGGTGACGCCCGAAATTATCAATTTTTTCGCGTCTGAGGCCTGTGGGTTGATTTGTATGCCCATGACAGCCGAGCGTGCCGCGCGCTTGAACATTCCCCTGATGGTGAAAAACAATCGTTCACAGCACGAAACGAATTTCACGGTTTCAATTGATGCCGCGGAGAGACTTGGCCCCGGAATCTCTGCTGTACAGCGAGCTCATACGATCAAGGTCGCAAGCTCAAGCGATGTCAAGGCATCTGACTTGGTGCAACCCGGACACATCTTTCCGCTCATTGCCAAACCAGGCGGTGTTTTACGACGCGCCGGACATACCGAGGCTGGAGTCGATCTAGCAAGAATGGCCGGCTTTGAACCCGCGGCAGTTATCGTTGAAATTATGAACGAGGACGGCACCATGGCACGACGTCCTCAACTCGAGGAATACGCAGAGAAATGGGGCCTAAAGATGGGCACCATCGCCGATTTAATAGAGTACCGCGCCCTGCACGAACACTCGATAGAGTTGTCAGCTCAGCGTGACATCGAAACTGAATTTGGCGCCTTTACGCTCTTTGTGTTTAGAGACACCATTGATAACGTGCTGCACTACGCTTTGCGTAAGGGATCTATCACCCAGGAACCAACGCTGGTGCGTGTTCAAGCCATTAACACCTTGCGCGACCTCATCGGCACACAATTACCCGATCATGCCAAAGGCTGGTCCTATCGCAAGTGTTTGCAGAGAATTGCCGATGAAGGCTCAGGCGTTTTGGTGTTACTGGACGAACAGGCTTCTCCGGAGCGCGTCATTGAAGACATCATTTTGTACCCAGACGCCCGACCAGCGGCATCCTACGACGAGAGCGGACGCCAAAACTATCGTCTAATTGGTACGGGTGGGCAGATCTTGAAGCACTTGGGGGTGACCCGAATGCGCGCGATGTCCGCCCCGGTTCACTACAACGCGCTGTCAGGATTCAACCTTGAGGTGGTGGAATTCGTCGAGGCCAATCAATAAGTATGGCTGCGTTCGAGCATGATTTACTCGAGCAACTCAGCGAGAAGTATAGGCCGCTCAACGCCGCATTTGTCTCGGTCTTGGGCGGCATAGAGATTTTTTACTCCCCCCAGCATTGGTTTAGCTACACCCTCCTCGCTTTGGGTTTTGGTTTTGTCCTGATAGGACTCCTTAAGGTCTCAGCAAAAATACGCGTAAGTCTGATGAGCGTACTCTTCGCTCACACCTTGGGCGTGGCTCTAATCTGCCAATTGAACGCCGTGGTGCTCAGTATTCTAGTGCTGATTATACTCACCCAAGTACTCAGCTTGTTGGGCCCCAAGCAGGGCCTGCCATTGTTACCTGTTAGCGCACTGCTGTCGATCGCGTCAGTCTATGGTTTGCATTGGATGGGGTTAGCGCCGAATTTAGATACCCTAGCGATAGTCGATACGTCACATTTCTCGATGACCAACCAATGGATCAGCTCAGTATGTGCGTTTGTTTATGTTGCGGTAATTGCGGTCGCGCACGAATCAGTTATCCGCGAGCATTTCATTCGGCAAATACGTGCGCTGTCGAAGAGCGCGGAAACGCGACAAACCCGCTTAAGTACGCTCGAAAAAGATCACTACGAATTATTCAGAAAAATGCCATCTATGACCGTGATGTGCGATCAAGACAAGAACATAGTCGTTGCCAGCGATTCGTTTTTACGTGCCACTGGATACGTGCTGGAAGATCTGCTTCAAAAAAAGCTCAGCCAGCTGTTTGCCGCCCAAGATCAAGTGCGCGAAAGCACATGCGCAGAGACTTTGCAACGCACCGGCCGCACCAGCTGCCAAACGAGACTGTTAACCGCAAACGGGGGAGCTTTACACGTTCACTGTGCCGTGAATCTCAGCACGCTGCAATCGACCCAAAGCACAGCGTACCTCTTGGTGATCTCGTAATCGCCTAGCGATCGTGTAGGGTGACAAGATCGCTGAATAGCGCTCGATCGGTGACGCATTGGTTAACGGGCTCCTCTTGCTTAGGATAACCAAACGACAGGCCAAACATCAGCTTGCGGTCGTCTGGTATACCAAGCGTCTCTTTTATCGTACCCGCGTGAAAACCCAGAGCCGTTTGCGGACAGCTCCCTAAACCCTCGTTGACCAACCCCAACATGACGGTCTGGGCAAACATACCCAAATCACAGGCCTCGCGCAGCCCAAATTCTGCAGGCAAGTAAAAAAAAGCAACGTGCGGTGCATCAAAAAATGTGAAGTTACGCATGAAGGCTTCATGCCGTTTTACCTTATCTTCTCGGGCAATATTCAACGAATCATAAAGCGCTTGAGCAGCAGCGTATTGCCGCACCTTAAACTCGCCCTCATAAACGCCATCGTAGGGATAATCCAGATGCAGCTGCCCGGCCATGAACTTTTCAGGAAGCATACTTCGCAACAACTCAATCTTCGCGCCCGAGGCAATATGCACATACCAGGGTTGCGTGTTGCAGTTACTGGGTGCTTTTAGGCCTAAACTGAAGACACGCTCGATAATCTCTGCGGCGACCGGCTGAGTCTCGAAGGCACGTGTCGATCGGCGATTGGCAACTACATCGGTGAATTCCATGGTAAATCCTTGCTCATTTTTGACGGACAGTCTGCCCGCTTATTACGAACTTGTCACCCGTGTTTTATGTCTTGAAGGTAGCGGAAATTAGCTTTCTGGCGACAATCGCTTTACACTTTGCTAATTAACGATTGGTCTTCGACTCACCCTTCTAATGAATTTAAGCCGCGCTATTATAAGACCCATCCTGCTTGCTTGTATCGGCGTAGCAATCAGCGCCGCCACGCTCTTCAAACTGTATTTCGACCGCACGTTAATTTCTTCAACAAGTAACGAGCTCAGATATCAAGAATTAATTCTTCAGAGCATTAAATCTGAGGCAATGCTGGCGGCGATACCACGTTCACCAGACGCCTATCAAGACCATATCAACGCGCTACAAACTAAAATTCAGCTTCTGGTCAATACGGCAGATTTCTGCTGTATCCCCGAAGCTGTGCAAGTTCAAGATTCTCTCAGTCGTCTAATACCTGTCCAGGTGAGCGATGTAGTGCAGAGCAATCAACTCACATCGCTCGTTGACGAAGTCAGTCGTGATGCCGACGCCTTGATCCAGAGTGTGGTAATTAAAAAAGCGGCCATTGACCAGCAACTGCAACGCAAAGACCTCAGAGTTCAACAAGGCCTTATTCTCGCTGCCACGGTTACTGTGATTTCAGTTTTAGTCGCGTGGTGGTGGATACGGCGCTTGTTATTAACCAATCGCAATCGACTAAACCATCAAATCCAGACGCTCAGTAGCACACAGAGGCCGACGACAAAGTCAGCATCACCGCTAGCCTTTGAGTTCGAGGAAACACTTAATCTTGTCAGCAATGTACTCCTACAAGAAAATCACGCTCTGCACCAACAGTTCGACAACGCCAGAGCCCAAGAGTTGGCGACTCGTTCGTCCCTTGAGACGAGTATTGACGAAGCCATCAGATTAATTGACACATTGAATGCGCCGATTTTTGCAGTGTCCAGAGAGGGCAGCATTACGCTCTGGAATAAAACGATTGAAGCCGCAACGGGACTCGGGGCCGATACAGTCTTTGGCCAGAATTTTCTGGATGTCCTAGGACAGGTTTCAGACACTCAGCAGATCCGATACGCTTTTGAGGCAGCTCAGTCCGGGCGAAAATCGCGGGGCATAGAGCTCAACATTGCGCAACGACGCTCTGTACCTCTAGCGACCATTTTCAGCGTCGCACCAATGGCGGGAACATCACCGACCCAACGAGGGGTGATTTTCTTTGGGCAGGACATCACCGCTCTAAAACAAGCCAACACCGAAATTTCTGCGTCGGCGACTCAGCTGCAACTCTCACTGGATCGACTAGACGTCGTCTTACACTCGGCCAACGCGATCGTGTGGGATTGGAATCTAAGTTCGCAGGACCTAGAGTTTATTGGTCAAAGCCGAGACACCTTGGCACTCGATTTTGCTAACCAGCCGATGTCGACACTTGCGGACTTAAAAAGTCTGATACACGCCGAGGAACTCGATGCATTTGAACGCGCTATCGCGCGACACATCAGCAAAGACAAGCCGCTTGAAATGCACTGTCGATTGCGACAAAAGGATGGAGGGTATCGTTGGTTTTTGTTGAATGGCCAGCTCCTAACGAGCGGCCAATCTGGCAATCAGCATATTGTGGGTTCCCTGCTAGACATGAATGATCGCATCGAGCAGGAACACCAAATCTGGCGCATGGCACACCTCGATGCGCTCACCCAGCTGCCCAACCGCTCTTTGTTTAATCAACGATTTGAAGAAAAACTCAATGGTAAAAATAAACGCCCTGAGCCATTCTCGGTGGCGATTCTTGATATCAATGATTTTAAACAGATCAATGATGCACGCGGGCATGTCGCAGGTGATCGCTTATTGACCGAATTTGCCGAGTTACTGCAGGCACATATAACCGGAGACGACAGCCTAGTCGCTCGATTAGGTGGCGATGAATTTGCCATGTTAGTAAGCCCAGCGCTTTCCGATGAGGACTTCCAAATACTCTCCGACAAACTGATCAATGATGCGAGACAAATCGTTTACACAGACAGTGGCGATCGCGGCGTTCAATTCAGCCTCGGTATGGCGAGATATCCTGAGCATGGTATTTCGATGGAGGATTTACTTCGCGCCGCGGACACCGCAATGTACCGCGCTAAGCGCGACAAAATTACAGGTAGCCGCTACCAATTATTTCATGCGGGTATGGACGAGATCCGAATTCAGCGAGCTCAACTCAGGGACCTGGTCGCTCAAGCGCTGGAGAATGACGAGTTTCGGCTCATGTACCAACCCATCGTTGCTTTGGGGTCAGGCGACGTTGTCAGCGCCGAAGCTCTGCTTCGCTGGCCGTCCGGCCCGGGTGTCGCTATTCCCGACATCATCAGCGTCGCGGAAGATTCAGGTTTGATCCTGAAACTCAGCGAAATTATTTTTGATCAGGCTTTTTCACTCCTGGCGCGTCTACAAGACCTTGGGCTCAAACAAACCGTTGCTGTAAATCTATCGGGCGTACAGTTCCGCTATCAGGATATCGCTGCGATCCTGACCAACTACGCCAGAGCACACGGGGCGGATACCCACCGCTTAATCATCGAAATTACGGAATCGATTTTCTTAGATAATATTGAAAAAACTCAAAAAACCATTCGGGAGCTATCACAACACGGCGTTCGCGTTGCAATTGACGACTTCGGCACGGGGTATTCCAGTCTGGCCTACCTACAAAAATTGACGGTCGATTGGATTAAGGTCGACCAATCGTTCATTACCAACATCAATGAATCCAACCCGAACTACCAAATCGTGAACGCCATTGTACAAATGGGACAAGCTTTGAATATGGGATTAGTGGCTGAGGGGGTAGAAAATCTCGCGGAGCTCGAGCAACTTGCAGAGATGGGTTGTGAGCGCGTTCAAGGTTACTATTTCTCTAAACCCTTAAGCGACAGCGATTTTATTGCGTTTGCATCAACGCCAAATCATCCGTGGCAAAGCATCGTACCCGAGCCCAAGTTACTATCCGAGCAGGCGAACTGAGGGTCCCGCTTAAGCGCAAGTAACAAGGCCTCCTTTTTCAACCTACTGGTACAGCAGTTTTACCGATACAGTCCCTGGTAGTTGACCCAGAGCGGCCAACAGTTCATCACTCGGATGTATCCGGTAAGCCTCTCCGAGGACAATCACGCTTGACGCATCGTGACGCTGGTAATCTATAACAACAGGACATGCCCCCCCAACCGACGGGTTGAGTACCTGCGCCAGTTGCGCAACTAACACCAAGTCTGATTTGCCGTTCAAGGTTATCCGCAACTCGCTCGCATAGGCACCCCTAGCTTCATCCAGCGACAAAATTCGGTTGGCGCGCATAGACAGACCACCAGAGTAGTCATCATGTGCTACACCACCTTCCATCACAATCAAAGTATCTTTGGTCAGTGCTTCTCGAGAGGCCTGAAAGGCCTCGGCATAAACTGTCGCCTCAATACGCGCCGAGCGATCATCTAAGGTCACAATCGCCATGGTATCGCCACGCTTCGTTTTCATTGTCCTAACCGCCACTATCAGACCTACGATGCGCTGACTACTTTTTCCGTCAGCACGCAGATCAGCGATTTTAGTTGGCACAAATTGGCGGATCTCGCGTTCATAGTCGTCAATAGGGTGACCCGTGACATACAAACCCAGCGTATCTTTTTCGCCGCTAAGACGCTCACGCCCGCTCCAAGGACGCGCCGATCTGAAAGCTGCATAGACGTTGCCATCCGCACTGGGTGCTGAGGGCATGACCTCGCCAAATAAATCATCGATACCTGACGCTGTATTACTCGCTTTTTGTTCCGCCGCTTTGACCGCATCGTCAACGGCAGCCATGAGCACCCAACGAGGTTCTGACAGTGAGTCAAAGGCGCCAGCTCGCACCAAAGCTTCAATGGCACGTTTGTTCAAAAGACGGCGATCAGTACGCGCACAGAAATCGAATAAATCCCTGAAGGGACCATTCGCATCTCGCTCGCGCAAAATCGCCTCTACGGGGCCCTCACCCAAGCCTTTTATCGCACCCAAACCGTAAACAATTTCACCGAGATCATTCACGGTAAATGCGTAGCGACCTTCATTGACATCGGGTAATTTCAAGGGCAAGCCCATGGCGCGACATTCTTCAATAAAAATAACGATCTTATCGGTATTTTGAAGTTCCGAGCTCATAACGGCCGCCATGAACTCGGCCGGGTAATGCACTTTTAGCCATGCGGTTTGATACGACACCAAAGCGTAGGCCGCAGAGTGCGATTTGTTGAAGCCATAGCCCGCAAACTTTTCTACCAAATCAAAAATTCGGATGGCAAGTTCTGGGTCTATGCCGCGCTCAGCGGCTCCCGACTGAAACACTTCGCGCTGTTTGGCCATTTCTTCGGGCTTCTTTTTCCCCATGGCGCGACGCAACATATCGGCTCCACCCAGTGTGTAACCCGCCAGCACCTGGGCAATCTGCATGACCTGTTCCTGATACAGGATAATGCCATACGTAGGATCCAAAATTGGCTTCAGCGACTCATGTTGGTAATGTGCATCGGGGTAGGCAATGGCCTCGCGGCCGTGTTTGCGGTTAATAAAGTTATCCACCATGCCCGACTGCAGTGGACCCGGTCGAAACAACGCCACTAATGCGATAATGTCCTCGAAATTATCGGGTCTCAGACGCTTGATCAGGTCCTTCATACCTCGAGATTCCAGCTGAAACACTGCCGTTGTGTCGGCCTGTTGCAACAACTGGAATACCGCGTTGTCGTCCAAGGGTATCTGATTGATATCGAGCGCTTGCTCACCATGAGCGACACGCCGAGGGTTGATCATTTTAATTGCCCACGCAATGATCGTAAGCGTTCGCAAGCCCAAGAAGTCGAACTTAACCAGTCCTGCATCTTCGACATCGTTTTTATCGTACTGCGTAACCAAGCCACCGCCAGTCTCATCGCAATACAAAGGCGAGAAATCGACTAATTTTGACGGCGCAATGACGACACCACCCGCATGTTTGCCAACGTTACGAGTAATACCCTCAAGCTGACAGGCCATATCCCAAATTTCTTGTGCCTGCGAGTCATCTCTTAAAAAATCGCGCAGAGCTTCTTCTTGCTCTACCGCCTTAGCAAGCGTCATACCCACTTCAAAAGGGATCAACTTTGATAGCTTGTCGGCTAAACCATAAGACTTGCCCTGGACTCGAGCGACATCTCTGACCACCGCCTTTGCTGCCATCGTACCAAAGGTAATAATCTGCGACACCGCATCGCGGCCATAATGAGTCGCTACATAGTCGATAACCTCGTCACGACGATCCATACAAAAGTCGACATCAAAGTCAGGCATGGATACCCGCTCAGGGTTCAAAAACCGCTCGAACAGCAAATCGTACTGCAAAGGATCAAGATCAGTAATCAGAAGCACATAGGCGACCAGCGAGCCTGCACCAGAACCGCGGCCCGGCCCAACGGGTATATCATGCTCTTTAGCCCACCGAATAAAATCCATCACAATCAAAAAGTAGCCCGGAAAGCCCATTTGAATAATGATGTCTAACTCGATATTGAGGCGATCGATGTAGTCTTGATGGCTAAAACGCGGATCCGGTATGCGCTCGCCTTGACCACCAATACGCTGAGCCAAGCCCTCGTGCGATAGCTGCCGAAAATACTGATCCATGGTCATACCCTCGGGCACAGGGTATTCGGGCAAATAGGGCGTACCCAGATTCAGAATCAGGTTGCAGCGTTTAGCAATCTCTACTGTATTTGCGAGAGCCTCAGGCAAGTCTTGAAACAGCTCGGCCATTTCTTGTGGGCTTCGAAGATATTGCTGATCGGTATAATTGCGTGGCCGCCGAGGATCGTCGAGCGTTCGCCCTTCACCAATACAGACGCGCGCCTCGTGGGCCTCGAACTCATCAGCCTGTAAAAACCGAACGTCGTTCGTCGCAACAATTGGACACTGAAGAGCCGACGCCAACTTCACGGCTTCATGAATGTAGGGCTCTTCATTATCTCGTCCGGTGCGCTGTATTTCGATGTAGAACCGTCCGGGGAATAAAGCCATCCATTGAGACGCGTGCTCTAATGCAAGATCTTGTTTGTTCGCCAACAGTAGCTGGCCCAGCTGGCCCTCTCGACCACCCGACAGTGCAATTAACCCTCCTTGGAATTCGGTCAGCCACTCGTATTCTATATAGGGCACGCCCAACCGCTGACCTTCTTGGTACGCTTTAGAAATTAACCGCGTCAAATTAGCGTAGCCTTCTAGGCTCGTCACCAACAGGGTTAACGGCAGGGCACGGTCAGTTTCAGCTAAACCCGATATCAAAAAGTCTGCACCAAAAATTGGCTTAACTCCGGCACCCAGAGCCGCTTTGTACGCCTTGACCAGACCAAAAAAATTGCAAAAATCCGTCACGGCGACGGCCGGCATCCCCAGCTCAGCGACCTTGCTCATCAGAGGCTTGATTCGCACAATCCCATCAATCAGGGAGTACTCAGTGTGCAAACGTAAATGAACAAAATCAGTCATCGAATTCTCTTTTTCCTATAAGCAGCGCTGTACGGGGCCAAAACTTTTACGGTGTTCGATCAGCACCCCATGATCAATCAGCGCCTGCCGGTGTTCGAGTGTAGGGTAGCCTTTGTGACGCGCGAATCCATACTCAGGATGGCGACGATCAAGGTCTACCATTTGAGCATCTCGAGCGACTTTAGCCAAGATACTCGCCGCGGCAATGCACGCATAAGTCCCATCACCCTTGATACAGGGCGTAGCAGGTACCCCCAGCTGGCGCGGCACTCTGTTGCCATCAACGAGAACATGCTCCGGGGTAATGGACAAGCCATTAACTGCACGAGTCATGGCCAGCATAGTCGCATGCAGAATATTCAATTCATCGATCTCAGCAGGAGTGGCCTGCCCAAACGCGAAACATAAAGCCTTGGCTTGAATGTCTTCGTTTAAAGCATGCAGTTGTTTTTCGGTGCATTTTTTTGAGTCTTTCAACCCCTCTACGGGGTTGTTGACGTCCAGAATCACAGCTGCAGTCACCACATTACCGACCAATGGACCACGACCTACTTCGTCAACACCCGCCACTAAGCCGATCTCGTACGCTAGCAACATATCAACGCCCCAAGGTATTCACAAGAACACTGGCACATTGGTCGCCAAACCGCGTATCGAGTGCGCTCAATATCTCTTTAAACGCAGCCTTTTGTGCGAGAGCGCCAGTCGCCATCAGAGCCTGAAGTTCATCGGCTAAAGCGCGCGGCGTTAACTCTTCTTGAATGAGCTCGGGAACCACTGCTCTGCCCAACATGATATTGGGCAAGCCAGCAAACTCCGTCTTGAGAAGGCGCTTTATAAAAAACCAACTGACAGATGACATTCGATAGGCGATGACCATTGGGCAATCTAGCAAAGCGGCTTCGAGTGTCGCGGTTCCTGATGTCACAGTGGCGAGTTCTGCAATTTTTAACAGTTCTCTCGATCCGCCGATGACGACCCGAGGTTTAATCGAAAACGTCGCCACTATTGATTGTATGAGGTCGAAATTAGCGCTGTTGCTGGCAGGAATCACAATGTCGTGTGGAAAATCACACAGCTCGAGGGCTTCCAAATAGATGGGTAACAGCGATTCGATTTCACTTCGGCGAGAGCCTGGCAACAAGGCCAGTACGCGCTCATCGCCAACATGAAGGGCCGCCCGAATATCGACATCGGAGGGTAACTCTTCCAGAGCCTCAACCATTGGATGCCCAACAAAGTGTGCACGAACCTTGGTTCCCTCAAAGGATCTCGGTTCAAAAGGGAACAAACACAGTAGATCATCGCACGCTTTGGCAATCGTCTTAACTCTCCCCTCTCGCCAAGCCCACACAGTTGGACACACCAGATGCGCTGTTGGTATCCCCTGCGCTTTGAGTGCAATCTCGATATTCAAGTTAAAATCCGGGGCGTCAATGCCTAGAAACAGGTTCGGAGGGTGTTTGAGCCAGTGTTGTTTGAGCTGCTTTCGCATACTGAGTAACTCTGGCAAGCGTTTTAGAGGTTCGACCAAACCCATCACTGCTAATCGTTCCATATCAAACCAAGACGACAAGCCAGCCTGAGTCATGCGAGGCCCCCCAATACCCTCAAACTCGATATTCGGGATCCGTTTCTTTAGGGCTTCGATGACCTGGGCACCAAGGATGTCGCCAGAGGTTTCGCCCGCAACTATTGCGATACGAAGAGCTGACATAATCAGCGAACGATGCCTCGTTCGGAGGCTTCTATGCTCTCAATCAACAAGGCCACCTCAGGCGTTTCGATAATCATACCGCTTAGACGCTGCAATGCGATATCTAGGGTTAACCCCTGCCGATACACGATTTTAAACGCGCGTCGCAGTTGGCTAATCGCTTCAACACTAAACCCACGGCGGCGTAAACCCTCAGTATTGATCGTTTTAGCCTCAGCGGGCGCGCCACTGACAGTGACATAAGCAGGAACATCTTTTCCTATTGCAGTGCCCATACCGCTGAACGCATGCGATCCTATTTTGCAAAACTGGTGCACCAGCGTGTAGCCACTGAGAATAGCCCAATCGCCCACGTGGACGTGGCCGGCAAGAGCCGTATTGTTCACCAAAATCGTGTGGTTTTTAATCACACTATCGTGCCCGATATGAACGTAGGCCATTAGCAGGTTGTTATTCCCAATGACAGTCTCGCCGCGGTCTTGCACGGTACCGCGGTGAATCGTCACGTTTTCGCGAATGACATTATCATCGCCAATGAGTAGCCGCGTAGGCTCGTCTTTATATTTTAGATCCGGGGTACGCTCGCCAATGCTAGAGAACTGATAGATGTGATTTCGTTCGCCTATAACCGTGGGGCCGCGAATGATCACATGCGGTTCAATAATTGTATCTTTTCCGATCACCACATCGGGCCCGATGTAAGTCCATGGGCCTATCTCAACGCCTTCAGCGAGCTGCGCTTTGGGGTCTATAATGGCGGTTGGATGAATATTCATTTATCGATCTGCGCATAGAATCGTGGCAGAAGCAGCTTTCTGGCCTTCGACATCAGCCGACACTTCGAACTTCCAGATGCCTCGCTTCTCTGAAACAATTCTGGCATGCAACATCACTCGATCGCCAGGCACACAGGGGCGTTTAAAGCGCAAATTGTCGGCGCCGACAAAATAATAAATCGAGCCGTCCTCTGGCGTTTTGTTCATCGTCACAAACCCAAGTATGCCCGCCGCCTGCGCCATGGCCTCAACTAATAGCACGCCCGGAAAAACGGGCTCCTGAGGAAAATGGCCTTGAAAAAACTCTTCATTGATCGTCAGATTCTTGTAGGCAGTAATTGATTCGCCCGGCACTAAGTCAACGACTCGGTCAACCAGCAAAAAAGGGTACCGATGAGGTAAATATTTTCGGACTTCATGAATATCCAACATTGCTATTGATCTCGAGTTTCCTTGCTCAATAATTTTTCCAGTTGCTGAACTCGCTTGTTCAAGTTTTCCAACTGTCCCATTCTAACCGCACTTTTTCGCCATTCGACCGATGGCATCATCGTGGTACCAGACGAATAAGATCCGGGCTCAATAATCGACTTAGTCACCATACTCATCGCCGTCACATGAACATCGTCACAGATATCCAGATGACCTACCACCCCAACACCGCCCGCGAGAGTGCAACGCCTACCGATTCGCGTGCTTCCCGCCAGTCCCACACAGGCTGCGATCGCGGTCTGATCGCCAATAATACAATTGTGGGCAACTTGGACGAGATTATCGATTATCACGTTGTTGCCCAACACAGTATGCTGTAACGCGCCTCGGTCAATCACTGTATTGGCACCGATATCACAGTCGTCACCAATACGTACGCCTCCTAGCTGTTCGATCTTTACCCAGCCCTCTGGACTCGGTGCAAAACCGAACCCGTCGCTGCCAATGACAGCATTGCTGTGGATACGACAGCGTTGGCCAATATGCACGTCCGAGTATACCACTACGCCGGCTTCAAGACGGCTACCAGCGCCTATCTTGCAATGATCAGCGATACTCACATTTGCGCCTATGGTCACACACGGACCAATTTCGGTGCCTCGCCCGACTGATACATGAGCGCCAACAGCCGCAGTAGCATCGACTGTTGCCTCGGGATGCACTTGCGCACTCGGATGAATGCCCGTCGCAAGCTCTTTAGCTGCTGCGAAATAATGGGTCGCTCGCGCGAAAGCCAAATAAGGATCGGATGCCAATATCGCGGCACAACCCTCAGGGACGCGATCAGACCACGCTGGCTTTATAATGACCACACCGGCCCTTGTTAAGGCCAGTTGGCTCAAAAATCGTGCTTGCGAAACGAAAGCGAGCTCCGTTGAGCTCGCTGTATGAATTGGGGCGATGGCCGAGATATCACGGTCATTGCCGACCAATTCGAGCTGTAAATGCTCAGCTAGAATACTCGCTAACACAAGAACATGGTGTCCTTACTTAGCCGACGCTTCTGCTAGCTTCTGATTTAGCTTGTCCGTCAGTTTTGCCGTGATGTTGTAGCTGTTGTCTGCATGCATCACCGCATTTGCCGGCAATAATAAACCAATGCTCTCTGTCGTAATCAAATCACGCAGTACTTCTTGAGTGGCCTGACTCATGTTGCGCAAAATCATTTGCGCTTCCATTTGCTGAGCTTCTTGCAGCTTCGTCTGATGCAACTTGATCTCGTCTTCCTGATCTTTCAAGGATTTAATCTTGTTCGCTTTTTGCTCGTCAGTCAGCACCGCTGAATCTTTTTGAAACGCCGCCGCGTCCTCTTCATACTTTTTCAAGAGATCTTCAAATTTCTCTTTGCGCTCTTTGAAGTCAGGCTTATCAGCCAGCGCTTTCAATGAAGCTTGCGCAGAGTCTGTGCTCAGAATTGCCGTCTCGATATTGACTACAGCAATACGCCCTTGCGCAGCAACCTGAAACGACGCTAACAAAGCCGCAACAAACACCAACCCTTTCGTTATTTTTAACACAGTTTTCTCCTAACAATTAAAATTAAAATCCACGACCCAAAGTAAACTGGAAGGCTTCTTCGCGATCGTCTGGACCCGCGTTCATAGGCTTCGCCAAGCTAAACGTCATCGGTCCAAATCCGGTAATCCAACTCACCCCTACACCCACCGAATAGCGGAGCTCGCCGGCATCAATATCAAAGCAATTCAACTGAATCGCCGAGCAGTTGGTGTTAAATACGTTGCCCGCGTCAATGAAGAAGGCGGAACGCAACTTGCTGCGGTCTTCAATGAAGGGCATCGGGAACAACAGCTCAATGCTACCTTCGATCAAAACGTTACCACCAAACGGATCGGGGTCATTATCTTGAATCGCCGTGTAGGCAAGTTTCCCGGTAGATGGGTCCAAAACATACCCAAATTGAGTGCCGTCGGGCCCACCAACTTCGGTGGGAATACCATCGGCATCAATACCAGTCACTGGCCGCGAGATGGTATAAGTCGCTGGAGGCGTACTCCTGGGGCCGAGAGTATTGTTCTCAAAGCCGCGTACCGAACCAAAGCCGCCCGCGTAGAAATGTTCAAAGAAGGGCAATTCCGTCGTACTGCCAAATCCATCGCCGTAGCCGAGCTCGGTTCTGAATCGCAAAGTGAATAATTCTGACAGTGGCAGGAACAATTCGCCGCGGTAATTGAGTTTGTAAAATTCAAGATCTGAGCCCGGCAGAGACAGTTCCAAAGACACCGACTGTGAAGCACCACGCGTAGCCAATCGACCCCGGTTTAAGGTCGACTGCAACCACGAGGCCGTAATCGTGTAGTTAAAGAAATCATCGCCATTCTCATCCAAGAAACCGGTAACGTCCGCGTTTGTTAGCGCAGAGAATGGAAGCGTATCAATCGGGTTGAACACCTCTACTGAGGTGTATGCCCCAGTGTCATCTCGCACCGCTTGCTCATACCAGCCCTCAATACCCGTCTCAAGACGCGGACTTGCTTTGATTTCTTGCACAGCATAACGGCCCGCCGTAATCGTCGTCGAGTTGACCCCGAAGTTCAGACCTATGCGTTGTGTTTCTTTAATCGGGTAACCGAACGAAATCGCCCCACCAACGGTATCGGTGGTGTAACTCGCGACGTTAATTTCAGACAAATCTGTCGCTCGGTAAAATATGCTAAAGCCACGACTCACACCGTCTTCCGTGAAGTAAGGGTTGGTGTAAGAAATATTGTAAAGGTCTTGGTACTGCGAGCTGTTAATGCCCAAGCCAATGCTCTTGCCGCTACCCAAAAAGTTGGCCTGTTCTAGGTTCAAACCCAGAATCAAACCCGCATCTTGTGCATAACCTACGCTACCTGAAATAGAGCCAGACGACTGCTCTTCTACGGTGAAGGCGACGTCGATCAGGTCGTCCGTGCCGGGCACGGGCAGCGTTTCGACTTCCGCTTTACTGAAATATCCCAGTCGCTCTAGGCGCACGCGAGACTGATCAATCATAGCTTGAGACGCTGGCGCGCTCTCCATTTGCCGCATCTCTCGGCGCAACACCTCATCTGAGGTGAGCTCGTTACCCGCAAACGTAATACGTCGCACATAGGTGCGTTTACCTGGGTCGATAAAGAATTTCATATCAACGGTGTTGTCTTCTTCGTTGATGTCGGGAATGCCCGTGACCTTGGCAAAATTATAGCCCTCATTACCTAAGCGCTGCGTGAGGTACTCTTCCGTCGCCGTGACCGCAGCCTGATTGTAAGTTTGCTCTTCTTTGATCAAAACAAAGGGCATGAGCAGGGGCTTGTCGACGACTAAATCCCCGGATAGATCAACCGACGCCACGGTAAACTTATCGCCCTCTGTGATGTTAGCGGTGATGTACACCGCACTCTTATCGGGAGACACTGCTACCTGAGTGGAATCAATCGCAAACTGTAAGTAGCCGCGGTCCTGATAGTAAGAGGTTAACTTTTCAAGATCACCCGTGAGCTTCTCCTTCGAGTACTTATCATCACTCGTGAAGAATGACAGCCAACCGCCCGTTTTCAGCTCAAACTCTTTGGTTAATTCGTCTTCATCAAACAGGGTATTACCCACGATATTTATGTGCTTAATGCGCGCCGGCGTTCCCTCGTCAATTGTTATATTGACAGAAACGCGGTTGCGCGGTTCTGGAATGACATCGGTTTCGATCGCAGCATCATAACGCCCTTGTTGCACATACTGCCTTTGAAGTTCCAACTGCATGCCTTCCAGAGTGGAGCGCTGAAACACCTGCCCAACGGCCAAGCCCGCGCCCCGCAAGCCATCAAGCAATGCCTCGGTCTCAATGGCTTTATTGCCATCTATGTTAATCTCACTAATGCTGGGGCGCTCAGCGACGATGATCACGAGCACTGACCCGTCTCGACCGATCTGAATGTCATCGAAGTTGCCGGTATTGAACAAGTTGCGGCTCGCTTGCCGCAATGACGCCGGCGTCGCGGTGTCACCCACTGCCAGCGGAAGTGCCGCAAACACACTGCCCGCCGATATACGCTGTAAACCTTCTACACGTATATCACTTACTTGAAACGGCTCTGCGCTGGCGTGATGAGCCAACAGAGTGATGCCCACAACAGCAAGTAATCTAGATAAAAATTTCAAGGTAACCCTTATTTATGTCACTCGTTAACGTTAGACGCTTCGAGATTATTGATTTTCCCTCAGCCCAATCGAGCCACATCATTATACAACGCAAATACCATTAAACAGGTAACCAAAAATAAGCCAATTTGGTAGCCCATAATTTGAACACGCTCAGGTACTGGCCGCCCCGCTATCCACTCTATTGCATAGTACAATATGTGACCACCATCAAGCACTGGAATGGGCAATAAATTTAAGACGCCCAGACTGACACTCAGCAAGGCTATAAACTCAAAATAACTCGCCCAGCCGCGCTCGGCCGTCGCGGTGGCCACTTTAGCAATCGTAATCGGACCGCTCAAGTTTTTTGGGGATATCAAGCCCTCCACCATCTTCTTCATCGAGTCCAGCGTAAACACCACCAGCGCTCCGGTGCGCTCTAGGGCTGCCGCCAAAGACTCAATCGGACCTCGCTCTAAGTAGCGGACCATATCCACAGGGAACTCGACAGCCGCCGGATACACCCCTAGGCGCCCTATTGTGTCTCCGTCTACCACGGCAGCCTCAATTTGCACCGCGACCGTTAAAGGCAGCCCGTCACGCAGTATTCCCAACCAACGCTCTTGCCCAGCGGAGCGTTTAACCTCTTCGACAAGCGCCATCCAATCTGAGATCGTGCTGCCATCAATTGACACAAACTCATCACCAACCTGCAGACCCGCTTTCATTGCAGCTCCATCATCGGCCAAGCCTCCGATTATTGCCGGAATGACAGGGCGGTAAGGCTCGATACCCAACTCCCGAATGAGATCGACGTCTTCCGCTCCGGCTAACCATCGATCCAAATTCGCCTGTGAGCTGTAAACCTGCTGGCTGGGCGGATAAATCACTGAAAATTCTATTGTCCCAGAGTCGCCGAGCCGTTCCAGCAGAGCGAAATTCACCGCCTGCCAAGTCAGTGTCTTTTGTCCGTCGATCGCAACGATTTCTTGATCGGACTCCAAGCCGGCCATTTCGGCAATACTGCCCGGCTCGACGCTTCCGATTACTGGCGCGAGGCCGCGTTCTCCAGCGAGAAAAAGCACGAAGTAGACGATGATGGCCAGTATAAAATTGAACATCGGTCCCGCTGCAGCAATTGCAATACGCTGAGCAGGCGACTTGTTATTAAAAGCCTGGGCTTTCAGGTCTGCATCGACGGGCGCCTCGCGCTCGTCTAGCATTTTGACGTAGCCACCGAGGGGCAATACGCCGATAGCATATTCAACGCCATCTTGTGCCTGCCGGGACCACACCGAGCGACCGAACCCAACGGAGAACTTCAATACTTTCACGCCGCAGCGTCTAGCCACCCAAAAATGACCAAACTCGTGTACTGTCACAACAATACCGAGCGTAACGGCAAGCATGAAAACTGTTTGAATAATATCGAACACGATCAAAGTCCTTTTCGCATGCGCTCAACGTCAACCGAGGCAAACTGTCTCGCCAAACGGTCCTGTTCTAAGACCACGTCAATCGACTCCGGTTCCCGATTGACGACACTCGCGAGAGTATTTTCGACGATTTTGGGAATATTACCGAATTCAATTCGCTGGGCTAGAAAAGCCTCCACCGCCACCTCGTTTGCCGCATTGATGATCGCGCTCGCCGTGCCGCCTGCCGCCGCAGCTTCTCTCGCCAATCGCAAACACGGAAAACGAGTGGTATCGGCGGATTCGAACTCCAAGGTACCCATACTTAAAAAATCGAGCGGCTTAACGCCCGCATCAATGCGTTCAGGCCAAGCCAAACCGTAAGCGATTGGCGTTCTCATATCCGGATTGCCCAGCTGTGCGAGCACGCTGCCATCATCGTATCGCACCATCGAGTGAACGATACTTTGTGGGTGCACCACAACCTCTATCTGAGAAGCAGGCATACGAAACAGCCAGCTAGCCTCTATCAGCTCAAGACCTTTATTCATCAAGCTGGCCGAATCCACTGATATTTTTGCGCCCATACTCCAATTCGGATGAGCTATCGCCTGAGCCGGTGTCGCGCGCTGAATTGCATCCGCCTCCCATAGGCGAAATGGCCCACCCGACGCCGTCAAAATAATCGAACGAACACCCTCTAGATTCGGCACGGCGCGATCATCACTCGCAAGACACTGGAATATGGCATTGTGCTCAGAGTCGATGGGTAAAATCGCAGCACCTGACCTTTCTGCAGCATCCATCAACAAAGCGCCCGCCATCACCAGCGATTCTTTATTCGCAAGTAACAGTTTTTTACCCGCATTTGCCGCAGCCAGAGTCGAAAGCAATCCGGCAGCGCCGACGATCGCAGCCATCACCACGTCGACCTCGGCACTCTGGACCAATGAGCAAAGCTCATCGCTACCCGTCATAACCTGAGTGTCAGTGTGAGCCAGAGCCTCAGCCAAGCGCTCAGCACTGTCACTGTCGGCCATGTGGGCATAGCGTGGATTGTGCAACTGACACAATCCAATCATCTGATCAACCGAGGTATTCGCCGCCAGCACAGTCACTTTAAATCGACGAGGATGACGCGCCAACACATCTAAGGTACTGGCACCAATCGATCCGGTCGCACCCAATACCGCAACGGACTGCTGAGTTGGGGACTCCATCACCAATTCGCCAGCATGTAACCCAAAGCAAAAATCGGTGCCGCGCCGCAGATACTATCGAGGCGATCCAAGACACCACCATGCCCGGGCAACAAGTTACCACTGTCTTTATGCCCGCTTTCGCGCTTTACCATGCTGACCATCAGATCGCCAACAACTGAGGCGAGAGCCGTTGCCAGCGTTATGGCCAAAATTGCAGCCAAATTTAAATGCGAAACTTCAACCGGACGCAACCACCAAAGCAAAACGCCAAAGCCAGCACAGGCCAGAAAACCGCCCCAAAAGCCCTCCCATGTCTTGCCCGGACTCACGTTTGGCGCGAGTTTGTGACGCCCTAGGAGTCGGCCTGAAAAATAGGCACCGACATCTGCCACAACAACTGTTGCGACCATACAAATCAAAACCACTCGCCCCAAGGGGACGCTCAGCAAGAACATAACAGCAATCCAGGCAGGCACGAGCATCAGGTAACCCATGATTAAGCGCATGACTCGGCTGCGCCATAAAATCGCGCTACTCGGATAGCCTTTAATCCAGAGCATCGCCACTGCCCAAGCCAGACATGCAACGCCCATCACTGACTGCACATTTAAGCGCTGAACCTGCGCCAACAATTGCAATTGCACACTGCCTGCGATCAACCCTGCCACAATCAACACTAAAAATAGACTGCGCAAAACGAATGAGGCAAGTCCTGATAGCCGCGTCCACTCCCACGCACCCATGAGTACAAACAAGCCAAAGACAGCAGCAAGCAAAGAAGGCGATGCGAACAAAACCAGGCCGATGAACATGAGTGCTAGAGGCACTGCCGTGGCAATTCTAGCCATTAACATGGGCAACCTCCTCGTTCCGACCACCGAACCGTCGATCTCTGCTACCAAAATCTATCAAAGCGTGCTCAAAGGCTGTTCTGTCAAAATCAGGCCACAATGTGTCGGTAAAATAAAACTCGGTGTACGCAAATTGCCACAGCATAAAATTGCTGACTCTGGCGTCACCGCCGGTTCTAATGCACAAATCTGGCTCGGGCAGATGCCCAGTTACCAGATACTCAGACATCATCGTCTCGTTGACACTGTTTGCATCAACGCGCCCGGCCTGAATGTCAGCCGCGAGGCGCAAACTCGCTTGCGCGATATCCCAACGACCACCGTAATCCACCGCAATCACCAGCGTCGATCGGTGGTTGTCAGCCGTCAAGGCTTCGCTTCGCTCCATCAATTGCACGACCCGCGCGCTTAATCGATCACGGCGACCAATGAATTTTATTTGCACGCCGTCTTCGTGCAATTCCTGCACCTCATTGCGCAAATAGCGCATAAACAACGCCATCAGGGCTCGCACCTCGGGCCGCGGTCGTCGCCAGTTCTCGCTACTAAAAGCAAACAAAGTAAGCACGTCTATTTGGTGCAGCTTGCAGGAGTCGAGTACACCTCTCACTGCCTCAACGCCAGCTTTATGACCGGCCGAGCTCGATAAGTTTCGACGTTTTGCCCAACGATTGTTCCCATCCATGATGATAGCAACGTGTTTAGGTTTCGGGGCTAAGGCGGCGTTTCTAAGCACCGCGTTGTTATTGGCAGCAACCATGCAGATGTGTATCTAGATTTCCATCAGGTCGGCTTCTTTCGCCGCCAAGAGCTCATCAACCTTTTTTACCATCTTGTCGGTTAACTTCTGCACTTCATCTTGACCGCGACGCTCATCGTCTTCGCTGATTTCTTTCTCTTTCACCAGGTCCTTTAGCATACTCATCGCATCGCGACGGGCGTTTCGAAGCGATACTCGTGCCGCCTCGGCCTCCGCACGAGCTTGCTTGATGTAGCCCTTGCGTGTTTCCTCGGTCAACATTGGCATGGGAATGCGAATGACCTCGCCAGCGCTGGACGGATTCAACCCCAAATCTGACTTCATAATCGCTTTTTCGACGGCTGAAATCATCGTGCGATCCCACACTTGAAGAGAAAGCGTCCGCGCATCTTCGATATTGATATTGGCTACTTGATTGAGCGGGGTATCCGACCCGTAATACTCGACTTTGATTCCGTCGAGCAGGCTTGGGTGGGCGCGGCCGGTTCTAATTTTATTGAAGTTATGGCCCAGAGCTTCGATACTTTTTTGCATTCGCGCTTGGGCTTCTTCTCTAATATCGTTAATCACTTGGTAACTCCGTTGTTTCTATTCGCTAGCTGCTTCGATAAGTGTGCCGTCAGTGCCACCACGCACAATGTTCAGTAACGCGCCTTGCTTTTCCATTTCAAACACGCGCACTGGCATGTTGTGATCTCTGCACAAACATATGGCAGTCAAATCCATAACTTCCAGCTTCTTGTCGAGCACCTCATCGTAAGTTAGGCGGTCGTATTTTACGGCATCAGGGTCTTTGAAGGGATCGGCTGAATACACACCATCCACCTTCGTTGCTTTCAAGACCAACTCGGCCTCAACCTCGATACCACGCAGGCACGCGGATGAGTCGGTGGTAAAGAAAGGATTACCGGTGCCGGCGGCAAAAATAACCACATCGCCATTAGACAGGGCTCGTATGGCTTTTCGTCGATCGTAATGGTCGACGACACCACTCATAGGAATCGACGATAAGACCTGCGTTGCAATATTAGAACGCTCCAGCGCATCACGCAACGCGAGCGCGTTCATCACCGTAGCCAGCATTCCCATGTGATCGCCGGTTACACGATCTAGTCCGGCTCTCTGCAGGGCTGCTCCACGGAACAAGTTGCCGCCGCCGACAACCAAACCCACCTGAACGCCAATACCTACCAATTGCCCGATCTCAAGCGCCATTCGATCTAAAATCTTGGGGTCGATACCAAACGCTTCTTCCCCTGTTAGCGCCTCGCCACTTAATTTTAAGAGTATGCGTTTATATTTCTTTTCTGCAGAATTTTGACCCATGAGCCCCTCCTAAGTGATGGCTATGTTAACGCACAACGTGTCCTGACCCTAGCCCTGCTTGAAATAAACGCAAGACTGGATCAAAAATTTTCTACCTACAAAAAACCCCGTAAAAACGGGGTTTTCTGCAACCTCAGATTCAACGAAGCGCTTAGCCTTTCAGCTGTGCCGCCACTTCATCAGCAAAGTCGACTTTCTGCACCTCGATACCCTCGCCCACTTCAAAACGGACGAAAGCCAAAACAGATGCGCCAGCAGAACTTACCAGTTTGCCGACTGTCGTTTCGGGGTCTTTAACAAAGGCTTGTTCTACCAAGCTGTTTTCAGCTAAGAACTTCTTGATACGACCGCCGATCATTTTTTCGACGATTTCTGCCGGCTTCCCCGACTCAAGAGCTTGAGCGGTGTAGATCTCTTTCTCTTTCTCGATCAATTCCTGTGGCATATCGTCAGGGGATACAACCTGCGGGTTCACTGCGGCGACATGCATCGCAACATCACGCGCTAAATCTTGATCGCCGCCTTGCAGGGCCACCAGCACAGCGATACGGTTGTTGCCGTGCACGTAAGCGCCCACAACGCCGTCGCCAGCGTCGACGGCATCGATACGACGAACACCGATGTTTTCGCCGATCTTTTGAACCAAACCTTCACGGGCTGCTTCTAAGTCGCCAGCCATTACGCTCGCAACATCAGTCGTGCGTGCTGACAAAGCCGCGTCAGCGACGCTGTTAGCAAAGCCCAAAAAGTTATCATCGCGCGCGACAAAGTCTGTTTCGCTATTAACCTCGACCAACTGACCGTAGCTGCCGTCTTCGCTGACGCGCGCCAAAACCACACCATCTGCCGCCGTTCGACCGGCTTTTTTCGCAGCCTTCATGCCCGAAGACTTTCGCAGTTCTTCAATCGCTTTTTCGATATCGCCATCCGCCTCGGCTAGCGCTCTTTTACACTCGAGCAAACCCAAACCGGTACGCTCACGCAACTCTTTCACAAGTGCTGCTGACATAATTCTCTCCTAGTTGGTCTAAAAATCTATCGACGCGGGCGCTCAGCGCCCGCGGAGACTCGGCAGTGTTTTATTCAGCCGCTGCTTCTTCAGCTTCGGCTTCGACTTCTACGAATTCATTTTTGATCGCTGCGGTATCGCCTGTTTTTCCCGCAATACAAGCATCCGCAATGGCTTGAGCATAGAGCTTGACGGCGCGGATCGCGTCATCATTACCCGGAATAACATAATCAACACCATCTGGATCACTGTTGGTATCCACGATGCCAATGACAGGAATCCCAAGCTTGTTCGCTTCAGTGATCGCGATGCGCTCGTGATCTACGTCGATCACGAATAACGCGTCAGGTAGGCCACCCATGTCTTTAATACCACCGATAGAGCGCTCAAGCTTTTCCATCTGACGAGTACGCATCAACGCTTCTTTCTTCGTCAACTTGGCGAACGTACCATCGGCTTGCTGGGCTTCTAGGTCCCGCAAACGCTTAATCGATGCGCGTATCGTTTTATAGTTGGTCAGCATACCACCCAACCAACGATGGCTTACGCACGGCATACCCGCGCGTTCAGCCTGCTCTTTAATCACTTTACCTGCAGCACGCTTGGTACCGACAAAAAGGACTTTGTTTTTGTTTGAGGCCAATCGCTCAACCATCGCCAATGCATCATTCAATGCAGGCACAGTGTGCTCGAGGTTGATGATATGGATCTTGTTGCGGGCGCCGAAAATGTAGCGGCCCATTTTGGGGTTCCAGTAGCGGGTCTGGTGGCCAAAGTGTGCACCAGCCTGCAGTAACTCTCGCATCGTTACTTGCGTCATAATATCTTCCTGTATCGGGTTAAGCCTCCACAAACCTCGCTACCAAACCACTCTCGCGGCACCCTGATAACGCTATCGGAATGTGTGCGTCGTTAAGTTAATCGCTACTCTCTTAAATAGCGGTGCGCTTTATACCACGGTTCGCCCTAAAAGAGAAGTCTACCTTCCGTGTTGGGGACCAATTTCAGTGGCGCGAATCTGGCCTCCTACGGTACACTAGCGAGCTTTCGTGTCGACAAGAGCCCAGATCTTCAGCATGAGCGTTACCATTAAATCACCCGAAGAGTTCCAGAAAATGCGCGTAGCGGGAAAGCTCGCTGCTGACGTTCTAGAAATGATCAAGCCCTACGTACAACCGGGGGTAACCACGGGCGAGCTCGACAACATCTGCCACCAATTCATTGTGGAAGAGCAGAAAGCAATTCCAGCGCCCCTGAATTACCATGGCTTCCCACGCTCGATTTGCACCTCAATCAACGACGTTGTGTGCCACGGTATCCCCTCGGATACGAAAAAATTGAAGAATGGCGATATCGTTAATATTGACGTGACCGTCATCAAAGATGGCTACCATGGAGATACCAGTATTATGGTGGGTGTCGGTGACATCGCCCCTCACGCTGAGCGCTTAATTAAAGTGACGCAAGAGTGCTTGTACAAAGCCATTGCCATCGTTAAGCCCGGGACAACATTGGGCGATATCGGAGCCATCATCCAAGAGCATGCAGAAAAACACTATTACTCTGTGGTCAGAGAATATTGCGGACACGGAATCGGCGCGGTTTTCCATGAAGACCCGCAAGTGCTGCACTACGGTCGCAAAGGAGAAGGCATGGCATTAAAGCCCGGTATGACCTTTACCATTGAGCCCATGATCAACGCCGGCAAACGCCATACCAAGCTAAACACCAAAGATGGCTGGACGGTAACGACAAAAGATGGACGTCTCAGCGCACAATGGGAGCACACCCTAGGCGTAACTGACACAGGCGTCGAAATTTTTACCCTTCGTAGCGACGACACCATAAGCCTATAAATGTATGTCATCTAACGCTATTGCCGTACTTGACGAAATTCATTCGGGAAACCTCCCGGGCTTTGATGCATCGAACGCCGGCGCGACAGCAAAGACTTCCCTGAAGCGAGTCAGCCAGGCACTTGACGCGGCGTTCATCGCTGGCGCAAACATCGAGGCCTTACTTCGTGCCAGAACACGCGCTGTTGATCGCATTTTAGTTGCCCTCTGGGAAAGCTGCGCGGGGTCCGCTGACGGCGTTTGCATGATCGCACTTGGCGGCTACGGGCGTGGGGAATTACACCCCTACTCAGACATCGACTTAATGATCTTGTGCCAACATGACCCAGAGCAATATCGAGACGCAATCGAGCGCTTCGTCACGAGCGTTTGGGATTCCGGCCTACAATTAGGTCACAGCGTGCGTACCGTTGCCGCTTGTTTAGAAGAGGCCAGCAACGACATCACCGTTCTGACGAATCTCATGGAAGCCAGAGTACTTGCAGGTCAGTCAAACTTAATGTCTGCCGTGACGAACGGAATCAGTACCGCGAATATGTGGACTAGCAACGAATTTTTCCATGCTAAATTGCAAGAGCAAAACGAGCGCCATGATAAATTTGCGGATACCGAGTACAACCTGGAACCAAACGTCAAAAGCTCGCCCGGCGGATTGCGCGATTTGCAAATTATCTGCTGGATTATCGAGCGCCACTTCAGCGTGTCAGCAAGTGCTGCCTTTGGTGTTGACACCCTACTGACATCCGACGAACAAGTACTGTTAGAAGAAGGCCGCAACTTTATGTGGCGCGTTCGATACGCTCTACATATGCTGAGTAGACGACCTGAGGATCGCCTGCTGTTTGACTATCAAAGGCAGATCGCAGAACTGTGGGGCTTAACCGATGACGGTGAACGCCTAGCGGTCGAGCAATTCATGCAAGTCTACTATCGCTGGGCGTTAACAATCGGGCAAATTAACGATGTGCTTATTCAGTATTTCGAACAGCATTTAGTGGATGCCGATAACAGCACCATCGAGGCGGTAAACGAGCGATTTTACAAACAGCAAGGTTATCTCAATGCGGTGGACCTTGATATATTCAGATCGCAACCGACCGCGATACTCGAAGCGTTTCTGATTTGCGCCCAGCATGGGGATATCGTCGACATTGGAGCACGAACGCTGCGTGCAATCTCGGACAATCGCGACCTTGTTGACCAGGGCTTTCGGGATGATCCAACGCATAAAGCAATGTTCATCGAATTCCTGCGCTCCCCTTACCAGATTACACGCATGTTGCGACGAATGACTCGCTACGGCTTTTTGGGAAATTACCTACCCGAGTTCGGAAAAATTATCGGCCAGATGCAACACGACTTGTTTCATGCGTACACAGTCGACGCCCATACCCTTGAGCTAATACAGAACATTCGCCGTTTCATGACGGGCAACTATGAAGAGAAGTTTCCGGTCTCATCCAGAGTTGCACGCCGTCTCCCGAAAAAAGAGCTTATTTATATCGCAGGTCTATACCACGATATCGGTAAAGGTCGTGGCGGTGATCACTCAGAACTGGGAGCCATCGACGCGGAGCTCTTTTGTCGCAATCACGGATTGTCCGAGCGGGATACCTCACTGGTGACGTGGCTGGTGAAAAACCACTTATTAATGTCTGCGGTTAGCCAGCGCAAAGACATCTCTGACCCAGACGTGATACAGCAGTTCGCGAAACATGTGGGCGACCAACAGCGCTTAGATTATTTATTTACCCTGACGGTCGCCGACATCAACGCCACCAACCCGACACTTTGGAATGCATGGCGTTCAAGCCTGTTACGCCAGCTTCATACAGAAGCAAAACGCGCCCTGCGACGCGGACTGGAAAATCCCGTTGATAAGAATGAATGGATTAAAGAAACCCGAGAATCCGCGATTAAATTGCTGGAATACCGCGGCTTCACACCCGAGGAGTTAGAAGATTTGTGGCTCCAGCGCGGAGATGATTATTTCTTGCGAGAACGCGCTGAGGATATCGCCTGGCACACCGAAGCCATAGCAAGTCACCATGACCAACGCACACCGCTCGTGTTGGCCAAGCACACTAACGACTCCAGCGTCGCTAATGCGACGCAGATGTTTATTCACGCTCGCAGTCGCCCGCATCTATTCTCACTGATTTGCGCCACACTAGAACAATTAGATTTAAGCATTCACGATGCCCGCATTTACGGAGCCTCGGGTGGCATGACACTGGATACTTTTTTCGTGCTCGACTCCTCGGGAGAAACCATTGAACACGACGCTCAGCGCACGCGACACGTCATCTCAGAGTTAACGACGGCCCTGACCGAGAGCGCCAAAACCAATGGCATTGCGACTCGTAGGACGCCGCGTCAGTTCAAGTCGTTCTCGATTCCAACCCGTGCCCAAATAACGCAAGACCACGACAAAGGGCTATCAATACTTGAAGTAATCTCTCCCGATCGCCCAGGTCTGCTGGCTCGCCTTGGAAGAGTCTTTGTCGAATTTGGCATTGAAATTCAAACCGCTAAAATTCAGACTTTGGGCGAGCGCGTGGAGGATTTGTTTTTTATTACCGACGCACAGCAGAATCCCATTACCGACCCAGATCTTTGTCAACAGATTGAAGCCGCCATACGCGACACCCTTGACTCCCAGGTAAATGCCTCCGCATGAATGATTATCTAAATGCCCTGCAGCCCTATCCGTTTGCGCGTCTTCGCAACTTGTTTGAGGGCCTAGAACCAAACCCTACTCTACGACCTATTAATCTGGGTATTGGCGAGCCGCAGCACCGAGCGCCCGAGCACGTCCTCAAGGCTCTAAACCAACATATCGAGACGATTTCTAATTATCCAACCGTTCTAGGACTACCGGAGCTCCGTGACGCCATCAGTCGCTGGGCGCGCACTCGTTTCCACTTGACAACACTTGACCCCAAAACCCAAATATTACCTGTCAATGGTACTCGAGAGGCGCTCTTCTCTATCGCCCAAGTCATTTGCTCTCCGACGCGCCCAAGCACCGTATTTGCACCCAACCCTTTCTATCAAATCTATGAGGGCGCGGCTCTGATGGCAGGTGCAGCTTTAAGACTGCTACCTTGCGAAGCGGACTGCAATCATCAGCCTGATTACAAAGCACTCTCAGATGAGGATTGGGCAAGCTGCGACTTGCTTTATATCTGCAACCCTGGAAATCCCGCGGGCGGACTCATTGATCGCGGCACGCTGAGTTTTTTAATCGAAAAAGCCCTGCAACACGATTTTGTTATCGTCTCGGATGAGTGTTATAGCGAAATCTACCCTGCGGAAAACACGCCTCCTGCTGGATTGCTTGAGGTATGCGCCCAAATTGGCAACGAGGACTACCACAACTGCTTGGTGTTCCATAGCCTATCAAAACGTTCGAACCTGCCGGGTATGCGCTCTGGCTTCGTGGCGGGCGATGCTACTATCCTAAGCTCCTATCTGCAGTACCGCACCTATCACGGCTGCACCATGCCGATTTATCACCAATATGCCAGCATTGCAGCGTGGCAAGACGAGCAGCACGTCGTGACCAACCGCTCGCTGTATCGCACAAAATTTGAGCTGGTGCTGGACAGTCTCAAAGACCTCTACGACCTCAGCTATCCAGAGGGCGGCTTTTACATTTGGCTACCCACGCCTATCGACGACGAAATATTCGCCCGGCAGCTGTATCAAGAATTTTCCATAACCGCCTTACCCGGAACCTATCTAGGACGTAGCGTCGATGGACGCAACCCCGGGAAAGGCTATTTACGCCTCGCTCTCGTCGCCTCTGTCGAGGACTGTGTCGAGGCCGCTGCGCGCATCGTTACATTGACGCGTCAGCTACGGGCAAAGCATGGCTAATTTGGGCAAACCCGCACGGGTGAAATTGATCTTTGAAACGCTACAGAGGCTTTACCCAGAACCGCCAGTACCGTTAGATCACAAAGACCCATACACACTGCTGATTGCAGTGTTATTGTCCGCGCAATGTACCGATGAACGTGTGAACACTGTCACACCGTCTTTGTTTGCCAAAGCCGACACCCCCGAGCAGATGGTGACCCTGAGTGTTGAAGAAATCCGAGAGATCATTCGACCTTGTGGACTGTCACCGCAAAAATCCAAGGCAATTCATCGATTAAGCGAGCTCCTACTCGAGCAGCACGGCGGTCAGGTGCCTCAAAGTTTTGATGCACTTGAGGAATTACCGGGGGTAGGTCATAAGACGGCGGGTGTTGTTATGGCACAGGCGTTTGGTGTGCCAGCTTTTCCAGTCGACACCCATATCCACCGCCTAGCGCAGCGCTGGGGCTTATCTAGAGGACGTAATGTCACGGAAACTGAGCGAGACTTAAAACGTTTATTCCCGCGAGATTATTGGAACAAGCTGCACCTTCAAATCATTTTTTACGGCAGAGAATACTGCACTGCTCGAGGTTGTGACGGGCGCGTTTGCCCACTCTGCCGAGCATGCTACCCCGATCGCAAACATCCAAAACGACTGAACAAAGCGTAAACCTCAGGTGTGACGGCCCCGCTGAGTTTGGTATCATGCAACCGCTTTGAGGAAATCCTATGACAACAGTTTTTGGCATCAAACAATGCGACACGGTAAAAAAAGCTTGTCGCTGGCTGGATGAACACAACGAGACCTATGTATTTCATGACTTCCGTGTTGATGGCGTGAACGCACAGCAAGTCGGAAGTTGGCTAAAAGCTGAAGGACCCGACAAACTCATCAACAAACGATCTACGACCTTTCGCCAGCTTGACGAAGCAACCAGAAAGCTGCTCGACACTGACCCAGTTGCGGTCTTACTCGAGCATCCCACACTGATCAAGCGCCCCGTTATCGAGCACAACAACAGGGTGTCGGTGGGCTTTTCAGACGCTCAGTTCGCCGAAATCTTTACCCGCACATAATCAGATACAAGGAAGACACATGCAAAACTCGCCTTTCGCACTTGGCCTAGGTATTGGCACACAAAACAGCAATGGTGCATGGCTAGAAGTGTATTATCCCCGCCCACTGCTTGCACCAGATCAAGCACTGGTTGATGCACTGCAAGAATTCGCCTCAGATAACGCTTTATCTGCGGCTGATTTGAACGAGATAGCGAATCGGCTTGATGCCAACGAACAAGGCGAGCTGGCCGATGTTGCCGAGCAATTTGCACTATCCGACCAACCCTGTGTATTAACAATTCTGACCGAGGATGAGGGTCCACAGAGCGTACCAGAGGGCTATCTAAAGTTGCACTTGCTGTCGCACCGATTAGTCAAACCGCATGGAACCAACCTGACGGGGCTGTTTGGTATTTTACCGAACGTCGCCTGGACAAACGAAGGCGCTATCGATTTGACGGACCTGGCCAATCGACAGCTAAAAGCCCGCTTGGAAGGCCGGATACTAGAGGTCAGCTGCGTCGATAAATTTCCAAAAATGACCAATTATGTGGTACCGGCTGGCGTGCGTATTGCTCACACTGCGCGAGTCCGCCTCGGTGCGTATCTTGGCGAGGGCACGACCGTCATGCACGAGGGCTTTATCAATTTTAACGCCGGCACCGATGGTCCCGGTATGATCGAAGGCAGAATCTCTGCCGGCGTTGTCGTCGGCAGCGGCTCAGATTTAGGTGGCAGCGCGTCGACTTTGGGCACCCTGTCCGGCGGTAACAATGTCGTGATTAGCGTTGGCAAGGAGTGTTTACTGGGCGCTAATGCGGGCACAGGAATTCCTCTTGGAGACCGCTGCACCATCGAGGCAGGCTTATTTGTCACAGCAGGCAGTCGTGTTCAAGTGTTGGACAATCATGGCAATGCGGTAGAAATTGTCAAAGCACGGGAACTTGCCGGCAAATCCGATTTACTGTTCCGCCGTAATTCGCAGACTGGCGCGATTGAGTGTCTGACCAACAAATCGGCCATTGCGTTAAATGAAGAACTGCACGCCAACAACTAAGAGCTAGCGTTATGAATCCTACCCTCGCTTTGTGCTGTGAGTTGATAGAGCGTCAATCGATCACCCCAGAAGACGGTGCCTGTCAAACTCTTATGGCCACGCGGCTCGAAGCCATCGGCTTCAAAAGCCGCCCAATGCCGTTTGGCGAGGTAAGCAATCTCTGGGCTAGCAGGGGATCCGGTGGCCCCACGCTTGTGTTTGCTGGACACACGGATGTCGTCCCGACGGGGCCTCTCGAACAGTGGCAATCGCCACCGTTTACACCCACGATACGCGACGGCCATTTATTCGGACGCGGCGCCGCCGATATGAAAGCGAGCTTGGCGGCGATGATTACCGCATGCGAGCGTTTTGTCGCAGCGCACCCAAACCACAGGGGACGTATTGCTTTCTTGATCACGTCAGACGAAGAAGGCCCCGCGCACGACGGAACCGTAAAAGTCATTGAGCAGCTAGCCAGTGAGGGCGAAGCAATCGACTGGTGCGTTATTGGCGAGCCCTCTAGCACCGCGCAACTGGGTGACGTCATCAAAAATGGCCGCCGAGGCTCACAGGGCGCTCGCTTGACCATTTTCGGCAAACAGGGACACATTGCGTATCCCCATTTAGCAGACAACCCAATACACAAAGCGCTGGCTGCGTTGAGTAGCCTCATCGAGCAACATTGGGATGAGGGCAACGAGTTTTTCCCCGCCACCCAGCTACAGATTTCAAATATCCACGGTGGCACTGGCGCCACAAACGTGATTCCGGGCGAAGTCGTCGTCGATTTCAACTTGCGCTACTCGAGCGAGACCACTGCACAAGAGTTGGAACAAAAAATCACGGCGCTATTGGACAAATTCGCTATTAAGTACCACATTGATTGGGTTCGTTCCGGGAAGCCTTTCTTGACCCGTCCAGGTCAACTGACCCATGCGGTTAGCAATGCCGTACAGAAAGTGTGTGGTATCCAGCCAGAACTCAGTACCAGTGGTGGCACATCTGATGGGCGGTTCATCGCGCCTTACGACATCGACGTGATCGAACTCGGACCCGTCAATGCCACGATTCATCAAATCAATGAGTGTGTCGCCGTGGAAGACGTCGAGCGCTTGTCGCTGATCTATGAGCAGGTGCTAGTCGAGCTACTCGCCTAGAATTCCTCTAAGGTTGACGCACAAGTGTGCGTATCAATTTTAACGTCGCGTCGAGCCCCTCAGACTCGTGTAAACGCGAACTCGCGTTGGCATTTGTCGCGGTTCTGAATCGTCTGACTGCCGTGTCGAGAATCGCCACCACTGAGTCCTGTTCATGCCCATGTTCGACCAAACTCGACCAAGAATCTGATTGCCAGGTCGCGGTTGCAACGACCCAATCAGCCCCCCTGGCCTGAGGGTACAACTCCTGTAGCACGGACAATACCAGCCAGGGTTTAGAGAGCACGTCGGGGATAATATCAACAGCGTAATTCACCTCGCGCTGTGCGTTGACATCCAAACAAAATAGGACGATGTCAAAAGGCCCAAAGCGGCGCATTTGATCCAGTAAATACCCTCGTTGCAGAGCATCCGACAAACCGAAAGCAGAGCTATCGGTAATCAGTTCTGGCCCCTGGGGAAGCAAGTGACGAACCTCTCGCCCCAAATGAGAATCGGCGCCGACTAAGAATATCGTGCTCATGCTGACCCGTTCCCTAGCTGATACACATCAAACCGATGCGTTTTTCCTTTTATCTGAAACGTTGGCGGATACGATGACAATGGCTCAGCCTTTGCGCTTCTTTTTACAACAACTCGTGCCAATGCAACATCACAAGCTCGCTCAAACAGAGCCTGTTGATCTTGCTCAGAATACTTATCGTGCAGCCAGTCTTGCAAAAAAGACATCGATTTGGAACTCGCGGCTTTTCTGCGACCTGCAGAAAACATCGGATCAAGATAAACGACATCAATTGGCTCTGGAGCATTCAGCTCTTTGGCATCGCCCACATATAAGGTAAGTCTCTCCGAAGCCGCTAAACCTTGAGAGCGGGCACGGTTTAAAGCACTTCGTAACAAAGCGCCGACTAAGGGGTCTTGCTCTGCCGCGATAACCTCGACACCCGCTGCCGCAAGCACCCAAGCATCGTTGCCAAATCCAGCAGTAGCGTCCATAACTCGTCGGACCCGATGGTTCTCTTTGTGAAGGCCGCACGCGCGAATCAGTAAATCTTTACTCCCAGTTTGTACTCTCTGCTGAAGAGCTGGCGCAGAAAAATCAACGGCTATTCGACGCTCATTTCGACCGTGCCCAGAATAGACACAGATTTCTGGTCCGACGACAACCCGAAGACTGACCTCGTGCACCAATCGCTCGTCTTCAGCTCGAACCGCCACCACGCCAATGTGACGAGCGAGCTCATCGGCGACCTCAGCGTAGCGGCTGTCTTCAGCAAGAACGCCTATACGGCAAGGTGTAGTGCAGCTCATGAATTGGTAGTCATGGGCAAACCCAGAAGCTGATTGTGGACTGTGGTCGCTAGAGAGCATTCCAGGTTGTAGGCGTAATGCTGCAAGCCATGCTTATCTTGGATGGTAAGGCGCTGCGCATGCCCTTGAGCATCCCTAGACAGAGCAAAATTCAGATGCTGAATCTCCTGCCCAGCCAGTTTTATGCCCAATAAATTATGGCAGCCGTTCAATGATTCGGTGATAAAGGCCTGCGTGCCCAGAGCGCCCCCCTGGTCACTCGCGGGAAACTCACCGATCAAAATTTGCTCAGGTTTTGCTCGATCAAGCATGCGCGCTAACTCGATGGTGGCATCGCCCACAATGTAACTGAAGACTGTGGGGTTAACACCCTCTGCTTGGTAAAGCTCGTAGTGCGCTCCAATGTGGTAAGCCGCACGGATACGGGGAACGGTATTACCCTGAGCGGCCGCTCGTGCAGCGGCGTTATCGGCAACAATTAACAACAAAAAGTACAGTAAGTCGCGACTCGCCTGCTCTGATTGATCCTTGTGCCAAACATAGTACCCATCACCGGTTGTTGTGCGACGAAACGGCACATCGATACCCACCGATTGCAGCTTATTGTAAGCTGAGTTCATAGAATAACTGAGTGAATTGAGCTGGCTGGCCTGCTCGAACGGCGTGTATAGCGAAAAGCCAGCAATATCAAACAGCAAGACCGCGCGCCGCCCAACAAAACTTAAACCGTAGCGCTGCACTAAGTGATCAAGCGCGACATGAAAGGCAGGTTCATCTTGAATAGCGTTGTCAGGCCGAATAAATGTAGGGGCCACCCCCAACCGATCTGCGACAGCGAAAAATTCCTCACGTGAATACTCACGAGTACCACTAATCAACTGACGAATGAAAATTTCGTTATCGGAAAGTTTGTCATGGCCTGTCGACCCATCCAGAGCACAATAGTTTCCTAAGAAATAATGCGGCACAAAAAGTACTAGAATACCCCTGCGGTTAAAGCTCCAGCAAAGCGCAATATTCTGCCCAAGACGCCACTGCTTGCGCAGCGTTTCCTCGATGACTTTCAAATTTTGGCGGCCCGCCAAACTTAGGCTTTCTGGCAACGATTCGCTCACGAATACTCTCTTTCGTAATAGGAGCACAAGAGTAGCGGTTTTTGATTTCAGGCTCAATGCTGGGGGAGCGTTGGCAAGGTATCGCTAAGCGTCTACAATGCGCGCAACGCTAAAAGGGTCATTTCATGTCAGCCGAACCTCTGGACCAGACAGATCTCACGCTTGTACCACTGGGCTACAAACTCGGTTCAAAACTCCCGCTTTGGGTCCTTCATCGATGCGCTGATCTGGTCTGGCCCCTTCTTTTTTACCTGATTCGATATCGTCGCAAGGTGGTCGATCAAAATTTAAAAATTGCCTTCCCTGACATGACCGGCAAACAACGTCGCCAACTTGCGCGCCGGTTCTATCGAGGGTTTGTAGACACTGCGTTCGAAACCATAAAAGCACTTGATATGCCCGCGGCAGAATTCACTCGGCGCGTTAAGATGATTAATGATCACATCCTGACTGAAGCAATGCAAAATCGGACCCAGCCTGTGATCGTAACAACACTGCACATGGGCAATTGGGAGTGGATGCTGCATGCCGTGGCGCTGCACTTCAATACGATAATCGATCCCGTCTATAAGCCGTTACACAGTGAAAAAAGTGAACGATTTATTCAGGCACTTCGAGATCGATTTGGCGGGAAGTCTCTCAAAATGGCGGATACGGCTCGCAATGTTATGCGCCATCGCAAACGGTTTAGACTCGTATCAATGGTGGCGGATCAAGCACCCAGCGGTGCCGAGCGAGCGCACTGGATCCCATTGTTTGGCCAAGTGACTGGCTTTTATACGGGCGCCGAAACACTCGCCAGAGCCACCAACATACCGCTTGTTTTCGCCTCTTGCAGACGAGTAAAGCGTGGCTATTACGAGGTGACTTTCAAGGAGTTGGCGCCACAACCTATCGAACGCAAAGCTGACGGAAACCCCATTACGGAGCTCTACCGCGACCTTGTCGAAGACGCCGTTAGAGCACAGCCAGAGGATTGGCTCTGGAGCAACCGTCGCTTTAAGCGCCAGCCGCCCTCTGATGCTGTGGCAAACCAGTAGCCGGCTCAAGCTGAACCCACTGATATCCGTCAGATTGTGACATATAGCGATGTTTGCTAAACGCTTCGCCCAAATGGGTGAGCAGAGCTGCTTCGATATGTTCTCGGGTATTATTTTGCTCACTAATGTGCGCTATCAACACGGATCTAAGCCCCTCATGATCTACTTGCTTCAGCAGATCCGCCGCCTGTTGGTTGTTGAGATGCCCCAAAGCACCCCCTACCCTGCGCTTTAAAGCGGGCGGGTAGGGACCAACACGCAACAACTCAAGATCATGATTAAATTCCAGCAGCAGATGATCACAACCGCCATAGCATTCAACAACATGTGGCGTAACACTACCGAGGTCGGTCAGGATGCCGACCTTTAACCCCTGATGCTCGACAACGTATTGGCATGGTTGACGAGCATCGTGAGGCACTAAGACAGATTGAATATTCAGGTCGTTAATTCGAAACGCATCCCCTGCATCAAAGCAGACTCGCTGATACACATCCTCGCAGCGTCCCGACAGATGCGTCCCGTGACTCATATAAACGGGGAGTTTAAAGCGTCTCGACAACACACCAACGCCGCCAATATGATCGCCGTGCTCGTGCGTCACCAATATCGCCGTGAGATCCTTTCCCGACAGGCCACGCGTTGCCAACCGACGCTCAGTCTCTTTTAGCGAGAAGCCGCAGTCGATAAGGACGCATGCTGAGCGAGTGCGAAGCAAGGTACCGTTACCCTTGCTCCCACTGCCAATTGAAGCCAGCTGCATACCGCGCAGCGCCTACTTAATTGATATTGCCTTTGATGACCGAAATCAACATCGGTTGACCGCGCTCAGGAATTTCCGCGGGTGTTACCGGGTTTAGACGTATTTCTTGCACGTCGTTTTGGAGCGTCTTAAGGGTTACCGTAAACCCTTGCCCGATAAGCGGGTTTTCATCATCGCTGAACAACCAGCCAAACCAACCCTCATCTTCGTCCGCATTATCACCTTTGTAGGTGACGTAGTAGGTGCCTTCGCTACGGTTGAGGTCATCAACGCCAAAACCCGAGTTTTCAAGCGCTATCTGCAAAGAAGCCCAAGCGCGATCAAACGGGAGTTCGAGCTCGAGATATGCCTCGTTAGCCGAGACATCGACACTGCGCATTTTACCTTCTGCACTGATCGAACGATCTGCGATCATGGAAACTGACGCCTCTTCGGTGCTATTTGCAATGTATTGCGCAATACTTTGGAGCACATCGGACTCAATCTTAAAATCATCTGACCTGTCGGGCCAAGCGTCGTCAACCGCGCGGTACATGTGTACGACATGTAATTCGCTGGTTCCACGCTGAACGCCTCGCTCGACACGCAATCGGAATCGGGCCTCACGCTCATCATCTTTCAACGGTAAATACTGGGTGTCGATAATACCTGCCTGCGGATCAACAGCAGCAACAGGCCAGTTAACGCTGGCTAGAAAACTGCGCACTTGGGGCCAAAGCTGTCCCGGCGCGACGTTGACCAACGCCCAACTTTCCTCACCCAACTTTTGGATGCGCACAGTATCAGCCGCGGTCGCAGCCACCAGGGGTTGGGGGCGCGGTGCTTCAAATTCAACGGGGGATACATAAGCGTTCTCGACCGGGGGTATCGAATAGACTTCCTCGATATGACTAGACTGCACCCCCTCCGGCAACGTGAGCAGAGGCTCTTCCTTGGATTTTTTGTAGTCGTCCGCTTTGCTCGGAAACAGACCCTGCTCACCGAATAAATATCCGCACGCTGATACGTTAACGACCAAGAATCCTACTGCAACGGACTTAATAATAGGGTTGTTCACGAATTCTCCTTACACGCATCCAGCGCTGCCGCTAATTCGGCATGGTATTGTTCACTTAGAGGCGTGAGTGGCAAGCGAATACCATCGCCAATACGCCCCGTGTGTGCCAAGGCCCATTTTACGGGTATTGGATTGGACTCTAAAAACAAGGCTTGGTTCAGCTTGCGAATGCGCTCACTGATCGCCTCAACTTCAGCGGCATTACCCTCGAGCGCGGCCTGGCACAATTGCGCCATCGTCTTGGGGATAACGTTAGCCGTCACAGAAATATTTCCAGCCCCACCGCTCATGATTAGTCGAGCCGCAGTGCCGTCATCACCTGAGTAAACATGGATATGCTCTGGTGCGCGAGCGATAAGATCAGCACCGCGAGCCAGGTCGCCCGTAGCATCTTTAATAGCAACAATCCTTGGGTGCTCAAACAAGGCCAGTGCCGACTCATTGTTGAGGTCTACGCTGGTGCGACCCGGCACGTTATACAAGACTTGGGGTATGGATACCGCGTCGGCAATTGCCTTGAAATGCGCAATCATGCCAGCCTGCGTGGGCTTATTGTAATACGGCGTTACGGACAAACACGCATCAGCCCCCGCGTCTACCGCGGCAAGAGAGAGTTCGATCGCTTCTCGAGTCGAGTTCGCCCCAGTGCCAGCAAGGATGGGGATACGCCCCTTGGACCAACGTGCGCAGAACCCAATGACTTCGCAGTGTTCGGGAACCGTTAAGGTCGCGCTTTCACCAGTCGTACCCACTGCGCCTATCGCAGCTGTGCCCGAGGCCAAATGCCACTCCAGCAAGGCTTCAAGAGCTTCCCAGTCGATCTGCCCACCCGACATCATGGGCGTCACTAAGGCAACGATACTACCTTTAACATCAAATGTTTTAGTGAGTGATGAGGTATCTGTCAAAACTTATTTCCCGTTATAATTGGCGTCGCCATTATGCACTCTGTTCAAGCGCTGGCAAACCGCTCGTGCTAAACTCGGAGTTTACCAGAAATGTTGTATCGATTTCTCAACAAATAGAGAGTGATTATGTCCTTTATCAGAACATTACTCGCCATCGTGCTTTCAAGCGTTGTGTACGTGGCACCGGGTTTTGCGCAGCCCGAAGTTTATGGCTTGATGGATAAACCGAAGTTCACCGTCAATGAATTGTCCTACCTAGACAACCAGTACATGCGCTCTCAACGTAATTTAATCGAAGATATCGTCCGTCGCAGCCTAGGCAGCAGCTTCACAGGCGATCCGAGCTTTGACGTGCCAGTGCTACAGCGATTGCTCAGCGAGGGCAAAGTATTGCCCCACCAGCGCCAAGAATTGCAAGCTATGGGGATTATTTTGGGGGATCTACTCGCCGAAAAACTGGGCATGGAATGGGTTATTTATGAAGACGACCTGGGGCGTTCGCGTGCCTTACAGTTAAACGGAACCGACAACTTTTTGTTTCCAGTAACCATGATTTCACGACGCGTCGAGGCGGGCAACACGACCCCAGTGCAAGCGATCTACGACAAAGCAGTCACAACGATAGAACCGCTGATACCGCCAAAACCCTTCGAGTAAGGTCAACCCTCGGTGCGTTGGTCACGAGACTGCCAGCGCACGTACAACATTCCAGCAACGAATATTGACACGATAGCGTCCATCGCTAACCAAGCTAGCCAGTCCGACGGCGTCGCAAACAAGCGCTCCACCCCCGCGATAAAATACATCAGACTCACAAAGCACAGCCAAATGATGCTGCGTGGACGGCGCTCAAACAAACCAAAGGCAAACAGTAACAATGGCCCCAGACGGCCCACCCAGACAATCCAAGGCTCTCCGTAAACGGCTATGATGCCGATCTGGTAGAGCAATAATACTGACCAAGCCACAACCAGAAACACATAAGCGACTTGGGCTCGCTTGCTCAGTTCACTCCAAGGCTTCATGCGTGCAACCTCTGCGCTAATGATGCGACGCGTTTGCCCAGCGCAATCGCCAGAGCACCCTCATCGTCGCTAAGTTCACTTCCACCCGCGTGCCCAGAAACATGGCTCGCCCCATAAGGTGTCCCGCCAGTTGTTGTCGTCATAAGGCGCGCCTGAGTGTAGGGCAAACCCACGGGTAACATCCCATGATGCAGCAAGGGAATGAGCATAGATAACAGGGTCGATTCTTGGCCTCCATGCAGACTTCCGCTGGAGGTAAATACTGCACAGGGCTTATCGACTAATACACCCGATAACCAAAGGGAACTGGTTTGCTCCAAAAAAAACTTGAGCGGCGCCGCCATGTTTCCAAAGCGAGTAGGCGAACCCAGAATTAATCCTGAGCATTCCTCTAAATCATCGAGCTCACAGTAGATTGGCCCGTCGGACGGCACGGGGTCTTGCACTTCATCGGTCGTCGGGGCAACGGGCGGCACAATGCGAATCCTCGCTTCCATACCCGCAACTTGTTCAACACCTCGTGCGACGCAGTCGGCTAATTTGGCCGTATGACCTGTCCGCGAATAATACAAAACTAAAATATAGGGGTTCGCCGCCATGCTAGGAGATTAACTCCAGTACGTTTTCAGGGGGACGTCCCACGACCGCTTTCCCACTCACCACTAAAATCGGACGCTCTATCAGCTTTGGCTCGATCAACATGGCGTCTAAGATTTCTTCCTCAGTGGACGATTTCAAATTTCCGTCTTTGTAGGCCTGCTCGCCTTTTCGCACCAACTCGGACGGCTCCATACTCAAAAAACCCAAAATTTCTTGCAACTCTGATTTGGACAAAGGCTCTTCCAGATACAAACGCGTTTGGAAATCGCAACCGCGCTCTTCTAAAATGGCCAGCGCTTGGCGTGATTTAGAGCAGCGGGGATTGTGCAGCAAGATCATGTATCCAATTCCTTGTTTAAAACGTATGTAACGATTATAGCCCAATCAAGGATACAAAAATGACCCAGCTTAGAATATTTGTTAGCGCACTGGCGCTGTGCCTGTTAAGCGCCTGCGGCGGCGAAGATCAAGTTTCAATCGCACAATACAAAGGGCAATGGGTCTTCGTAAACTACTGGGCCGAATGGTGTAAACCCTGCATCAAGGAAATACCCGAACTGAACCAACTTCACGCCGCGCATGATAATGTCACTGTATTAGGGGTTAATTTTGATGGTGAAATCGGTGAGGCGCTTAGGGAACAAGAGCAAACGTTAGGCGTCGAATTTCCCACCTTGCCCTACGACCCCAGTGCTGAGCTTGGTATCGAGCGCCCAAAAGCACTACCCACTACCGTCATCATCAATCCCGCTGGCGAGGTTATCGACGTATTAATCGGCCCGCAAACTGAGCTATCTCTGCTCGCGCAAACAAATTAACAGGCAAAAAAAAGCCGGCGGTTATAAGGTCGCCGGCAATGGAGGATTCTTTCCTCCGGGGGATGTGCGGCTCGAACCCAATCGAGCCTGAAGGAGCAACACGCCAACGCAGTATTCACAACCTTGGCACTTACTCAGACCAAGGCTTTTACGCTTAGTTCCCATAAAGTCGCATTTTTTTGTAAAAAATTACCAATCAAACACAATTTTTTTAATTGGCTTCACGAATCCAGCGTGAACTCGCCTCTTGCCCGGGGCCCGACGCGACGCCTAACTCCAACTCTTGGACTAAAGGATCGTCGAAATCGTCAAGCAAACGCTGAAGCAAAAAATAAGAAAGCTCTTCAACCGTTATGTTGACCATGGGCAGCACAAGTGTCTCGTCTGCTCGAAAATACATCGTTTGCCCGTTAAAAATCACTCTGAGCTGATCGCCTTGCGAGTCGATATTTAAATGCGGCGAATCGCCCGCAAGCAACATGTATTCGTCATAAGCGTCACAGAGGTCTTGCAGACGTTTTTTATAAACATTGTAATCTGCAGAGAAGCCTTCTGGTCCTATTGCAGCGACGATGCGTAAACACACAGAGTAGTTGTGCCCGTGTAATCGTTCGCGATCGGTCGCCGAAAAAATGGTAAAGTGCGCTGCCGAAAACTTGTGGCTTTGCTTACCGATGCGTAAGGTGATCAGTCGTGACATGTGGATCCTTGGCATAAATGTCTGTGAGCAAGTTTACGAGCCCTAAGTCCGATTGGTTCATTAATGCTTCGGGATACCAACTATTGAGCTACCTACAACAAAGGATAACCCTATGTCAGACGCAAGGCCAACCGTCGCAATTATCACCGGAGCAAGCGCCGGTATTGGCGCGGCAACAGCGAAAGCATTTTTAGACCGCGGCGACACCGTCATTGCTGTTGCGCGGCGTCCATGCCCGCATACAGAAGCGATATCGATACCCACTGACCTCACATCAGCCGAATCAATTGACGCCCTAGCACAACAGATAAAATTAAGTCTCGATCCTGAAGCTAAGATCTGTTTGGTACACAACGCGGCACGAATGAACAAAGATCGTGTAGATGCCTGCGCTGATGACGATTTGCGAGCCGTACTAGAAGCCAATATTGTTGGAATCAACCGCTTAAACCAGGCTCTGCTGCCTTACATGAGAGAGGGCTCTAGCATCGTCTACGTCGGATCAACATTGGCTGAAAAAGCCGTGCCCGGATCTTTCAGCTATGTCATTTCAAAGCACGCTCAACTGGGTATGATGCGCGCCACCTGCCAGGACTTAATGGGCTCAGGCATTCACACAGCCATGGTTTGCCCAGGCTTTACCGACACCGAAATGCTAAGAACCCACTTGGGCGACAACACCGAAGTCATTAACGCCATCGGGGCCTTGAACAGCTTTTCTCGGCTGGTTCAGCCCAATGAAATCGCCAGTGGCGTTGTATTTTGCCACGACAACCCGGCAATCAACGGCAGTGTATTTCATTTAAATCTTGGACAGAAAGAGAGCTAGGATCATGTCAGAGGGGCCAAGCACAGCCATCATTTTTGAACGACGCGAACGCGTATTTTTGGTGCTTGCTGGCGTATTTCTGTCGGCTATGACCTTACTGAATGTTATTGGCATTACGCGTTTCGTGCAGCTAGGACCACTAGCCTTAGCTGTCGGCGTACTCCCCTACCCACTCACCTTTCTGTGCACGGATTTGATTTGTGAGCTCTATGGGCGTAGCCGTGCCAACTTTTTGGTGAGTGTCGGTTTGGGTATCAACATACTAATCTTGTTGGTTCTAACACTCGGTAATATCGTACCCTCGGTGCCCGCCGACACACTTCCTCCCTGGCAAGTGTTGCAACTCAGCGAACCCGTAGCCCTCCCCAATGGACAAATCGTCTCAGGATCGATCGAACTGTACAGCTTGATTTATGCGACCACGTCAGGCGCCGTCTTTGCCTCTATGCTCGCCTACATTGCAGCGCAGTATTGTGACGTGCAGCTGTTTCACTTTTGGAAGCGGCTCACCAAGGGACGCCACCTCTGGCTAAGAAACAACTTAAGTACGCTAGTGAGCCAGTGGGTCGACGCCACCATGGTAGTGACGGTTACCTTCGGCGCAGCCTTCCTGCGAGATGAACTCACCTTCCAAACGATGCTGGTATTAATTTTAAGTAACTACGCGTTCAAAGCGGTCGTCGCACTGCTGGACACCGCACCCTTGTATTTACTGGTGCATTATTTGCGACGTTATCTCCACTTGGCACCGTTGGAATTGGCAATACCTCTCGGACAGGAGATTGAGGCGAGCAGAACACGCAACTAGGGCAGTGACAGTTGCTTATTCAATGACTCGTTCTGCTGCAACACCGATTTCACCAGCGGTATCGTCACTTTACGCTGCTCGGCCAAACTCGCTTGATCTAGCTGGTCCAGCAGTTGTAACCAGTACTTGAGATCGCGCGGTAGATGATTCGTTATGTAAGGATAAACATCCTCATTCACTTTTATGCCTCTAAATCGCGCGCGTTCACTGAATATTTTCACTCGCTCCTGATCGTTGTAATTAGCGAGCTCAAAGGCTGGAAACAAGGTGAAGCGCGACCGAAGATCGGCCAGCGGCGTGTCGACATATCGAGGGGCGACCTGCGACGAACACACCCAGCGCCCTCCTTGGGCGTGATGCCGATTGAATAAATGAAAGAGTGCCTCCGACCAGGCCGGAGTGTGAGCCAATTTATCAATGTCGTCGAAGACCAGGCAATCGGTTGCCTCAAGCCCATCCAGCATGGTCGGATCACACGATGCGATCAGTTCATCCGCGGGCAAATACAACGCTGTTTGGTCATTTGCGCAGACCAGTGCGCTTAGAAGGTGTGTTTTACCGGTAGAGTAAGCACCGGTTAGCCAAATAGAATCGGCACCTTCTAACTGCTCTCGCACCAACAACCGGTTTTCATTGAAAACAAAATTGTCAAACGTGAATCCATCAGGCAACTGCACATTCAGCGTGAGTTGTCGCGTTAAAAAGCTCATCGACCGAGCCCAAAGCGCATACCGAGTTCATTAACCTCGATAAAGTCAAGACCCAAAGCGTCCCGCACGATTTGCTTGAATTGTTCCCTAGAAACAGGCGACTCGACGCCCAACGTTAAACTTTGACCATCCAGACGGATAACACGAACTGACTCGACAAACACGTTAGCCTCGAGCGCACGCATAATCCGACGATAATCTTGGAAATTGGTCAACCCATCAATCACGATGTTGGGCAAATCAGCTTCATCCGCCCTGACGGCCAACTCACTGCGAGCGCGACGCACAAGCAGTTCAACCAAGGCTGATACCGCCTTTGTTTTATCGGCGTATAACGCCTCCAGTTGCGTGTTTAAGCGACCTTCCTCTACAGATAGAACGCTCAGCAGAATCCGGTTATCGGTGAGCTCAGCCCATTTAATCACCCTTTGCACTTGGGGTTGATAGCGCTGCATCGCCCTCGCTAAGGGTACCCTCTGGCTTTGCCATAGCGCATCAGGGGACACCGTCACAGTATCGGTTAAGTCGTATAACGGTAAATCAAAATCCAAACGATACTCATCTAGGAGAGTCTTCACGCCTTCAACAAGCGCGAAATCGCGGCGGGCATCGAGGTATCTGACATCGCCATTGAGGTCACTCACGACCCACCACAAAAGAGGTTTGGGCCGATCGGCTGGAACCAATCCTAGGCCCTCTGCAAAAATGGCCTGAGTGAGCGCTTGAGCATCAAACTCGTAAGAAACGACTTGTCTGCTCCCGGATGACGCGTCGCGCACCCCCAAAAAAATTGCCTGCTTTAGCAGGGACTTCCCTTGACTCAAAATTGGGGTGAGTTTCGTTTGCTCAGTTTCAAGAGTCATAGATTTGAGTAGTGACAAAAGCGCCAGATTAGCACCTGCATCTAACTCACTGGCAGATTGACTCTCGATTTCTGCTGTCGCTCTGAATACACCGTTTTCTTGAGAGCGCGCTATCACACTGAACAGCAGAGCGATGGTCATCAATACGACTAATGATATTCGCACAGCGAATCCCGAAATAATGAAAATCCAAGTGTATCAAGACGCGCCTCTTGTGTAACTGTACCGATGTTAGTTCATGCATTTCATGGCGAAAAAACGTAGAATGCGCATTTTGCAGATCGAGCCCTACTCACCATGACTGAAGCTACAGGTTTTACCTACAAAGACGCCGGTGTTGACATCGATGCCGGCGAAGCCCTTGTTGACCGCATCAAAGACGTCGCCGTTAGAACACGACGCCCAGAAGTTTTGAGCGGATTGGGTGGCTTCGGCGCGATGTGTGCGATACCTGCAGGCTACAAAGAGCCCGTGTTAGTCAGCGGCACAGACGGCGTGGGCACAAAATTGAAGCTAGCTATGCAACTCCAACAGCACGACACGATTGGTATCGATTTGGTCGCGATGTGCGTTAATGATCTCGTGGTCGCGGGTGCTGAGCCTCTGTTCTTCTTGGATTATTACGCCACCGGCGCATTGGATGTCGATATTGCGGCGCAAGTGGTACACGGTATTGGCGAAGGTTGCTTACAAGCCGGATGTTCACTCGTCGGCGGTGAAACAGCCGAAATGCCGGGAATGTACGAGGGTAATGACTACGACTTAGCGGGTTTTTGCGTCGGCGTCGTGGAAAAGTCCAAGGTCATTACAGGCGACACCGTTGCCGAGGGCGATGTGCTCGTTGCGATGGCCAGTTCAGGCCCGCACTCCAACGGCTATTCACTGATTCGACACATCATCGACCAAAAAGGTTTAGACGTCAGCGCAGACTTAGACGGGAGCACCGTTGCACAAAAACTGATGGCACCCACGCGCATTTACGTAAAGTCTGTGCTCGCGTTGATGGAGACAACTAACATCAAAGCCTTGTCGCACATCACAGGCGGCGGTATCACCGAAAACCTACCCCGTGTGCTGCCCGCAGACTGCGGAGCCGAAATCAACCTAGGCAGCTGGAATCGACCCGCTGTATTCGACTACCTTGCCCAACACGGACAAGTCGCTGAGAAAGAAATGCTTCGCACCTTTAATTGCGGCGTTGGCATGATTGTCTGCGTGGCAGCGGATGCTCTGGACACTACCTTGGCTACGTTGACAGCACAGGGTGAGACGGCTTGGCACATCGGAACTATTGTGAAACGCGGTAGCGCGGCGGTAACGTATATCTCGTGAGGCTCGCATTTTTCATATCAGGTCGTGGCAGCAATATGGAAGTCATCCTGGATGCCATCGACCAGGGACATATTCCGGCCACTGCACACTTGGTCATCTCGAACAAAGCCGACGCTCTTGGACTTGCTACAGCACGCGAGCGCGGTATCCCAAGCATTTTTTGCGACCACCGCGATTATGAGTCTCGCGAAGCGTACGATCATGTTCTGGTCCGCCACCTGCAGGACCATCAGATCGACGCCGTGATTCTCGCTGGTTTTATGCGCATTCTATCCCCGGTTCTAATCCGAGAATTTGAAGGGAAAATGCTCAACATTCATCCATCGCTATTGCCCAAATACCCCGGACTGCACACGCATCAAAGAGCTCTGGACGCAGGCGACACTGAGGCCGGAGCCACCGTTCACTTTGTGATTGAGGAACTTGATGCAGGTGCTGCGGTCTTACAAGCAAGGGTCCCAATAAAGGAAAGCGACGATGCAGCGAGACTCAGCGAGCGCGTTTTACAGATGGAGCACATTATTTACCCGCTGGCCGTCAAATGGTTAGCAGAGGGGCGCATTCATTGGCAGGGCGGAGCAGCTTACCTTGATCACGAACCTATTCCTGAGCACGGCGTACAGTTTTCAATGTAATTGGCACAGAGCTCTCATTCTGACGCTAAGCCTGATTGCGCTTTCCGCAAATGCCGACGCATTAAAACCTTACCACCTAAGTTATAAAACGACCGCAAAAGGCCTGTCCATGGACCTTGAGCGCTCGCTGAAGCTAACCGAAAAAGGCGATTACCTGCTGACTAATCAAGCCAAGATTTTACTGGCGGGTTTTATCGAAACCAGCGTCTTCGAGCAGCACGACGGCACGATTCAAGCAAAGCGTTATGTATACCAGGGAACCGGCTTGATAAGCCAAAAGCGTGAGCTCCTATTTGACCCTGAACTGAACAGTATCAAAAGTTACGATAAGGGGGCATGGCATGATCTGGACCTTACGCCGATGACCTACGACCGCGTCAGTCAACTGGAACAGCTGCGGTTATCCCTCATCCAGGGAGCCGATCCCAAAATGGGGTTTGCCGTGGAAATAGCGGATCGTAAAAAAATCAAACACTACAAGCTAGACTTCGTGGGCGAGGAGATCATTGAAACTGATCTGGGTCCGATCCCTACAATTCGATTTCAGCGAGGAGCCGAGGACGATGAGCGAGAGTCAAACATCTGGCTCGCCCCTGCCTGGGATTTTTTAATGGTAAAAACGACCCACGTTGAAGACGGCACACTGATTGCGGCCACCGTTAGCAAAGCGTATCTCGATGGCCAAGCGTTATCGATCACGCCCGAGGAAGAGTAACCCCACGCTGCCCTTGGTACTTGCCGCCGCGGTCTTTGTAGCTTACTTCGCACACCTCATCGGACTCAAAAAACAACATTTGAGCCACGCCCTCGTTTGCGTAGATCTTGGCCGGCAAAGTGGTGGTATTCGAGAATTCGAGGGTAACGTGCCCCTCCCATTCAGGCTCTAAAGGCGTTACGTTCACAATAATACCGCAGCGCGCGTAGGTCGATTTCCCGAGACATACCGTGAGCACATTGCGTGGGATCCGAAAATACTCAACGGTGCGCGCCAAAGCGAACGAATTGGGCGGGATGATACAGACATCTGATTCAACATCCACAAATGAGCTTTCATCAAAGGCTTTCGGGTCAACAGTCGCTGAGTGAATATTGGTAAACACTTTGAATTCACGTGAACAACGCACATCGTAGCCATAGCTTGAGGTGCCGTAAGACACGATTTTATCGCCTGCCGCATCTTGGCGCACCTGGCCCGGCTCGAAGGGTTCAATCATGCCGTGCTGAGTCGCCATTTCTTTAATCCAGCGGTCAGATTTAATGCTCATATCGATATCCTTAAATTATTCGTCACTGAATTGTACGTTTGGGGCAGCGGGTTTTACTTGAGCCTGGAGTGCCGTCAGCAAGTTTTTGGCGCAGTTTTTGTACAGTTCGCCCTCAGCAGAGTCGGGAGCAGCAACGACGATAGGCTTGCCTGCGTCGCTAGATTCACGAATAGAAAGCGCCAAGGGTAAACTACCGAGTACCTCTACCCCATAATCTTCGGCAACCTGAGCTGCGCCATCGGCACCAAAAATGGCCTCTTGATGACCGCAGTGACTGCACACATGAATTGCCATATTTTCGATCAAACCCAATATGGGCACATGGACTTTACCAAACATTTCGATGCCTTTTTTCGCATCCAGTAAAGCGATATCCTGGGGCGTCGTGACAATCACAGCCCCCGCCAAGGCGGCTTTTTGCGATAAGGTCAACTGGATATCACCCGTGCCTGGGGGCATATCGACGATCAAAATATCCAAATCTCCCCACAACGTTTGATCGAGCATTTGAGTGAGCGCACCGCCCGCCATGGGTCCCCGCCATACCATTGGGGTTTTCTCGGTCACTAAATACCCCATCGACATGGTCTTCAGACCATAGGCCTCCACTGGATACAAGAACTGTCGTCCTTGAGTTTCGGGTTTGGTGCCCTCGGCAACACCGAGCATCATCGCTTGACTGGGACCGTAGATGTCGGCGTCTAGCAAGCCAACCCGCTTTCCCATAGCTTGCAAGGCCAAAGCAAGGTTTACTGCGGTAGTAGATTTGCCCACACCGCCTTTGCCAGACGCTACGGCGATGATTGCGCCAATTTGATTCATCTGCGGCTCCAAAGCATAAAAAGGGCCTAGTATAAGGAGCTAACCCGCCTGCAACAACGTTAGGTTTTGGAAAAAATGCCCAGCAAGCGGTATCATACGCGCCCCGTGTTTAAAGGCTTGCATTATGTCCTACCAACAACCGCGCCGCATTCTCGTCACGAGCGCTCTACCCTACGCTAATGGGCCGCTCCATCTCGGCCACATGCTCGAACAAATCCAGACCGACATCTGGGTAAGGTTCCAGCAATCACAGGGGAACGAGTGTTATTACATTTGTGCCGACGACGCCCACGGTACCGCCATTATGCTAAAAGCCCAAGCCTTGGGTATTACACCCGAGCAGCTTATCGAACAAGTGCGTGAACAGCACGAGCGTGACTCACGAGGATTCCTCGTCAATTTTGATCATTTTTATAGCACTCACAGCGACGAAAATCGCTACTGGAGCGAGCGGATCTATGGGGCCTTACGGGATTCGGGCCAGATTGTGAAGCGCAACATTGTGCAAGCCTTCGACCCCGAGAAGGGTCTGTTCTTGGCAGATCGATTTATTAAAGGCACCTGCCCAAAATGCAAGACCAGCGACCAATATGGTGATAATTGTGAAAGCTGCGGCGCCACCTATACCCCCAATGATCTCATAGATCCCGTCTCTGCGCTGTCCGGTGCTAAGCCCGTGCAAAAAGAGTCAGAGCACTACTTTTTGGATTTGGCCCAATCTAGCGAGTTGCTCACAGATTGGATCAACAGCGGTCGCCTGCAGTCCCAGGTCGCGAACAAATTACGCGAGTGGCTCGATGCGGGCCTGCAGGGTTGGGACATCAGCCGCGACGCACCCTACTTCGGCTTCGAGATACCGGACGCTCCCGGCAAATACTTTTATGTCTGGCTGGATGCACCGATTGGTTATATCGCCAGCTTCGACAATTTCAGCAAGCAAAACAACCTAGATTTCGAATCATTTTGGTTTGATGGCAAGGCGACCGAGCTCTACCACTTTATCGGCAAAGACATTATTAACTTTCACGGACTATTCTGGCCCGCCATGTTAAACGCGGCCGGTTTGCGAGCGCCATCAGCGATTTATGCCCACGGATTTCTGACGGTAAACGGCACCAAAATGTCTAAAAGCCGAGGCACTTTCATCAATGCGAGCAATTATTTATCTCATCTGGCTCCCGAGTATTTACGCTATTATTTCGCCGCGAAACTTGGCCCATCGGTAGATGATATCGATCTGAATCTGGAAGACTTTGTGCAGCGAGTCAATTCCGATGTTGTCGGCAAAATCGTGAACATCGCCTCACGTTGCGCGGGCTTTTTGAAGAAACGTTTCGACAATACCCTAGCGGCAGAGCAAGAAGCGCCCGAGCTCTTGTCAGATTTACTGGATGCGCGCCGATCTATCGCCGCTCATTTTGAGGGCCGCGATTACAACCGAGCTATCCGAGAAGTGATTGCGCTCGCCGATAAGGTCAATCAGTTCATCGACGAGAAACAACCCTGGGTACTGGCTAAAGACGAAGCCAATAACGCCCAAGTGCATCGCGTCTGCTCAGATGGCGTGCAGGCCTTCCGAATCCTAGTTTCGTATCTGGCACCAGTCCTCCCAGAAATGGCCACCAAATCGGAAAACTTCTTAAACACCCAATTGACGTTTTCAAATCTAGAGTCTGGTTTATTACCTGCAGGACACCAACTCGAGCCCTTCTCGCCCTTAATGCAACGCATCGAAATGAGCGCGGTAGAGGCCATGATCGAAGCCGAGAAAGCAGCTGCGGCCACGCAAGCACCTATTAAGGACACGCCAAAAGCGGGACTTTCGGCCTCTGATCATCCTCCCATTGGGGAACAAATTGACTTTGACACCTTTGCTAAAGTTGACTTACGCGTGGCAGATATTATCGCTGCCGAGGAAGTCGAGGGTGCCGATAAGCTACTGCGACTGACTGTGTCATTAGGGGACAGTGAACGCACAATCATAGCGGGCATCAAAAGCGCCTACAGTGCAGCTCAACTCGTCGGTCGTCAAATCGTAGTCGTGGCAAACCTAGCGCCTCGAAAAATGCGCTTTGGTACCTCAGAAGGCATGGCTCTGGCCGCAGGTCCGGGTGGCTCAGACATATTTCTGCTGGCACCAGACTCAGGTGCAACGGCGGGGATGCAAGTAAAATAAAGGACTAAAATGGGGTATGGGAACCGACCATACCCTGACCCAGCGGGCATCAAGAGTACCGACCGAATGATTGCTGAATTTGCTGCACTACTACTGGCCACTGTTTTAGTTAACAACTTCGTTTTGGTGCAATTTTTGGGCCTTTGCCCTTTCATGGGCGTGTCAAACAAAATCGAAACGGCAATGGGTATGTCCATGGCGACTGCGTTTGTGCTGACGCTTGCATCGGGCTGTAGCTATCTGACTTATCATCTTATTCTTACTCCACTCAATCTAGAGTACTTGCGAACCATCTCTTTTATTTTGGTTATCGCAGCTGTTGTTCAATTTACCGAACTGCTCATCCGTAAAACCAGCCCCTTGCTCCATCGAGTTCTGGGAGTGTTTTTACCACTCATTACCACCAACTGTGCGGTGCTTGGCGTGGCGTTGCTAAATATCAACAAAGCGCATACGTTTGTAGAGTCGCTCTGGTATGGCTTTGGTGCGGCACTCGGGTTTGCGCTGGTGCTGATCCTGTTTTCAGCCATGCGCGAGCGCTTGGCCGCGGCCGATGTGCCCGCCGCTTTCGAGGGCCCGGCTATTGGCATGATTGCCGCTGGACTGATGTCACTTGCGTTCATGGGATTTGCGGGATTGGTATAGTCTATGGACAGCGCGTCACTCAACAACGTATGGTGGGCCATCGCGGCGCTGTTAGCCCTAGGCGGAGGTTTCGGAGCGTTACTGGGATTTGCTGCAATCAAGTTCAAGACCGAAGGTAACCCCGTGGTCGATCAGGTCAATGCATTGCTGCCTCAAACTCAATGTGGGCAATGCAGCTACCCCGGTTGCCGCCCTTACGCGGAGGCCATTGTAGCCGGTGAGGCGATCAACAAATGTCCGCCAGGTGGTGAAGCCACGATCCATCAACTGGCTGATTTGCTGAATCTTGAAGCGCTGCCACTCGATGCCGAACACGGCGTTGAAAAACCAAAAACTGTGGCCTACATTCACGAAGACGAGTGCATCGGCTGCACCAAGTGTATTCAGGCTTGTCCCGTCGATGCTATTCTCGGCGCCGCAAAGCTTATGCACACGGTCATTGCCAGCGAATGTACTGGGTGTGACCTTTGCGTCGAACCCTGCCCTGTGGATTGCATCGACATGATCGAACTACCCACAACACTGCAAAACTGGTCATGGCCATTGCCACAGCAGACATCAATAATCGCCACAGATAAACTCCATGGTAATGCTGTATGAACGCAATCTACAGTTTTCACGGCGGCATACACCCTGAAGAACGCAAAAGCGAATCGAATACTTCCGCGATTCAAGCGGCACCTCTGCCATCCTATTTGATTCTACCCGTCTCACAGCACATCGGCGCACCCGCTAAACCGGCGGTTAATGTTGGCCAACGAGTGCGGAAAGGTGAACTTATTGCCCACGCCGACGGCCCATTGAGCGCCGCCGTCCACGCTTCGAGTTCGGGCTATGTTGTCGCCATTGAACCGCGGATAGTGGCTCACCCATCGGGCCTGAGTGATACCTGTATCGTCATTGAGACAGACGGGCACGACGAGGCAGTAGCGATCACACCTCACCCGAACTGGCAGACCTACGAGAGGACTAAACTACTGGGACTCATACGCGACCATGGTATTGCCGGCCTTGGCGGAGCGGGCTTCCCTAGCGCTTACAAGCTAAATAGTGACCACATAGATACGCTCATCATTAACGGTGTGGAATGCGAACCGTATATCACGGCTGACGATCGACTGATGCGCGAGCGAAGTGATTTGTTAGAGCAAGGCATTAACATCTTGCAGCACATCACTGGCGCGCAGAGAGTGCTCATCGGCATAGAAGACAATAAACCTGAGGCTACCGAGGCCGTTCGCTCTGCCTGCGAACATCGAGACTGGAGGGTGATAAGCGTTCCTACCATGTATCCATCGGGCGGTGAAAAACAACTCATAGAGCTACTGACGGGCAAGCAAGTGCCCCGAGACGGTATTCCAGCTGACCTTGGCATCGTGTGCCAGAATGTCGCAACCGCCACAGCGATTGCGCAAGCGGTCTTGCATGGGCAACCCCTAATATCACGCATCACGACACTCACGGGTGAATGTATTACCGGCAAAGGCAACTACGAGGTGCGACTTGGAACACCCGTCGAACACCTTTTGCAGCACGGGGGCTACACCCGAGAACAAAGCCAAAAAGTCATTATGGGTGGGCCTCTCATGGGCTTTACTTTACCCGATCTGAGGGTGCCCATTGTCAAAACAACAAACTGCATTTTAGCACCCAGCAAAACTGAGCTCGCAAGCGACACTCAGAGCCAACCCTGTATTCGATGCGGGCACTGCGCCGACGTCTGCCCCGCGTCGCTGCTGCCACAACAGCTCTATTGGTATGCTAAAAGCCAAAACCATGAGCAACTAGACGCCCATAATTTAGCTGACTGTATCGAGTGCGGCGCGTGCGCGTACGTCTGCCCAAGTGCTTTACCTTTGGTCCAATTTTACCGAGCCGCGAAAGCCGAGATCAAAGAAAAGTCGATCGAACAGCGTCAAGCGGACATCGCCAAAACTCGCTTTGAAGCGCGTCTGGCGCGTTTAGAGAGAGACGCTGCGGAGCGTGAAGCAACGCGTGCTGCGCGTAAAGCCGAGGCGAAAGCCAAGGCAGAGCAAGACTCTCGCTTTGCTGGCGAGGCAGACCCGGTTCAGGCTGCAATAGAGAGAGCGAAAGCCAAAAAAACTCGACTGCAGCAAAACGGCGAACCCAATTCACTGCACAGTAAAATTGAAGAACTCACAGCTAAGCTCGAACGCGCAAAATTTGGTTTAGAGCAGGCGCACGTCAGTGGGAAAGAGGAAAAAGTACTCACCGCTCTTTCCGCTAGTGTTCAACGCCTGGAGCGCCTCTTGGCAAGCGAGAAGGCTAAGCAAGAACAGACACAGGAGCGCCCAGAATGATGCTGCAGCAAGTGTCGTCACCGCACCTACGTACTGCTCGATCCACCGAAGAAATCATGCTCCGAGTGTTGCTGGCCTTGGTGCCGGGCATTATCGCCATGGCGCATTTTTTTGGGCCCGGTGTATTCACCAATATTCTCATCGCCTGCGTGAGTGCCGTCGTATGCGAGTCGTTATGTCTGAGCATGCGCGATCGCCCAGTCATACGGTCTCTCAGAGACTACAGCGCAGCGGTAACCGCTGTATTACTGGCACTTGCCCTACCGCCCTACTCACCCTGGTGGTTAATCGCGATTGGTACGATAGCAGCCATTGGTCTGGCCAAACATGTGTTTGGCGGTCTAGGACATAACCCGTTCAATCCCGCTATGGTCGGTTACGTCGTGCTGCTTATTTCGTTTCCTGTCCATATGACACAGTGGACCGCGCCGAGCTCACTGGCTACCACCCCAGGGATTTGGGATAGTGTTCTAGCCGCCATGGGTTCAGAGACCTACGACGCTGTCACCATGGCGACACCTTTGGACCTCATGAGACAAAATGACGGTCTTATGGTGAGCGCGCTTTGGCAACAATATCCACAATTTGGTCGTTTCTCGGGCGTCGGGTGGGAGTGGATTAACTTGGCGTTTCTCGCCGGCGGTTTGTGGCTTTTGCAGCAAAAAATCTTTAACTGGCATGCGCCGGTGGGAATGCTCTCTACCCTTGGATTGATGAGCGCCTTATTCTACGACGGAGGGTCTTCCGCGAGCGGTGGCTCGCCATTATTCCACTGGTTAAGCGGTGCCACCATGTTGGGCGCGTTTTTTATCATCACGGACCCGGTTTCTGGCGCGACATCTAATTTAGGTCGCTTAATTTTTGGCGCACTGGTGGGGCTGCTCGTTTACTGCATTCGTGTCTGGGGTTCTTACCCTGATGCAGTAGCGTTTGCGGTATTACTGATGAATTTTGCAGCGCCCTTCATCGACTACTACACTCAACCTAAGCCCTACGGGCAACAAGCGCGGGACAGTGAAAAATGATGGCTCGGTCGGTTATTCAGCATGGTGTGGCCTTGGCGGTCTTCGCGGCTATTTGTGCGTTCGTTCTAGCCTTCACTCAAGCGAAAACCGCGGAACCCATCGCTCAAGCCAAAGCCAAAGCCAGAGCGCAAGCACTGGCTGAAGTTATGCCTCCCGACTATTACCTCGACCCCATTCTCGATGAGAGCTTCGAGGTCTCTAGCGCCACTGGCACTCGGTTCATTGCTCCGGGAACAAAAATCCTGCGCGCCCTCAGCAATGGAATGGTGGTAGGGGTCATCATTCCAATCCGAACACCCGAGGGATACAGCGGCGACATCGAGTTACTGGTCGGTGTCGATAACACACTGGCCATTACCGGCGTAAGAGTCCTGGCCCATAAAGAAACGCCCGGGCTTGGCGATAAAATACAACGCAACAAATCACCCTGGATTGACGGCTTTTTGGGCAAATCGCTGTCGAACACGCAGGTAAACGCTTGGACCGTAAAAAAAGACGGCGGCTCTTTCGATCAATTTACCGGAGCCACCATCACACCTCGTGCCGTGATCCGCGGGGTGTACAGTACATTGATCTACGCCCAGGATAACTATCAGATTTTGTTCGGGTCGCCCTTACCTGACGTCCTGAGCGATATCACACTGACTGAAGATTCGATAAGGGAAAAACTCATAAGCCAACTGGGCGCTCCAACAAACCCGATCAAAGGAGCCACCTATGCGGAGTGACCTTAAAGACCTTACACTTAAGGGCCTGTGGAGCAACAATCCCGCGCTCGTTCAACTGCTGGGTTTATGTCCTCTGCTGGCGGTCAGCACCACTATCGCAAATGCACTTGGCCTAGGTCTGGCGACGTTATTCGTGTTAGTCGTCTCCAACCTATCGGTATCACTGGTTCGTAACATCGTCAGTAATGCCATTCGACTGCCGGTCTTCGTGCTCATTATCGCCTCGGCTGTTACTTGCACTGAGTTATTGATGCAAGCGTACAGCTTCGAACTTTATGAGGTTCTGGGCATCTTTTTACCACTGATTACGACGAACTGCGCTATTCTCGGACGAGCCGAGGCATTTGCCAGTAAAAATGCCTTATTACCTGCAGCCTACGATGGCTTGATGATGGGATTCGGTTTTGCCCTGGTATTAGTTGTGTTGGGCGCGATTCGAGAGCTGTTAGGCACAGGTATCCTCTTCGCAGATATGCAATTGTTGTTCGGACCCCAAGCGGCAACTTGGCGTTGGGTCGTTTTTGAAGACTACGAGCCCTTTTTGTTAGCAGTATTACCACCGGGCGCGTTTATTTTTACGGGCTTACTTATCGCCCTCAAAAATAGGCTAGACCAGCATTTTGCCGATAAACAAACCAAACAAGGCGCGATCGAAGCAGGTAGCAAACGCGCTCGCGTGACCGGCGTTATTCGTTAAGCGACTCAACAACCAGCTCTAGACCGTCTAAGATCTCGTCGACTATGGCGTCATCAAGACCTCGGTTCTCTTCATCGCAGACGTAGGTCACAAACAAAGTTAAACTTTGAGCACGCAACCACCACTCGCGAATCGCAGCGCCATCCTCCAGGTACACAGTTTCCACCCCATCAAAATCGCCGCAACAACAGCTACTCCACTCTAAGTTATCATGCTCGGCGTTCAACTTAGCCAGCTCTTCAATACTCAGTTGCGCTTCGCCCGGCTCAGCTATTAAGTGACTAATCTCGATGGTACCCACCTCATCTCGGTCGGTAATCAGAATACTTTCGTCGTCTTGTTCGGCATTCCATTCATCGGGCAAGCCAAGACGCCACCACTGCGTTTCAAGTACTCTCATTGTGTCTCCAAATGCTTTGACATGAGCACCGCATCTTCGCGGCTACCGTCGGGGTTGGGATAATAGCGCTTTCGCAGGCCATCGTGAACAAAGCCTAGCCCTTCGTAAAGACGTATGGCACCTGCGTTGGACGCTCGCACTTCCAGCAAACAGCGATCGCAGTCTTGATTTTGCCCCCAAGCCAGTCCTTCTAACAGCAGACGCGCCGCGAGGCCCTGCCTGCGTTTCAGGGGGCTGACGCCAATGTTATAGAGCGCACAGCTATCGTACTCTTTGGCCATGACGGCGTAGGCGATAATCTCCGAGGCTTCTTTCAGCACCAGCACAATTTCGTTTTCGTCACCTCTGCAACCGGGGTAAAACGTTTCCTCGGTCCAGCGCGACTCGCCACACTCTCTCGCAAGATTTGCCAGAGCCTCTAGATCCGACAGACCCGCTTGAACCAAAATCACGCTCACGCAAATCCGTTAGCGATCAAGTCTTGCCACAACGAACGCTTAAGGGACTGATCCGTCATCATGGCGTCTAGACTAGGGCCTATCAAGATCTGCTTATCTGCGGCATGCTGAACAAACACTTGGGCAAGTTGTTGGCTTAAATCACCAAGCAACAAGACTCGGGTATCACTCTGAGCCGTATGCTTGCTTAAAAAGCCAGCAAAAGCGGATTTAGCCGCATTAGATTCGTTGGCGGATACGCCCGGCATCGGCCAATGAAATTCCAGTACGCTGGGTAAGGCTGACGTATCCGACTGAACCGAATTCGCGGCATGGCAAGCTAAACTGATATTCTTTGACAGTGCCCAGTGTTGAGCCTGCAATTGTGCGCCCACCGCCACTAAGGTAACGTCTGCATGCGCATAAACGAGCGCCGTGAATTTAGAGGGCAAAACGGTTTCTTCAGCACTGGCACTGGCACTGGCACTGGCACTGGCACTGGGATTTTCACTGAACGACGAGTCCTCTGCCTCGACAACTTGGTCGCTTGTCTGTGGCACCACCATCGAGGACGTCGTTTCTGCTCGTGGCCGCTGGGCTGCCAACTCAGGCTTCGGTGAAGGTCGAGACTCAAATTGATTTTGGGTCCCCATCAGCGACTCCCGCACGGCTGCTAAGCTGGCAGTAGGGTTGCCAACCTCAACAGACCTCTCCCCTTCGTGCGACTTCTTAGCCTCCGGTGACGCCGCAGAAGCGATAGTGGTCGCTGACCCAGATTTGCTAGCCAGGGGCACAGCTCTGGGCAGTATCGCACCGCATGCGGGCTGGCGCACCAAGACCAACGGCTGAATACCCAGCGCCTCAAGATAGGCAAGCTTTTGAAATTCTTGTTGTGGGTGCAGTGTCGTCATGCCGCAGATGCTACCACAGATCCAGAAACTTTCGCCCTATAAAAAAGCCGAGCACTAAGCTCGGCTTACAGTAAATCTATCAATACCTAGGGGATACAAGTGAAGGTCTGGGTCACCGCCGCCGCACCGGGGTTAGCAATCGAGACACTCACAGTATCAGCACCCGCCGTTGCCGCCACTGACGCAATCTCGATACCGATTCGGTAGGCGTTTGCAGCGTTATTGTTTGGCACGGTGAATGTCGTCGGTGATACGATCGAGCAATCTCCCGTTGCGCTTACCGTGATGGTCGCACCATTCGCCGGCTGGTTGTTATATTGATCAGAGAAGTACGCTACATAACTACCTGCCGCTACAGTGTCGACTCCGGGTTCAACCAATACCGACGAGTCAGGTGTCGCACCTATGTCAACTAATGCAATATAAAGATTGTCCGAAGGTGATAGCACCAGCGCGATATTATCAAACACAGACAAGGTCGTTCCGGTGCACTCGCCACTGTTCAAGGTCGCCGCGGTACAGCCGATACCGGTGTAGAGATTGTCTCCGTCTTCACGAGAACCGGAGCTATCGTCATCCACGAAGAATTCATTGATCTGGTAAGCACCATCCTCGTTCGCGTCCAAATAAGGCTCGCCAAGATCATGCTGAGCATCGATGAATTCATTCAGGAAATCACTCATCAAACCATCGCCATCCACATCCAAAAAGCTTTCTTCACCTGTGGTTGTCGCTAGTATTGTGGTTCGAGAGCCCTGTTCTATACCTGTTAGACTCGAGGTGGGACAAGGATCGAAGGTACCAACATCATCGTTGTTGGCGACTCCATCCCCATCGTTATCGTAATCGGGACAGTCCACTGTTGATAAGTTGCTACCGATGGGTTTGGGTGCTTGTGAACGCCACACCACCGAGCACTCACCCGCTACGATAGAGCAGCTTGCGTCGATGGCGCCGTATTCCGTCGTAAAGTATACAACCGAACCATCGGGCACCACATTATTGTAACGATCAGCCAAACGGACCGAGATATTCGATGTTTGGTTCACTGCGGGGTATGCCTGTGACACCGACAAGTTATCTGAAAAAATCGTAAATGAATTTTGATCAGGAATTGCAGTCGATACCGTCACAACGGCGGAAGAAGCGAGCTGGGCGGTCGAATCGAGCTCAGCCGTAATCACCGTACTTGTAGGTACATTGCCTGAATTCAATGTGACACTCAGTAAACCATCGGCGCCACTGACAGCAGATGCTGCGTTCAACGCCAGTCCACCTACAGTAGACGACAAAGAGAAGTTGACCGTCTCACCCTGTACCGGTGCGCCGTTGCCATCCACCACACGGAATTGCGCCACCGCCGTTTCAGACACGTTACTCAAGGCGCCCGTACCAGCGATGGCCAGCGTTGTGGGAGTCACATCGACGGCCTCAATCGACACAGCTTCGACGGCCGCGGCAATGGTCAGTACTTGCGATGCAGTCTGAGCAGTCGCGCTGCCACCAAACTGCAGCGTAGCAAGCACCTCGTCATCACCAGTACAACCAGCACCTGCCGTGTAGGTCGCGCTTAACTGACCTGAGCTGGTCGTGATCGGACTCGCAGGGGATAGCGTCGCTAAACCGTTATCCAAGCAGTACGAACTGAAGGCCACAACCTGGGCTGACTTGATCCGATCCGCATCACTCGCATTGGTAATATCCAAATCCGAATTTACGATATCCAATTGCAACACCGCGGAACCCTGGTTCACCAAACTACCCGAAGCTGGGGTTGATGCAAGATCCGCCTCAGTAAAGTTGATGCCATCAATCGTTCCTATCAACAAATTAGGTGCAACCGCTTGTACATCAGCCACTACCGATACGGCACCCAGAGCCGAAACATAACTTGCACTCAGCTCGCCAATGCCTGAGATTATGTCATCGGTGTAGGCTATGGTTATCTCTGCAACGCCTGTTGCATCAGTCAATACGTAGCCATCGGTCGGGCTAAGTTGGCCTTTTGCACTCACAAACTGAATCAAGCGATTTGCCAGTGCATTTCCGCCTAAATCAGTCAAAGTAACTCTCGCTGTAATTTTGCGATATGGATCAGTTGATGAAATAATTGCATCAGCAATCGGGTTGGTGTTGAAATCTGAGAATGTGACGTCAGAGAGTTTGTAAGGAGCACCGGCTATCACAACACGTAAGCTCTGGGTATAGGTATTGCCGTTCTCAGTGTAAGTCGCAGTGACTAGACCATCACCAGAAGCACCATCATAGCTCAACAAAAACTCAGTCTCACCCGCTGAGTCCGTCACGCCAGTACTTCGGGACAACGCACCAATTGTGCTATTCAGGCTAACCGTTTGATTTGATTTTGAGGCTCCATCTGCGTCATCCAACCGTACGATTAATGTCATGGGACTTCCCGGGGTCACTATCGTAACGTCTTGGATAATAGTCAATCTATAGGCTTCTGCAGCAATGGTCTCAACGGACTGAGTATCTATGTAGGTTTCCTGGGCGCTACTAAAAGAGGCCGTCAATGTACCTGCACCCACCACATTGGCATAATTCACGGTGAAACGAGCTGTATACACGCCAGAAACTTCCTGAAGAATCGCACTACCATTCCCTACCACAAGGCCAAGATCAGTAGTAAGTGTAACAAGCAAACCCGACAAATCAGATGCATCCGTAGCCGACACCGTTACGTCCAAAGTCAGAGGATTCGCATCACTGAATACCCAACCGTTACTCCCATTGGTAATATTGATGGTATAACTTACAGCCGCGTTTGACGTAACCGCCACGTTAGCCTGGGTCGTTACTGCACCAAGGGGGGTCTCAAAGCTGGCCGAGACAACGCCCGCACCGATAACGCCCCCTGCATTTAGCGTAAATCTCGCCTCTCCCGCTAAATCGGTTAGAGCACTCGCCTGGCTCAAATTACCAATAGTAGCGTTCGCAAGCACCAATTCGCTTTTGACCGGCACCGCAACTCCCGTGCTAACATCCTCCAATGTAGCAACAAAACTCAGTGGGCTGTCTGCCGTAAAGCTGGCGCCATTCAACGGGGTCACACCATCCGATTGATATAGCGCCAACTGGTAGTTCATATTTGTTGCTGCCGCTTGTAAATTTAACGTATCCGTGTACGCCACGCCGTCCAAGGACGCAGTAACACCGACCGAGCCAGCACCTTCAGTGCCATTAAAAGAGACGGTGAAAACCGCATCGCCATTGGCATCGGTCAGCGCCGTATTGTTACTAGGGCTAACATCACCTACATTTGTATTAATCGTTACTAGCTCGCCGCTGATGGGTGTCGCCACACCGTCGAGGGTAGATAAGAAAGATGCCGTCAACGTTGCTGGAGAGCGTTGTGACAGGGTTGTTACCGTATCGCCAGTGCTGTTCGTGGCCGCAAGGCTCAGTGTGATGACGGGCTCATTCGAGGGCTCGATGATTGACTGAACATTAAACGTGCCGCTGTAGGTTGTTCCATCTACTACATAGCTGGCGGTGACTGTTCCCGCGCCCTCTTCTTGATTAAACCCCAAGGTAAATTCGGCAATACCAGCAGCATTAGTCAACGCCGAGGCGTTCGCAGGGGTAATTGTTCCAACAGTGGATTGCAACTCAACCACGGCCCCAGACACAACCGACGCGGTATTGGTTGACGTGTCTTCTACCAGGACCTCAATTGTCAGGGGACTGGAGGCCGAGAACTCGTTAGTTGTGGTACCGCCAGCATTCTTACCTGATACCGTCAGCGTGTAAGACGGCGTGGGCGTTCCATTGTTATCGGGCAAAAAGCCGCCACCTGAGCCAGCACCGCCACCTCCGCCACCGCAGGCAACAAGAACCAGAGTGGTTAATGTGCCTAAAATACGCTTAGCAAAAGTCAGTTTCGTTTGGGTGCTCGTCATGTTGGGATCCCTTATCACGCCAAATGCGGTGCTTCGCCGCATAGTCTTACTGTCAAGTTAACATAGACTATCACGGTTTTAGTCTAAATGCGTACCGCACATTCCATACAAAACGGTCACAAATCTTTAAACCCTTTACCGATATCAAGATCGCGGTATGATGAGGTGAATTGCCGCAAGGAACGCAAGGTGGATAAAGAAAAAGTCAGACTCACGCAGTACAGCCACGGGGCAGGATGCGGCTGCAAAATTGCTCCAGACGTACTCGATAAAATCTTAAAAGCGAGCGCGCAACGCGGGGCTGGAATTAGTCACCCAAATCTATTGGTAGGCAATGATCACAAAGACGATGCCGCCGCCATGGACATTGGCAATGGTCAAGCCATTCTCAGCACCACAGATTTTTTTATGCCAATTGTCGACGACGCCTTCGATTTCGGTCGCATAGCAGCAACCAACGCAATGAGCGACATCTACGCGATGGGCGGTACGCCGCTAATGGCCATTGCAATTTTAGGGTGGCCGCTGGACAAGCTCCCGCCCGAACTCGCCGCTGATGTGATCGCAGGTGGCCGCAAAGTGTGTAGTGACGCTGGCATACCGCTTGCCGGCGGCCACAGTATCGACGCTCCCGAACCCATTTTTGGACTGGCGGTCACTGGCATCGTGCCAATAGCAGATTTAAAAACAAATGCACAAGCCCAAGCCGGAGACCTACTTTATCTTACCAAACCCCTAGGTATTGGCTTACTGACCACAGCAGAAAAAAAGGGGGCCCTGCTTGCCGAAGATACCCACCGCGCGACCGAAACCATGTGCCAGCTCAATCGCATTGGCGCGCACCTATCTAAACTTGCCTACATTCACGCAATGACAGACGTCACGGGTTTCGGCTTAGGCGGCCACCTATTGGAGCTTTGCCAGGCAGCTGGCCTTCGCGCCGAGGTAGACTACAACAGTCTTCCTCTGCTTCCCAACGTTCGTCATTACATCCAAGAAAACTGCCTACCGGGCGGCACGCACAGAAACCGGCAAGCCTGCGGCGAGCAGATAATCACATCAGCACCTGAGCAGGATGCCATTGTGTTTGACCCCCAAACCAGCGGCGGCATTTTAATTAGCGTAGCCCCCCAATATAGCGCTGAGCTTGAAGATTTATTGCAGCAACACGGCTTGCCCCACAAACACTTTGGCAAAATGATGGCCTCAACAGGCGATACACCGCGGATTTTGGTGCGCTAATGCCCGCCAAAATCACCAACTTTAGGGACCTATTTTTAAATGATACGCCTTTAATTGACACACGTGCTCCGATTGAATTCAACAGGGGTTCATTTCCCTCGGCGGTCAATTTACCCCTAATGACAGACGATGAACGCGCCGCCGTTGGCACAGAATATAAGCAAAAGGGCCAAGAATCGGCCGTCGCCCTGGGGCACAAGTTAGTGAGCGGGTCTGTCAAAGATGAACGCATTACCGCTTGGGGGGACTTTGCGCATGCAAATCCAGACGGCGCCTTGTTTTGCTTTCGGGGCGGCATGCGCTCGCACATTACCCAGCAGTGGTTGTACGAAAGCGGCATTGATTACCCCTTGGTAGTGGGTGGTTACAAGGCAATGCGAACCTGGTTGATCAACGAGCTTGTTAGGATCTCAGAGCATCAAAACATTGTCGTTATTGCGGGGCGAACGGGCGTTGCTAAAACCGTATTGCTAAACCAAATGCCAAACCACTCGCCTTTAGGCTCGATCGATTTGGAGGGTTTAGCCCACCATCGAGGCAGTGCCTTCGGACGCCGCCCCAGTCCGCAACCGACTCAAATTAGCTTTGAGAGCGCATTAGCTATTGCTTTACTAAAACACGAGGCAAGCAATCGAAAAACCTTAGTTTTAGAAGACGAAAGCCAGCTGATTGGCCGCTGCGCCATCCCTGCACCTTTGTTGAAACAGATGCAACAAGCCCCGCTGTGGGTCTTAGAAGCCCCACTAGACGAGCGAGTTGATCATTCTTACCACGCTTATATCCTGAGCAATCTAGAAGAATGGGAAGTCCAACTCCAGGAACATGAATTGGCCTTTACGGCCTTCGCGGAATCACTGGAGCGCTCAGCTTATTCCATCCGCAAACGCCTAGGCGGAGTGCGTTACGCAGAACTTACCAGGCTCATGGCCAGGGCATTAGACCAGCATCGACAAGGCAACCCAGAAGCACACAAACAATGGATACGCTTTTTGCTGACCGACTACTATGACCCCATGTACGACTATCAGCTTAGCAAACGTGAGAATCGTGTTGCGCTCTCTGGTGACCGAAACACGCTGGCTCAGCACTTAGGTATGCACTGAGCACCCTAGGCATTAATGGTCGTACTGCGTAAGACTTCACCAGTCTCATTTAAGCTGCGATCGTATCCACCGCAATCTCGCAAATGCATACTCACCGAGTCCTTTGTTATCTCGATGATGGTGTAACTATTCACCTCTGTGACAGGCACTAGCGTCTCTGCCTTAAGCCAGGCGGGAACTGCAGCTTGTACGCCCCGAGCCGCGGATGGCCAAGTTCCATCCGAACTGCTCACAGGCCCCGACAAAAGCGACGTCACGGGACGATCAGAAAGATCAAGATCGCCGCTTTGAGTAATGCGCTCCGCTGCCAACGCGTGAATATCGCCTGACACCATAAACCGAGACCCTCCTCTTGCGGCCAGCGCGGCCAGCAGGCGTTGATGTTGAGCCCACCAGCCACTCTGCCACAGGTATTTATCTGCGTTTAACCCCAAAGAGCCCTTGGTTTCGCCAAGCAGCTCGTTAGAAACCGTCTGGTCACCTTCCTCTGCAACCACATCGGGATACCACTCACGCCACTTACCTGCGGTATAACCCAATGGATGCGACGGGATAAATGCAAAATGCGACGCCGAAGATTCTCCGCACGTTTCGATCGCCCATTCCTCAATGGCAGCAGGTACCAACCGTGCTTCCCCACCGAGCGTCAGACCACCGGCACAATCCAAGAGTATCCCGTCGAAAAGTCGACCGTAGCGCAACCTGCCGGCGAGACGACCGCCTCCTTCCGCAGGACCGTCCAACAAGGCCGGATAATACAAATCAGCCATCGCTTTGGCTGCAAGCTTAGAGAAGGCATCAGCAGGGAAGGTTACCAAATCTCTCTCGGCGTCATCGTTCTCAAAATAATCGTGATCATCGCCTATGAAGAACAGTGGCACCGACTTAAAATCCGTTCCATACAGCGACGCAATTTGCTCTTGCCCGATGGCCTTCAGGACAACTTCATTGTCGGTGCCTATCATTTCGGCTGATCGATCAAACTCGCCAAATTTCCACCTGAGATAATGCCCTAAGCCCCATTTCAACAGGGGTTTTTTACGGCCAATCTGGGGGATACCTTGGCCTCGCAAATCCCAATAAATATGATCCCCAATCGCCAGAGCTGCGTCTGGTTCTTCCGCTAGCGCTGAAGCCAATAAGCGTCGCTTAAACTCGAGCGGCTTAAAATACTGACGCCCCATAAAACCGAAGCCATCACCGCCACCCGCACAGGTGTAACTTAACAATTTAAATTGGTCGGGTAGCGCATCGGGCGCGGGAAATGTCTGCAATGGCCACGCTTCGCCAATCTCATTAGCACCATCGTAAACCTGCAAAGAATATTCTGTGGCCGCTTGCAAATCACTCACCAGAAAACGCCAGTGCTTGCCCTGGGAATCGACCCGGTGACCCGCGGCCTGCTCCCCTCCGCAATGCAATCGGGGACTTTCCATTACCGCATGAGTCGATAGGGTCACCGCTATTTGTGAGTCACTGCAGGTACACAAGATATGATTAAACGGCTCGCTTTCTGCTCTCGACCTTGCAACCTTCATCAAGGGGTTGAGGACTGCTGCGAGTCCCAACCGTTTGAGTAACGAACGACGTTTAATCACGGCAGCTCCTTATTGCTCTGGTACGACTTTGACCCCGCCCAAATCAGCCGATGCGGCAAACATTGCATAGGCTCGCAAGGCCTTGCTTACCCGTCTGGCTCTTGCATCAACGGGCGAGAATGGACGCACGCGAGCTTGCTCTTCAGCGCGGCGGGCGTCAAGTGTAGTACTATCTACCATTGCGGCGATGCTGCGATTAGGAATGTCAATTCGGATCGTATCCCCTTCGCGAACGAGCGCCAAGTCCCCGCCCGCAGCCGCCTCCGGCGAGATATGCCCTATCGACAAACCTGAGGTTGCACCCGAAAAACGGCCGTCGGTTATCAACGCACAAGAACTCGCGAGCCCTTTACCTTTCAAGATGGTGGTTGGCATCAGCATTTCCTGCATTCCGGGCCCGCCTTTCGGTCCCTCATAGCGAATCACTACACAATCACCGGCCACGATTTCATCATTCATGATCGCCTGAATGGCCAGGTCTTGATCGTCAAAGACTCGAGCGCGCCCTTCAAACACTAACATATGCTCGGGTACTGAGCCCGTTTTCACGATACACCCATCCGCCGCGATATTGCCTTTTAACACCGCCAAGCCACCTTCAGTACTATGCGCATGCTCTATGTTGCGCAGACATCCAGAAACCCGATCAAGATCAAGCTGAGACCGCGTCGCGTGAGAATACGCTTGTGTTCCCGTAACTCCCGAGGCATCGGCGCGATACCAATCCCAAACACTTTGATCTGAGGTCTGCAGCACATCCCAGTGCGCCAAGACTTCTTTTAACGTCACATCCACATTCACGATGTGACGCACCGAGGTGTCCAACAATCCGGCTCGATCCAGCTCGCCCAAAATACCCATCACACCGCCTGCTTTATGAACATCTTCCATAAAATAATCGGATGTCGCTGGAGCCACCTTACACAGAAACGGTGTTTTTCGAGACAGCGCATCGATATCATCCATGGTGAAATCAACTTCAGCCTCATGGGCAATCGCCAGTAAATGCAAAATAGTGTTCGTTGATCCACCCATCGCAATATCCATGGCCATTGCGTTTATGAAGGCTTCTCGGGTGGCAATGGCACGAGGTAGAACAGAAGCGTCCTCTTGCTCGTAATAACGTTTTGCCAACTCGACAACTCGATGGCCAGCATCGATAAACAAACGTTTACGGTCTTCGTGAGTCGCCAACATTGAACCATTGCCCGGCAGGGCAAGTCCCAAAGCCTCAGCCAGACAGTTCATTGAATTCGCTGTAAACATGCCCGAACAAGAACCACAAGTAGGGCATGCGTTTTCTTCAACCGCTTGCACTTGCCCATCTAAATGAGTGACGTCAAGCGCAGCGATGACCGTATCAGTCGCGTCCATACGGCGCGTTTTACCCTTGACCTGAATGCGCCCAGCTTCCATAGGTCCACCCGAGACAAAAATCACAGGGATATTCAATCGCAATCCCGCCATTAACATTCCCGGAGTAATTTTGTCGCAATTCGAAATGCAAATCAGCGCATCAGCACAATGTGCGTTAACCATGTACTCAATACTGTCGGCAATCATGTCGCGGGAAGGCAACGAATACAGCATCCCATCGTGTCCCATCGCGATCCCGTCATCGATCGCGATCGTATTAAATTCCCGGGGTATACCCCCCGCTTCCCATATGGCATCACACACGATTCGTCCAACGCCATTCAGGTGCACATGACCCGGTACAAACTCGGTAAAACTGTTGGCTACCGCAATAATAGGCTTACCGAAATCTGAGCCTTTCACACCACTGGCTCGATACAAAGCGCGAACGCCCGCACCGAGAGGGCCGTTAATGATTTTTGATGATCGCAGAGTCATAGCTGTGTTCCCGTTATCGTTTGTATCGATGTTAAGCAACAAAATCTGGCGCAACTGTCGCGTATCCGACAGTTTGTGCAATTGACTTTGCAATAGAGTAGAGTTCAAGTTTCATAACTACATAAGGACAGAGCCATGAATGGCGCAGAATCGTTAATCAACTCGTTGGCAGACGCTGGTGTGGAGCTGTGTTTCGCCAATCCTGGCACCTCAGAAATGCAACTCGTTGCCGCCATTGATCAACAGCCTCGCATGCGTGCTGTACTGTGCTTGTACGAGGGGGTTGTCTCTGGCGCAGCCGATGGCTACGGCCGTATGGCCGGCAAACCTGCGCTGACTCTGCTCCATTTGGGCCCAGGCTTTGCCAATGCGAGCTCAAACTTGCACAACGCTCGCCGCGCGCATTCGCCAATCCTAAACATGATAGGCGATCACGCCACCTACCATTTGCAGTACGACGCGCCACTCACGGCCGATATCCAAGGTTTTGCAAGCCCTGTCTCAGCATGGATTGGCGTTTCATCATCAGCGGATGATTTGGCTGCCACTGGCCTAGAGGGGTGGGCTAGATCACAAGAATACCCGGGCAAAGTCTGCTCATTTATTGCGCCCGCCAACCATGCATGGGAAGAAAGTCAGGCGACACCAAGCATCCCAACGCTCGCTGAATCGCCAAAAGCCAGCGATGAGCTGATTACACAAGCGACTGAGGCACTCTCAAATGCGGGCGGTAAAGCCATTATGCTAGGTGGCCGAGCATTAAGAGAGGACGCACTCGTTCAAGCGGGTCGCATTGCGGAAGCGACGGGCGCAAGAATCATTACCGAAACTTTCTACGCTCGCCATGAACGTGGCGAGGGCCGCGTCGCCGTCGAGCGCTTACCCTACTTCGGGGAGCAGGCTCAGGATTTCCTCAAAGAGTTAGAGAATATTGTCTTTATTGGCACCAAACCGCCTGTGTCCTTTTTTGCCTATCCCGAAAAGCCCAGCTGGTTATCGCCCGAGGGCGCAAATCTAGTGCAGCTGGCAGACGTCAATACCGACGCCCTCGATGCACTCACTCGACTTGCGGATGAACTCGGCTGCCCTGCAGAACCGACTCTATTTCAGGAGCGCAACACCTTCGAACTTGAACAGGGTCCGGCGAATGCACTGGAGCTTGGCAAAATTATGGCCAACCGAATGCCCGAGGGCACGATTGTCTCCGATGAAGGAGCGACCAACGGTTTATTTGTTTACGCCATGACGCCAGGTGCGGCCAAACACGATTGGCTGACCTTGACCGGCGGCTCTATCGGTCAGGGTCTCCCTCTATCGATTGGCGCAGCGCTTGCTTGCCCTGACCGCAAGGTGATTGCCCTGCAGGCCGATGGCTCGGCGATGTATACCGTACAAGCTTTGTGGACCATGGCACGTGAAAATCTCGATATCACCGTACTGCTTCTGAACAACAGTTCATACGCAATTCTTAATATCGAGCTACAACGCGTAGGCATAGACAATCCCGGCCCAACTGCACTATCGCTGTTGGATTTAAGCAACCCAACCATTCAATGGACCGAGATCGCTACAGGCATGGGCATAAAGGCTCAAAAAGTGACCCAAGTGCAAGAGCTAGACGATGCATTTGCCGCGGCAATGGCTGAGCGTGGCCCACGCTTAATCGAAATCATCCTGTAGGAGGATCTATGAGTTCGTTAAACCTAGTACCCGCCTCGACCGAGGACTATCGCCGCATTGCTGAGCGAAAGGTGCCACGCTTTCTATTCGATTATCTCGACGGAGGCTCCTACTCCGAAACCACATTGCGAGCTAACGTCTCGGCCTATCAAGACATCACCTTGAAACAAACCGTTTTAAAGGATGTATCTTCGGTCGATACGAGCGTCGAACTCTTCGGGACTACCTATTCCATGCCTGCTGGCTTGGCCCCCATTGGTATGGGCGGTATGTTCGGCGCGCGCGGTGAGCTTCAAGCCAAGGCAGCGTCCGATGCTCTTAACATCCCGTTTGTTTTATCGACGGTAGCGATCTGTTCCTTGGAGGAAGTGGCCCAGGTCTCTGATAAATCCTTCTGGTTTCAGCTGTATATGCTGAGGGACCGCGGGGCCGTACAGCAAATGCTGCAGCGCGCCCAAAATGTCGGCGTCGATACACTCGTATTTACGGTAGACCTTGCGGTCTTGGGCGCTCGTTATCGCGATAAACGTAATGGTTTAAGTGGTGGGACCTCACTCGGAGGACGCCTACGCACCGCTCTGAATCTTGCCAGTAAACCTAGCTGGATAAAATCGGTAGGCCTAGGGGGTAAACCCCACACCTTTGGTAATCTAGAGGAATACGTTCCCAACGCCAGTCGCCCAGACGATTTTCAAGCCTGGATCACTCAGCAAGTCGATTCAACTGTCACCTGGAAAGATATCGAATGGTTGCGCAGTATTTGGCCAGGTAAGCTCATCATTAAGGGAATTTTGACCGAAGAAGACGCCAAACAGGCGGTCCAAGTGGGCGCTGATGGAATCGTTGTATCAAACCATGGTGGCCGACAACTGGATTGCGTGGATGCCACAATAAACGTAGTTTCAGACATCAAATCCGCGGTCGGTGACGCGACAACTGTCATTTTGGACGGCGGCATCCGCAGTGGACAAGACATCTTTAAAGCTTATGCTTTAGGTGCAGACTTTACCCTCATTGGTCGCTCTTGGGTGTACGCCCTAGCGGCGGGAGGTCAGCGCGCCATTACAGATCTTTTAGCCACATTTAAGGCTGAAATTGAAATATCCATGGCGCTTACGGGCATCACTCAGAGCCAAGACATAGACCACCGCGTGCTCAAAGCTAGGGCTTAATCATGAAACCAACTATTCTTGTCAGCGATATTATTCAGGGTCACATGCTAGCCCCATTCGAGCAGCTAGGAACCTGTGTACCCATCGCTGAGTCTAGCAATACGACTGAGGCGACTGTCGTAATCTCTACGGCCTTCGATGACTTAGGTGCTAAAGCTATTGCCGGTCTTCCGGATTCTATTCGACTAATCTCGAACATCGGTGCTGGGGTCGATAAAATTGATCTTGAAGCTGCCAAACAACGAGGCATTGCCGTTACCAACACCCCGATTGTAGCTGACGATACTGCAGATCTAGCATTTGGTTTGCTGTTGGCCACCATGCGTAAAGCAAGCTATAGCGAATACTTTCTGCGCCAAAACGACTGGGCTACAGCGGGCAGTATCATGGGCGTAACTCCGCGAGGAAAAACACTTGGGATTATCGGCGCGGGCGCCATTGGCTCGGCTATGGCGAGACGCGCTCAAGCTTTCGGACTGAAACTTTGTTACCACGGACCAAACCAAAAGCCTGCGCTTGAGCAAGAGCTCGACATTCAGTTCGAGCCGACCCTCGAAGGGCTACTCGCAAAGTCCGATGTAATCTCCTTGCACTGTCCCTTAACAGATGCCACTCGGCATTGCATTAATGCCGACAGCTTGGCCTTGATGAAGCAAGGCGCTTTCATCATTAATACAGGACGGGGCCCGCTCACAAACGAACAAGATTTGGTCGATGCCTTAAACAGCGGTCACCTAGGCGGTGCCGGATTAGATGTATTCGAGAATGAACCGCAAGTACACCCCGAGCTATTAAGCAACCCGCATGTCACGCTAACGGCTCACATAGGTGGCGCCACGCCGGAGTGTCGCGCGGCTATTGTTAAACAAGCCATCGATAACGCTGCACAGTACTTGGCGACGGGTGCATTGAATAATCGAGTTATTTAGTGAACGTGAGCCCCATGGGCTCACAACGAAAACACATAACAATAGGCTAACGGGCGGTATAACCACCATCCACAACGAGCTCTGAACCGGTCATATAACGCGACTCATCGCTCGCTAAAAACAACGCAGCGTTAGCAATGTCCTCAGGCCGCCCCATTTCACCCATGGGAATCGCCATCTGCAGCTGCGCTTCAACACTTTGTCGATCCTCTTCTGACATCGCTGCAATCGCGTTAATGACCATCGGCGTTTCTATAAACCCTGGGTGAATGGAGTTGACGCGAACACCATAGTTTTCGCGGCAGCACCACAATGCTGCTGATTTGGTGAAGATACGAACGCCACCCTTACTTGCATTGTAAGCACAGGTCAGAGGATCACCGATTATCCCCTCAATCGAGGACAAATTAATAATAGATCCACCGCGGCCTTTCATCGCCAAAATTCCGGCTTGGGTGCCCATGAATACGGCATCCAGATTAACCGCTTGTGTTTTACGCCAACCCTCTAGGGTTTCGTGCTCTACCGAGGCTGTTACCGCGATACCCGCATTATTCACTAATATATCGAGGGGCCCTAATTCCGCCTCGGCAAACGCGACCGTTTCCGCCCATGCCGACTCATCGCACACATCTTGATACTTAGCAATCAACTTTCCAGGCAGCCCCGCCCCCTGATCGACTGTCTCTTGCGCTGCCTCAGCGTTAATATCCGTGACAAGCACAAATGCTCCCTCTTGGGCAAAGCGCAAGCACATCGCTCGGCCTAAACCACTGCCACCACCCGTCACCAAAGCCACTTTTCCTTCTAAACGCATTGCAACGCTCCTTTATTATTAATCACCAGAGTGTATCCTCGTAGTACTCCAAACCAAAGGTCTAAAGTGGTCGGTTTAAAGACCAAGAACCCTCTTGCCTGCAGTCCGCTTTGCAGGGAAACTACAATAAACCCAACGTAGAAGGACATATCATGAGCAACTACGCTGTTATCACCGGCGCATCCGCCGGTTTAGGTGCAGAATTCTCAAAACAGCTGGCAGCTAAGGGGTTGAACCTCGTACTCATCGCAAGGCGGCGTGAAAAACTGAAGCAGATTGCCGACGAGTTAAGTAGCACCTATGGTATCGATGTAAAAGTCATGGCGGCAGACCTTACACAGCCAGACGCTCCATCACTAATCCATCAATTTTGCGAATCAGAAAACATCACCGTAAGCTGGCTCGTTAACAATGCTGGGGTGGCTGGCGAAGATCTGATTACCGAACGAGATTGGAATAAGCATGCAAGCTTTTACCAGCTGATGATGACCTCCGTAGCGCATCTCTGCCACTTATTCGCACCGGCTATGATCGCGAACAAAGACGGGCACATACTTAATATCGCCTCCGTCGCTGGTCGTATACCTCGCTCAGGCGGCTGCAATTATGGCCCCTCAAAAGCTTACATTGTGGCACTCAGCGAGGACTTAGCATTGACTCTAGCACCTCATGGTGTGAAGGTTTCGGCCCTGTGCCCAGGCTATACACACACCGACTTCCATGAAACAGCTGGACTGTCTGAAATGAAAGAGAAAATGCCCAAGTGGCTGTGGTATGACGCTTCGACGGTCGTGAGCGAGGGAATACGAGCGCTAGAAAGAGGAAAATCAGTGTATGTCTCCGGCCGTCTATATCGTTGGATAGACCCTATTTTGCAGTCGGTCTGGACGCGACGATTCTTTAAAATACCGGCTCGAATCTAGCAGTCATGTTCACGCAAAGCGCCTAAGCAACCTTTCTACTGTGCAGCGTCTTGTGACTGCAAGGCCTTTAATAAACGCACAATTTCATTAAAGTCTCGCCCGATTGACATGGGATACAGCAGGGATAAACGCAAACGTTTATCGGGCGATAAAATAAACACACCCCTCACAGTTTGTACATCGTCGGCGGTCCAATTGTTTGCGAGTACAGCGTGAGCCGGGATCATGTTAAAGGCTTTCGCTAAATCCAAGTCTGTATCTGCAATCAGTGGGAACTTCACCGCGCATCCAGCCACTTTCGCAATATCCTGCTTCCAACCCACGTGCTGCTCAATGCTATCGAGCGACAAGGCGATGGGCTTGGTATTCAAAGAATCCCACACATCGCTCATCTGAGCGATCTTGGCTAACTCTGAGGTACACACTGGGGTGTAGTCTTTCGGATGGCTGAATAAAATAAGCCAACGACCGCCCATATAATCCGACAACAAGAACTCGCCTTCATCGGTCTTCAGCAAGTAATCGGGAACGGTATCGCCGATATTTAAAACCTCTTTTGACGAATCTTGGGACAGCGTCAAACGCACTTGATTTCGCCCTTCCGTTTTCGCGAGGTACATCGCGTTATCGGCTCTTTCAAGTGCTTGGTCTAACGATCCTTTTGACATTAAGGTCACACCCATCGATATCGTGACATCTACCGATTGACCCAACTCAGTTGAGAATACATGGCTGGCTACCGCTTGCCGTATTCGTTCGGCAACGTTTTTGGCTACCTGCGATGAAACCCCTTCCAGCATGATGACGAATTCTTCTCCGCCCCAGCGAGCCAACAAATCATAATCTCGCAACTCGCGCTTCACAACTTTGGCCAACTCTCGAAGGACAGTATCGCCTGTTGCATGACCCCAGGTATCATTGATATGTTTGAAATGATCCACGTCGAGCAAACAAATCCCCAAATGCCGGACGTCACTTCCAAGCCGAGCCCTCAAAGCTTCAAGACCTTCTTCAAACCCAGCCCTAGACCACACACCGGTTAAGTGATCAGTTTGCGCCAAACGTTTAGCTTCTGCTAAGCGTTGATTTCTTGCTTTTTGTTGATTCACATAAACCAGCACAAGTCCCGACACTAACAAGCTAACTAGGGAACTGAATGCAATAATTGTTAGGTAAGCCCCTACATTTTCTTTCTCTAGTTCACGGGCGACGTGGCTTTCCCATTCAGCGTGTGGAACACTCAGCTTCACGTACATTTTATCAACAAAATTGGTGTGCAGTTGCCGCCTCTGATCAAAGTCATAAATCTGAAACGGGCTCTGGGCCCCTTTTACTATCTGATCGGTAATCGGCGCTTGGTTCCGCATGGCAACCTCCGCACTAAACAGTTGTGCATTTTGCTGATTTACCCAGGACTGAACACTCGTGGAGGTGTCCCAATTCCACTGTCCATTTTTAAGCTGCCAAAACTGCTTTTCACCTACGTAAAAAATCACCTCATAATTACTGAGAAACGGCAATAACTCGGCCGCTACCGACGCCAAAATGTCACCGACTCGGGCATTCAGAACGACAAAGCCCACCGTCTTTTCACCGTCATCCACCGGCACGACGGACCGGAAAGTCGGCACGTGTGGCACAACGATCTGACCACGCTCCATATTGGCCGAGATTTCAGATACATAGCTGTGAAAACGGGGCAAGCTCTGCGCTGCAACAACGTAGGGGCGACTTGATTTGTCTTGCAAGTCATAACTCCGAAATGCAGGTTTACTTTTGTCGGGCCGGTCAAATCGGATTATCTCTACACCCTCTGAGTCCAATACACGCACCTGTAGATAGCGACCATAGATATCGGCGAATCGATCCAATGCCAAAGCCACATCGTCGGCAGTCGAACCGCCATTGGGCACTAATAAGCGCTTAACCATTGGCATTTCCGCAATCAGATGGCCGTGGCGAGACGCGTCGTAAACAAAGCGCCGATAGCCCTCAGCGCCATCCTCTAACTCGTTTTGTACACGTTGTGCTGCATCTTGCTCGACCTCTGCTGTACGCTGAAAAAAATCATACACAAAGGTTCCGTGTCCAAGCGCTAAACCCAACAAAAGACAAAAACCGACGATTTGGAGCTGAGCACGTAATTTATTCATCGACCGAATTCTGAGCGTCGTTCTTTGGTGTTCGTGCTTTAAGAACTTGATCGACAGGCACTTGACGGAAATAACTCAAGACTTTTTTAAAGCGCCCATACCGTTGTTGCGCCTCTGTGTCGGACAAACTCGGCAGGATTAAAAGGTCTGCACCGTCAGTCCAATTGGCGGGCGTAGCAAGCGGCAGCCCGTACGTCGTTTTGAGCGCACGGATAACACGACCAAACTCGACAAAGTTAGCATCTATGATTAACGGAAAATTCCAAACCGCCTGAATTCGCCTATCTGGCGTCACCACCCAAAACACTCGGTTTTGCGTGTTCGCTGCACAATCACCACTTGCAGACGTATTTCGAATACCCTGATGCATTCCAAAGCCGAACACAGAGCGCATGCGCTGATCAGCGAAGAACGAAAACGGACCTATGTCCTGTAGCTCGCGAACCAACGCTCGCTCTTTCGCGCCAAGCTCGCTGAAGGGTGTCTCACACAACCCCAATATGCGCGCATAGGGCGGCAGAAAACTGGGGTCGTCTCGTAGTTGGTTTCTCAAGCCCTGCAGGGAGACCGTTAGGCAAGCCCCTTCGACGTACATCACAAGACTCCAATGCCCCGTAATGACATCGTGGAGTCTAATTTCTTTGTGCTTATAGCTTAGCGTTACGTTAGGTAACGAGTCGCCGAGGCTCATTTCAAACATGCATCTTACAACAACCAATCATCACACCTGCCATCATGTCAAATACCACTACCTCATGCAAGTCGACGTATTGGCGTAATCTAACGGTCTAACCGTCTTTGAAATTCAAGTAATCGGGGAAAGGACTGAGTGTAAGCGTCCGGCCAACATCATGACCTTGGTTCAATCAGCGAAGATCAACGGGCTTGATCCGCATCGGTACTTGAAAGACGTGACGGAGCGTTTACCGACAGCTAAGCAATCGGATCTTGGGGGCTTGTTGCCTCATAACTGGAAATCACGCGTCTAGGTGGGTTGGCCGGACGCTTACACTGACTCGAAGCTCAAACTAAAAAAGGGCCACCCAACGGGTGACCCTTTCTTATTTAGAAGCCTGGCGCCAAGCTTCGCTTGCCCGGCCGCTCGCGTGGTATCGCTCGGGCGTTCGCAGGCTCGCCGCACGCGCTTTTCAATGCCACTAAGATGATTCAGCGCTGCCATCCATGGCCAAGCACCACAATTCTTGATAAGCCCCAGCCCGCACATCCATGTGCGGTCGTTCGCCCCTACCAAAGCGATGCTTTGGTTTACCTGCGTAAGCGTCCGGCCAACCCACCTAGCCATAGGTTCGAATTAAGGTAACGTAGGTGCCCACCTATTATTAAGTGGGCACCTATTATGGAATACAAAGTCATACGCGCTAAGCGTGCTAAGGAACGCCGGCGCTACGCGCCAGAGTTTAAGCAGAAGGTCTTACGTGAGTGCGAAGCGGGCGATCAGTCTGTCGCAGCGGTCGCCATGAAGTACGGGCTAAATCACAACCTAGTGCATAAATGGCGCCACCTAGCGCGACAGAACAAGCCCTCAGAATTTGTACGTCTGCCGCCACCTGTGACTTCTGTGCCAGCATCAATGGACACAACAGTTTCCACGCAAGCTGCGTCATCTAAACGTACCGTGCGATTGAACCTGCAAATTAAGGAGCATTGCCTAAACATAGACTGGCCGCTGGAGGAGATTCAAAGCTCAGTGGTCTGGATCCGGCAACTCCTGTCATGATCGAGGTCAACGAGGTTTGGCTGTCACGCGAACCCATGGACATGAGAGCAGGACCCGATACGGCACTCGCTCGCGTCATTAAGCAGTTCGGTAAAGCAACGCCGCACACCGCTTATGTATTCGCCAACAAACGAGGTAATCGTGTCAAGGTACTCATCATTGACGCCTTCGGCGTTTGGCTGGCGGCCCGTCGGTTGCACCAAGGCAAATTCGTCTGGTCTCGCTTACGCGAAGGTGCTGCGATAGCGCTTGATCAAGAGCAGCTGGCGTCTTTAATGGTGGGATTACCCTGGCAATACGCCAGTAAAATACACGCCTTTGATCGGGTGTGAATCAGAGCAAATTATCGGCTGAATTACCAGAGAACTAAGTCGCCGTATTCTCGATAGAACACCGATCCGTAAGCTGGCACAGTATCCTTATGAGTATGGATATTGACCTCAAGAGCTTAAACGAATCGCAGCTACGCGACCTCTCGTCGCGATTGCTTGATGAGCTCAACCGTAAGCAAAACGATGAGGAGCGATACCAAAACGAGATTGTTAAGCGCGACAATACGATTGCCCATTTGAGTTTGCGCAATGAACAGCTCACGCACGAACTCGCCATTCTTAAACGCCACAAGTTCGACCGCAGTAGCGAGCAAACCGGTAGCACACAGTTACGTTTACTCGATGAGGCTGTTAACGAAGACGTCAGCGCCATCGAGCTCGAGCTTGAGCAAAACACCCGCGATCTTGGTCAGCAGCCCAGAACAAAGCAAGTCGCCAAACGCCAAGCATTGCCAACGCACTTGCCTCGCAAGATCGTTCGACACGACCCTGAATCGACCGAATGCCGCTGTGGGTGCCAAATGGTTCATATAGGCGACGATATCAGCGAGAAGCTAGACTACGAGCCAGGGCAGTTCTCGGTAGAGCAGCATGTGCGAAGCAAGTGGGCGTGCCGTCGATGTGAAACGGTTGTGCAAAAGCCTGTTGATGCGCATGTGATTGATAAAGGAATTCCAACCACCAATTTACTCGCGCAAGTATTAGTCTCGAAGTACGCCGATCATCAACCCTTATATCGACAACAGCAGATATACCAACGTGCCGGTGTGGACTTACCGCGCACAACGCTGTCGGAGTGGGTTGGTCGCTGTGGTTATGAGATTACCCCATTAGTTGAGGCGCTGCGCGCCTCACTGTTAGCGCAACCTATCCTGCACGCCGATGAAACACCCGTGAACATGCTAGAGCCAGGCAGCAAAAAAGCCAAAAAGGCGTATGTGTGGGCTTATGCGACGCCAAGTTGGTGCGCAACGCAGGCCGTTGTGTACGACTTCCAGCCCAGCCGTGCTGGAGAATCCTCTCGGTTGTTCTTAGAGGGATGGCAAGGTCACTTGGTGTGTGATGACTATACCGGCTATAAAGCAGGCTTTGGTCTGGGTATGAGCGAGGTCGCATGTTGGGCACACGCAAGGCGTAAGTTCCATGAGCTGCAGGTGAACCATGCCAGTCCTATTGCGGACAAGGCGATGGGGCTGATCGGCACCCTATACGCCATTGAGCGTGAAGCGGCTGACTTAAGCCCCGATGAACGCTACGCTTTAAGACAAACACAGGCAAAACCTGTTCTGGAACGGCTGCATGATTGGTTAATCCGTGAACGCGAAGATCTGCCCGACAGTGGTCGAAGCGCCAGAGCCATTGATTACACACTGAAGCGTTGGCTTGCGCTAAAACGTTACTTGGATGACGGTGCAATCCCGATTGACAACAATTGGATTGAAAATCAAATCAGACCGTGGGCACTTGGGCGCAAGAACTGGCTGTTCGCAGGTTCCTTGCGCAGTGGTCAGCGGGCGGCCAACGTCATGACCTTGATTCAATCAGCGAAGATCAACGGGCTTGATCCGCAGCGGTATTTGAAAGAGGTGTTGGAGCGTTTACCGACCGCTAAGCAATCGGATCTTGAGGGGTTGTTGCCCCACAACTGGAGGTCGCGCGTCTAGGTGGGTTTACCGGACGCTTACTTGCCTGCGGCAATCGGTGCTCACCCAACTCTCTCATGGTGAGTCCCGTGTGCTGTAATTTCCTTGGTCCCTAACGTAAAAAACCCCCAGTCTTACGACTGAGGGTTTTTATTTAGAAGCCTGGCGATGACCTACTCTCACATGGGGAAACCCCACACTACCATCGGCGATGCATCGTTTCACTACTGAGTTCGGAATGGGGTCAGGTGGTACCAATGCTCTATGGTCGCCAGGCAAACTGGTTGGTGTCTTGCGACACCGAATTCGATAGTCAACTGAGTCTGATTAAATCGTTTATTTCTGTGACTCGCCACAAACATCCACAGTCTTTTTAATAACTTAGATTATATGGTCAAGCCTCACGGGCAATTAGTACTGGTTAGCTCAACGCTTTACAACGCTTCCACACCCAGCCTATCAACGTAGTAGTCTTCTACGGCCCTTTAGGACCCTCAAGGGGTCAGGGAGAACTTATCTTGGGAGGGGCTTCCCGCTTAGATGCTTTCAGCGGTTATCCTGTCCGAACATAGCTACCGGGCAATGCCACTGGCGTGACAACCCGAACACCAGAGGTTCGTCCACTCCGGTCCTCTCGTACTAGGAGCAGCTTCCCTCAATTCTCCAACGCCCACGGCAGATAGGGACCGAACTGTCTCACGACGTTCTAAACCCAGCTCGCGTACCACTTTAAATGGCGAACAGCCATACCCTTGGGACCGGCTTCAGCCCCAGGATGTGATGAGCCGACATCGAGGTGCCAAACACCGCCGTCGATGTGAACTCTTGGGCGGTATCAGCCTGTTATCCCCGGAGTACCTTTTATCCGTTGAGCGATGGCCCTTCCATTCAGAACCACCGGATCACTAAGACCTACTTTCGTACCTGCTCGTCTTGTCAGACTCGCAGTCAAGCGCGCTTGTGCCTTTACACTAACCTCATGATTTCCGACCATGATTAGCGCACCTTCGTGCTCCTCCGTTACTCTTTGGGAGGAGACCGCCCCAGTCAAACTACCCACCACACACTGTCCTCAATCCCGATAAGGGACCTAAGTTAGAACCTCAACATTACCAGGCTGGTATTTCAAGGTCGGCTCCACGCAAACTGGCGTCTGCGCTTCAAAGCCTCCCAGCTATCCTACACAAGTAAGGTCAAAGTCCAGTGTGAAGCTATAGTAAAGGTTCACGGGGTCTTTCCGTCTAGCCGCGGGTACACTGCATCTTAACAGCGATTTCAATTTCACTGAGTCTCGGGTGGAGACAGTGTGGCCATCGTTACGCCATTCGTGCAGGTCGGAACTTACCCGACAAGGAATTTCGCTACCTTAGGACCGTTATAGTTACGGCCGCCGTTTACCGGGGCTTCGATCAAGAGCTTCTCCGAAGATAACCCCATCAATTAACCTTCCGGCACCGGGCAGGCGTCACACCCTATACGTCCACTTTCGTGTTTGCAGAGTGCTATGTTTTTAATAAACAGTCGCAGCCACCTGGTCACTTCGGCCAGCCCAGGCTCAGAGAGCAAGTCTCATCACCCGAACCGGCGTACCTTCTCCCGAAGTTACGGTACCATTTTGCCTAGTTCCTTCACCCGAGTTCTCTCAAGCGCCTTGGTATTCTCAACCTGATCACCTGTGTCGGTTTACAGTACGGTTCCTTACTATCTGAAGCTTAGAAGATTTTCTTGGAAGCATGGCATCAATCACTTCAGCTCATATTGAGCCTCGTCATCAGCTCTCGGCCTTAAGATCCCGGATTTACCTAAGATCTCAGCCTACCACCTTAAACAGGGACAACCAACGCCCTGATGACCTAGCCTTCTCCGTCCCTCCATCGCAATAGCAAGAAGTACGGGAATATTAACCCGTTTCCCATCGACTACGGCTTTCGCCCTCGCCTTAGGGGCCGACTCACCCTACGCCGATTAGCGTTGCGTAGGAAACCTTGATCTTCCGGCGGGAGGGTTTTTCACCCTCCTTGTCGTTACTCATGTCAGCATTCGCACTTCTGATACCTCCAGCAGACTTCTCAATCCACCTTCAACGGCTTACAGAACGCTCCTCTACCATGCGTGCAAGCACGCATCCGCAGCTTCGGTTACCAATTTAGCCCCGTTACATCTTCCGCGCAGGCCGACTCGACTAGTGAGCTATTACGCTTTCTTTAAAGGATGGCTGCTTCTAAGCCAACCTCCTAGCTGTCTAAGCCTTCCCACATCGTTTCCCACTTAACTGGTATTAGGGACCTTAGCTGGCGGTCTGGGTTGTTTCCCTCTCGACGACGGACGTTAGCACCCGCCGTCTGTCTGCCGTGATTGTACTCCTGGGTATTCGGAGTTTGCATGGGGTTGGTAAGTCGGGATGACCCCCTAGCCCAAACAGTGCTCTACCCCCCAGGGTAAGACACGACGCACTACCTAAATAGTTTTCGAGGAGAACCAGCTATCTCCGGGCTTGATTAGCCTTTCACTCCGATCCACAGCTCATCCCCGCATTTTTCAACATACGTGGGTTCGGTCCTCCAGTGCCTGTTACGGCACCTTCAACCTGGCCATGGATAGATCGCCCGGTTTCGGGTCTACTGCCAGAAACTATACGCCCTATTAAGACTCGGTTTCCCTACGCCTCCCCTATTCGGTTAAGCTCGCTACTGACAGTAAGTCGCTGACCCATTATACAAAAGGTACGCAGTCACACCACGAAGGTGCTCCCACTGCTTGTACGCATACGGTTTCAGGTTCTATTTCACTCCCCTCTCCGGGGTTCTTTTCGCCTTTCCCTCACGGTACTGGTTCACTATCGGTCAGTCAGGAGTATTTAGCCTTGGAGGATGGTCCCCCCATCTTCAGTCAAGATAACACGTGTCCCGACCTACTTGTCGCAAGCTTAGTACCACACTCGTGTTTTCGCGTACGGGGCTATCACCCTCTATCGCCGGACTTTCCAGACCGTTCCGCTAACACAAATAATATCACTTGCAGGCTGATCCCCGTTCGCTCGCCGCTACTAGGGGAATCTCAATTGATTTCTTTTCCTCTGGGTACTTAGATGTTTCAGTTCCCCAGGTTCGCCTCCTCACACCTATGTATTCAGTGTGGGATACCCAGCTTACACTGGGTGGGTTTTCCCATTCGGACACCTCCGGATCAAAGTCTGTTTGCCGACTCCCCGAAGCTTTACGCAGGCTACAACGTCCTTCATCGCCTCTGACTGCCAAGGCATCCACCGTATGCGCTTAGTCGCTTGACCATATAACCTAAATTATCAATCAAAAGACTTTTCCCTAACCCCCTTAGCAAAGTTAGGTACTTAATACAAATACACAGCAAGATTAACTGTGTATTCGCCGGATGTCTGTGACGCTTGAGTCACAGTAATTTGTACAACTCGTTTCGAATACGCCGAATTGATTAAGCGTATTCTGAACTTTTTAATCTCGAACCGTGCAATACAACCCTAAGGTCATACACATCAGTTCTAGACTCAGCTTTCTATCTTGTTAAAGAACATTCCGGTTGTAAAAACCAGAAACCAACACACAATCTATGTGCTCGTTTCTAACTTCATACCGTGAACAATGACACATCGTGGTGGAGCTACGCGGGATCGAACCGCGGACCTCTTGAATGCAAATCAAGCGCTCTCCCAGCTGAGCTATAGCCCCGTATTCTTGCAGCCATGCCCTGCCATATACACCAATCGTTTGATAGACGAGGCGTCAGCCGACGACGCATAGCCTGCTATGCGAGGAGCCTGACAACGACGTATAGCAAAGGATTGGTAGGCCTGGGCAGATTTGAACTGCCGACCTCACCCTTATCAGGGGTGCGCTCTAACCAACTGAGCTACAGGCCTGCAGCCAAAGCTGTTGTGTCATCGTGTGATGAAGACAAAAATGTGAACACTCATTGAGTAATAGCTTTCGTTTAAGGAGGTGATCCAGCCCCAGGTTCCCCTAGGGCTACCTTGTTACGACTTCACCCCAGTCATGAATCACTCCGTGGTGATCGTCCCCCCGAAGGTTAGACTAACCACTTCTGGAGCAACCCACTCCCATGGTGTGACGGGCGGTGTGTACAAGGCCCGGGAACGTATTCACCGCGACATTCTGATTCGCGATTACTAGCGATTCCGACTTCATGAAGTCGAGTTGCAGACTTCAATCCGGACTACGAAAAGTTTTATGGGATTGGCTCCACGTCGCCGCTTCGCAACCCTTTGTACTTCCCATTGTAGCACGTGTGTAGCCCAGGTCGTAAGGGCCATGATGACTTGACGTCGTCCCCACCTTCCTCCGGTTTGTCACCGGCAGTCTCCTTAGAGTTCCCACCATTACGTGCTGGCAACTAAGGACAGGGGTTGCGCTCGTTACGGGACTTAACCCAACATTTCACAACACGAGCTGACGACAGCCATGCAGCACCTGTCTCTGAGTTCCCGAAGGCACCAAAGCATCTCTGCTAAGTTCTCAGGATGTCAAGACCTGGTAAGGTTCTTCGCGTTGCATCGAATTAAACCACATGCTCCACCGCTTGTGCGGGCCCCCGTCAATTCATTTGAGTTTTAACCTTGCGGCCGTACTCCCCAGGCGGTCTACTTATTGCGTTAGCTGCGCCACTAAAGAATCAAGTTCCCCAACGGCTAGTAGACATCGTTTACGGCGTGGACTACCAGGGTATCTAATCCTGTTTGCTACCCACGCTTTCGCACCTCAGCGTCAGTGTCGAGCCAGGAGGCCGCCTTCGCCACCGGTATTCCTCCATATATCTACGCATTTCACCGCTACACATGGAATTCTACCTCCCTCTCTCGCACTCAAGTCGGCCAGTATCGGGTGCAGTTCCCAGGTTGAGCCCGGGGCTTTCACATCCGACTTAACAAACCGCCTACGCGCGCTTTACGCCCAGTAATTCCGATTAACGCTCGCACCCTCCGTATTACCGCGGCTGCTGGCACGGAGTTAGCCGGTGCTTCTTCTAAAGGTAACGTCAAAAGTTGCCGATATTAACGACAACCCCTTCCTCCCAATTGAAAGTGCTTTACAACCCTAAGGCCTTCTTCACACACGCGGCATGGCTGCGTCAGGCTTTCGCCCATTGCGCAATATTCCCCACTGCTGCCTCCCGTAGGAGTCTGGGCCGTGTCTCAGTCCCAGTGTGGCTGATCATCCTCTCAGACCAGCTATAGATCGTCGCCTTGGTGAGCCTTTACCCCACCAACTAGCTAATCTAACGCAGGCTCTTCCAATAGCGCGAGGTCCGAAGATCCCCCGCTTTCCCCCTCAGGGCGTATGCGGTATTAGCTTAAGTTTCCCTAAGTTGTCCCCCACTACTGGGTAGATTCCTACGCGTTACTCACCCGTCCGCCGCTGTACTCAGTCCGAAAACCTTTCTCGCTCGACTTGCATGTGTTAGGCCTGCCGCCAGCGTTCAATCTGAGCCATGATCAAACTCTTCAGTTCAATCTTTATCCTCTGCGTTAGCAAGAGGGCACGTTTTCGCTTTAACCAGCGCTAACGTACAAATCTCGGCTCAGATACAATTCGAAATCAAAAATTACTATGAATTAATGGTTCACTTGTATCTGATATATGTTAGCCATACACCTCAACAAGTGCCCACATTTCTGTCTTCATCTGTCTGTTAAATAACCTAAAACCGCCAGGGCTTCAGCTTTTCAGTAAGGCAGTTCCCTTACTGAGGACGCGCATTATACGTAACATCCAAAACCACGCAAGCGCTTTTTTTACTTTTTTCAAACTTTTTTTCTGGGCTTGAAAGCCGCACTCCAAACAGGCAAACCGACGCCGACTGGAGCCCTTATGTCAACCTTAAATTGCTTTAGAAAAGCACCGCAGGTTTCTGTAGCGGGAACCCACAATTAGAACACAAGTCAGGGTGTATACACCAGCATTAATCCAATCAGATCGAACCTGCCATATTATATGCAGACAAGCCAATGCTGCAACGATGAACACTAAGCGGTGCAACAAGCGCCAACGCCGACCTAATTTTAGCCGCGCACGCCGTGTGGACGTTAACGCTAATGGAACCAAGAGAAGCCAAGCTAAAGCACCGACAGAAATGTAGGGGCGCTCCTTGAGCTCTTCAATAAGAATTGTCCAAGACCACCCGATATAGCCTTGAAAAAAGACCAGCAAGTGTAAAGACAAAAAGTAGAACGCCCAAAGGCCGGCCGGACGACGCCATTGTATAAGCAAAGGTGCAGTCAATAAACGGGCCAGCGGGGAGATGGCCAAAGAAAACAATAAAAACTGAAATCCGCGCTCTCCGGTTAGCAGCACGAGCTGTTTTACAGGGTCGGGGCCCAACTGGTTTTGCAGCACATTCAGGACCAGCCAGATAGAGCTCAGCAACCCCAAAAAGTGCACTAACCAACGACCGGATCCAAGCCCCCTCTTGAGCCGCAGAACTAACACAGAATTAATAGTAGCGCCTCAGGTCCAAGTTCTTGTAGAGGTCAGCGACATATTCACCATACCCATTAAACATTTGCGTAGGTATTCGGTTTGGACTGAATAAAGACGATGGCAATCTCCGTTCAAATCTCTGCGACCACCTAGGATGGTCAACCTCGGGATTGACGTTAGCATAAAACCCGTACTCGTGCGGCGCGATCGATTGCCAGCTAGTCTCAGGCAACCGGTTGGTAAAATGAATGCTCGCGATTGATTTGATGCTTTTAAAGCCATACTTCCACGGCACAACCAGACGAAGCGGCGCGCCGTTTTGTGCAAGCAACGATTTACCGTATAAACCCACCGCAATAAATGATAAGGGGTTCATCGCCTCATCCATCCGCAGTGCCTCTTGGTAGGGCCAATCGATCACACTACTAAACGAGCGTGTTCCACGCATCTCTGCGCGAACATAGCGTGTCTGAAATTGAACAAACTGGAAACTGCCTTCCGGACTGAGCCATCGGATTAACTCCGCCAAGGGAAATCCCAACCAAGGGATCACCATGGACCACGCCTCCACACAACGCAGGCGGTAAATGCGCTCTTCGATGTCCATAGCGCGCAAGAGGTCTTCGAATTGCACATCGGACGTTTTTCCACTGTCACTGCTGACTCTGATCGACCAGGGGTCGAGGGTCATGGCCGAGGCGTATCGAGCAGGATCGGATTTATCCATCCCAAACTCATAAAAATTGTTGTAGTTAGTGACATCGTCAAAAGGCGTCAAAACATCGGGTACTTGTAATGGCCATCCCGAGTTTTCGGCTGACGTGTAAGATGGGAAACTCACAAGTTTCGAAGTGTCGGCCGCTGACGTTTGCGCTGCCAGCAAGGCCGCAGAGCCAACCACAGCACCCTTCATAAACTGCCTACGGTTGAGATAGCTGGACTCTGGCGTAATATCGGATGACCGAAGTGTGGGATCAGTAAACTGTTTAGCCATATAGCGCACCCTAGCTGAAATCTACTTTTGCTCTCCTTCATCAGCAGGCTTTACGGGACGAAGGCGATTCACCAAGGTTAATACGGGCGAGGACAGCGCATAGACCAAAAACGTTGCCAAGAACACGGCGGGCGGATGAAGCGTCACCAAACTAAAGACAATAACGATGATAAAAATAACGACAAATGGCACTCGCCCCCTGAAATCCAAGCCCTTAAAGGAAGGATACTTGAAGTTAGCCACCATCGCCGATCCCATTAGCGCCGTCATAACAGCCAGCACAACGCCCAGCTCTTTAGGCACATCTCCCGCAGCCACATAGCCCAAATCGTGCGCCAACCAAACAGCACTGGCTACTACCGCCGCCGCCGCGGGGCTCGCTAGCCCGGTGAAAAAGTTGCCATCATCAGAGTCAATCCTGGTATTGAATCGAGCCAGTCGCAGTGCGGCGCAGGCCACGTAAACAAAAGCAGCACTCCAACCAAATTTACCCAAATCCTGCAGCGCAAAACTAAACATGACCAATGCAGGAGCAACACCAAAAGACACCATATCGGATAGGCTGTCGTATTCGGCGCCGAATTTACTGCTCGTATTCGTTAGACGTGCAACTCTGCCATCGAGGCCATCAAATACCATAGCGAAAAAAATCGCGATGGGTGCGGCCTCGAAATCGCCCTTCAGTGCCGCTACGACAGCATAGAAACCCGCAAACAAAGCACCCGTGGTGAATAAATTGGGCAACAAATACACCCCACGTCTACGGACCGTTTTACCACCCTCAAGCACTTCCTCCTCATGATCCTCGACCAACTGCTCTAGAGCGGCCAGATCATCAGCATCCAAGCCTGGAATTTGGGCTTTCTCCGCCTCGGGCATGTGTTTGTCTGTCATGATGTAATACGTTTCCTGGTCAACTTAGCCTATGCTATCACGCAACGTTGTAGGTCTGCGCAGCGACTTGCCAAAAAGTTGCCAACAGCGGGTCTTTTAGACGCTGCTTCAGAGCACACAGCCCAACCGGCAGCACAGGCAAATCTGCCGGCCCGGCGATAAGCTCCACGCGGTCGCTCATACCGGCGCCGTCATGCACCAGTTTTGGTACCACGCCAACACCCAAACCTAGACTCACCATAGCCACTATGGCTTCATGGCCAGCCACTTGAGCGTAAACGTCGGGCTGCACCCCCAAACTGGCAAACCAAAGATCCAAGAGCTCTCTCGACACACCTCGCTCGGGTAGGATAAAGGGCACCTTGGACCAATCAACCTCTGGCTGGAGCACCAGCTGCCTAACGCCGCAGTCTCGGACTGGAATGCAGAGAACCAACGGTGACGCCATGAGTTCGATAAACGCTAACGATTGCGGCATGCGCTCCGGATACCCGCTGACAGCCAAGTCGTCAGAACGATTGAGCACACGAGCAATACCGTCCGCCTGATCACCAGTATGCAACATTAGATCCACGTGTTCGTAGCGCGACTGAAAGACCTCAATAACGGGTCCCATAACATTTAATGAGGCCGTAACCGAGCAGAACAAACTGAGCTCTCCGCGCAAATAATCGGGCGAACTTAGCAGCCTGCGCATCTCATCCCAACGTACCACTGATTCTTTAGCGAACTGTTCGAACTCTCTACCTGCTGGCGTCAAATGCATCGAGCGTCGATCTCTTTGCAATAGCGCGGTACCAACTTCTTCTTCTAAGCGGGCAATAGTGCGGCTAACAGCAGACACGCTCATATGATTTAACTCGGCTACCCGAGAAAAATTTAAGGTAGTCGCTACATTGATAAACACTGAAAGTGACTTTCGATCCATATTGCGAAATCCGCAAAACTGTATTGGTATTTTAGCGTTTTACGCAATTAAATAAATACTTTATCTTACATCTCCCAAATTTTTATCATGAAAGAGGACCCAGCGTGCGCAACAATTACTTCAATACCCTTCCCCTCCGCCTACAACTCGCCCAGCTGGGCAAGTGCCGCTTTATGGATTCGAGCGAATTCAGCGATGGCGTTGAAAAGCTCAAAGGCAAAAAGCTGGTGATCGTCGGCTGCGGCGCACAGGGCCTAAACCAAGGCTTAAACCTGCGCGACAGCGGCTTGGACGTCTCATACACATTGCGCGCTGAAGCGATCGCAGAAAAGCGTCAATCTTGGAAAAATGCCACCGATAATGGCTTCACTGTCGGCACCTATGAAGAGCTTATCCCAACCGCTGACATGGTGCTTAACCTCACGCCCGACAAGCAGCACTCTGCTGTTGTATCGCAAGTGATGCCTTTAATGAAACATGGTGCCTGCTTATCTTACTCGCACGGTTTCAACATCGTTGAAGAAGGCATGCAGATTCGCGAAGACATCACGGTAATCATGGTTGCACCAAAGTGTCCGGGCACCGAGGTCCGCGAAGAGTACAAGCGGGGATTCGGCGTACCCACACTCATCGCAGTCCACACCGAAAACGACCCTAATGGCGAGGGCTTAGAACTTGCAAAAGCCTACGCCGTAGGTACCGGCGGCCATCGAGCAGGTGTACTGCAGAGCTCGTTTATCGCCGAGGTCAAGTCAGACTTAATGGGTGAGCAAACTATCTTGTGCGGCATGCTCCAAACCGGTTCAATTTTGTGCTTTGACAAAATGGTAGAATCAGGCATCGACTCAGGCTACGCCTCTAAACTCATTCAATACGGCTGGGAGACTGTCACCGAAGGTTTGAAGCAAGGCGGCATCACCAACATGATGGATCGCCTGTCGAACCCCGCAAAATTGCGCGCTTTCTATCTAGCTGAAGAGCTAAAAGAGATCATGCGTCCACTTTACGAAAAACACCAAGACGACATTATTACTGGCGAGTTCTCGTCTACCATGATGGCTGATTGGGACAACGATGACGCCAACCTACTAAAATGGCGCGCAGCAACCGCTGAAACCGCCTTTGAAAAAGCCGAAAACACGACTCAAGAAATTTCTGAGCAAGAGTTTTATGACAAGGGCATCTTGATGGTAGCGATGGTAAAAGCCGGTGTTGAATTGGCATTTGAAACCATGGTGGCTGCCGGCATTATCGCCGAATCAGCGTACTATGAGTCACTTCACGAAACACCACTCATTGCAAACACCATTGCTCGCCGCAAGCTCTACGAGATGAATGTTGTGATTTCGGATACGGCAGAATACGGCTGCTACTTGTTCGACCACGCCTGCCGTCCGCTATTGGCTGACTTCATGAGCAAAATCACTATCGATGTGATTGGACAAGGTATCGGCAGCGACAATACGGTTGATAACCGTGAACTCATTGCTGCAAACGAAGCCATCCGCAATCACCCAGTAGAGGTAGTAGGTAAGAAACTACGCGGCTACATGACTGCCATGAAATCTCTAGCATAAGCTGAAAACTCAGCAGTCACTTGACGAAACCCGGCCTGTGCCGGGTTTTTTTCTGATTCGCCGCAAAAAACAGCGCCTGCGCTAAAGATTACCGGCGCGCCCGTACAAAGTGATGAGGCGTGAAAACAACAAACAAACGCGAAACCGGTCAAGTGGTCTTACCAAATTAAGTTTTTTACGCTACCATGCCGACTCAACGCCAAAGAGCATAACCATCGTGACTAAGAGTAAACTCACCATGAAAAACCTTGCCCAAATAGTCGGAGCCATCGGCTTAAGCGCCACGTTAATGGCCTGTAACTCTGCAAGCCAAGACCCGAAACCAACTTGGCGTGACACCACGCTAGCGCCCTCCGAGCGTGCAAACTTGTTGCTCGAGGCAATGACCCTAGAACAAAAACAGCAGCAGCTGGTGGGTAATGTACCCGAAATCGTTCCAGAACTTCCCCACTGCTATGGGGCTCGTCATGTTCGCGGTATCGCCGAACTGGGTATACCCACCCTGCGAATTACCAACGGCCCTGTGGGTATTGGTCAAAATGACTGCGTCGACGCGAATATCATCACCGAAAACAGTCCGTTTTGGGCGGCTTATACAGACCCGTCCTCAGCCAAAGCGACCGCCTTACCCTCGGCAATGGCAGTCGCCGCATCGTTTGACACAAATATGGCTGCACTCTTCGGACAAGTGATTGCCGACGAGGCAAAAGCGCTCGCTTTGCAAGTCTTCGAAGCACCCGGCGTTAACCTCGCAAGAAACCCGGTGCTAGGCCGTAATTTTGAATACAACGGAGAAGATCCCTATCTAGCCGGTAAAATCGCCACCGCGCAAATCAAAAAGATCCAATCAGAAGGTGTTATTGCCATGGCTAAGCACTACGCTGCCAACGAGCAAGAAACCAACCGAATGAACATCTCACAAACAGTCGCGCCACAAGTGTTGCACGAACTGTACCTCCTGCCTTTTGAAATGGCGGTCAAAGACGGTAAAGTCGCTTCGTTGATGTGCTCTTATAATGATGTCAACGGACATCAAATGTGTGAAAACGAAGTCTTATTGACCGGCGTCCTGCGCGATATGTGGGGTTTTGAAGGCTATGTTCAATCGGACTTTTTTGCCGTAAAAAGCACGGCTAAATCGATGAAGGCTGGGCTTGATCATCTGATGCCACAACCTCTGTTTTGGTCTCCCGAAAAACTCAATGCAGCGTTATCCAGCGGGGAGCTGGACATCAGCGACATCGACCTTGCTCTGAAGCGACGCTACACACAAATGTTCAAAATGGGCATCTTCGAGCGCCCTATTGTCCAAACGCCCATGGATATTGCCGGTGGCGGCGAGAAAGCTAGGATCATTGGCCAAAATTCTGTGGTACTGCTGCAAAATAACAGCACTCTGCCGTTCTCAACGTCAACTCAGCGCGTATTGGTGATCGGCAAAGCGTCACAAGTCTACGCTCAGCAAGCAGTCGCCGGCGGCGTGATGGTCGGAAAACCGATGGGCGCCGGTGGTGGCAGCTCAGATGTCGTACCGCACTATACGATTGCGCCCGTGGATGGCATCAAAAATGTACTCAAAGAACTGGGCAACCCCTCGGCCCAAGTCGAACTGGCCCTGATCGAAGACGACAACAGTAACCTGGCCCAGTATGCCCAAGCTATTCGCGGTGCAGACGCGATTGTCATTATGGTTGGCTCGATTTCTGAGGAAGGCGCTGATCGCGCAACGCTCAGCGATCAAACGGGTGTGGGTACGGTAGTGTCAATGGGCGATACCCTTGACTGGTACACGGATCATCCAAATCAAATTACCACCGTAGCTCGCACCGACGATAAACCACTTAATCCAGAACGCAACAGCAACACCATCGAAATGATCTCTAAGATACTAGGCATATCCGATGATGTTGCAACTAAGACCGCTTTAGTCATGAAAAACAACGCTGGCATCAGCCTGCCTAAAGCTGGCGATATTATCGGCGCAGCAGGACCCGCCATCGTGGAGGCTTGGTTCCCTGGGCAAGAGGATGGACACATTGTCGCCGACGTCTTGTGGGGCAAAGTCAATCCGTCCGCGAAAAGCCCCGTCACCTACCCTTACTCCGGCATGGGCTTCCTTGATGCAATTAAAGGGGACGCTCGATATTTCCCTGGTATCGAAGTTAGCGGTAAAGGGGCCGTAGAGTATTTAGAGGGTCTTAACATTGGTTATCGCTGGTATGACGCGAATATTAGCGGGCAGTGTGATGTGACGCCACACGGCACAAACTCTTGCGTCGCATTCCCTTTCGGTCACGGTTTGTCATACACCGAGTTTGAGATGTCCGAGCCCGAGCTCTCTGTCACTGACACAGGTATTGTGGTTCGCGTTAATGTCAAAAATATTGGCGCGCGCGCTGGTGCTCAAGTTGTTCAGGTTTACGCAGGTATTCCCTCTGAAGAACAACCACCCAAGCGCTTGGTTGCGTTTGATAAAGTGTCTTTAGAAGCGGGCGAAAGCCGCAATGTAGAAATCTCGATTAAATTCGATGCAAGCAGCCATCCATTTTCAACGTTTGATGTAGCTTCCAACCAATGGGTTATGCCTAAAGGTGAGCACCTGGTATACGTCGGCACCTCATCAAGCCCCGCCGACTTGCAAAGTCTTAGCTTTAACCACTAAGACCAACCAACCACAAAAAAGCCAGCTTACTGAAGTGACCCCCAATAGTTGGACATTCCAATTACTGGGGGTCTTTTTATGTCCAAACACAATAGAGCTTTTAAGTTAAAGCTCGCCAAACTTGCTCAATCTATCCCTTCCAGGGAGGTGGGCAAGCGCTATGGGGTAGCATCCAGCCTCGTTCGATACTGGTCGCAGGTATACAGCATAAATGGTGCTGATAGTTTTAAGCACCCACATCAACCGTATTCACTTAAATTTAAAGCCCACGTACTGACAACGATGACGGTGAATGGCTGGTCTCTAAGCTATACCAGTGCCCACTTTGATTTGTCGAGTCAGGGCATATTATTTCAATGGCACAAGCTTTATGCTCAGGAAGGACTATCTCGCCTCACTCCCCGGAAAAATAGCAGGCCTAACATGACTGAGCACTCTACAACGCTTAAACCCTCAGCAGAAATGACTGAAAAAGAACTCAGAGAGGAATTGGATTATTTGCGGGCGGAGAATGCAGTCTTAAAAAAGTTAGAAGCCTTGGCTCAGGCCAGAAAGAAAAAAGCAAAGAAAAGACCCTAGTGGTCGATGAGCTCAAGGCGCAATATGGCTTACAGAATTTGCTGAAGGCGACGCGGTTAGCTAAAAGCGTGTATTACTATCATCGTAATGCACTAAAAAAGCCGTGTAGCGACAGTGAATTAAAATCACAAATAACTAGCATCTACCATAAGCACAAAGGGCGGTATGGCTATCGAAGGATAACCTGCGCACTGAGGGCGATGGGGCTGGTCATCAACCATAAACGCGTGCAGCGCCTGATGGCGGTCTTAGGTCTCAAGTCGAAGGTAAGGCCGAAACGTTACAGGTCTTACAGGGGCGATGTAGGAAGCATCGCAGAGAACGTACTTAATCGTGATTTTACCGCACAAAGACCCAACCAAAAATGGGTTACTGATGTGACGGAATTCAAAGTGAATAACCAGAAGGTTTATTTATCGCCGGTGATTGACTTGTTCAACCAGGAGGTAGTGAGCTACGAGGTGCGTAAGTCTCTCGCATTACCCTTGGTAACCGATATGCTGAGACGTGCAACACGCAAGCTGGAGGCACATGAAAAACCAATTGTTCATTCTGACCAAGGGTGGCAGTACCAAAATAGGCTGTATAAGCGTCACCTTGACGAGAACGGCTTAAAACAGAGCATGTCGAGAAAAGGCAATTGTTTAGACAATGCCGTTGCAGAGAACTTCTTCGGCATATTAAAAAGCGAAATGTATCACGGTGAGGTCTTCAACAGCGCAGACGAACTGATTGAAAGCATTAAGGAATACATCGACTATTACAACAACGAACGCATTAAGCTGAAACTAAAAGGCCTGAGTCCGATACAATATCGAAATCAGGCCTTGGTCGCCGCTTAGAAATGAGTCCAACTTTATGGGGTCACTTCATACGCTGGCTTTTTTGTACCCGTGAATTTAGGGGTTATGGTTATAGACGCAGAACTTTCTCACCGCGCGAAATACCAACGACCCCAGAGCGCACCACCTCGAGGATCGAGCCATCTTCGAGCGCCGCCAAAAACGCATCTAACTTCTCTGCGGCACCCGTCAACTGAATGGTGAAGACCTGTGGACCCACATCCACAATCTGCCCTCTGAAGATCTCAGTAATGCGGCGAATTTCATCTCGGACAACACCCTCTGCTCGTACTTTGACCAGCATAAGATCTCGCTCGACGTGGGTGCCCTCGCTTAGGTCAACGAGTTTCACCACATCCACCAGCTTATTCAATTGTTTGGTGATTTGTTCAATCACGCGGTCGTCGCCTATCGTAGTAACCGTCAGACGCGAGAGCGTGGGGTCCTCAGTAGCGGCCACATTCAAGGTGTCAATGTTGTAACCCCGCTGTGAGAACAATCCGACAACACGAGATAAAGCACCGGGTTCGTTTTCCATCAGAATTGAAATGATACGACGCATTACGAAGTCCTCTCGTGTTTGTTGATCCACATATCCTTCATGGCGCCGTTGGGTGCAATGTGCATCGGATATACGTGCTCGGTTGGATCAATAAAAATATCCAAGAATACGAGCTTGTCTTTCATGGCAAAAGCCTTCTCCATCGCCGCATCCAAGTCCTCGAGTTTGGTCACTTGCATTCCAACATGGCCGTAGGCCTCGACCAACTTCACGAAGTCTGGGAGTGAATCTTCGTAGGTGCTCATGGCATGCCGGCCCTCATACTGCATGTCTTGCCATTGCTTTACCATGCCCAGATAGTTGTTACGCAAATTAACAATCTTAATGGGCGTGTTATATTGCGTACAGGTTGACAGCTCTTGAATATTCATCTGAATCGAGCCTTCACCAGTAACACAAGCGACATCGGCATCAGGGTGCGCCAGCTTAACCCCCATGGCCGCAGGCAAACCAAAGCCCATGGTTCCCAAACCGCCAGAGTTAATCCAGCGGTGCGGCTTGTCGAATTTATAGTACTGCGCGGCGAACATTTGGTGTTGCCCCACGTCACTGGTGATGTAAGCATCGCCCTTGGTCACGCGATACAAGCTCTGAATAACCTGCTGCGGCATAATGTGCTCGCCACCCGTGGCGAAACGGTCCCCTGTCCACAGACCGTGTTTAGCACGCCACTCGTCAATTTGACTCCACCAGCGCCCTAAAGCCTGAGCATCGGGCAGACTCTTGTCTTTTTTGCGCAAGCTTTTCACCTGCGTCAGCATGTCTGCGAGCACGGTCTGTACCGGCCCCACGATGGGCACATCTGCATTCACGGTCTTAGAAATTGACGTGGGATCGATATCAATATGGATGATCTTCGCCCCGGGACAAAACTTACTCACCGTATTGGTTACGCGATCGTCAAAGCGCGCGCCCACGGCCAAAATAACGTCGGAGTGATGCATTGCCATGTTGGCTTCGTAGAAGCCATGCATACCGAGCATACCCAAAAATTGACGATCGCTACCGGGGTAGGCGCCAAGGCCCATCAACGTATTCGTGACGGGGAAGTTAAGTTCTCGCGCAAGCTCAGTCAGAAGCTCGCTCGCACCCCCCAAGATGACGCCACCACCCGAGTAAATGACGGGCCGCTTGGCACTAAGCAATAACTTAGCCGCTTTTTTAATTTGTCCTGCATGCCCACGCTGAATCGGCGAATACGAGCGCATATCAACGCTGTCCGGATATTTAAACGGGAACTTCTCGTCAGGCTTGGTCATATCCTTGGGAATATCAATGACGACGGGGCCAGGGCGACCACTGGTCGCAATGTGAAATGCCTTTTTGATGATCAGCGGCAACTCTTCGGCATGTCGCACTTGAAAGCTGTGCTTTACGATCGGGCGCGAAATACCCAGCATATCTGTTTCTTGGAAAGCATCTTCACCGATCAAGTGGCTCATTACCTGACCCGAGAATACCACCATGGGGATCGAGTCCATGTACGCGGTAGCAATTCCAGTTACCGCATTAGTCGCGCCAGGTCCTGAGGTCACCAATACAACACCAGGCTTTCCGGTGGCACGCGCATAGGCGTCGGCTGCGTGAGTGGCTGCCTGTTCGTGACGAACCAACACGTGCGGGACTTTACAGTCTTTGTACAAGGCATCGTAGATGTGGAGTACGGCTCCACCGGGGTAGCCAAAAATATATTCGACATTTTCGAGCTCAAGGGCTCGGGCGATCATCTCGCCACCTGACAGCATTTCCACTGCGCAACTCCTCGTTTTGCGTCGGACATAACCGACACATCTTTAAAAACAATGGAGTATGAGAGACTGGTCCACACCCCATCCTGTGCGCCCACACGAAGACGAGATGCATTTCCTTGGCGATGCCACTCCTGTAATGGAGTGAACCCGTTTAGTTCGCCTGCGGAGTAACGCAGTTCAAGCCACAGCTTTCGCTGTCTGTACGGGGCTACTGATGCTGTGCTGAGATTATTCCTTACAGCAACAAGGACGATGCACGGTACGTACAGCGCCTTTTCATCAGCGGCGCAATTGTTAGCCTAGATGCCTCCAAAGTCAACCGCTATGGATCAAGTTTTAACAATTGCGCGCATCCGACAGTTGCAGTAGTGTTATGCATGTAACGAACAGAGCCGAATAAAATGCTTAAGACAAGATCACTCAACGTGCTAGGTTTACTTCTTCTTTCCGCCACACAGTGGGCGTGGAGTACACCTGTTTACGTGTGGAAAGCCGATGACGGTAGTTTCGTTCATAGCGATCGTCCGCCGGCTGCGGGCATTAGCTTTAAAATCCAAAATGCTGAAACAGGTACAGAGCAACGCTCTCGTTTTGAAGCTGATATAGAAACTACTGCAGTGGCCACGCCCAACAAAAACATGCAGGGCGTTGACCTAGACGCCTCATACTGCCAGCGAGCGCAGTCCAATCTAAAGACCTTAGACAGCTTTAATCAAATTCGAACGCGAGACGATGACGGCAATTATCGCTACCTAACCGTAGAAGAAAAAGAAGAGCAACGACAACAGGCGATGCTCTTAATCGACCAATATTGCGAGTGAGTCGTTGATTAACTAAAGCTCACCTGGTCGTCTGCAAAGTCGGCGGAAATAGTATCTCCCGCGCCGAACTGCCCCGCCAGCAGAGCGTGAGCTAGCGGGTTCTCCAGCTGTTGCTGAATAGCTCGCTTCAACGGCCTAGCCCCGTAAACCGGATCGAAACCCGCTGTAGCCAGATGATCCAGCAACGCGACAGATACCTCTAACTGAATATCCTGAGCTTGTAAGCGTGCACGAAGCCCACTCAACTGGATTTCGGCAATCCCGCGAATTTGCGCTTGCGCCAAAGGATGGAAAACCACGGATTCATCCACTCGGTTGATAAACTCGGGACGAAAATGATTGCCCACGATGGCCATTACCGCTTGTTTCATCGCAGCGTAATTTTCCTCACCCGCCATTTCTTGAATGACATCTGAACCTAAATTAGAGGTCATTACGACCACGGTATTACGAAAATCCACGGTCCGACCTTGACCGTCGGTTAAGCGACCATCCTCGAGAACCTGTAACAAAATGTTGAAGACATCGGGATGCGCTTTCTCGACTTCATCAAGCAGCAAGAGCGAGTATGGTCGGCGACGAACGGCTTCGGTCAAATAACCCCCTTGTTCGTATCCCACATAACCAGGAGGTGCCCCGATAAGGCGGGCAACCGAATGCTTCTCCATAAATTCAGACATATCGATTCGCACCATCGCCTGCTCACTATCAAACAAGAAATTAGCGAGAGATTTGCAGAGCTCAGTTTTACCCACACCGGTGGGACCTAAAAATAAGAATGAGCCATTGGGTCGATTCGGATCCGACAAACCGGCTCGAGCTCGCCGCACCGCATCCGACACAGCGCGAACAGCTTCATCTTGCCCTACCACGCGATCGTGCAGGGCATCTTCCATTCTCAGTAACTTATCTCGATCGCCCTCTAGCATTTTGGCCACAGGAATACCGGTCCAACGCGAGACTACCTCCGCAACTTCCTCATCGGTAACATTATTGCGCAACAGCTGCCGCTCAGTTTGCTCGCTCTGCTCTGCTTGTGTTAACAGCTTTTCAAGCTCAGGGAGTTTGCCGTACTGCAACTCGGACATTCGGCTCAAATCCCCAGCGCGGCGAGCACTCTCCAACTCGAGTTTAGCCTGCTCTATATCACTCTTGATCTGGGCAGCACCCTGCAATGCTGCTTTCTCTGCCTTCCAAATTTCTTCTAGATCAGAGTACTCACGCCCTACTTGATCAATATCTTTATTCAATTGTTCGAGTTGTTTCTTGGCACCTGCATCGGTGTCACGCTTCACCGCCTCTCGCTCAATTTTTAATTGAATCAATCGCCGTTCAAGTTTATCCATCGACTCCGGTTTAGAGTCGATTTCCATACGAATACGACTGGCGGCCTCGTCAATTAAATCGATGGCTTTGTCGGGCAGCTGTCGGTCAGTGATATAACGCTGCGAAAGCTTAGCCGCCGCTATGATTGCACTATCGGTAATTTGAACGCTGTGATGCACCTCGTAGCGCTCTTTAAGACCTCGAAGAATAGCAATCGTATCTTGCTCGGAGGGCTCATTGACAAGTACTTTCTGAAACCGACGTTCCAAAGCGGCGTCTTTTTCGATGTACTGCCGATACTCGTCGAGCGTGGTTGCACCAACACAGTGTAATTCGCCGCGAGCCAAGGCTGGCTTTAACATGTTTCCAGCATCCATTGAGCCCTCGGCTTTGCCCGCACCAACCATCGTGTGCAGCTCGTCAACAAATAAAATGACCCGCCCTTCTTCCTTAGATAATTCATTGAGAACCGATTTCAAACGTTCTTCGAAATCTCCGCGGAACTTAGCGCCCGCCAACAAGGCACCCAAATCTAAAGATAATAGGCGCTTGTCTTTGAGCCCCTCAGGCACTTCGCCATTAACAATACGCTGCGCTAGACCCTCGACGATGGCGGTTTTACCCACGCCAGGCTCCCCGATCAATACCGGGTTATTTTTAGTGCGACGCTGCAGCACTTGAATGGTTCGGCGAATTTCATCATCACGTCCAATGACGGGATCTAACTTGCCAGCTTCCGCGCGCTCGGTGAGATCGATCGTATATTTTTCTAATGCTTGGCGAGATTCTTCCGCTTCGGGCTGATTGACGTTCTCGCCTCCCCTGACTTCGTTGATCGCAGACTCCAAGGCCGCTTTGGTTAGCCCCGCCGCTTCGAATACTTTTTTGACCGCCGTTTGTACTTCCAATGCTGCTAGCAGCACCATCTCGCTAGAAATGTAAGCATCGTTGCGTTTTTGCGCCAACTTATCGCTGGTGTTGAGCAACCGTGCCAATTCATTCGACATATGCACATCGCCAGTGGCATTCGCAACCGTCGGCAGTTGCTCGAATTGCTTTGTTAGCTCGCTAGTCAAGGACGCGAGGTTGGCGCCCGCTTTCTGCAACAGAGGCCGAGTTGAACCACCTCTCTGGTCAACGAGTGCCTTGATAAGATGCACGGGTTCGATCACGCTGTGGTCTTTGCCTACCGCTAAAGACTGCGCATCCGCGATTGCTCCTTGCAGCTGATTTGTAAGTTTATCCATTCTCATAACTATCTCCTTTTGACGACGCTCGGCGTCAATCACTGTTGGTATAGATATGGGGACGAAATAACCCTATTTCAAGTAAGGTCTTTTTTTGCAACGCCGCACAGTATTCGATGGGGACTCGCGTCGCGGCGATAAGAATGTAAGTTAGGTTCGCACATCGTGCAGAGCTCACTGACAACCAGCTGCTCAACACCCAAATGACGCAGCTGAGTGACCGCCAACTGCTTAAGGTCAAGTCGATATTTACCCATCTCACTCGAATCGGCCTTAATGTGGGGGCGAATATCGATGTTCTCAAACATTGGAGCGTGTTCAAAGGCTCGCACGACATCATGCCCCACCTGAAAACACGAATAACAGATCGCAGGGCCGATCCAAACGATCAACGCTTGTGCCTCACAGGAAAAGCCGTTTACCCAGTTTGTGAGAACACCACCCGCAAGCCCACGCCAACCCGCGTGAGCGACCCCCACCTCAGTGCCGTCAGAGGCACAGGCGACGACGGGCAAGCAATCGGCTGTCATGACACCAAACGCGCCAGAAAGGGCGCTGATGCAGGCGTCGGTATCGGCGAGTTCGGTGCCTAGCCTGTGGACTTGAGTGCAATGATTACCGTGCACTTGTCGCATGCGAGTTATGGTCTCAACCCGCAATTCAGCCGCTAACTCAGCGACACCCTTTTGCCCTGCATCGCTCCAATCAAATGACCTGAGCTCAGCACCAACACAGCCCCCAGCCCACCAGAATTGCACGCCCTCAGGTAAATTCTCGGCCAGTGGAAACTGTGTCTCAAGGGAGCTAAGAGACATCGTATTGCTCAAGTGTTTCCAATAACTGTTGCATATCGTCCGGTATCGGCGCGTCAAAGCTCATCCACTCATCCGATATGGGATGAAAGAACGCCAATGCTTTAGCATGCAAAGCCTGCCGAGGAAATTCGCGAATGGCATTGACCAATTCGGGCGCACTGTTACCCGGCACACGTGCACGCCCCCCGTACACGCTGTCGCCTACCAATGGATGTTTTTTGTGTGCCATGTGGACGCGAATCTGATGCGTTCTGCCTGTTTCCAGCTTTAAATGCAGCTCTGTGAAATGCTTAAAGCGCTGCCCAAGACTGTAATGTGTCCGTGCGGGTTTCCCGCTTGCGACCACCGCCATTTTTTGCCGCATGGTGGGATGTCGGCCAATGGGCGCATCCACAACACCCCCTCCAGTCATAGAGCCATGGGCGATTGCGATGTACTGCCGAGAAACCTCACGTTGCTGAAGCGCCTCGACCAAAGCTGTGTGTGACTGCAGCGTCTTAGCAACCACCATCAATCCCGACGTATCTTTATCTAAGCGATGCACTACACCAGCGCGAGGGACTTGCTCTAAGCTGGCATCGTGTGCCAACAAGGCGTTTACGAGAGTGCCGTCCCAATTGCCTGCGGCAGGATGCACTACCAAACCCACGGGTTTGTTCACCACAATCACATCTTCATCCTCGTAGACAATGTCCATAGGAATCGCTTGCGGCTGCCAGTGCACCGCGGGTTCTAGATCCGCGCTTAAGGTCAGCACAGAGTCGACGTCGACACTCTGTTTCGGCTTCGCCGTGTTGCCATCTACCAACAGGGCGCCAGATTTGATCCATTCTTGCAGCTTGCCACGCGAAAACTCGGGCCATAAGGCCGCGGCCACTTGATCGAGACGCTTGCGATGTAACTCGATTGGGACTATTCCGCTTCGCTGTATAACTTCTTTCATGCGGTACCTGTTTATGTAGTGGCCGGCATGTGGTTAAATGCCGCTTTACCAAAACCGAGAGTTTACCACTTTGATGACGCTTAAAAACTCACGCCTAAGGATCTTTTTGGCATCCTGCATACTTTTGTTGGGTGCTTGTGCGAGTAACGACGAACTCGACAGCCAAGCCAACGCTGCAGAGCAGCAGATATACTCGGAAGCGCAAAAGTATCTCCGCTCAAAAAACTACGACATGGCCATCAAAGCGTTGCAACAACTCGAGTCTCGCTACCCTTTCGGGAAATATGCAGAGCAAGCGCAACTTGAGATCATTTATGCTCACTATGGCGCCTATGAGCCAGAGGCCGCGATTGAAGCCGCAAATCGTTTTATCCGACTGCACCCACAGCATCCAAGTATTGATTACGCCTTCTACATGAAGGGCTTGGCCGCATACTCGGGCAACTCCAATATCTTTTCGCGATTTCTTCCCACATCAGAATCATCTCGCGACACCAAACATATCGAAGAAGCGTTCACAGAGTTCGCACAATTACTTGCTCGATTCCCTGAATCTGAATATGGCGCAGACGCGCGTGCCCGCATGGTGCATCTAAGAAATTTGTTAGCGCGTCATGAAATTGATGTGGCCAACTACTACTTCCGCCGCGGTGCCTATTTAGCCGCGGTAAACCGTGGGCGCTATGTGATTGAAAATTACCAAGGCAGCACAGCAATGGCTGATGCGCTCGCCGTTATGGCACATGGTTACTTACTGCTAGATATGCCTGAGTTAGCGCAAACGTCAATTGATACCCTAAAGGTCAATTACCCTGACCACCCCAGCCTATCGGACAGCGGTGAGTTCGACGTCGCTCAGGTCGATGAGGCTGACCAATCGTGGATTAATAAAGTTAGCCTAGGCTTATTCGATCCGCCACAACCGCCTCAGTTCAACTACGAACCCTGAGGATCGATAGCGAGGTTATACGCCTGGCTTCCATTTAGACGTGATCGGGTAACGTCGGTCGCGTCCAAAACCCCGCCGAGTTAAACGCACGCCAATCGGCGCCTGCCGTCGCTTGTACTCGTTCAAATCGATTAACCGTACGGCCCGATGCACATCGGCCTCGGCAAAACCTTTATCGATGATATTTTGCGCGCTGCAATCTTGCTCTACATACAAATCGATAATCTGATCGAGTACCTCATAGGGTGGCAGGGAATCTTCATCTTTCTGGTCAGGCGCCAATTCCGCAGAGGGTGGTCTCGTTATGACTCGCTCGGGAATGCAGGGACCCAAGCTGTTTCGATACCAACACAAGGCAAACACCAAGGTTTTGGGCACATCTTTTAGCACATCAAAGCCACCCGCCATATCACCGTACAAAGTCGAATAACCTACTGCTATTTCGCTTTTGTTGCCCGTGGTAAGCACCAGTTTGCCGGTCTTGTTCGAAATAGACATTAAGACCACGCCGCGTGCGCGAGCCTGCAGGTTTTCTTCCGTCGTATCAGGCTTTCGACCCTCGAATTCTTCTTCTAGGGCGCTCATAAAGGCATTATAGATTGGCTCGATGGGGATGACCGAGTAGTTCACCCCCATACGATTGGCCTGCTCAGCTGCATCCTCTAAACTCATCTGAGACGTATACTTAAACGGCATCATTACGGCCTGTACGCGATCCGCGCCCAACGCAGCTTCAGCAACCGCGAGCGTCAACGCTGAATCGACACCGCCAGACAAACCCAGCACCACGCCGGGAAATCCATTTTTGTTGACGTAGTCGCGAACGCCCACAACCAGTGCTTGCCAGACTTCTTGCAAGTCGGTGAGCGCAAAACCCGCCAGTTGATCCGTCACCGCTTGCTCTGAGACGTCTGCAGGCCCAAAAGGGTATGTCACCATCTCACAGGCATCATCAAACCTAGGTAGCTGCTTAATCACCTGACCTTGCGAATTCATCACAAAAGAGCCGCCGTCAAAAACGAGCTCGTCTTGTCCTCCCACTTGGTTGACATACACAACAGGAATACCCGTTTCGGCCACGCGTTCAGCGACAATACTCAAACGTTCGTTCTGCTTGCAGCGATGGAAGGGGGACGCATTCAAATTAAGGATGAGTTCTGCGCCGGCAGTCTTAGCCGCTAAGGCTGGCTCTGGTGCCCAGATATCCTCGCAAATACTCAGACCCACCTGCACCCCGTGAATCGCTACCACACAGGGCTCTGTGCCAGGCTCAAAATACCGCTTCTCATCAAATACTTGATAGTTTGGCAAGCACCATTTGTGATACTCGCCAATTAAGGCTCCCTGGTGAATTACGCCAGCGGCGTTGTATAACACACCGTCAATACGACGCGGATAACCAACGATAACATAGGCTGTCGTCACCACGTCGCACAGCTGGCTGAGCGCGACCTGAACACGCGGCTCAATACTTGGGCGCAACAACAAGTCTTCAGGTGGGTATCCCGTCAGCGTGAGCTCTGGAAAAACAATAACGGGGCGAGAAAACTCGCTCTGCGCGCGCTCTACGATGCTTTTGCACAGCGCGAGATTACCTTCAAAATCGCCCACATGGGTATTGCACTGAGCCAACACCAATTGCATCGCTTCTGTCACCGCTAAACGCCTCGCCGCTAAAAGAACGCGAGTATAGGCAATTCAGCCAGAGAGTGCACCCATCTCTACCAGCATCGGGAAGGATCCGTTCCGCTTGCGATCTTCGCACCGGTTCGACTTAAACTCAAGGTCGCACATGAGGTGTCGTTAACCTGCGAATTTAGTGGCTTCGCCTCAAAACCATCCCATTGAGCGCTGTCAGCCACCAAAACGATCTGGTAAATGGCATCGGCTTCAGCACTCGTATCAGCGTTAGCATTCACATAAAAGGGATCTGGCAGTCCAAGCTCCTCTAGAGTCATCGCGTACGCTTTATTGTTAACGAAATATTGGGCTTGACGCGCCGCTGTGTCGGTCAAAATCCCCTGAGCAATCAGACGATGACTTCGAAGTACAGAGCTTTGATAACTCGGCACGGCAATGGTCGCCAAGATCCCAACGATCACAATAACCATCATTAGTTCAATCAACGAAAATCCAGAAATTTGCGATGACCGCGCTGTACGCGCTCTAAAGCCTTGATTACAAATCATCTAATCCTAGCTCCCGGAAGTAAGCTCGCCATAAAAAACGGCCCTCTAAGTCTCTGATATCCCCACCAGGCACCAAAATACCGTAGCGACCCTCAACGGCGATGGGGGTAATACCCGCGGGTATACCTGGTGAATCGAGTATCGTGTAACGATCATTCAGAGTAATCGTTTCAGAATCACCCTGCAGATTTAGCACCGGTGACCCATTGGCGAACGCAACCGCGTACAAACGCCCACTGCCGACCCCGGGAGCACACTGTCCCTCAACTGACTCGCCCTCGGGAAGATACGTCGTAAAAAAACTGACGCCCTCTGCTGTTATAGGGCTCGCCAAGCCTTTTTCACCCAACTGGCCTAAAGACAGCTTCCACCCATAAGGTAAATCACCCGGCTCACAATCGGCATCTTCCAGAGCGCCGCAAATTGCCGTGATATCCAGCAAATCCTCATGAGTGACACTATCGCTTCGCGAATCGCCGTCGCCCGAGCTTACGAGCGTATCTTTAATCATGTAGACAAAATCATTTACCGCTGCACCTCTGGGATTGGCTCGATCTCCGCTACTGATCACCACGCCAATATAGGAACGACTGCTTTCGACTGTCGCCCCCTCGGCATCCACTCCAGTGATATCTTCTTTGGCGAAAACGACGTCTGGCGCGTGAAAGAAACGTCGATCCGACGCGCCGGCACCACCAAGCTCCGCCAACAAACTTGCACTCCACGCGGTGCCGTCCTCAGGGAAATCCAAGCGCCATACGTTACCGCCTGTATCGCCAACGTAGGCAATGTCCGTCACGCCGTTTAGATCGACGTCGGCAACGGTGACATTCGAGGCAACACTGTGCTCAATACTGACCGAACGGCTAGCAGACCAAAGCAGAGCGCCGGTCTGAGCATCGACCACGTAAACATCGTTGCCGATGTCATCGGTGGTCCTACTATTTCGAACGTCTTTACCAATACGAGACTGATAATCAGCTGACCACCCGCCATGATAGCCAGCGCCAAAAATAAGCACTGGGCGCAAGCGACCCGCCATGCGCACTTGGGTCACAAGGGGTTTTGAAAACGTCAGACCCATGCGTTCAAAGCCGGCAGTGTCAGGGGTTATCGACCACATAAGGTGAGGAGCTGCGTCGGGGTCGCTAACATCCAAGGCGTAGACCGCCTTACCGCCTCGTCGCAAACCAAAAAAGATAATGGCCTTGTCACCCTCCCCCGCTAAATTACCATCGTTGATGCCCCCTTGAATACTGCCATCACGATTGCGATCAATTAACAATGAGCTGACTTCCGCATCTACTCCGTAGGGGTGATAACCCGGTGCGGGCTGCGTATTGCTGGCCAAGTAATACTGCGCTGCCAATACCTCTTGTGGCATAAAGGCCCAAACTTCATGACCCGATTGGGTACCGTTAGCCTCAGTGTTTTTCACCTGACGCAACCACCCGTCGTTACTACCAAAGAACAGTCTGATATTTGGATTTGCCAAACTATAACCACCACCCGCTCCGTCAGAATCACCGTAATTCATAGGTAAGGGCTTAGAGTGCAATACGTCACCCATCAACCACTCTCTGGGTTCTTCCGTGTCTGACAACTGAGCATCGAGATCCGTCAACCCTCGCATCCAAGCGATCATATCCATTGCCACTTGAGTTTCAGAACCGGCAAATTGACCAGAGCTATGCGTTAACAGTGCCGAGGCCAAACCACTCGCGAGACTGGTATCCAGGTCGACCAATTCAGACGTATCGGAGGGGTTCTGAACGTACAAATTTCGCGTGCATTCTGCGCCTAAACTATTCGTCGGTGCAGGGGTGCACTCGTTAAACGAAGTCCCAGGCAACTGCTGCCCGGCGCCACCTCGCTTTACCGAGTGACCATCGCGGCCAGATATTTCATCCAAGTCTGGATCAGCGGTGACGACATCAGCCAAGCTAGCGTCGGTCCAGTAAGTGAGGGCCGAATTCACAATACGCCCGTCAGTGGCATCAAAGGCTCGCTGACTGTTCACATCTTGAATTTCGGGCACAAGAACAGCGTCACCATTGGCATTGGTCGTGCTCCGACGTCCAATTTTCAATTTCTTGATGTTCCCCGGCCAACGCGCGCCTTCCTCGACCTGAAACAGCGCCAAAAATACATTGTCGTAAGTTTCTGCGCGATTGAACACGTTCACGGGAACCGAGGCGGCGACCAATGTCGAGCTTTCAGTGATAATAGAATTAAAAATCGCGGCAAAAGCGGCAGTAATATCGGCGCCAGATCCTAGTGACAGCGCGTTGTCAGTACCCCCAGCGCGAGCCCACTCATCCTGCGTCCGATTGGTAGTATCCGAGATAAAATATGAGGTAACCGACTGATCACCCTCCACCACAGGCAGTGTACCCGAGTAGTCTTCACCGGCATTGGGAGCAACATCAATAGCCTTGAGAGCCGCAATGATGTCAGTTTCGTCCCGAGCATCGGATAATCCAAGCCCCAAGGGTCGCAAAGCTGTGATGGCATCGTCAGAATCATCGCCTGCCGTCGTTGTCCCAAATAAGGTATTGACCATGAACACTCTCGAGCATGCCCAATCATCCGAACTACCCTGCTCGAAAGGGGACTGGTAATCCAGCGTCGAAGCACCACCGACAGCAGACCAAGCACCGGTATCTGGCGCCAAGAGAGTATTCCAAGGCTCTGCTATGTCATTGCTCGCCGCGCCCATGGGACTGCGAGCATCACCACTGTTAAAATCATCGTAACTCAGGTAGCCGTTGTACACGCTTTGACCCGTGATGTAGCGATAAAACTCGAAGTAAATTTCTTTAAGCTGATAGGGATGACCAGACCAAGTCCCCTTGCTTCCGAAACTCGAACTGGGTTGTGGAATGCGACCCAATCGTGCGAAGAAATCATCGCGCTCGGTTGTGTCGGTCACATCGAAGAAGCCCTTTAATACATAGGCGCCATTACTGCAACCGGGCCCCGTGCCCGCGGGGATTTCGTCGGGACCCGAGGCACCGTTGCCGGTACAGGTATCGTCATGTGAAACCATTAAACCAATTCGAATACCGCTGTCTGTTACGACATCGCTAGTCAGAACAACGCGAATAGCTGCACGTAAGACATCAAAAAGACTCACGCGCAATCCCATAGACAACCATTGACTGGTCAAGTCAGGCAACATCGCAAAATGCGTCAAATCGACGATACCGTCGCCGCCCTCTGTAAACGAGCCATCGGAATTTCGCGTCATTAAATCTAACTGCTGATACAGCTCATCACCCAGATTTCCAGCACAGCTGGCGCTGGCTGCAGATGAGCACTCGGTAGAGCCTAAGTTAGAACGAAGATCCAGGGTTAGCATCACCATGGGCTTGGCAGAGCCACCGAACGCGGAGTAGTAGATCTCGACATCGTCGGCCGATACGTTAACCGCAAGCCCCAAACCGACAAAAGCGCAAAGCTGGCGCATGAACCAGTGTAATCTATTCATCAATTATGACCTCGCCAGCTTCGGGAAGGACTCGTATCAAACCTTGCACTAACTGTGTGCGTCCACGGTTAGTGGCCGTGCGGTCGATATCGACAACAATTTCGTGTCTGGCCAGCTTAAACCGAGCGGCGCTGCCTGCGCGTGTCGCATCCACAAACGGCAAGGGCACCTCTTCTGGGCCTACGCGGCGGACGTAGTAGCTCACGCTGGCGTCGTCAGGCACAACGCCCAAATCGCTCAAATCGATGGTGCTTTCGTTGCAGGCAATATTCGCAGGGCTTAGCGCGTCAGAGACAGGACAAACGGTATATCCTATATCTCCCAACACGGGCGCTGAACCGGAGTTCTCGACAATCGCTTCAACAATCGCCAACGCTTCATGGGTCGACGCAAGTTTCGCTTCATCGTTGCCTGACATTTGGACCTGCAACAAGCTATTCTCTGACACCGTCGTTGCTAACAATCCCAATAGAAGCAATAAAATCATCGAGACGATTAGCACCGCACCTCGCTGAGACCTCGGTTTTTCTGGGCCACGTCTAATATTATGGTTAGGCTTGTTTTTGTTCATAATCCCACCGCATCCATGTTCCGAAGCAACACGGTCGATCCGAACATCGAGCGCCGGATTCGGTCGTTACACGAATTATCATCCGCAGATGGCGTGAAGGTCACGCTCCCCAGCTCATAACTTTTATCGTCAATATAGCGGGAATCCGTCTGATCTGACCTTGCTAGCACCGTTAGACGCGTACTAATGGCATTTTTTAACTGCGCGGGCGTGGGTTGTTCTGTAAACGTATCGACAACCAGATCATCATCGGTGTCTAAGCCATACACCAAATTCATGCGTTCCACACCTTCCACCAAACATTGGGTTGGCGCCAAACCTGAACCCGATTGATTGAGACGAAGTCGACACAACTCGACCGTTTCGAAAGTGTCGTTGGCGCACCGCTCAGAATTCCGAACTCTCACATAAAGCAACTGAGGCATGTATTCCCATAGGTCAGTCTCGGCCCAGATGTCGGCACTCGCTTCATCATTGGCCAAATTTGAGGCGGTGCCAGTATTCAAGGCGAACATTTCGTTGTACCGAACAACCGATAAATACGTCGCTGTCGCATTCACAGATGCTTGTTCCGCGCCCTGAATCACTGTCGGACTGTCTTTGACCCGCCGGACGACAATCACATCACTATCTCGCATGAGGGTCTCGCTGTCCGAGAAGCAATCGGTGGGCAATGACCGTCCAGTAACAGAACCGTTACCCTCAGTCTCTAACCCTTGTTCCGTCACATTGTTAAAGTGCGATAAGCCCTCTGCGACATTCAGTAAAAAGTGATAACAATTGCTACTTGGGGTCAGTTCAGCACCATTTAATAGGGTTTGCTCGACTTCGATGAGTTCGGGTTGCTGCACGCCGCCGACAAATCCAGCCAGTCCAAGCTCTCGACTTAAAAAACGCAAACTGTAGCGCCCCACCTCTTGAACGTATGCAGCTTGCTCATCTTGCACGTAAGATTGTCGCGAATTCAAAAATAAGGTGGCTCCGGCCAGCATTAGGGCCGCCCCAATAGCGAGCGATACCATCAGCTCGACCAGCGTTAAACCATGGTTACTGCCCATCTTATGCGTCATTACCGCGTACCTGCCACGAAACTCTCAAATGACAATAACTGGCGCTTTAACCCCAAGATTGCACCACAGGTATTTGCGCCGGTGTATCCCAAATCTCGAAAACCTTCCCAAGCAATGGTGACCTGAACTCGACCTGCTTGCCCACCAAAATCGGTAACCACGCAACCATAAGGAAGATATAAGCCACCGACCTGACGCGTCTGGTCATCGGCCATACGGGTTTCATCAGCGCCGTCTAGTGCCTGCTCCCATTCCCACAAATCTCGTGTAGCAACATCCTCTGGAGCACATGCGACTAAACGACAGTCGGCGGGTTCAGTGGCAGCACTCGAGCGCCCAACCTCAGCTCCATTATAGTTCGCAAACCCCTTAGGATTAGCGCGAATTCGCTCCAGCATGTCAGACGCAAGCGATGCCGCCTTAGTGCGCTGCAACGCTTCTTGAGCGACGCGTTTGGCATTGATCTGCACATTAGATAATCCGATGACGCCCACAGACAAAATCAACAGCGAAATTAAAATTTCGATCAAGGCCACGCCCGTTATTCTGTGAGTGCGCACGGTGTTCATAAGCCTAGTTACACCCCAGCACCGCGACTTTCTCAACTTTTAAGTAGCCAGCGGCATTCACAGAGAGTTGCCGCTGATGCTTGGCATCGGCAGAGAAGCAAAATAACCACTGGATTTCGCCACCCCGCCTTGACCCATCGCGACTATAAATTAATGGGCTTGCCGTCGCGGTGCCATTAGCGTCAGTGAAGTATCGCTCCCCCATGCCGAGGCTACCACTTCGAATCAGAGTATCACTGGCGCTTTGATACAAACCGTCGCCATTAGCATCTTGAAACACCAGCCAACCTTCTTTCAAATCGCCATCACAGCGTTTACCATCACTCGACCCACACAGGCTCACGTAAGCTGAGCGCGTAATAGCCTCTGAGCGCGCTAAGCGCATATAACCCGTCAGCTGATTGATCGCAGTGCGTTCGCGATAGTTAGTGATCAAGTTTTGCATCGGTGGTGCCGCCAGGGACGCCATAATCGCAAAGACCGCTAAGGTGATCATAAGCTCAATCACGGTGAGCCCTGACGATCCCGCTCTAAGTCCGAAATATGAAAATTTATTAATCATGTTGGACAGTTTACGCCGACCGTTCATTTAGCACCATACCGCCCATGATTACCGCAAGCGCTAAAATGACCGCGAACACTGATACGCCCAATATTGTTCAGTACGAGCCCTGCTGCCCGCTTGGGCAACTCATTCTTACAAGCCACCAAGGTCATTGCCGAACCAGAAATACCGTTGCCCCTAAACCATATTGTGCGATTCACCAAGTGAGACCCCGTCCGATTTTTGAACTCTACACTCGAATTGTTCAGCCGCTTCACCTTAAGCACAACGTCGCCCTTTCCATACCGACGGTTATGGTTTGCATCGTGAAAAATTAGCCATCCCTGTGAATAAGAGTCACCACAGTGCGAGAGATTGGCTGGATCAAGTGGGCAAATTCCAACAACGGCATAACGAGCAACAGCTTCGACTCGGGCCCAATGTAAATGGTGGGAAAAAGAACGGACTGTCGCATGCGTCTGAATTTTAGCGACCCAATCCGACATTAAAGGGGGCATAATTCCTAACAAGAGCGACAAAATTGCCAAGGTAATTAGGATTTCGATCAACGTTAAGCCGGTTTGTCGCATAAGAGCTCCGAGTAAAACTCGGAGCATGCAGTCACTGATTTGTGCTGGAAACTTTTTGCACGCCTATCGCCTAAAACGCGACCAAAAGATGCCTAAATCAAGTTTGTTACTGGAATCCGAAGCTCTTTAGGCAAACTGAAGGTGATGGTTTCTCTACGCCCATCTAATTCCACTGCCCGCTCACCGCCCCATTCTTGCATAGCAGCTGCCACGGCCTGAACCAAATGTTCGGGTGCAGAAGCCCCTGCGGTAATACCAACCGTTTGGCAGGTTTCAAACCAATCGCGCTGAAGATCCTCTGGCCCATCAATCAAATAGGCTGGCGTTCCCATTCGAACAGCGAGTTCACGTAAACGATTAGAATTAGAACTGTTCGGCGATCCGACCACTAAAATACAATCAGCTTGCTCGGCTAAGGCCTTGACGGCATCCTGTCGGTTTTGTGTCGCGTAACAAATGTCGTCTTTTCGCGGGCCCTTAATGCTTGGGAATCGAGCTCGTAACGCATCGATGACGCGCGCAGTATCGTCAACAGACAAGGTGGTTTGTGTGACGTAGGACAAACGCTCGGCGTTTTTTACCTGCAATTTCGCAACGTCATCCTCGTCCTCGACCAAATACATGGCGCCGCCATTTGAGGCATCGTACTGCCCCATCGTCCCATCCACCTCGGGATGCCCCTTGTGACCGATCAAGATGCATTCATCCCCGTCGCGGCTATGCAGGGTAACTTCCATATGCACTTTGGTCACCAAAGGGCAGGTCGCGTCAAACACTTTTAGTCCTCTGCGCTCAGCTTCAGACCTGACCGCCTGCGATACGCCGTGCGCCGAGAAAATCACGGTGGCGCCCTCCGGCACTTCATCTAGCTCTTCAACAAACACCGCACCTTTACTGCGCAAATCATCCACGACAACTTTGTTATGAACCACCTCATGACGCACAAAAATGGGTGCCCCCAGTAAATCCAGAGCTCGGTTGACGATATCGATAGCGCGATCTACACCCGCGCAAAACCCTCTGGGATTGGCAAGTACTACTTTCATTAGTGCACCTCTTCGACTGCCACCGAATGAATTGCGACTTTAAAGATCACCGTTCGTCCCGCCAGAGGGTGATTAAAATCGACCGTAACGGTTTGCTCGTCCAGGCCAACAATGACACCGGGCAATTCTCCACCCTCGGCATCTGCAAAGCTACACACCAACCCCAAACTCAACTCCTCAGGACCAAACGATGAGCGCTTCACTTCTTGTATATTATTCGGATTAGGCTGGCCAAAGCCGTCTTCCGGGTTAACGGCTATTTCTTTGGTATCGCCAGCTACCAAACCGACGAGCTTCTGCTCAAAGCCCGCGAGCACATTGCCATCACCAAATACAAACGACACGGGGTCAGACCCGAAGTTATTGTCGATTTCGCTGCCGTCTTCAAGCGTTAACGCAAAATTTAGGCTGACGCGAGTACCGGGACCAATGCTGAGTTCATCCATGTGATCTTATAACTCCCTGTTAAGATTTGGAGGGGCTTTTGAAACCATCCACCAATAGGCCAATGGCGCCTAGAGTGATACAACTATCAGCAATGTTAAAGGTGGGAAAATACCAATGCTGCCAATGAACCGAGATAAAATCGACGACGTATCCCAACAAAATGCGGTCGATGACATTACCTACTGCCCCACTTAAAACCAATGCTAGAGCCCATCCCAAAAAGTATTCTTCGGGTTTCAGGCGTGTCATCCAGACCGTGATAATAATGCTAACACCCACCGCAATGCCGGTAAAAAAGTATCGCTGCCACCCGCCAGCATCACTTAAGAACGAGAACGCTGCACCTTCATTATGGTGCAGCGTAATATTTAGCCACGAAAATACTTCATTCGGCTCGGCGTAAACCAATGCAGCGGAGGCCCAGGCTTTAGTGGCCTGATCGACAACGACTAACGCTAGCGCAACGGCGAACCACAGGGCTAGGCGGTTCATCCTAGGCATAATGACGTACTTCACCAGAACCATCGATATTTTCAACACATCGACCGCATAGCGTAGGGTGATGTTCGTGCTGCCCCACGTCTTCACGGCGATGCCAACACCGCTCACATTTCTCGCTGTCAGAGCGCAGCACCTCAACCTTCAAACCCTCAAGATCGGTTTCTCTCGCGGCATCTGGCGCTTGTGCTAGAGCGTGTACCCGTGCACCTGAAGTTATGAGCACAAAACGTAACTCATCTTTTAACGCATTCAATGCTGGGGCCAGCTGCTCATTTGCGTACAGAAAAACCTCTGCGTCCAAACCACCTTTGATTAAGCCATCAGAACGCGCTGCTTCGAGTGCACCATTGACAGCCCGCCTCACTTCTACAAGCTGCTGCCAGTAGGCGTCATTTAACTGGTCATCGGGCTGCACGGTCGCAAGCGCGTCATACCACAGCTCACAGAACACCGATTCAGACTTTTCACCGGGAATATGCTCCCATATCTCGTCGGCCGTGAAGCTCAAGATAGGGGCAATCCAACGGACCAACGCGTGAATAATGTGATACAAAGCCGTTTGCGCAGATCGTCTTGCCTGGCTATCACTTTGGGTGGTGTACTGGCGATCTTTGATGATATCCAAGTAAAAACCACCCAACTCTACCGAGCAAAAGTGGTGTACTTTCTGATAGACCAAGTGGAACTGATAAGTATCGAATGCCGCTGCGATTTCACCTTGTAATTGCGCGGCTCGATAAACCATCCATCGATCCAAAGGCAGCATGTCGCTCTGCGGCAACTGATCTTGATCAGGCTCGAATCCAACTAAGTTAGCCAATAAGAATCGTGCCGTGTTACGAATACGGCGATAAGCATCCGACGTGCGATTGAAGATCTCATCACCAAAGGCCACCTCGCCACGATAATCAGTGGCTGCCACCCACAAGCGCAAGATATCTGCGCCCCATTTATTACTGGCCTCTTTGATCGATAGGATATTTCCCAAGGATTTGGACATCTTGCGCCCCTGGTCATCTACCGTAAACCCATGAGTCAGAACAGCTTTGTAGGGCGCCATACCATAGGCGCCAACGCCCGTCAGCAAACTGGATTGGAACCAGCCACGATGCTGATCGGATCCTTCTAAGTATAAATCAGCAGGGGCTTGTAATTCCTCTCGTTCGCGCAGTACGCACGCGTGAGTGACCCCTGAATCAAACCAAACATCGAGCGTATCGGTCACCTTGTCATAAAATTCTGCATCTGCACCCAAAAGTGCTTCTGGCGCCATATCAAACCACGCATCAATACCGCCCTCTTCCACCGCGAGAGCCACAGTTTCCATCAGATCTTGAGTGTTCGGATGCAGCTCTCCTGTCTCTTTGTGAACAAACAAGGCGATAGGCGCACCCCAAGTCCTTTGGCGTGAAATACACCAATCCGGACGGTCCGCCAACATCGCATCAATACGCGCTTTACCCCAATCTGGCACCCAACTCACACCATCAGCCGCCGCTTTAGCATCGGTCAATAAGCCTTGCTGGCTCATACTGACAAACCATTGAGGCGTCGCTCGGAAGATAATGGGGGTCTTGTGACGCCAACAATGCGGATAGGAATGCATGAACGCTTTATGGGCCATTAAAGTACCCGAAGCTTGCAACGCCTCGATAATAACTCCGTTCGCCTTGGTCACGTACATACCACCGACTAGCGGGGTTTCAGGCGTAAATACACCGTTACTCATTACTGGATTTTCCGTCGGCAACTCGTACTTCAAGCCGACCTGATAGTCGTCTTGACCGTGAGCGGGAGCAGTATGCACACATCCCGTACCGGCTTCGGTTGTCACATGGTCACCCAAAATCACAGGGACATTGCGAGCAGCAAAAGGATGTGCCAGTACTATATTCTCTAACCGTGCTCCCTTAACCGTGCCGGCAATAGTGTATTCCTCAATACCAAAGCGTTTCATGCAGCTCTCGACCAGAGCCTCAGCCAACACAAAGGCACCACGCTGGGTTTGCACCAAGTTATAGTCTAAATCACCGTTCAAGCAGACCGCCTGGTTCGCTGGTAGAGTCCAAGGCGTAGTTGTCCAAATGACCAAGGCAACACTGTCGAGCTCGCTAACACCAAAAGCCGCGGCCACCTCTGTTGCCGCAACCGCTGCAAATGCGACGTCAATGGCTGGCGATTCTTTGTCAGCGTACTCAACCTCGGCTTCGGCTAGCGCAGATGCACAATCCAAACACCAATGTACCGGCTTATAGCCTTTGAGGAGATGTCCCCGATCGATCAATTTAGCCAAGGTGCGAATGATGTTCGCTTCGAACTTGGGGTTCATGGTGAGATAGGGGTTATCCCAGTCGCCCACAACACCCAAGCGTTTAAAGTCTTCTCGCTGTCCATCGATCTGCCCCTTAGCGTAATCGCGGCATTTTTGCCGAAACTCTGAGGCGCTAATCTTTTGACCAGGCTTGCCCACCTTCTTCTCGACATTTAGCTCGATGGGGAGTCCGTGACAATCCCAGCCGGGCACATAAGGGGCATCAAAACCAGCCAACTGTCGAGACTTAACAATCATGTCTTTCAAGATTTTGTTGACCGAATGCCCGAGGTGTAACTCGCCGTTGGCGTAAGGAGGGCCGTCGTGCAAAATAAATTTGGGGCGCCCTGCCGAGTGCTCACGGATTTTTTGGTATAAGCCTTGCTGTTGCCATGCTTTTAGACGTTCAGGCTCACGCTGAGCTAAACCCGCTTTCATCGGAAAGTCAGTATGTGGCAGGTTAAGGCTAGCTTTATAGTCGGTCATAATAATCTCTTACTGCTCTTGCTCTTGGAACCAGCGGCGCGTATCGGCGATATCCGCAAGGACCCGTTCTTTTAATTGGTGGATACCGTCAAACTTCATTTCGTCTCGGACTTTATGCTGAAACGTCACCCGTATTTGCTTGCCATAAAGATCGATATTTCTGTCGATAAGATGGACTTCTAAATTTGCTTCTATCGAATCGTCAATGGTCGGTCGAGTACCGACATTTGCAATAGCGGGAGCACCCGTAAAACCAGGACCATCTACGTGTACAGAAAACACACCGTTAACCGGTGCTCGCAACCGGTGTAAGCGTATGTTTGCCGTGGGAAACCCTAGCTGCCGACCCAATTGCTTTCCGTAAACCACTCGTCCCGACATCGCAAAGCGCCGACCCAAAAGTCGTTCCGCTTCATCAAAAGCGCCTTCCGCCAGAACTTCGCGGATTCGAGTGCTACTGATACGGTCTCCCTCGAATTCAAATGTCGGGGTCGCAGCGCAATCAAACCCATAGCGCTGACCTCGGCGTGTCATCAGTTCGGCATCCCCTTGACGGTCATTACCGAATCTAAAATCATCGCCCAGTACAACGTATTTCGCGCCAATACCTTCATAAAACACATCGTGAATGAAGCTCTCAGCTGTCATTTGCTGAACCGTGGCGTTAAAGTGAATCCGCAGCACACGATCAATACCACATTCGGCCAGCGCTTCGGTTTTCTCTCTAAAATTCATGATTCGCGCGGGCGCTTCCAGTGGTCGAATATACTCTTTCGGCAAGGGTTCAAACAAAACCACGGTGGTTGGAAGATCGCGCTCTTGCGCGCGTTCGACCAGATGTTTCAACACCCACTGGTGTCCGCGATGCACACCATCAAACGCACCCACGGTGGCTACGCAGCCCCGATGCCTAGCGCGTAAGTTGTGTAATCCGCGGATTAGCTCCATGTGTTGACTTTTGCCTACCAGAAAGCGCCACAGTATAACCAATTAGCGCTAATCAGCCTAACCCGATGATGCCTTTTTATAAGCTCGGCGACCGTAATTGAGCCAGGCGAATACCGCCAAAATACGCCACAATCCCAAAAGACAAAGCGCCTGCGACAACAAGCCCTGCAAGCTGAACAGATCGACGCCACCACGGCAACCCCGCAAAATCTTGCATCAGTGGTGGTATCAGCAGTAAAACGGCGCTCATGAGGACCAAAGCTAAGATCAGAGTCACCAAAAACTTAACCCAACCTGCTTGCCAAGTCAGTAAATCTCGCGCTCGCAGGCCACGCATCAATAGACCCGCATTGATAAAGGCGGAGCAGGATGTAGCCAAAGCCAACCCCACATGGCCCACGTCATACCAATGCATCAAAGGGAACACAAACGCGACATTCAGCACCATGTTACTGACCATGGCGATGACACCAATTTTAACCGGCGTTTTCGTATCTTTTTGGGCATAGAAACCAGGAGCCAAGACTTTAATCAGCATAAAGGCCAATAACCCCAGAGCATAGGCTCGCATACTCAGGGTAGCCATTGCGATGTCATGCTCTTGCATAGCGCCATACTGAAACAACGTAATCAATATGGGCTCACTCAAAATCCACAAAGCCACCGTCGCAGGTAAGGCGATGAGTACCACCATACGTACAGCCCAGTCGAGCACTCGCTTTGCCTGCTCGCTATTTTGTTGGGCTTTCAAGTCGGAGAGGTTTGGCAAAATCACCGTGGCAATCGCGATACCAAAAACACCCAGGGGCAGCTCAGTCAGGCGGTCGGAGTAATACAACCAAGATACCGACCCACTGGGTAACAGCGACGCCAATACCGTATCAAGCAGTAAATTAATTTGACTGACCGAAACGCCAAATAGCGCGGGCACCATCAGCCACAGTACTCGGCGGACGCCCTCATCTTTGCGATCCCAAACCGGTTTGGGCAAGCGTTGAATTCGACTTAAAAATGGCAGCTGCAACGTTAACTGACAAGCACCCGCTGCAAACACCCCCCAGGCCAAAGCCATAATGGGTGGCTCGAACCAGGGGGCTGCAACCAAGGCTGCTCCAATCAAGCAAATATTTAATAACACAGGTGTCACGGCGGGCACCGCAAAATAACCGTAAGAGTTAAGAATCGCGCCTGCAACGCCTGTCAAGGAGATAAACAACAAATAGGGAAAGGTAATGCGCAGCATCTCAGCGGTCAGCGTAAACTTAGCGCTATCGCCCACAAATCCAGGCGCAAAAATGGCAGTGACAACCGGGGCAGCCACCATCATGAAGGCAGTAACGGCAATTAGCACGCCGCCGAGCATGCCGGTGACTTTATTGATAAATTGCTGTATGGCCTGCTCGTCACCGGAGGCTCGATAATCAGCAAGCACTGGAATGAAGGCCTGCGCAAAGGCACCCTCAGCGAATAGACGACGCAAAAAATTGGGAATTTTGAACGCCACAAAAAACGCATCGGCGTTGGCCGTGGCACCGATAAAGCCAGCGAGTACTACATCTCGAATAAGTCCCAGAATGCGCGACAAAAAGGTCATGCTGGCAACGATCGCGCTGGAACCTAGCAAACCGCCTTTTGAGGGTCTGCTCGATACAACAGAGCGAGAGTCATCCATACTCACAGCCACCGTTCACGCAGGGCTTGATGATTCAGGGCCAACCACTGCAGTGCAATTAAGGTATGCCCGTTATTCACTTTATTGTCGCGGAGCATGGCAAAGGCCTGCTCACAAGAAACTCGATGGACCTTGATGTCCTCATGTTCTTCATCCAAACCAAAGACCCCCCTCTCAGGAGCACTGTCTACCCGCCCCACGAAACACCGAATTTGCTCCGTGCACGCACCAGCACTGGGGTAAAACGTGGCTATCAGCTCGATTTTGTCCAGAGTGCAACCCGCTTCTTCTAAAGCTTCTCGATGCGCCACCTCGCTGTCGGACTCGTCGGGCTCGACCACACCCGCGACGAGTTCCAACATCCATGGACTGCGGCCGTCACCTAAAGCGCCCGGACGAAACTGCTCAATCAAAATGAGCTCGTCCCGCACCACATCGTAGGGCAACACCGCTACGGCATCACCGCGCTCAAATAGTTCGCGGGTAATAGCGTCGCTCCAACTCCCGTCAAACTTGCGATGCCGGAGCGTGACTCTACGAACGCCAAAATAACCCCGAAAAACCCAATCCTGTTCTAGTATCTCAACATCCGCTCGGGTGTATTGGGGCAAATCAGTCATTTAAACCGTCTTGCCGTAAACCATCGAACGGGGCGCGCCTCTTTTTCCACCAGAGCGACAACATCTAAAATCAGCGCAAATAACGCCATGCGCACCAGAACACCATTGTCGGTCTGGCGAAAGATCGCCAAATTCGGGTTGTCGTTAAGATCCACATCCAGCTCACGAGCATTGGCACGACTGTCGCGTGGTAGAGGGTGCATAATCACCGTATTCGGTTGACAATTCTGGGTGTAAATCGCCTGATTCAAGCGGAAACGCCCGCGGTACAGGTCAGCCTCTTGTGTCGAACTAAAACGCTCTTCCTGCAATCTGGTTGAATACACAATATCAACCTGGCTAATCGACGCTTCCAGTTGATCCGACTCGATTACCGTATGGCCTGCCTGACGCAAGTGCTCGATTATGGTCTCGGGCATGCACAATTCTTTGGGCGACACTAAGACGATGTGCAAGTTTTTAAATACCGAAAGCAACTGACAAAGCGAGTGTACGGTGCGCCCGTATTTTAAATCGCCGACCAGCGCTATTCGCAATCCATCGACCCCACCACCTTGGTCCTGGCGCTCTTTACGAATGGTGTATAAATCCAGCAAGGCCTGGCTTGGATGTTCGTTACTGCCGTCCCCGCCATTTATGACGGGCACACGACTCGCCGCAGCAAACTCACTGACCGAGCCCGATTCAGGGTGACGCATCGCAATGACATCGCTGTAGCCACTGATCACACGAGCAGTGTCGTAAAGCGATTCGCCTTTAGCAATGGCACTGTGCTCAAACCCAGTAGTCTCACGCACTTCGCCACCTAGCAAGTTGAAGGCACTACCAAAGCTCACTCGCGTTCGGGTCGATGGCTCAAAAAACATCGCCCCCAGAATCGCGCCGTCCAAGGCCTTGGTCATGAGTTCACGCTCTGCGAATGGGCGCATACGATCAGCCACCGTGAATACGTGTTCTACATCTGCGCGCTCAAACTGTGACACCGATAAAATATGACTGCCGGCGAACTTCACACAAACTCCTTTAAAGCGCTATTCCAGCGCCAACAATGTGTCCGAATAAGATTCTAATGCATCCATCAACTGCATAGCTCGTGGATCATCGTCTGAAACTTGTCGTATTACAGCGATTTCCTCGAACAAACGCTCCATGTGCATCAAGCCCTGATCTTCGCGCGTTATACGCTCAAAACAATATTCTTGCCACTGCATTTTTTCATCAAGGGATAGGGTGTCAGGAAAGTTACGCGCGCGATATCGAAACAACAATTCACCCAAACGACGATCCTCAAAAGGGAAGCTGCTTCGAGCTAGTATCTGTGGGGAGGCGCTTTTAATTTGGTCGCACAAGCGTCTATCACCATCAGACAGAAACCCGCCATACAAGTCCCACTCGGGGTCAGTCGGCTCCGCGACACGCTTGTGAGCGTACACATCGCGCAATAGCGCTAGCAATTCATTGCCCCGCTCTTTCATCAACGCCTGCAGAGCTTTCATGTTCTCGCGCAAGGCGACCAAATCCAAATTCGCTCTGGCCGCCACTTCATCGGTCATCATTTTTGCCGGTGCCACAAAAGGCGCGCGATTGATGTGAATCGACTTTAAGGCAGGGCGCTCGCCGTCGAGTTGATCTGCCGGCGTGTACAGGCGCTGACGCAATTCATCCGCCGAATAATCCAAGAGTTTCTCGGGCGACTGACTCAGGTCGATGGTAATAATCTCGTTTTTATTGGTCGGGTGCTGAATGGCTGGCACCACCAAGCCGATGTTGGCATGGCGCGCGCCGAACATGCCAGAGACGTGCAATATTGGACGCCACTGACCTAGCGCCAACTGGTCTTGGGCAGCGCGTTTGAAACGCAGACCTAAGTAATACTCGAACAGTTTAGGCTGCTTGGTTTTGATCAGCTTTGCCAATTCAATGGTGGCTTTAACGTCTACCAAGGCATCGTGCGCACCCGCATGCTCAATACCATTTGCGGCTGTTAAACGCTCAAGTTTTGCCGACATAAACCCGTCGTCAGACATCGGCCACTCGATCCCTTCAGGTCTTAGCGCATAGCTCGCCCGCACAAGATCAATCAAATCCCAACGAGAATTGCCGTCTTGATACTCGCGGCCATAGGGATCAAAAAAATTTCGGTACAGGGTGTAACGCGTGACTTCGTCATCAAAACGCAGTGAGTTGTAACCTACCCCGCAAGTCAAAGGCTGACTTAATTCGGCATGAATTCGCGTGATAAACTCTCGCTCAGACAGCCCTTTCTGCAGCGCTTCTTGTGGTGTTATACCGGTGACCAGTACCGCCATCGGGTTGGGCAAGTAGTCGGGCGTCGGACGCGAATAAACGACAAGTGGATCGCCTATAACATTCAAATTCGCGTCGGTTCGTAATCCGGCAAACTGGCAAGGGCGGTCCTTGGCAGGACTCGCCCCGAAGGTTTCGTAATCGTGCCAGTAAAAGGTATCAGACAAGCTCGAGTGCCTGCTCTTCGATTTTGGCTCGCCATTCCTGCGGTCCAGTTTGATGCACCGATACACCATTTACGTCGACCGCGACGCTCACGGGCATGTCCTTGACTTCAAACTCGTAAATAGCTTCCATGCCCAACTCTTCAAAAGCGACAACACGTGACGAGGTGATCGCTTTAGACACCAGGTAAGCCGCGCCACCTACCGCCATTAAATAAACCGCCTTGTGCTTCTTGATAGCTTCGATTCCGGCGGGGCCCCGCTCAGCTTTACCGATCATGCCCAACAAGCCAGTCTCCTCGAGAATAAAGTCGGTAAACTTATCCATGCGAGTAGACGTCGTTGGACCCGCAGGACCGACAATTTCGTCACGCACAGGGTCAACAGGACCCACGTAATAGATAAAGCGTCCTTTCAAGTCCACACCGTCGGGTAACCCTTCACCGCTTTCAATTAATTCTTTCATTTTCTTGTGCGCCGCATCACGACCGGTCAACATTTTGCCTGACAGCAAAAGGGTATCACCGGGCTTCCAAGAAGCAGCCTCTTCTTGCGTTACCGTATCCAGATTCACGCGGCGAACTGAATCACCGACTTCCCAAGTAATATCAGGCCAATCATTCAGATCGGGGGGCGTCTGCAGCGCAGGACCCGAGCCGTCTAGCACAAAGTGTGCGTGGCGAGTCGCTGCGCAGTTCGGAATCATGGCGACAGGCAAAGACGCAGCATGCGTGGGGTAGTCTTTGATTTTAACGTCTAGCACGGTCGTTAATCCGCCCAAACCTTGGGCACCGATACCCAAACGGTTTACCGCATCCATAATTTCCAAACGCAGTTCTTCGACGCGATTCGATGGACCTCGTTTGCGCAATTCGTGGATATCGATAGGGTCCATCAGAGATTCTTTCGCCATGACGGCGGCCTTCTCTGCAGTGCCACCAATACCTATCCCCAACATGCCCGGTGGGCACCAGCCTGCACCCATGGTCGGTACAGTTTTTACCACCCAGTCCACGATACTGTCAGACGGATTCAACATCGCCAACTTAGATTTGTTTTCAGAGCCACCACCTTTTGCCGCCACCTGAACATCGACGGTATCGCCGGCCACAACCTCCATGTGAATAACGGCAGGCGTGTTGTCTTTGGTATTGCGGCGCGCACCCGCTGGATCCTCGAGAATCGAGGCACGCAACACGTTGTCGGGGTGGGTGTAGGCGCGACGCACGCCCTCGTTGACCATATCAGCAACCGACATGGTCGCATCCCAAACCACATTCATACCAATTTTTAAAAAGACGGTAACGATACCGGTATCCTGGCAGATTGGTCGCTTACCCTGCGCGCACAATCTTGAGTTAATCAAGATCTGCGCCATGGCATCTTTCGCAGCCGGGTTTAATTCGTGCTCGTAAGCTTGATGTAAGGCCTGTACAAAATCCTTGGGGTGATAGTACGAAATAAACTGAAGAGCGTCGGCAACGCTATCGATAAAGTCGTCTTGGCGAATAACGGTCATGGGGTCTCCGATTTAGGGGCTAGAGGGTGTCGCTGGTGCTTCCAACTCACGCACCGCGCGCTGTAGGTCGCTGAGTGTTGTATTTACTTGACGGCGGAAGGCGTTAATCGAGCCAATCCACTCTTCATTACCCTCGACCCGCTTAGATAGCGCAGCGAATTGCAGGGTCAACTTATTCACTTTGTCTGCGGTGCGCTCAAGCGCGGTCTGGTTGCTTGAAGCATTCGCGGTCAGCCGCTCCAAATCCGAGGCAACCGACTTTAATGCCGCCATATCTTTACGCAGCAAATCCAGCATGGCTGTGGTTTGAGCTCGCTCGTCGATCGCGGTTTTATCCGCTGTCACTAAAGCCTTAAGGGCTTTATCTTGATTCGTAGACGCTTTTTGTAAAGCTTCGATATCAGCCTTATTACGTCGCCACGCGCTGGCCCAGAGTTTATCGACTTCGGAGTAAAGCTCTTTGATACGAACCGCCATTTGCGCAGCGTTCTGACTCAACCCTTCATCGGTATCGGCAAGCGCTGCCTCGAGCTCCATAATCCGTTCGTTATGACGCTCCATAATGTGGCTAGCTTCCACTAGCTGCTGCTGAAGTTGCCATGACCAGATAACGCTTGCCACGGCGACGGCAAGTGCAACGAAAACAAACGTGGCGGTGAAGATTCGGGCACCAAGACCTGAGGCTGCCGGGCGCCGAGGACGTTGCTGAGGTCGACGATCTTCGTCGACCTCAGCAACTATCGAGGTTAGGGGTTCAAAATCGTCGGCCATGCGGCTATTCCAATCAAAAACCCGATTATACCCTGCGCAGGACTGCGCAGAAACCCTCTAGAGGTAGCTAACAAGGCCCCATAAAATAAGGGTAAGAGCCAAACTAGAATGAATGACGCCCACCGTTGACTTAAGAACGCCCAGCTTACCAAAAATCGCATTGATCTCGAGCAACAGTACTACACCGGCGCCTACATAAAACGCTTGTGGCGATGCTCCGACTGCGTAGTGTGAAGCCGCCAACATACCAAATAACATCGGGCCAGAAAACAAGGTATTTGTGCGTGACGCCAGGGTCGCTTTTGCGCCAGCGGCGGCACCGTCGCCTTCTTTCATCCCCAATACGATTTGCTGGTTAGGCCAGATGATCAGCCACACATTCAAGAACATCAAAGTGCCCATAAGCATACCAAGCCAAATCAGTGGTCGGTCTGCCATCGACGTGAACGAGTAACCACCCAGATGAAGAAGTGCTAACCCGGTCACAAAGGTTGCCGCAGCACCCCATCGGAACCACCACAGCGCACGCGGCGCTAATTTTTTCATCGCATCCGATTTGGCGCTGGGCTCAGCTTCTGCAAAATATGCCATCTGCACGAAGTTGAAGTAGTACAACATTCCAATCCACACCACCCCAAATAATACGTGGAACCATCGCGCCAAAAAGTTTAATTCGACCATTGTTCTTGTCTCCTATGACCTAGCCTTTTACGTTATAATTCGCGCCGCGGTCGTCATAACCGCCCTCTACGCGTTACCGACACCATGACACCTAGGCGTCGGTGGATCCATTCTAACCACCTTTTAGGAGACTGACTATGTCTTTTGAACTCCCTTCACTGCCTTATGCCAAAGATGCACTTGAGCCACATATCTCAGCCGAAACACTCGAATTCCATTACGGCAAACATCATCAAACCTATGTCGATAAATTAAACGGCTTAGTTGACGGCACCGATATGGCTTCGAAGAGCCTGGAAGATATCGTCAAAACCTCTGAAGGCGGCGTCTTCAACAACGCAGCTCAAGTTTGGAACCACACATTTTATTGGAACTGTCTGTCACCCAATGGTGGCGGTCAAGCGACCGGCGCGATTGCGGACGCCATCACAGCAGCCTTCGGCTCGTTTGACGCCTTCAAAGAGCAATTTACCAATGCCGCCCTCAACAATTTTGGCTCGGGCTGGACATGGCTCGTTAAAAATGCAGATGGCAGTGTTGCGATCGTGAACACCAGCAATGCAGCTACGCCCCTAACGGATTCATCCGTAACGCCCTTGTTGACCGTTGACGTTTGGGAGCATGCCTACTACGTTGACTATCGCAACGCACGCCCCAAATACATGGAAGCGTTCTGGGCTCTGGTTAACTGGGACTTTGTGAACGCGAACTTCGCTTAACAAGACCCTGGCGCCACCACCGTGGCGCCAATCAGCTACCTTCTTGTGCTAACCGTTCAAATCGATCGCGCACCATAAAAAGCATGAGTAACGATGGCAACACCATCAGTGCGGTCACTACGAAGAAACGCTCCCACGAACCCAGCCAATCAACCGTAAAGCCACTAAATCCGGCCAAGGTTGTTCGACTCAAATTCCCCAATGATGCCAATAAGGCATATTGCGTCGCGCTGAATGCCCTACCGGTAAGAGCGGTCAAAAACGATACAAAAGCGACCGTAGAGAATGCCGTTGTGAAATTATCAACAATGAGCGTCAGCAGGAGTAGCCATTCCAGTGGACCTGAGACGGCAATAATCGCGAACATTAGGTTGCTTGCCGCCATGGCGACACCGCCAATCAACAAACCCTTCACGACACCAAAACGGGTATTAAACAGACTTCCCAGTATCGTAAACGCGATCGTAATCATCCAGCCAAACAGCTTAGTGTACTCGGCGATCTGCTGATTACTGAACCCAACCTCTTTGTAGAACACAATCGACATTCGGCCCAAAAAAGCCTCACCAATTTTAAACAAGAATATGAACAACATGAGCGTCAGGGCAACACGTACACCATTCTTCCTGAAGAAGTCAGCAAAAGGCTCAATAAAGGTCACCAGCAGCCAGGCGCGCACGCCTGTCGTCCGCGAGTAGCGAACAGCCGCCTGTTGCTGCAGCGCATCGCGATCTGACTTAGGTTCACCGACCATCAAAGTGGCACAGATTAAGACCACGAGAACGGCGGCCATTAATACATAGACCTGATTCCAGCCCAAACCATCCGCATTGCTAAACGCCAGGTAACCCGGCAAAGAATACCCTGTCCACCAACCAATAATGGCAAGCGCCGCAGCCGGAGGCAAAAATTTCTGCTCTTGAGGGGCAAATTGATCAATACGATAAGCGTCGACGGCGATGTCTTGCGTTGCACTGCAGACGGCAATACCCAATGCTATGACACCGGGCAACCACAACCCCAATGAGAGATCGACCTGAGTAATCGCCAACACCAACAACAACATCAGCAACTGCATGCTCAAGATCCAGCTGCGCCGCTGGCCCAACCTTGAGCCCAGTACCGGAATACGCACACGATCAATCAATGGCGCCCACATAAAGTTCACTGCATACACGGTCGCAACAGAGCCCATCAGGCCTACTTGCGCTCGCGAGATACCGGCATCAGTCAGCCACCCGCTAAAGTTCGAGCCAATCAAGACGAAGGGGAAGCCAGAAGAACACCCCATCAGAAAAATCCACAGTAGCCGGATATCTCTGTAAGTTTGTAGGGTTGCTTGCCAATTCATAATCACTGAGTCCGTCGGAACCGTTCGCGTAAAGGTGTACTGACTTCTTTGGTCACGCCGCATGCCACGACGCGGTGATTGTGTCACGCCTGACTCACGCTGACAAAATTATGCGAGCGGATCTCATAAAGAAATCGACAACGATGACTTGTTTATCAAATTCTAAAAGACGCCGAGACTTTTCGAATGACAGTCTCGAGCTGAAGGTGTATGTTTCGCGCCTCAAATATTGGAGCACTACTATGCTAAGCGTAAACGAATATTTTGATGGCAAGGTAAAGTCGATTGCCTTTGCGGGCGCAGAGGGCGGCGTAACATCTGGGGTTATGGCCCCGGGCGAATATACGTTTGGTACAAGCCAGCATGAGCTTATGCAGGTAGTTTACGGCGAGCTCGCCGTCCGTTTGCCGGGATCTGACGATTGGCAATCCTACTCAGCGGGCAGCCAGTTTGAGATAGAAGCCAACCAATCGTTTGATGTAAGAGCGGCGATAGCGACCGCGTACTTGTGTTTTTACAGCTAAACGTCAAACAGTAAAACAATCGCTGCAGCGCTTCAGGGGCTGCAGCGATCTTATCAGAGGCCTTGTGAGGAACCTGTCGCCTAGATTCGTATGCCACCGTCCGTTTCAATGACACGACCCGTCAGGTAGTCATTCTCAAGAATAAAGGCGACAGTCGATGCAATTTCTGAGGGCTCACCTACGCGACCCAGCGGTATTTGCGCAGACATTTTCGCTAAAGCTTCAGGCTTCATGGAAGCAATCATTTCTGTACCGATAAATCCAGGCGCTATCGCCATGGCGCGAATACCAAACCGAGCCAGCTCTTTTGCCCAAGTCACTGCCATTGCCGCAACGCCTGCTTTAGCAGCCGAGTAATTGGTTTGGCCAATATTTCCCGCGCGTGACACCGACGAGATATTAATGATGACGCCCTTGGTACCTAGCGAAACCATGCGCTCGGCAGCTTCTCGGCCACACAAAAACACGCCTGTTAAGTTTACATCAATCACCGCTTGCCACTCAGCCAAGGACATTTTCTTGACGATTTCGCCATCTTTGACTTTCAGCAACATACCATCGCGCAAAATACCGGCATTGTTGACGAGCCCATTTAATGCGCCAAAATCTCGAACAATAGCGTCAAAGGTATTAATAACACTTTGCTCGTCAGCCACGTTGGTCACGTAAGCACGTGCCGTCGCTCCCATATCGGCAAGCTTGTTGACTGCCTCTTCCAAACGCTCAGCGTTTACGTCAATCAGGGCAAACTGAGCGCCCTTCTTCGCTAAACCCTCGGCCATACTAAAGCCTAAACCTTGGGCGCCGCCGGTAATCGCGATCACTTTATTGGTTAGATCCATTTTCATACACCTCTTGAAAAAACGATGATTGTACCCGATTAACAACAGTAAGAAGACTGTAGTGTCGGTTTAGCACCCAATGTTACAGTGGATGTGACCACGGAGGTGCCCATGCAACTGTTCATTTTATTATTCCCATTTTTTGAGCTCTTTACGCTTATAGAGTTGGGTGACCACATCGGGAGCCTAAATACGCTGTTCTATGTGCTTGCAACCTTCTTCGGTGGTTTAACACTACTGAAGCAGCAGGGACTCAGCATGCTCAAGCAAGCGCAGGCGGCGCAAACGGGTCAGCCTTGGATCAGCAGTCGTCTCTTGCTCGACGACATGGCAATTGGCTTCGCGGCAATACTGTTGATGATTCCAGGCCTGCTGTCTGACATCAGCGCTTTATTTATTCTGATCGCGCCCTTACGCCGAAAGCTTGCTTCGATGCTCGGGCAAAAAGCCCCCGAACCAACCACATTTTACGATAAAAAGGCCGACAAAAATTTCACAGTAATCGAAGGCGAATACGAAGAAAAGGATCGAGGGTAGACATAACTTATTGATAATAATAAAAATACTCCTGAATAAAAAATTTTTAGCACTCTACATAAAAGACTGCTAAGTAGCCCTTGAAATCGGCATCCGCACCCCCATATAAAGAGCAGCCCTGATTAAGGGGTGTCTATAACATCTGATTAGTGGAGATTGACATCAATGAATATTCGTCCGTTGTACGACCGTGTGGTCGTTCGTCGCAAGGAAGAAGAGCAAACCACAGCTGGTGGCATTTTGTTGCCCGGCTCTGCGAAAGAAAAACCAAACCAAGGTGAAGTGGTAGCTGTCGGTACAGGCAAAGCGCTGGATAACGGCGAAACTCGCGCCATGGCAGTTAAAGTCGGCGATAAAGTTGTGTTTGGTCAGTACGCTGGCAGCAACACTATCGAAGTCGACGGTGAAGAATTAATCATTATGAGCGAAAGCGAAATCTACGCAGTCGTAGAGTAATAACGCTTGTGTTTCACATTAACAGTCAAGGAATTTAATCATGGCAAAAGAAGTAGTATTTGGTGATAAGGCGCGTCAGCGCATGTTGAAAGGCGTTAACACTCTTGCTGACGCCGTTAAAGCAACTTTGGGCCCCAAAGGTCGTAACGTTGTGCTAGACAAGTCGTTCGGTGCTCCTACCGTGACTAAAGACGGTGTTTCGGTCGCGAAAGAAATCGAGCTGAAAGACAAGCTCGAGAACATGGGCGCGCAGATGGTTAAAGAAGTCGCCTCTCAAGCGTCTGATGTCGCAGGCGACGGCACAACCACTGCAACCGTTTTGGCGCAGTCAATTGTTAACGAAGGTCTGAAAGCCGTAGCTGCCGGCATGAACCCAATGGATCTGAAGCGCGGCATCGACAAAGCGATTGCTGCAGCCGTTGAGAAAGTATCAGCCGCGGCGATTCCATGTGAAGACAAAAAAGCGATCGCTCAGGTGGGTACTATCTCAGCAAACAGCGACAGCCAAGTCGGTGACATCATTGCCGACGCAATGGAAAAAGTCGGTAAAGAAGGCGTTATCACGGTTGAAGAAGGTTCTGGTCTTCAGAACGAACTCGACGTCGTAGAAGGTATGCAGTTCGACCGCGGTTACCTATCGCCTTACTTCATCAACAACCAAGACAACATGAGCGCCGAGGTCGATTCACCCTTCATTTTGTTGGTTGACAAGAAAATCTCAAACATCCGCGAATTGCTGCCTTTGCTTGAGCAAGTAGCAAAAGCGTCTAAGCCTTTGGTTATTATCGCTGAAGACGTAGAAGGCGAAGCGTTGGCCACTTTGGTTGTGAACAACATGCGTGGCATCGTGAAAGTTGCGGCCTGTAAAGCACCTGGCTTCGGCGATCGCCGTAAAGCTATGTTGCAAGACATCGCGACCCTGACCGGTGGTGTTGTGATTTCTGAAGAAGTGGGCCTAGACCTCGAGTCAGCGACTTTAGAGCACCTAGGTACTGCTAAGCGCGTCACCATGGACAAAGACAACACCACCATCATTGATGGCGCAGGTGATGCCGAAGCCATTCAAGCTCGCGTTAAAGAAATCCGTGTCCAGATCGAGAACACCTCATCTGACTACGATCGCGAAAAACTGCAAGAGCGCGTTGCGAAATTAGCAGGTGGTGTTGCTGTCATTAAAGTGGGCGCGGCTACCGAAATCGAAATGAAAGAGAAGAAAGCACGCGTTGAAGATGCGCTGCATGCAACTCGAGCTGCGGTTGAGGAAGGCGTGGTAGCTGGTGGTGGTGTCGCATTGGTTCGCGCTTTGATGGAAATTCAAGGCCTGACTGGTGACAATGAAGATCAAACCCACGGCATCAACGCTGCACTTCGTGCAATGGAAGGCCCACTGCGTCAAATCGTTGCAAACGCTGGCGACGAAGCCTCTGTAGTCCTTGACAAAGTGAAGTCTGGCGAAGGCAACTTTGGCTACAACGCGGCCACAGGTGTCTATGGCGACATGATTGAAATGGGCATCCTTGACCCAGCTAAAGTAACTCGTACAGCGCTTCAAGCCGCGGGGTCAGTTGCTGGCTTGATGATTACCACCGAAGTCATGATTGCTGACATTGTGGAAGAGAACGCTGGCCCTGCAATGCCTGACATGGGCGGCATGGGTGGTATGGGCGGCATGATGTAAGCACGCCTTAGGCTTAACGGAGAGCCCAGTAGCTTAGGCTACTGGGCTTTTTTATTGAGCAAAACACGTTAGACTGAAGCGATCCGAACAAGCCAAGCGTGAGAACATTGAAGCCTGCATCCGTCGAAGACTATATCGCGTCAAAACCACCTAACGCACAGCAACGATTGCGAGAACTCCAGAGCTATCTCAGAGCGACGGTAGCAGAGGCTCAGGACCTGCTGAAATGGGGTAAACCCGCCTTAGTGGATGACGGCATCTTGTTTGTCTATGCGGCAGCAAAAAACCACATTAGTTTGCACCCCACCCCCTCGGTTGTGGCGCAACTGCAAAACCAACTCGGTTCACACGAATACTCGGAAAACACCATCAAGTTCCCCATCAACGAACCCATCCCTAGCACATTAGTGACAACAATCGCCGAGTTGCGAGTGTTTGAGAAAAACTCGTTAGGCATTAAATGGCGCTAGGGCTGGCGCTTTAGGCTGATACAAAAAAGCCCGCTGCAAAGAGCGGGCTTCTGAGCCAACATGCTGACTCAACGTGAGAACGTAAAGTCAGCAAACATATCGCGCAACGTCGTCTTCTGGATTTTACCGGTTGCAGTGTGTGGCATCTCATCGATGAACTCAACCGCATCCGGCGTCCACCACTTCGCGATCTTACCATCGAACCACGCGGTAATCTCCTCAGCGGTCAAATCAGCGCCTTGCGCATTTCGTACCACGATCAATAAAGGCCGCTCGCCCCACTTGTCGTGAATACGACCGATCACTGCCGCCTCTGCCACCTTCGGGTGATCCGTCGCCACGTTTTCGACGTCGATCGATGAAATCCATTCACCGCCCGACTTGATCACGTCTTTGGTTCGATCAGTGATGGCGATATAACCACGGGGATCAATCGTCGCTACATCACCCGTTTCAAACCATCCGTCCTCACCGTGCGCTGAGCTACCGTCCAATTTGTAGTACGCACTGCAAATCCAAGGGCCACGCACTTTGAGCGAGCCAAAAGCTACGCCATCCCATGGCAATTCGTTGTTATCGTCATCCGTAATTTTGACTTCGCAGCCGTAAATTGGACGTCCAGCTTTCAAGCGCAATTTAGCGAATTCATCCGCTGGAATTTCGTCGCGAATGTCCATACTGGGGTTAGTCGTACCCAAGGGGCTCATTTCAGTCATACCCCAACCGACGCGGGTCTCCACGCCATAGGTATCAAAATCTTCCATAATCGATAAGGGACACGCCGAGCCGCCCACGATAACGCGACGTAACGATTCTACGCGCATGCCGGACTGCTTCAGATAGTTAATTAGACTGAGCCAGACGGTGGGAACGCCTGCAGAGAAAGTCACGTTTTCTTCGTTAATTAATGCAGCGAGTGTTTCACCATCACCCATTTTGTTGCCTGGCATCACCATTTTGGCGCCAATCATCGGACAAGCGTAAGGCAAGCCCCACGCATTCACATGGAACATCGGTACGATCGGTAAAATGACATCGGCTTGCCCCAGACCCATCGCATCCGGCATTAAGCCGGCATACGCGTGCAGAATGGTCGAACGGTGTGAGTACAAAACACCTTTGGGATTACCCGTTGTGCCCGAGGTATAGCACAAGGCGCAGGCAGCGTTTTCGTCGACATCGGGCCACTCGTAATCGGCGGCGGCAGATGCCACCAAGGTCTCGTAGCACATTGCATTGGGAAGCGTGGTCTCTGGCATTTGATCTTCACTAATCATCACTACGTAGCCTTTTACGCCTGGGCATTGGTCGGCGATTTTTTCCACCAAAGGCACAAAGTCGGCATCCAGGAATACGTACTGATCATCAGCATGATTGATGATAAACACCAACTGCTCGGGGAATAAACGTGGGTTGATGGTATGAGTCACGTAACCAGAGCACCCTACTGCGTAGTAGGTTTCGAAGTGTCGGTAGTCGTTCCAGGCGAGCGTTGCGACGCGATCACCGGGCTCTAAGCCCCAGGAAGACATCGCCGAAGCAAGTTGGTTCGCCCGTGTGAACGCGTCTTTATAGGTGTAACGATGGCGAGGATTGTCTCGAGTCACCGATACAATTTCACCGTCACCGTTGACTCGCGTACCGTGTTCAATAATCGACCTCAGATTGAGTGAAACACTCATCATTAAACCATTCATCGCTACTCCTTATTGTTAAATGTTTACAGCGGTTACTTTATCAGTGCCCAACGCTCATCGGAAGAGCGACTGACTCGCATTTCGACCTCTAATTTTAATAAATGTGCTTCCAGTGACAACTTGGCCCAGGTATGCAAATCGGGACGTACATCATCATATACGGCTGAAACCATCTCGGCGATCGTCTTGGCACCGATTCGCTCCAGGGTCTCAACCACCTTAGCCTCGCGCTTGAGTCGGTGCGCGATCAGGCCATTAATCTCATCTAGGGGCGCGCCAATCAAATCACCGTGCGCGGGCGCGATCACCTGCAAAGGTAGTTGCGCCAGTTTTTGCAGGGACTCGATGTAATGTTTCATGTCGCCGCTGGGGGGAATAATCACCACCGTTGAACCGTTCATCACATGATCTCCAGCGAAGACCATGCCCTCTTCTTCCAGCAAAAAACAATAATGGTTACCGACATGACCGGGGGTATGCACAGCCAACACAGTGAAGTCAGGACCCTCGAAGCGTTGGCCGTCAAACACACTCACCGCAGGATTAAATGTCTGATCGTTGTAGGGATCGTTAGGTGGCGGTGCTCCAATAAGCTCAGCCCCTGTGAGTTCGGCTAGCTTTGCAGCGGCAGGCGAATGATCACTGTGCGTATGCGTGCAAAAAATTTGTCCGATCTTCCCAGCGCTTGCCGCCATAATCGCATCAATATGACTATCGATTGCGGGGCCCGGGTCAATGACCGCAATCTGGTCGGTGCCTAAAAGATAGGTATTGGTGCCAGGCCCTGTCATCGGGCCTGCGTTAGGTGCTGTTATCCGCCGAACAAGGGGCGACAGCTGAAGCGCTATGCCGGGCTCAAACATTGGGTTCAATCAGTCCATCAATATCAACCACAGGGTCAACGTCGGCGTCATAATCGACACCCTCAACTTCAAAACCGAACAACTGCAAAAACTCACGCTTGTAACCCGCAAAGTCAGACAGCGTATTCAAGTTATCGGTATCAATTTGCTCCCACGCCTCGGCGACAGCCGCTTGAACATCGTCAGCGAGCTCCTTAGCGTCGGCACGTAACCGCCCCTCATCGTCCATATCGGGCGCTGCAGAGTACAAACCGTGACGGAACAAATATTGGATTTGTTCGATACAACCCTCGTGTACGCCTTTCGCCTTCATCACTTTGAATAGAATGGCCAAGTAAATGGGCATAGCGGGAATTGCAGCACTGGCCTGAGTCACTACGGCTTTTAGCACAGACACTCGAGCATCGCCGTCTTTCGCCGCCAATTTGGCGCGAATATCCACAACGCGCTTGTCCAAATCTTTTTTGGCCGCACCAATGGTGCCATGCCAGTAAATATCCCAAGTTAACTTTTCGCCAATGTAGGTATATGCAGTCGTCTTGGCACCATCAGCTAGAACGCCAGCGGCGTCTAAAGCATCAATCCACATCTGCCAATCTTCGCCACCCATAACCGCCACTGTGTTCGCAATTTCTTCCTCATTTGCGGGCTCTAAGTGGAAGTCTTGAATGCTCTCTTTGTCGGTATTCACACCCTTTTGAGTACAAGCCGCGCCAATGGGCTTTAGAGTCGAAGAGTACACAACGCCCGTATCAGGATGAGTTCGGCGAGGTGCCGCGAGCGAATACACCACTAAGTCAACTTGACCCAGATCTTTTCGGATAACATCAATAGTTTGCTGTTTTAGCTCGTTTGAGAAGGCATCACCGTTGATACTTTTAGCGTACAGCCCTTCTTCTTGAGCACAGTCATGGAACGCGGCTGAGTTATACCAACCCGCAGTGCCTGGCTTTTTCTCGGTCCCGGGTTTCTCGAAGAAAATACCTAAGGTACTCGCGCCACAACCAAAGGCCGCTGTAATGCGCGAGGCAAGGCCATAGCCAGTGGACGCACCAATCACTAAAACGCGCTGCGGGCCATTTTCAATAGCGCCTTGTGATTGAGTATATCGAATTTGTCGACGGACGTTTTCGGCGCATCCCTCCGGATGTGTCGTGGTGCATAAAAATCCGCGAACCTTAGGTTTAATAACCATGCTGTATTCCTTGTAAATCGGGCAAACTGTAATTCTGGCGCAAGTCTAACACAGCCTACCAAAACAGGCGCACTCCTTGAGTTTGGCGCTTATTTTTCGTTCAATACGCGCTGACCAACACAAGGATCACCGATGACTTCACCTCTGCGCTACGCCACCTCGCCCGAGTGGGTTAAAACTGTATTGGCCGACTTTGACGAGTTTTTGCTGGATCATGCCGCCGCAGAAAAAAAGGCATCGGGCATGGCTATTTCTATGCTGAGCCACTACCCCGACAAAGTCGAACTGGTCAGCACCATGGCCGACCTAGCTGTTGAAGAACTGAGCCATTATCGGGAGGTGGTTAAGTGGATCCACGCCCGAGGTCTTATTACGGCGGCGGACACAAAGGACCCCTACGTGATTGAGTTTCGAAAAAGTATCCGCCAGGGTCAGGACATTTACTTGATGGACCGGCTTCTTACCGCCAGCATCATAGAGGCTCGAGGCGCCGAGCGCTTTGGCCTTGTGGCTGAGGCATTAGAAGAACCGGGAATCAAGCAGTTTTATACCGCGATCGCTCGTTCAGAAGAACGCCATTACGAGACGTTCCTAAATCTAGCCTATTTGTATTTACCTCAAGTCGAGGTCGATGAGCGCTGGCAGGAGCTGCTCGATATCGAGGCGGATATTGTCAGGTCAATACCCCTGCGCGCAGCCTTACACTAGGTCTCAGTGGTGCACAAAAGCATCCAGCAGTACCTCAGCCGCTACGCGGAACCGAATCTTCCAGCCCCGCCTGAACAAGGCCAGCGCACGTATCAGTGGCAATGGGTAGTGTGCATCCCCTGCTTCAATGAATCGTCCGCGTTTATTGAGGCGCTACCCAAAACTGCGAATGTACTGATCATACTGGTCGTAAATCACCCACGGGGACGTGACAGTGGTCTTAATATCAGCTTGGTTGAATCGCTGCCTTGCGAACATCCGAGCCTCGAGCTGGGCCCTCATGATCGACTCATCACACTCGATGGCGACAACCGTCATATCCTGCTGGTTGACCGTAGCACCAATCAACCGGGCTTTAACCCCAAACAGGGTGTCGGTCTTGCACGCAAACTCGCCGCAGATGTTGCTTTAAAATGGCATGTCCATGGACTCATCCAAAGCGACTGGATTGCCATGACCGATGCCGACGCCCGTCTACCCGAAACCTACTTTGAGGCCTTGCCCGAACCCAAAATCGATACACCCGCGGTTGTCTACCCATTTAGTCATAGCCAGGCCGAATTGCCAGAAGAGCAACTGGCATTGGCTTTGTATGAAGTTAAGTTGCATCATTATGTGGCCGGACTCCTATACGCAAAATCACCTTACGCGCATCACTCTATTGGTAGCTGCATGGCGATACGCGCTAAAGCCTACGCGCAGGTTCGCGGCATACCCAAACGAGCTGCGGGTGAAGATTTTTATCTGTTAAACAAGACCAATAAGTTAGGCAAAATCCGAACACTCGGCTTAACGTCGACCGTTATGTTGTCACCCAGGCGCTCAGACCGAACGCCATTCGGCACGGGGCAAGGTGTAAACACCTTGAGCGATGAGGCGACTCCCCTGAACACTCAGATATTTTATCCTCCGAGGGTTTTTGAGAGTCTAAAAGGCTTTTTAGCGAACATCGCCTCGGGCGCCCAGACGTTCGACGCATTGACAGCCGCCTTGCCAGAAGAGGCTATAACGGCACTCAAAACACTGGGGGTCGAATCAGCTTTGGCGCATTGCCAAAGGCACGGCCCAACCCCCGAGCAATTTCAGCGACAGTTGCACCTGTGGTTTGACGGGTTCAGAACGCTTAAATTTATCCATCAACTAGCACCGCCAAAGACGGGCTTATTAAGTTTTGATGAGTGGTCGGTGCAATCAGGAAACGCGGCTCTCAATCCCTCAGAAGCAAGCCAAAACCTGCGCGCGCTCTGCTACCAAACTCTTACTGATGATTAGGTAAATTTGTTAACCACAAGCTTTGATAGGGCCTCAACAATACTCGCTGGTTACGATCCACATGGTCTTGCCCCGATATCAGATCCACCCAATAAGGCTCCACCAAATTCAAATCAGCCATATGCACTTCTTGGGTGGTTCCTGCCAAATTAAACAAGCAAAAAATGCGTTGACGGCCATCAAGACTCTCTCGCCAAAACCCGAACACCTCTTTATGAAGATGCAACAAAAACTGCGCTGCGTTGGGATGAAACGCCGATTGTCGCTGCCTTATGCTCAACAAATTCTTGAGGTCTGTTAAAACTCGCGCATGACTTGAGGACTCATCACCTAACTGCGCCAATAAATCCGACTCAGACCATTGCCGCCGATTGATGGCACGGTTATAGCCTAAATGCTCCAATCGCTCGTAGTCATTGCGAGTACCGAGCAAGCTGTGAATATAAATGCCGGGGATACCCGCCAACGCGAACATCAGTGCATGAGCACAGACCATTCGCTCTATGCCGGTGTCGATGGATTCATCGACCGGATCACACAAGGCGTCAAACAATGAAATATTGATTTCGTAAACACGCGAGTCTCCGTCCGCCGTGCTGCGCCTCGATAAACGCCCGCCTCTCTCCTCCATCGCGGTTATGAGGCTTTGGAGCTCGTCATCATCCAACAAACCCTCTGCGGGACGCAAACCAATGCCATCGTGCGATGCAATGAAGTTAAAGTAAGTTGTCCCGGTTTTAGCGGGCGGCATACCCATCATCCATTGATTCAAATGCGTGCAATCACCCCCGACCAAGGCGTGTAACAGCAGAGGCGGCAAGCTAAAGTTATATACCCCATGCGCTTCGTTACCATTACCGAAGTAGCTCAAGTTCTCGATGTTGGGAATGTTGGTTTCGGTAATGATCACTGACTCGGAGACGGCATGCTCCATGAGTTCACGCAGCAGCCGCACGACAGCATGAGTCTGCGGCAAGTTGATGCTGGGCGTACCGGCCTGCTTCCATAAAAATGCCACCGCATCTAAGCGAAAAATTCGTACTCCCATATCCAAATAGAACCGAATAATGGATACGAATTGCCGCAGTACTTCGGGATTACGAAAATCCAAATCGACCTGATCGTGACTAAAGGTGCACCACACATGCCGCGTACCTAATGCGGTCTCAACCTCTTGCAACAGGGGTGAGGTTCTCGGGCGAACCACGGCACTCAGATCGTCATCTGGACTGGCGGTGTAAAAATAATCAGCGCCGGGGTGCACCCCCTTCAGAAAATTCTGAAACCACAGCGAACGACTCGAACAGTGATTAATGACCAAATCAGCCATCAACGAGTAGCGCGACGCTAGGGCTTGAATATCGTCCCACGACCCGAGGGTTTCATTCACACTCGAGTAATCGAGTACGGCAAAACCATCATCAGAGCTGTACGGATAAAACGGTAACACATGCACACCGTTAATGGCCCCTGACAAATTCCGATCCAGAAATCGCCCCAGCGTCATGAGGGGTTTTTCGTCCTCAGAAACGATCGTATCCCCATAAGTAATGACCCACGCATCGTGTTGGCTCCAAACATTTTTATGCGCCAGGGGTTGGGTAGACTCTTCACTAAGACGCATTTCTGCCAGGAGACTCTCCACGAGCCCTTCAATATCAAAATCACCCGAAACATCCCCATAAATTTGATGCAGCAAGTGCTTAACGCGCTCTGTTAGATGCTCAAAGGGCGATATCAAAGCCATAGGGTTAACCTCCGCGATTATCCAAGTAATCTAGCTCGACAGCTTCATACAAGCGCTCAAGCACATCAGGGACAGCGCTGATCACACGGTTCCACGAGGGAATAAACGGCCGCTCTTTGGGTCGCGCCAGAAATACTTCGCCCGCTTGAATGATGTTATCTGCAAACAACTCGACCGCACGCTCCTCGGCATGAATATCGACCGTTAAGCCATTCATGATGGCGTCGTTGCGATAGCTCTCGACAAAATCCAGTGCAATGCGGTAATAGCTCGCTTTAATGGCACGAAAAATCTCAGGACTTAAGGTAACGCCCTGGGTCGCCAGCTTACGGAACAAGGCCTTAGAGATATCGATCGACATACGAGACAAACCGGCCTGCGAGTCATTCTCGGACAAGTCTTGATGCTTGTGGTCGTAGTGGTCAGCGATCTCTGCCTGACACAAACGATTGTTAGCATAGTTGCGGTACATCTCAGATAGCACTCCGATCTCTAGGCCCCAATCGCTGGGAATTCGTAGATCCGTCAACACATCTCGACGGAAAGAAAATTCGCCTGCCAAGGGGTAGCGAAAGCTGTCCATAAAGGTCAAATACTCAATGTTACCCAACACTTTTTGAGCTGCGCGGAGTAAGGGGGTGACCAAGAGCCGACTCACGCGACCATTAATTTTGCCGTCTGCGACTCGAGCGTAAAAGCCCTTACAAAACTCATAGTTAAACATGGGATGAGCTACGGGGTAGATCAATTTTGCGAGCAAATCGCGCTCGTAGGTCACGATATCACAGTCGTGTAAGGCCACCGCCTCGGCGCGATTGGAGGCCAACACATAACCCATGCAATACCAAACATTGCGCCCTTTGCCCAATTCCTTGGGAGCAAGATCCAAGGCCTCTAGCTCAGCGTCAAGCGCCTTTAACCGGGGACCATCATTCCACAAAATACGATGATGCTGAGGCAATCGTTCAAAGAACCGCAATGCATGCTGGTACTCGGCCGGACTGGCTCGATCAAGCCCCACCACAATCTGATTTAGATACGATACTTTTTGGAGCTCTTTAACGATGTTTCCCAAGGCCGGCGCCTCAAGTTCCGAATACAGCGATGGCAAAATCAAACCCAAAGGCCGTTTCCTGGCAAAATGCTCTAATTCTTGTTCGAGGGCATCGACTGGTCTTGCGCGTAAATTATGCAAGGTCGTGACAATACCATTTTGATAAAAATCAGCCATAGTGTTCCTTAACTTTATTTGAGTTTACCAGGTGACTGTGCTGTTCCAGCCACATCTGCGTGGCAGCAGCCCAAGCCTTAGGACCGCATTCTTGCGTTATGTGCCAGTCTTTTTGCTTGACGAGATCGGGGATTGGGTTCACTGGAGACCGTATCCACACGGACCGGTTTGCCTTTTCGAGCATGGCCACGTCGTTTAAGCCATCACCCAATGCCAGTGTCCGCACGGGCAAACCGTACTCTTGGCGCCAAAAACACGCCAAGGTTTCCATAGCTCGGCCCTTATCAACGGAATCACCGACCGTTATAAAACGCCCACCCTGCTGCACCAAAGCACCTTTCCCGTTCAGATAGGTAATAAGATCCTGTTTGATTTCATTGTTAGCAGGAGGCATCAAAGGCTCGGTATATTCCCGCTGCGAGGCGCGCTCTGACCCAGCCCAGTCGAGCCCTGTGGTGTTCATCACGCCTTGAATACCCATAGTTGAAAAACTCAAGATCGACCCTTGGTCGGGGTATTCCGCCAATATGCGTAGCCAGTGTTCGCGGGGTTTGGCTAGCGAGATTCGCCAAAAATCGCCGTGATCCTCCCACGCGGATTGGGCGGTCCGAAAACGATCTTTTGGCAGATAAATCGCCGAGCCATTTTCACAGATCATGGGGTCAAGCAGGCCCATCTGATCCTGCAGATAACGCATCTCTGCATGCGTCTTAGAACTGTTGAATACAAGCGGGATACCCGAGCGTTTTAGCGAAGAAACGACCGACATAGCGGGCTTAAAATCGTAGGAATAGTGATCTAACAAAGTGCCGTCGAGATCGGTAACCACCATCAAATTAACACTCATAAAACCGCCGTTTTCCTTCTGTGACTTCAGTAATTGCTCGTTGAGGATCTAGCCACAGGCACAGATCTGCCAGGTTTGGCATGGAATTCAGTGACGAACGCGTCAAACGTTCGTAATGCTGTACAAAGCGTGCAACTTCTTCGGGCGTCATAATCGCTTGAGCCCTCTGGGCACCAAGTCGAACTTCTTGCTCTAAGCGCCAGTCGTTTACCACTTCAAATCCGGGTGCCAACAGGGCCCACAACTCGTCAAGTTGGCCCCATATCGGTAAATAATCGCGCTCTAGGCTGGTGTTGACGAACTGGCGCCAATCACCCGCGGAATCGTCGATTCGCTCAAGATTATTGCAGGGCTCAGTTAAATCTGCGCTATCTTGAGGTGGTATGCCCACACACCAACCCTCAAGAATAACCAGAGAGGGCGCTGAGGTAACTGTATCGAACTGAGTTTCGGGCACACGATCATCGGCCAGTTTGTCAAACCTTGGAATGGATACGGGCCCTGTGAAATGAGCTAAACGATCGAGCGTGGACTTGAGTAAGGCTGTGTCATGCGTCCCCGGAACACCGCGGGTTCGTAGCAGAGGGTGAACCTCGAGTGCCAGTTGCTGACGCTGTGCTTTCGTTAAATAAAAATCGTCGATGGATAGTACAGCACAGCACCCAAAGCTGACAGACTCGTGGCGCTTGGCGAGATAGGCGGCTAAGGTACTTTTACCCGAACCTTGGGCACCATAGATGCCCAACAAGTTGGGCCCATCTGCACCAATTCGGTGCAGCGCATCTTGGGCCACCCGGTCTGAAAAAACCGTCTCGATCTGAACAACGTACTCAGGCGGCAGTCTGTGGGTGGCTATAAAGTCTGCTTGCCACGGTAATATGCCTTGTAAGGGGCCTTGTGCCATCAACCATTCTCGCTTGTTTCCTACACGCTTGATGTCAAGCTTGCAGAATTCGTGCCAGAATGGCTAATGAATTTACAAAGTCAGTCGACGGATATCCGATAACAAAGCGACGACCTGGTTCATAAAGCGACCACCGTCTGCCCCATTAATCACGCGATGATCGTAGGATACCGACAGTGGCAGCATGGTCCTAGGCACAAAACTAGAACCGTCCCACACGGGTTGTACGGACGATTTAGACACACCTAAAATGCCAACTTCGGGAGCGTTGACGATAGGCGTAAAGCCCTTACCACCTAAAGCGCCTAAACTAGAAATCGTAAAACAGGCACCTTGCATCTGTGCTGGCTTAAGTTTCTTATCACGCGCTAGGGCGGCTAGTTCCAGGACTTCCTCGGCCAGCTCCCAAAGCCCTTTCTTGTCAACGTCGCGAATGACAGGCACCAGTAGTCCCGCAGGGGTATCGACTGCAAAGCCAATGTGCACGTATTCTTTGTAGATGATCGACTCACCGTCCGCTGACAATGACGCGTTGAACTTAGGATTGTCCTTCAAAGCGACGGCACAGGCTTTTAACAAGAAAGGAAGGGGCGTGAGCTTGGTACCCTTGCGCGCCGCTTCGTCTTTTAGGCTGGCCCGGAACGCTTCCAAGTCAGTGACATCGGCATCATCGTATTGAGTAACATGCGGCACATTGAGCCAACTACGCTGCATATTTGCCGCTGTGACTTTGCCAATTTTGCTGAGCGCTTCTTCACGGACAGGCCCAAATTGCGAAAAGTCCACCGCTGGAACAGCAGGTATACCCGCGCCAACGCTCACAGTCGCCGCTTCAGGCTTCGACAGGCGTTGCTGAACGAAAGTGTGCAAGTCTTCTTTCAGGATACGCCCGCGAGGACCCGAACCACTGACTTGTTCTAGTGGGATCGAAAACTCCCGCGCGAGCTTACGTACCGCGGGTCCTGCGTAAACCACTTCAGAGCTTGATGCAGTCGCTTTCGCTACAGGCGCTGTTTTAGGCTGCTCAGGCACGGCTTTGGGCGCTGCCGGTGCAGCCGGCGCGGCTTCTTGCTTTGGTTCTTGAGCACGCGCTGGTGGTGCGTCTACACGGCCCGCAACCTCCAACACACCGATGAGATCACCCTGCTTCAATGAAGCACCCACCGCCACAGCAATTTCCAACACTCTGCCTGATGCATCCGCGGGAATTTCCATCGACGCTTTATCTGACTCCAGAACCAGAAGGGTGTCGCCTTCCTCGACCTCATCCCCGACCGAGACAGACAGTTCAATAACCTCTACTGCATCATCTGTACCAATATCAGGCACGAGCACTGAGTGCTTCCCGGCACTTACCGGCTGATTGTTGGGCGCCTCAACCAAAGCCTCTTGTACCTCAGGCTGAACGGCAGCTTCAGTTTTATTGGTTTCAGCCGGCTCTTCCGCGACCTGCGCGGGCTCTGCAGCATCGGCCGTCTCGACCAAAACGATCGCTGCACCCTCACTTAGGGAATCGCCGATGTTCACCAAAAGTTCGACTACCGTTCCTGCCAGAGTCGATGGTACTTCCATTGAAGCCTTATCAGACTCTAATACGAGCAAGCTGTCGTCGACAGCGATTTCATCTCCGACCTGGACCATCCACTCGATAACTTCAGCTGCATCCGCGCCAATGTCGGGCACTATTACCTGTTGTTTTGCCATAGTACTCTGTCCTAACCTCGTTACACCGTCATGGGGTCAAGCTTGGCTGCAGAAATACCCAGCTTTGGCATGGCTTCTACAACAACCTTGGCATCGAGCACGCCTTCGTCGACCAGCGCGCTGAGCGCCGCGAGAACGATCCATTCGCGACTCACCTCGAAAAAATCTCTTAATTTCGATCGAGTATCGCTACGTCCATAGCCATCCGTTCCCAGCACCACGAAACGCTCGGGTACAAAAGCTCGCAACTGCTCTGAATACGCACGTATGTAGTCGGTCGCTATTACGCAAGGACCTGAACGCTGCGACAAACACTCAGTCACATACGGGGTTTTTTTCTCACCCGTCGGATTTAATCGATTACTGCGCTCAATAGCACGACCCTCGCGAGCCAATTCGTTCACACTGGTGACGCTCCACACGTCGGCCGCCACCCCGTATTCTTGTTCCAGTATTTCAGCGGCAGCTTCCACCTCACGCAAAATGGTACCTGCGCCCATCAGCTGCACGCGCTTTTTACCCCGCTTTTTCGAGACAGCGCGAGGGTACATACCTTTTAAAATGCCCTCTTCCACCCCTTTGGGCATTTCGGGCTGATGGTAGTTCTCGTTCATTGTCGTAATGTAGTAGAAGCAGTTCTCCCCAGCTTCGTACATTCGACGCAGACCGTCTTGAATAATTACCGCAAGCTCATAGGCATACGTCGGGTCGTAACTCACGCAGTTTGGGATGGTAGAGGCCATTAAATGACTGTGACCATCTTGGTGCTGCAAACCTTCACCGTTCAGTGTAGTCCGTCCCGCGGTTGCACCAATCAGGAAGCCACGCGCCTGGCTATCGCCAGCAGCCCAAGCCAAATCACCAATACGCTGGAATCCGAACATGGAGTAGAAAATATAAAAGGGCACCATCGTCAAGCGACTCGTCGAAAAGGACGTTGCCGCTGCCAACCACGCACTCATCGCACCCGCTTCGTTAATACCTTCTTCCAGGATCTGGCCGCGCTCATCTTCTTTATAGAACATGATCTGACCCGCATCATGCGGCGTGTAGCGCTGCCCTACCGAAGAGTAGATACCCAACTGACGGAACATACCTTCCATTCCGAAGGTCCGCGCCTCATCAGGTACAATGGGCACAACGCGTTCACCCATTTGCTTATCTTTTACCAGGGTCGACAGAATTCGTACGAAGGCCATCGTTGTAGAAACCTCGCGCTTGCCACTACTGGCCAGCTGCGAGCTGAAGGCCTCAATCGCAGGGATCTGTAAACGCTCAACCTCGCTGTGTCGACTTGGCATAACGCCCTGCAGCTCTTGGCGACGCTGCATCATATAGCGAATTTCAGGGCTATCCGGCGACGGGCGATAATAGGGGACGTGCTGCAGCTCTTCATCGCTGATGGGGATACCAAAGCGGTCGCGGAACGCGCGAAGACTATCCATATCCAGTTTTTTCAGGGAGTGGGTCTCGTTATTTGCTTCGCCCGCCTCCCCCGTGCCATAACCCTTGACGGTCATGGCTAGAATCACTGTCGGACGTTCGCGCTGAGACACAGCCTGTGCATAGGCAGCGTAAATTTTGTAAGGATCGTGCCCACCACGATTAAGATACATGATGTCTTCATCTGACAGATCGGAAACCAGTTCTAAAAGTTCCGGATACTTGCCGAAAAAATGTTCTCGAGTGTAAGCGCCGCCGTTGTATTTATAGTTTTGCAACTCGCCGTCGCAAACCTCATCCATGCGCTTTTGTAACAACCCGGTTTCATCTTTTTCGAGCAAAGGATCCCAGCGACGCCCCCAAACAACCTTGATGACGTCCCAACCTGCACCACGGAAAACACCCTCAAGCTCTTGGATAATTTTGCCGTTACCACGCACAGGTCCGTCTAGGCGCTGCAAGTTACAGTTGATTACAAACGTCAGGTTGCCCAGTCCCTCGCGACCCGCCAGTGAGATGGCACCCAAAGATTCGGGCTCATCACACTCACCATCACCCATAAAACACCAGACGTTGCGATCGCCGTGATCCACTAAGCCGCGCTTCTGTTGGTATTTCATGACGTGCGCTTGGTAAATCGCCTGAATCGGCCCAAGCCCCATCGAAACGGTAGGAAACTGCCAGTAATCGGGCATCAGCCAAGGATGCGGGTAAGACGATAAGCCATTACCGTCGACTTCGCGGCGGAAGTTATCTAGCTGCTCTTCGCTCAAGCGGCCTTCAAGATACGAGCGGGCATACACGCCCGGAGCACTGTGGCCTTGGAAGAACACCAGGTCTCCCAGCTGACCATTCTCGTTACCCCGGAAAAAATAGTTAAAGCCCACATCGTAAAGAGTCGCACTAGAACTGAAACTCGAAATATGACCACCCAAACCCTCGTCATTGTCGTTCGCTCGCATCACCATTGCCAGCGCATTCCAGCGAGTCAGTGAGCGAATACGGCGTTCCATAAACAAATCACCGGGCATGACCTTCTCTTCAGACACGGGGATGGTATTGCGGAAAGGTGTAGTAATTGCGGGCGGCAGAGGCAAGCGCTCTTGCGTTGCATGCTTTGCCAACTCACGTAACAAAAACCCAGCACGCTCGGGGCTCGAAGCTCGAACTACGGCATCGAGGGCCTCAATCCATTCGCGTGTTTCCTGGGGGTCTACATCATGCATCATGCCTAATCGTCTCCGAACTGAGGATCGCCGCAGGATCGCGGCAAAATGTAATAATATTACAAAACCACGCAAAAGCTCAATAAAAATGGGTCAAACTTAGACGTCAGCGTGTAATTTATGACCCATTCGACGTAGTAAATTTTCAAACTCAAAGTTCAATAGCAAAGCGCTTATTGGCTAATTTCGCCTCGGCTGGCTGCTTGTGCTCGATTGGCTCGGCCGGCCGCTTATCAAACTTACCCGGCGCAACGACCAACAACGATCTGTGCGTTTCCAAAACCTGTGTTTTGAAGAACGCCAGCCAATCAGAGTAAGAGATCTTTGACACCGCGTCCGCTAAATCCTGTTTCGAGCTAAAAGTGTGATCTCCTTCGCCCAGGGATTGCCACAGGAACTCTGCGCGCTCCCACAAGTTTTTAAACGGCTCGTTAATCTCGGCCACCAAGGCCTGACGATGACGATTAAACGCGGCTTCATCGATATCGCTCGGCACCGCCTGCAAGAACGTTGCGATTGCGTCTCGGACATCTAAGCTTGAATGACTGGGCGATTGAATAATCATGACCAAACCCGGCACACGGCTCTGAGGCCAAGAGAAAGCGCTAGCGATGTATCCAAGCTGCTGCTCAGTTCGCAGCTGCTGGAAAAATCCAGATTTAAGCGCCTGCCCGGTCAAGGCATATAAGGCCTGTTGCTGAACCGAGCGATCGCTACCTTGAATGTACCAACTGACAACCGCGTCGTCGTGCTCTAACTCTTGCGTTAACTGTTGACGCTGGTCCTGATCAAGATTGGTCACCCCGAGAGCTGGCAAATCAACCGAACCCTCGCGGACTAAGGAACCTAGAGCTGAACGCACGGCGACAACATCCTCATCGACGTAGTTGCCGTAGAGAAGAACCTCGACATTCACAGAGTCCCAAAAGGCAGCTGCTTGGCTCTTAACACCGCCAAGCGTTAAATTCTGTAAGGCGGCAAGCTGTTGATCGTCACTCCAAGAAGAATGATTCAAGGCTTCTCGCAGCGCGCCCATAATTTGGCTCGCGGGTCGCTGTGCCGATTTATTCTCAATCTGACGAACACGCTCGGCCCGAAGATTGTTAAATCGCTCTTCACTAAACTCCATCGCCTGCATGACCGCGAGTAGTCGCTGAAGCAACGCAACCTGCTTGTCATTGTAACCGTTGACTCGCATGCTAATGCCTCGAGAGTGGCGGTAAACCGAGCTCTGCAGCCCTGCAATTTGGGCGGCATACGCAAAATCATTCGCCTGATCGCTTACCAGAGCAGTATAAAGCTCCAAAGCCATATCAACCTCCACCGACTGTCCCACCAAGGCAGAGCGGAAATTCACATTCAGAGCACCTTTTGGAACCTCGAACTCATCATCATGCTGAAACCAAACGGCAACACCTTGATCGATGCTCATCACAGGGAGCTTTGCAGGCGTCTCATCGAGAGACACGACATCAACATTCTTGGCAATAAAAGCATTGGGCGCGGGCAAGTCAATATTCGCCAGAGCGGCATCGTCTTCCGGCAAGGGCTTGGCAATATCATCAGCGGACACCAATGCGTAAGGCGTTTGATAGTTGGGTGAAAGTGTATCGGTCTTGATACCAGGGTACGATAAGGTCACCAAGGCTTTCTCGGGAGACATAGAATCGAGAAGACCTTGCGTCAATTCGGCATCAAATTGCTCGAGGTAGGTTCCGCCACGCAGCCAATCGCGTACGGGGAAGTCATGCATCGAACTTGCCAAGCGACTGACATAGCGAATCGGTTCACCTTTTTCTTGAAAACGAAAGTTCAAATCCGACAGCTGCTTCAGCTCATCAAACACCCAAGACTTCGCGCCTTCTTGACGCAGATGAGCCAGCGCCGAGTGGGTCATTTGAACGATGCGATTGCTCTGCTCGATACCCGCCTCAGTCAGTTTAATATCGATGTAGAAAAGAGCTCCCCCTCTCCACCTAAAACTAGCACCCGCCGACAAAGACTCCGCCAAACCTTCGCGTTTGAGTTGCGCAAGCAGGCTGGTCGGCCCCTCATGCCCCAACAGGTGGCCAAGGTAGCGAGCCGGATCACTGAGGTACTGCTCAGTGTAGTCACCAATGGGGAAAATAATTTCGAGGCTTCGATTCGCCGCTGTAGGCTCAATGCTTACAAGGGATGGGAGTAAAGTCTCGGGGAATATGGATACGTTAACTGGATCGTGAACCACATCCCCTGCTGGCACTTCTGAAAACGACGCCTTTACCATGGCTTCGAGAGCGTCTAATGACTCTGCTCCAAGTACGACCAAGCGCATATTACCCGCCACATAGTAGCGTTCATAAAACGCTAATAGATCCGCGCGAATCGGTTGATCAGGGCGATCCGCTAACGACTCTAAAGAACCGACAGAGAACTGACTGTAGGGATGCTCTGGGTGCATCAACGCTTGTAACACGTCTAGTCCACGTCGACCGTCCGACTTCAAGCCCATCTGATACTCAGCCTGAACCGCGTTCATCTCGCGATCGACATACTCGGCGTCCATTTTGGGCGACACAAAGAACTGGGCGAAACGATCTAAAGCTTCGGTGAAATGCTCGGCATTCACATCGAAAAAATAGTTAGTATGGTCAAACGACGTGTATGCATTACGGTTACCACCATGCTCGGTGATGTACTGCTCGTACTCCGCGGGATCTGGATATTTCTCTGTCCCCAAGAACAGCATGTGCTCTAAAAAGTGTGCCAAGCCGCCCCGACCTTTGGGGTTGTCACCGCTACCAACATACACATCTAACGCCGCTGCAGCCTTTTGAGTTTTGGCATCTGACACCAACAATACTTGCAAGCCATTATCTAACTCGAGCGCACGGTATTGCCGATCGTCGATCGGACTGACCACTGGCTGACTCGGTGCTTGCGCTACGACCTCTTGCTGAGCGCCCTCAGGCTGGCAACCAAGAGCTACGCCTAGGGCAACGACCAGCCCAAAGGACCACAGGGTATTTGTAAGCCTCATAGTGTGTCTCCTGTTGAGTCTGAGGTGATGGATTCGTAAGCTTCAGGAACAGGCCATGCGTTCATAATGGCTTTGATTAGGGTAGCCAATGGTATGGCAAAAAACGCACCCCACAAGCCCCAGACGCCGCCAAAAAATAACACAGCCAGAATGATTGCGACGGGGTGCAAGTTAACCGCTTCTGAAAAAAGCAAGGGGACAAGCACATTGCCGTCGAGGATTTGGATGACCAAATAGACTGCAAGCACAGTATAAAACTCATTGCCAATACCCCACTGGAAGAACGCAACCAGCACCACTGGGATGGTCACAAGGGTTGCTCCAACATAAGGAATAATAACCGATAACCCAACCAGCAAACCGAGCAGTGCGGCATAATTTAAACCCAGTGTTAAGAACGCAATGTAGCTGACCGAGCCCACGATTAGAACTTCGATAGCCTTGCCCCTCGCGTAATTGGCAATCTGCAGATCCATCTCAGCCCAAATTCGGCGCAGTAACGGACGCTCTTTGGGCAACTGGCCAGACAGCCAGCCCGTGATCACATCCTTATCTTTCAAGAAGAAAAAAACCAACAGCGGAATAAGGATGAGGTAAATCATGACGCCAAATAGGCCGGGAATTGAGTTTAACGACAACTCCAACAGCTTTTGGCCCGCAGGCGCTAGTTCACGTTGAACTGAGGCTATTAAATCGACAATTTGTTGTTCTGAAATGAACTGGGGGTACCTGTCAGGCAACACACTCAAAGCCGCTTGGACTTCCTTAACCATTCGCGGAAACTCAGACGCTAGGGTAGCGAGCTGACGCCACACTAGGGGAAACAATCCCAAAATCGACCCAAAGAACACCGCCAAAAATAGCCCGTAGGCCGCGATAAAACCCATCCACTTCGGCAAACCTACACTTTGCATACGTGTAGACACACCCTGCACCAAGTAAGCTAAGATCAGCGCGGCAACAATGGGAGCCATTACGGCACCCAACACCATCATCAAAAACAGGGTCACGCTGATCAAAACCAGCAACAATACTGATTCTTCCTCAAACAGGTACCGATCGTACCATTTTCTAAAAATCGTCAGCATACAGGGCCCTACAAGGAATGTTGTTTGGTGAACTCATACACGAACTCTTGCTCGCCTAATTGCTCTGCCGTTAATTGCTCTTCCGCTAATTTCGCGTAGGCATGAAAATCTCGCCAAGAACCGGGGTCTGATGCAAATACTCGCACGCGCTCCCCTGCCTGAGCGGCCATTAAGGCGCGCTTCGCCATGAGCAAAGGCATCGGGCATCGCATGCCTCTAGCATCGATTACGCTTTCTGACATAGCTCGCTCTTGAATGCCCACATTTCACCGCAAAGTATACAATGTACGCGTTAGTTTGAATATCAGGTGAACTTTTGTGACACTCGCTTGGTCTCAATCAACAGTACACCAACCGCAAGTTGCTATACTTGTAGCAAGAATCCAGACACCGAGGTAAGTCTTTGACCATCAGATTGGCCACCGCAAAGCACCTAATCCACAAAGGATTTTTGACTGTTGCGCTCAGTTTTGCCGTGGCGATCAGTGCTGCTGGCAATAGCGAGCTCAAAATTCCAGACTTAGGATCCAGCGCCGGCACTGTATTCTCTGCTGAGTACGAGCATCAGCTCGGTCGGACATGGCTAAAGATGTTTCGCAGCCAGGTCAACGTCTACGAAGACCCCATCATGCAGCGCTATGTCGAGAACCTAGTCTATGAGCTCGTTGAATTCAGCGAGCTGCAAGACCGGCGGATTGAGGTGGTTATTGTCAACAACCCAACGATGAATGCCTTCGCTGTGCCCGGCGGCGTCATCGGAATACATACGGGCTTATTTCAGTTTGCCCAAACAGAGGACCAATTTGCGTCCGTCATAGCGCACGAAATTGCGCATTTAAGTCAACGACACTTCTCGCGCAGAGTCGAGTTTGCCAAAACACAGCAACCGCTGGCATTGGCAGGTTTGCTCGCAGGTCTCGTGCTAATTGCCACTACGGGCTCGGATATGGGACTCGCCGCTCTTACTGCCACACAAGCGGCAACTCAAGATGCCGCGCTGCGCTACAGCCGAGGTAACGAGCAAGAAGCTGACCGCATCGGCATGCAAACCCTAGCGCTGTCAGGTCGCAATCCCGCGGCCACTCCAGCCATGTTCGAGCAAATGTTGCGCGCCGCTCGCTATGCTAGCAGTAATCGCATACCAGAATTCTTACGCACCCACCCTCTCTCAGAATCACGTATCTCAGACACCAAAAATCGTTTGCTGCAATATCCCCCACGACAAAGCAAACCGAGCCTAGATTTTCATTTAATGAAAGCGAAGGTTCAGGTTGATCTTGCCGAGTCGCCCGAGACGGCCGTGGCGCAATTTAAATCGCAAGAACCCAGCGAGCAGATTTTTCCGGAAGCGCACGAGTATGGATTAGCGTTGGCGTTAAGCGCCGCCGGCCGCTTTGACGAAGCGCGAACGATTATGGAGTCACTGCTTCAGAACCGCCCCTCCTCTCAGACCTACTTAATGAGCCTAGTGGATATTGCGGTAAACCAACGCGACACCAGCTGGGTGTTGGGCACTTTGGAAAAGGCAACCAAACTTAATCCGGGTAACAAAGCGCTCACACTGGCATACGCTCGCGCACTAATGACCAATCAACAAGCGCATATCGCAGAGGCCGTACTTGAACCTCTCGCGCGCGACGTCAAAAACGATCCCCTACTGTGGTACTGGCTCGCTGAAATCCAGGGTTTATCGGGCAACATTCAAGGACTGCATCAAGCGCGGGGCGAGTATTTTTTACTCCATGGCATTGCCGATGAATCTGAAAAACAATTCCGCTACGCCCTGCAGTTGGCGCGTAACGACTTCGTCGAATCCTCAAAAATAGAAGAGCGATTGAAAGCCGTCTACGCGTTTCGGGATAGACTTGAAGAACTGTAACTAGAGCGTTGCTTTAAAACTTAGCATCCGCTCTAGTGGCAGCATTGCGCGCTCAGCCAAAGCAGGCTCGACGAAAATCTCGTTACCACCCACCTCAAACACCCGATCTAAGGCTTCCAGCTCATTCATCGCCATCCAGGGGCAGTTTGCACAGCTGCGACAAGTCGCACCATTACCTGCTGTGGGCGCAATCATGAAAATCTTGTCGGGCGCAGCTTGTTGCAGCTTATAAAAAATGCCTTGGTCTGTAGCTACAATAAATTTAGAGGCTTTGGAACTCACAGCGGCTTGGATGATTTGCGTCGTCGATCCTATTTGATCAGCAATTTCGAGGACCGAATCGGGTGATTCTGGATGCGCAAGGACTTCGGCATCAGGATGGGCTCTTTTCAAATCAAGAATACCGCGAGCCTTGAATTCTTCGTGAACAATGCATGCACCATCCCACGCAATAATGTCCGCGCCACTGGCTTTTTTGACATAGGCACCCAAATGACGATCGGGCGCCCACAGGATTTTTTCACCTTGTTGGTTCAGGTGTTCCGCAACCTGCAGAGCAATGCTCGAGGTAACCACCCAATCCGCTCGGGCCTTCACCGCCGCGGAGGTGTTAGCGTAGACCACCACTGTACGGTCTGGATGCTCGTTGCAAAAGGCATCAAATTGATCGATCGGGCAGCCTATGTCCAGCGAACAAGTGGCTTCAAGCGTAGGCATTAGGACGCGCTTGTTGGGCGTTAAAATCTTTGCCGTCTCTCCCATGAACTTAACGCCAGCTACGATTAATGTTTTTGCGGGGTGATCGCGACCAAAACGCGCCATCTCCAGCGAATCAGAAACAAAGCCTCCTGTCTGCTCGGCCAGAGCTTGAACCTCTGGTGCCGTGTAGTAGTGAGCGACAAGCACGGCATCTTCTTGCTTGAGCTTTTTCGCAATCGAATCCATCAGCGCTTGCGTCTGCTGCTCACTGCGCTGAACCTGCTCGGCTTTGTCCAGATGATCCGAAACTTGCTGACGAATTCGCTCTAAGTTGTCAGAGGCTAAGCTCATAATTACCACCACCAGTCACTCAATGGGCGCGAATGTTACCACATCTTGACAGAAAGATTACTGCCACTTCCTCACACCAAGTTGCACGCTACGTTAACAGCTACTAGGTTTGGTTCACGGTAAATGATAACCTTACTTAAATGTAATGAAAGTGGCGTACAGCAATGTCCGAAACAGACAGCCGTGAAAATCCGACCATCCTCGTCACCGACGATGATGCTATGACCCGAATGCTGACAAGACAGTGTCTTGAAGCCGAAGGCATGATTGTGCTGGAAGCCGAAAACGGACCCGCCGCCATCGATCTGTTCGTCCGTGAATCACCCGACTTGGTTTTCATGGACGTTCAAATGCCCGGCATGTCGGGCCTAGAAGTCTGTGAGCGTATTCGGCGTATGCCGCAGGGTCGGGATGTACCCATCTTGCTTGTCACGGGCGCTGACGATGAGGAAAGCATCGATCGCGGATTTAGAGCGGGCGCTACGCAATACAAAACCAAACCGGTGAATTGGTCATTGCTGGGACGGGACGTTAAGTTCATGCTTCGTTCATCCCAGCATGTGCAAGCGCTTAAGCGTCAAGAGGACCGCCTTCGCTATCTCGCTTATTATGACCCGTTAACATCGCTGCCTAATCGCCGCAGTTTCACCGAAGAGCTCGACCGACTGGTCCTCACACACCACAATAAAGATGCGCATGTCGCCGTAATGTTCATTGATTTGGACCATTTCAAGCGTATCAATGACTCTATTGGCCATGCCCGCGGGGATCGATTGCTGGTTGAAATTGCCAAGCGCTTAACCGACCAATTAAGCGACTATGGTGACATTAATATCTTGAGTGATGTCGGCGACTATCAATACCTTGGTACAGAAGAAAGCATTATTATCGCGCGATTGGGCGGCGACGAGTTCACGGTTGTCATTCCAAACGTCGAAGACGACGAAAAAGTCACCGATATCGCAAAACGCATACTACACAGCTTATCTCAACCTGTTGAACTGCAATCGCACAACCCGGTCGTAACACCCAGTATCGGTATCGCCTTGTTCCCCAAAGATGGTACCGATCCAGACACCTTGGTACGTAACGCTGATACCGCCATGTATGCGGCCAAATCGATGGGGCGAAGCTGCTATCGCTTTTACAAGGACGATATGAATAGCTCAGCAGTAGAGCTATTGAAAATGGAAGAAGAACTCCGCGAGGCCTTAGTTGAAAACCAACTAGAGTTACACTATCAACCCTTGGTGAATTCATCCGATGGCGCCCTAGCTGGATTAGAGGCCTTGGTCCGATGGAACCATCCCGAGCGTGGCATGATCTCGCCCGGCGAGTTTATCCCTGTCGCCGAGCAAACGGGACAGATCATTGATCTCACCGCGTGGGTAATGAAAGAAGCCATCAAAGACTGCAAAATCTGGGAACAAGCAGGGTTTGCTGACTTTAAGATCAGTATCAATATCTCGGCTCTTGAATTTAATCATGACGATCTGGCGAGCCACGTGACTGACCTCTTCGATGAAGTCGACTTTAACAAACATCGAGTACAACTCGAGTTAACCGAGAGCGCCATCATGACAGACGCTCAGGCGAACATTAAGAAGCTATCAGAGCTCTGTGACCTAGGTGTCACGCTTGCGGTCGACGATTTTGGTACCGGATATTCCTCTTTGAGCTACTTGCGGCAATTTCCGATTAATGTGCTAAAGATCGACCGTAGCTTTGTGATGGGAATCGGTACCGAGAATGGCAATGCCATCGTCGACGCCATCACCTCTCTAGCCAAAGCTCTACACTTGGGGCTAGTTGCGGAAGGCGTAGAAACCAAGGAACAAATGGACTATTTGGTGGCAAGTGGCTGCGATACCCTGCAGGGATTTTATCTCTCCAGACCGGTGCCTGCCAAAAGTATCATTGGCTTGTTAACGAAACCTTTCGAAATTTGAAAGCACCGCGCTTCCTAACCACAGCATTTGCGAGCTGGGCTATCGCAAACCCAGCGCTAAGTGAATCCATTTATTTGGTTCAAGGCTTTGATTACAAAGCTCTGCAAGAAACGTTGCAGTCTCAGGGCGTATCGATACGAGAAGAATTCTCGCTCATAAACGCGATCGCCACGACCTTAACCATCAATCAGCGCCAAGCGTTAGAGCAGGATCCAAGAGTAGCCCGCATAGTCGACCACATAGATACTCTCGATTCATCCGATGATGATACAGATCCAAGTCATACATGTTCCTACGTTGGCTCAATATTCACGTCTATTCAGGACTCACGCCTTACATGGCCTATTCTGAAAACAGGTGGAGCTAGCGCTACACTCGAAGAGTTAACTTTAAAGTGGCCTGCTCACTGGGGCTCCGAACTAGAGATTTTCCTGGACGGAAAACCGCTACCAAGCATTTCGCCCACCTCAGACGGCACGCACGTCAGTGCGCAGTTGAGCATATCGCGTGAGCTGATAAAGTCCGAGCATCAACTAGACTTGCAGTTTTCTTACTCACTTCCTCACCAAAGTGAAGTTCAGGCTACCCTAGAATTCGACAACAACTGCTCGACGACGCTGGCAAAGGCCTACGAGATCACCAACGATGACACGCATTTTAATGGCTTGATCGGCGCCAGCGACCTGCATCAGCTTGGCGTCTTGGGCGAGGGTGTCTCGATCGCGATTCTAGATTCAGGACTTTGGAACCACCCTAGCCTCCAACTCAATAGCAAGGGCGAACAGCGAGTTTTGGCTCGTTATGACGCAACAATTGCGACTGAAGTCGATCACTTGCTCGATGACAGCGGCCATGGCACTCACATGGCAAGCATTGCCATTAACTCGGCAACTGCTGGACCCGACAGACCTGAAGTCTACCAAGGAGTGGCCCCCGACGCTTATCTCATCCCGATAAAGGCATTTGACATCAACGGGCAGGCAAGGCTTTTACACCTCTTGCGAGCACTGCAATGGGTCGCGGACAATCGCGAACGATTAAATATTCGCATACTGAATTTATCCTTCGCATCACGGCCCCGATGGCCGTATTGGCTGGACCCCGTCAACCAGGGCATTATCAGACTTTGGCAACAGGGCGTTGTGGCCGTGGCTTCCGTGGGCAATTCAGGCCCCGATCCCATGAGCGTTGGTGCACCTGCAAATATCCCTTACATCATCAGTGTCGGCGCCGTGACCGACAGTTGGACGCCCACGGATCCAAGCGATGATTTTGTCCCCCTGTTCTCCTCGCAAGGCCCGTCGCCATTGGGTCACGTCAAACCCGACGTCGTGGCGCCAGGCGGCCATATCGAGGGACTTACGCGCCCGGGATCTACTCTGACTCAAGATCACCCCGATTTCATGAAAAGCCGTGATCGCATTGCTATGACGGGCACGTCTCAGGCAGCTGCGGTTGTATCGGGCGCGATCGCGCTCCTATTGCAGTTAGAGCCTGAGCTAACACCTGATCAAGTCAAATGTCGTTTGATGAGCTCCGCACACCCCGCCATTTTGCCAGATGGTAAGCTTGCGTACTCACCTCTAAAACAGGGTTCGGGCTTAATCAATATTAGTAGCGCGCTCACAGTTGGCGACAACGAGTGTGACAATGGCCAAGATCAGCTCGCCCTGGAAATAAAGGGTGAGATTTTTTTTACTGGACCGGTTGAGCTTGATGACCAAAGTCGCCCAGTCATCCCAGAAAACTTGCGTGACATGCTAGGAGATGACCCAGCCCAAGATGCGCCCAGTCAAGGGGTTGCCTGGGGGGTAAAGGCCCATGTAGAGCGCCTGAGCAAGCAAGAAATAGATGAGCCCAGTGATATCCAAACTATCTGGATAGAACGTTACTTGTCCGAATTAACAAGACTGAAGTCCCATCAGAACGCCCGTTAACACATAAAGCCTTAAAAAATTCAGCATGCTAACCCAGTAGGGGTATTTGCATCTCTTCAACGATTTTCTCGCTGAGATAATCTGAGTCCAGATCTTAAAACAACGTCGAAAAGACGAGAGGGCTTAGAGAATGAAAAAATTAGCGACAGCAGCGGTAGCAGTGGTTATGACAGCGGTTTCTGGTTTTAGTGTTGCGGGTGATGTAACGGATGGATCAGCCGTACAGGTTAAAGTGTCAAGCATTCAAAGAGTAGCAGCCAAGAAGCATGAAGGCTTCAAATGGGGTGAGACAAAATCACAGCGCCGACTCGGCACAAGTAGCAGTGCCCTACCAATTAATTCAACCGAACACGATAAAGTCGCGCTAGCGAACTCGATGCAACCATCAACGAATAACTATGAAACAAACGGCTTTCGATGGGGGATTCGCACCCACCACGACACCCAAGGTTTTCGGTGGGGAATTCGCAGCCATCACGAGACCCAAGGCTTTCGATGGGGGATTCGTTAGCCTTTAACCAGTAGCGCTTCGGCGCTACATTAGTTTCACCCTTCCCATCGAAATAAGGTAAGCTCGCAGACAAGTTAACAATATATCTTTATTGATGCGAAACCTGCAAACACGCTTTCTTACTAAGACAGTTACAAACGCCTTTTTGGCCTGTGCTCTCGTGCTGTCAATCGGGGTCCAATCTGAGCAATACAGCTTCCAAGTTTCACCAGCCTCAAACCAGTTAACTCAATCATCCGTTCGCCAGATCTTTCAGGATAAAGAGGGTATGATCTGGCTCCTTACCCAAGAGGGTTTAAACCGCTATGATGGCGTATCTGTGACTCAGTACAGACCCTCCACCAGTAACAAAAACTCCCTATCCCATCAAGCTGTTACAAATATTGTTCAAGATGAATACGATACTATCTGGGTTGCCACCGCAGGCGGCGGACTAAATCGCTTCGTAAAGGAAATCGATGGTTTTGACCGACCCTTGGGGGTGAAGGGACCTAACTTCATATACGGCATGACCGTAGATCCGATAGGTCGACTATGGCTGGGGCACGGCCCCTCAGCGTCAAACTTATTTTCACTTTACGATCAAAATTCAGGAGAAATTCTTTCCTTTGGCAAACCCGGTGACTCAACGATAAGAATATTCCGCGTATACCAAGACCACAAAATGCTGCTTGGTGCTGACGGCAGAAACCCACTAATGATAGCGTCGCTATCCTCGCCATCCGAAATGCGACCAGTCCGCATTTTTGATGAAAACGATGCACTAGTCACCAACTTTCGCGTCCATGATATCCTGGTCAACAGTGACGATACTTTAATCATCGGCACGGATAATTTGGGAACATTTACACTCGACTTGAAGGAGATCGACGGAGATACGGAGTACACTGCCAATATACAAAAACGCATCACAAGAGAAGAAACTTTTTCAATTCACTATTCTAAATCGAAACGAAAATTCATGCTGGGCACGCGCCCTGGTTTAATTTTATTGAATGAAAACCTAGATTTAATAGATACATTCGATTCGTTCAACAGCTCGATACCTGACAGCCAGATTTTGGACATCACTGAGGACCGATCGGGCCTAATATGGATAGGGACTTTTAACGGTGTCGCTGAAGGCACAAAAACACTCTTCGAACTTATAGGACCTAATACTGCTCTGGAATCCAGGCAGGTAAATTCGTTGTTAGCAACAGAAAAAGAAACCGTTCTGGTCGGTACTTCTCGTGGCGTATTCTCTTACTCACTGACAGACAACTTGTTGCGCAACGTGTCCTGGTCTGGACTAGATGCGACCGAACTATCAAATAGCGCAGTAATGTGTTTCGAAGAGACATCCACACATTTTTGGATAGGCACACTTTCCAATGGACTGTACAAAGTATCTAAACAGAGTGGAGACATATTCCAGTTTACAAAAGCTGAGCCAGCAACAAATGTTGAAAATCTTGGTATAACCGACATCAAAAATATTAACGACAGAATTTATATCTCTACTTGGGGAGACGGAATCTTCACAGTCTCCGACGACGGCACTTATCTCGAAAATATTTCTCTTACTGATCAAATCGCATCATCAAAATTGTCTTTCTCAATCTCTCTGGAACATGACCAACATGGGAATCTATGGATCGGATCAGATCGCGGCCTCTTTAGGTATGAGATAGAAAAGCGGCGACTGACGAGCATCGGGAATGACGTAGGACAGCCGAACAACCTGCTCTCAAACATGCCTTGGTATCTATATCTCTCGGCTAATAACGACCTATGGATCGGCACTCAAAGTGGCGCTCTTTCAAAAATTGACGCTGAATCAATTACGTCTCCCGAGCCCTCAGTAATCAACTTCTCTGACACATTGCACTTTCGAAGCCATGATATATATGCAATTGGTAGTGACGAAGAAAACAACATCTGGTTCTCGCACAACAAGGGTATATCCAAGTTAGATACCGAATCTTTGAGGATATATAACTTCTTACCGCTCCACGGGCTGCAAGATTCTGAGTTCAATCATGCCGCTTTCTCAAAAACTCGAGACGGGTCGCTAATATTCGGCGGAAACAAAGGGTTCAACATAATAAACCCTAGTGCTAATTTTGAAGGTAATTTTCGTCCAAATTTAGTCTTTACTAGAATTTTGACGGGCGGACGCAAAATTTTTCCAAGCAACAAAGAAAGCTCTCAGATTACTCTAACATTACCAAACCAATATGAGGATTTATCTCTCGAGTTCTCGTCTTTAGATTTTCTTAACCCATCAAATATCAATTATCGATACCGGATTTCCTCATTATCAGAGCGCTGGTTTGAGCTACCGGGAGTTTCCTCACTTAATCTCCCAGCTCTCACGCCGGGGCGTCACACAATTGAAGTACAATCTACCAATTCTTATGGTGAATGGCGATCCAATACGATAACAGCCAATGTTACAGTTAATCCCCCAATATATCTGACGAGGACTGCCTACGTCTTTTATGCGGTGTTTATCATCGGTATCAGCCTTTATTTTAGATACTTAAGTCAAAGAAAATGGCTACTAGCTCAGCAACAACAAGAACTTCTTGAATGCGAGGTAGAAAAAAGAACAAAAGAACTCGCCGAGGCCACTGCAGTCGCAGAAAAAGCAAATCAAGCTAAAACTCAATTTATTTCGACGATTTCGCATGAAATCCGCACGCCGTTGCATGGAATACTCGGGATTAAGGAGCTTCTTGAGAAAACCAATCTTTCAAGTGAACAACGAAACTACGTTGATTCAATAGGATATTCAGGCCAACGCTTACTCTTGACTTTGACCGACATCCTCGACTTTTCGAAGTTAGAGGCCGGTAGAATGGATGTAAACCTAGAAAGCTTTAATTGTGTTGATCTCGTGGAAGAGACGATCTTCTTGTATCACGGGTTTTCAGCCCAGAATGGCAACGACCTAACTGCGGATTGGACATTAGAATCAGATAGAGAGGTAATCAGCGATCAACAAAAAATCAGACAAATGATCGCAAATTTAGTGAGTAATTCCATCAAGTTCACCCAAAAGGGACAAGTCCACGTAAGCCTGAAGCTTACTAGCGCTGAGCATAACAAATCAATGGGCTTGCTTATGATCTCCGTGACTGATACCGGAGTAGGAGTAAACAAGAACGAAATCGCGACACTCAGCCAAGCATTCAGCCAAGCGTCAACACAAAGCTTCTCAAAAAATTTCGCAGGGACAGGTCTAGGTTTGTCGATAGTGCAAAAGTTTAGCGCTCTTCTCGGCGGCGAATTAAAGATTCAATCGAAAAAAGGCTGGGGAACAAAAGTGACTTTGCTTATTCCTGTCTCAGTTGCAGAGCAGAATGAACTTAAAAGGGTAGTTACCCCCCCTGAAGTACGCGGAAATTTAGGTAAACGAGAGGCTCATTATTTCTCACAGCAGCTGGATCGAGTCTACAGAAAGCATGCTAACGTGGCGCCTATTCCCTTCCTAGATGACATCCAGACCATTGAGCTTTCATCGATAGACAACAGCAACACAATTCTGTGGAGTTATAAAAATATTCCTAATACTCATGATTCATTACCTTTTCCAACCACATCTGAGCTGTTAATAAAATCATTTGGCTCTTTATCGACATCGGAAGATCAAGAAGATGACAGGCTAATGGAGACTAAAGCGCGCAAAAGCAGCCTAAAAGTTCTTGTGGTAGACGATATTGAAATAAACAGAAAAATCATGTCCGAGACATTAAGATATTTTGGTATTGAATGTGATTTAGCTTCCGATGGGATAGAGGCGATCGAAAAATATAAAAGGACTTCGCACAACTTAATATTCATGGATTGCCAAATGCCTCGAATGGATGGGCTTGAGGCGACCCGCAGAATCAGGGAATATTCTGCGACTATCAATACTGAGCCATTCATTATCGCAGTAACAGCAGGCACCACCGGAGAAGAGCAGGAAGCCTGCATTAATTCTGGAATGAATCTAGTAATAGAAAAGCCCTTCACTCATGAGAAGATAAGTCTGCTAATCGAAGAAATCTCAGGCAAAAATGATCTACAACTTCCACCACAGCTTGAGGCAACAGACACCGAGGGAACAGTTGATGAAGCCGTTATTGATCAGATTTTATCTATATTTAAAGATAATCCTTCAAACCTTGATGTTTTACTAGACAGTTACAAAAAGACTATTTTTGAGAAGACGACTCTGATGGAGAACCCTATAGATGAGACCTCAGATAGTCTCGTAGCTTTAGGACATGCTATTAAGTCGGCATCTTTGAATATTGGATCTCTGAAGCTAGCCCGTATCGGGAAAGACATTGAAATGGGTAATGCAACCAAAGACCACAGCGAGTTGAAAGATTTAATAGAAAATGAGTTTTACGAATTCAAATCGGCCGTGATGCAGTATGCTAAAGAAAAGTTTTTTAATCCTCGCTAGCTTTTTGACGCTTATTTTTTCCACGAATATCGCCGCCAACGGGTTGGTGTCAGTTTTCTCCCCAAGTAATCACCTCAATGATCTCAACGGAGCTATACAAACAGTATTTCTTGACAGCACGGGAGCAGCGTGGATAAGCACTACTAACAAAATCCATAGATACGAGCCCTACCAACCTCGACAAACAGAAAATGGTAAGACAAATAGCTATGACTTATCTGAGGTCTACCACTTGTTTGAACTTGACCAATTTTTGATCGCCGCAACCGATGATGACGGCTTTTGGTTTTTAGACAGAGATCTAAACAAATTCGTGCATATTGAAACGAGAAACTATGCGCCCGTAAGCGGTGTACTAGTTTTTAGCGAAACGCAATTCCTTGCAATAACAACAAGTGGAGAAGTTCATACCTATACATCGCACGCCGATGAGAACGACAAGATATCTTTATATCGCTCTAGCACCTCATCCTGTAGCGAGGGCAGCTTCAACGAGTGCGCGGAGCTGATTAAGTTAGCGTTCGAGAGAGCAGACATTCCAGATTTACATTTTTATACGACACAAGCCGATAAAAAAAATCACTTTCACCTATCGAAAAGCGGCAAAGAAATAAAGCTGTTAAGAGTCGACTCCTTGAATAACGTTATCTTGGAGATCAATGGCAACACGAAGATTTCTCACCAGTTACCTTTAGAAACAGAAATTACGAGTATTGGCCTGTCAGATAGCACAATAATCCTCGGATCTCATCGCGGACTGTTGCTCATAGATCAAGACTCCGGCAACGTAACGGTAAAAAATGAATCCAACAGTAGAATTAAGTCTAATTTTGTGACCTCTATTCTAAGGCAATCTAACCGGATCTTCTGGCTAGGCACATACTCCGGTGTCTCCTTTTTGAAGAAAGACGAAATAAGTGTTGTTGATTCAGAATCGTGCGGACTAGCATCAAATGATGTCGGCGGAGTCTTCGCATCTCACAATCGCCTCATCCTTGCAACCTATGCTGGTTTAGCGGTCGCAGAAAGAGATGGAACATCAATTCATTGCCCTGCTTCTAAAGTTGAAGACATTCCAGAAACAAGATTAATGAATATATACAAACTAGATGATTTTTTAATCATCGGAACCCGTGGTCAAACAATCACTAGAAGGATTAACAACTTGGGCGATGCGGTGGTACGCAATATTTCATGGCCAACTAAGTTAACTGGTTTCTCTCGCATAAGCTCTGAGACATATGCAGTATCGTCGATGACTCGAGGATTGACGCTTGTTAACATTGATGAGAGCGACAATTCATTTTTCGACGTTACGGACTCAGCGCCAGCATGGAGCCCCATTGGGCTATCCGGTCAACTAGTTCTCTTCATCAAAGACTTCAAAATTAACTCACTTGCTTTACCAAATGGTAAAAAGCTGACTGCGGTTCCTCCCTCATTTACCAACGAGAAATTCCAATTTCTTACATTATCCGAAGACCATGAAACCATAATAGCTACAACCCTAAGCAACTATGCGATAACTTATATATATGAAGAAAGTACATCACAAATCATAGAAAAGGCACGATTCCAGCTCGACGCAATTGGCTACTCTGCAATATTGATTGATGAAACACTGTTAATAGCACAGGAGAATGGCGTTTCAATTATTGACCTAGAAACGAGCAATGTAACAAAGAAAAGATTAACTTCCCCATCTGGCGGGTATTTCAATTTTAATTTTGGTGCAGTTACTAAGTTCGACGATCAACACTTAGTGCTTGGAACAACGGAAGGAGCTCTCATACTCCCACTGCCCCGCCCCACACCAACTCCACCCCCAAAGCTAAACTTCACCTCATTCGCGGTAAAAGGCGAGCAAATGAAAATCGCGGCACCTCTTCATCAAATACAAGATATTACCTTGCCGCACAACGCTTACCATTTTTCAGCTGAATTTGCGGTAATGGATTACATAAACCCGAGTCGAAGCCTTTACAAATACAAACTAGAGGGCCTAGACGATGACTGGATTGACGGCGGACACACCCCTTCTGCGACGTATACCAATTTGTCGCCCGGCGACTACACGCTAAAAGTGATTGGAGCCAACGCAGATGGCGTCTGGAACAACGAAGGCATCAGTATCGATATCATTGTCAAAGCAGCACCTTGGGCGACCTGGTGGGCGTATACCTTGTATGCGAGTTTTGCCATAGTGGCGCTGTGGCTCTTTAAACGTTATTACGACACTGTCCAACTGCAAATAAAAGCCGTCGCCTTATCCAGAGAAATGGTTGAGGCCACCGAAGGCAATACTGAAACGCTCTATCATCGCATCGAGCGATTTAAACAACTACTCAGCAGTCGAGACGACCTCTTCCAGTCAGTGCTCGCCGAGATCAGTACGCTGTCAAATGAGTCAGAGCAAGCCGGCGAGCCCAACTTCGCGGCGGAGCACCTGATAAAGTGCACAAGCTATTTGCATGAGCGCTTAATCTCGCAGCGTGCCGACGCCAGCTACTACGTCTCAGAGTTAGTTCACCTGGCCTTCGAACAGTACCACGAGACCAAACCGGCACATCAGCCCAAATATATTCCCCTGGTCGACCTCGATAACACCGCCCTTGACGTACACGCCTCGGTCCAACTGTACGCGGTGCTGGTGGGAATTCTCGAATGGCTGCCCGACAACTATCTTACACAACAAGTCATAAGCACCGCGGTAAATATCAAGACTTTCAACCAAGCCGACAATAAGTCCGGGCTCGTCATTGCTTTGGGTCACGCGCTAGATACTCCATCAGCGCTGTTCACTGACCCTTTGCTACGACCGCTTTTTGCTCTGGGCGAATTTTCGGTTGAGACGGAAGACAACAATCCCAATCAGCTCGCACTCGTCTGGCCGAAAAGTAGTTAAGCGCCGTTAAACACCGGCGTACGCTTGTCTTTTTGAGCGGCCAGGCCTTCTTGCAGATCCGCCGAGTTCCAGCATTGATCAGCGATTGCCTGCGCCCACTTATGATCTAGCTCGCCGTTCATGATTTGATCGACGATTTGCTTCATGCCCTGCACCGACAAGGGTGCATTCGCGGCCAACTGATCGGCATAGCGGTCCACCGTAAGCTCGAACTCGGCGGGTAAAACCAAGTGGTCTAAAAAGCCAAGCGATAACAACTCACCATCTTCCAACTTCTCGGCAGCCAGCAGCAAACGCTTACTCAAGGTCGGTCCTAATTTGCGTACGAAGGTACAAATTCCTGAAATCGGGTAGCACAACCCCATCGTCGCCGGTGGCACGCGCAAAATCATACCCGCACAACCGATTCTAAAATCGCAGCTCAAGGCGAGTTCTGCCCCTCCACCGAATACACTGCCATTGAGTGCCGCTACGGTTGGAATCTTTAAAGAGGAAATAAGATCTGTAACCGCCTGAAAATCGTCACCGGTAATCGCTCCGCTGCGCAAATCTACTAAAGAGGCGCCGCCGCAAAAGGTCTTGTCTCCAGCGCCCTTGATCACCAGCACTCTGAACCCAGCGTCGTTTGCTACCGCCTTAAGACAGATTGCAAGAGCATCGAGCTCTGTCTTGCCGAGACTGTTGTGTTTTGCAGGATTATTTAGCGTAATTTCCGCAACGCTGCCTCGAACATTAAATTGAATGGTGTCGGTCATAAATGATCCTTAAAAATACTAAATATGGAGCAATTCACTAATTTGTACTAAAGCTTACCCTAGACAGCGACAAAAAAAATACCTAAAGTTCAGTATGCTGAACCCTAAGTAATCGAGACTGACCTTGCCCAAGAATTCAATTGTTAAATCTGCAGCTCTAAGCCAGGGCTCGCCGTTTGACAAAACAGCCCAACACGCGGCCAAAAGAGCGGCCATCTTGTCCGAAGCCGCAAAGCTATTCAACTCAAAAGGCGCCCGTGCCACCACGTTAGCTGATGTGGCCGCGACTCTGGGCTTAACAAAGACCAGTCTTTACTACTACGTAAAAACCAAAGAAGATCTGATCTATCAGTGTTATAAGGCCACGCTCGAGGGTGTGCTGAACACCTTATCTGAAATAGAACAAACTCAAAGCAGCGCCAGCGACCGTATCCGTGCATACATCAACGCCCATTTCGATGCAATTCGCTTGGCTAAAGAGGGCCGCGGACATCACGTAGCTGCCTTGCTAGAAATCGCCAGTTTAAAAGAGAAGCGAAGAACGGAAATAGAGGCCGGCTATATTGCCATGTTCAAAAAACTCAGGGCGTTTATTCAGCAAGGCATCGATGCTGGCGAGTTCAGACAGGTTCGGACGACCACTTCGACTAGAGCCTTGATTGGCGCACTCGATTGGAGTTTTTATTGGCTCGAGCCCGTCCCCAACGATGAGATTCCAGCCTTAGCTGAGGCAGCAGCATCGATCATTTTGTCAGGCGTAGCCGCTGCCCCCTACACTTACGAACAAATGCCGGAACAAAAACTGCAGTCGCCTCCGGTTCAACCAGGTTTTGACCGAGATGCTCAAAACCGCTTAAAGCAAGAAGCTTTCTTTAAAGCGGGTACGCGGTTCTTCAACCGTAAAGGATTTAGCGGTACCTCACTTGATGAGATCGCTGAGTTTTTAAATGTATCTAAAGGTGCGTTTTACTACCACATCAACTCAAAAGATGAATTACTGTATCGCTGCTATGACTACTCGTTAGATCAAATCGAAGCTGCGTATGCCCCCATCGTCGAACGTGATGATCAGGGTTTAAACAAGGTCGTCAGCACCTGCCATCAATTGTTTGGTCTACAGCTCTCTGAGGCCGGTCCACTTGTACGCTACAACACGATTACCGCGCTGGCAGAAGAGCACCGCAAGCCTATTCTAAGAAGAACAAATAATACCAACCGCATGATGCGCCATTTTTTGGAGCAAGGTATCGAAGATCGCACGATACGCCCTATTAATACTCTGGTCGCCGAGAACTTAATCACCGGAGCGCTTAACGCTGCAATGGAATTAAGAGCATGGCGCCCAATCGACAACATTCACGACACTGCCATTGAGTACTTCGACACTTTAATCAATGGTTTGTTAAACCCCCAGGAAAATTAATGGACATCGATAAACTTATTGATTATCTGAACGTAGAGCAGATAGACAAATATGTATTTGTTGGGCAAAGCCCTGCCAAACCCTCTCGTATCTTTGGTGGCCAAGTGCTGGCTCAGTGCCTAAACGCGGCCGGACGCACCGTCGACGAAGACCGCCCAGCACACTCCTTGCACGCGTATTTTTTGCGTCCGGGCAATCCCAACAAACAAATATTGTTTGAGGTTGATCCGATTCGAGATGGCGGCAGTTTCACCACCCGACGAATTATTGCCAAGCAAGACGGCATTCCTATTTTTAACATGTCGGCGTCATTTCATAAAATGGAAGAAGGCTTTGAACACCAAATGCCAATGCCGCCAGCGCCAGAGCCCGAGACAGTAGAAACGGACGAGGAATATTGGGAGAAACACGCTGAACGTCTGTCAAACGTTTTACGTCCACCAAACCACTTCCCAGTAGAGCGGCGCAACGTTCATCGACGCGACTACCTGAACCCTCAGCCGATGGATCCCCATCAACAGTTTTGGTTTCGAGTACAAAAAGAATTACCTGATGACCATCGTTTACACCAGGTACTGCTGGCGTACATCTCTGATTACGGATTGTTAGGTACCGCCATGTATCCGCATCCTGTATCACCGGCGCAGGATGATGTACAAGCAGCTAGCTTAGACCATGGTCTTTGGTTCCATCGCCCGTTTAGAGTAGATGACTTTGTACTGGCGGATCAGGACAGCCCTAGCGCTTTTGGGAATAGAGGGTTCAGTCGGGGCAGCTTCTACAATAGAGATGGCGTCTTAATCGCCTCTTCGGTGCAAGAAAGTCTAGCCCGTGTGCGCCCTAAGAAAGCTTAGTTCACCTGGGTGTCGAGCTCGGCACCCAACTCCACCAATTCCAGTGTTCCGTTATTTAGCCGACAACGTGTTATAGAGGCGTTATCCGGCCAAAATTGCAGCACCCGATCGTCTTGACGTACATGGCCGATAATGACGTTCAGTACCATGAAGTGAGTAAAGATCACCGAATGATGGCCCAAACGATGAACTCCCTCGATAATGTTATCGCGCCAGGTGTTAACGACGGGCTCTTTAACTTCGCTCCAGCGACTTCGCATTAAACTCTTTAACCATTCTTGTCGATTAGCTAAATCGGTAACGCTAGGAACCTCCTGAAAGTTGGCATCGATCATTACAGGTGCGCTGCGCAAATCGGCTAAGGGGGCTGCCGTTTCCTGCGCTCGAAGCTTGGGGCTCGATATAAGCACAAGCTCACTGGGTGCTATCCCTGTGAGAGTATAAGCTGCATGTTCCGCTTGTTGTTTGCCCAACTCGCTTAGACCGGGATCGGTATGCTCCCCCCAGCTATGCGCTGCTTCGCCGTGTCGAACAAAGGCAAGTTCGATCATCGATAAGTCACCAACCGTTCGCCCAAGTTGGCACTGAGCTTGTGCAAAACGGAATGGTCATTAAAGTGGCTTAACGAGATTTTATCGCCCGAATAAAAGAACTGAGTAATCGAGCAATTAATCACAGGTTCATAAAAACGATACACCAAATCGGCACCCACACCCAATACGAGTGCAGTAGCAGTCGCTATGGTACCGCCAGAGGTAAAAATACCCACCGTCTTACCCGAGCCTTCGTTGCGCATCACCTCGTATAAACCCGACATAACGCCTTCTGAATACTCATGCCAGCTCTGTATGCCAGGATAGGGCTCTTCACGTGTAACCCAGTTCGTAAACACCGCTTCGATAATTTTTTGATAGTGCTTGGAGTCCTGCATCGCGCTTTCCATTAACTTATTTAGGCGCGGTTCCGATTCTGCCAAGACGGGAAATAAAATCTCGACTTGCTCATCATTCCGAACCTCATCGAAACGAGGATCAATGTGATGCTGAACAGCATTGGGCTGGCTGGCCAACACGCGCTGGCAAGTTTCACGCTGCCGCGACAGCTGGCCCGAATAGGCCGCGTCAAACACAACACCCGTCTCGCGAAAATACTCGCCCATCAAATCAGCTTGGCGCTGCCCGAGCGTCGAGAGCTGATCATAATTGTCTGTACCAAACGACGCCTGGCCGTGGCGAATCATCATAATAGTGGCCATAGTTTTACCCTGTTTTCTTCAATGGATTGAAACGGTATTTACGTCGATACGGGAAAAAATCTTCGACGTATCCGGAATTAATTTTATCTTGCAGATTTTGCCAGAATTTTGCTTCGTACAAGTCACTATGCATTTGATCAAAAACTTTACGCGCGCGCTGATTGCCCGAGAAAAATAACCTGAACTCTTCCGGAAAAATATCGTTGGGACCAACCGTGTACCACGGTTTACTGGCCATTTCTTCCGCTTCAGTGCGCGGCGCCGGAATCTTGCGAAAGTTACATTCGACCAAAGGGACAATTTCGTCATAATCGTAAAACACAACACGACCGTGGCGAGTGACCCCAAAGTTTTTCAACAGCATGTCACCCGGGAATATATTGGCCGCCGCTAGCTGTTTGATGGCGTTACCGTATTCATCCATCACGTCATAGACTTGTTCGTCCGTTGCGTTTTGCAAATACAGGTTCAACGGCGTCATACGGCGCTCGACGTAGACGTGGTCAATGATCAGCGCCGAACCCTTTTCATGAATAATCGAGGGGGCGACCTCGTACAACTCCTCCATCAACTCATCCGAGAAGCGGCTACGGTCTAACACCAACTGGTTAAATTCTTGCGTATCCGCCATGCGGCCTGCGCGATCGGCTCGTTTTACGAAGCGATACTTGGCCTTTACCTGCTCTCGCGTCATCTCTTTGGGCGGGGTGAAACGGTCTTTAATAATCTTGAATACGAAATCGTAGGACGGCAAGGTAAACACACTCATCACCATGCCTTTGATCCCTGGCGCGATGATGAACTTATCATTGGTCGTCTGCATGTGCCGCGTTGCACATCGGTAATAGTACGTTTTACCGTGTTTGTTGTAGCCCATGGCGCTGTATATTTCAGAAATAGGCTTAGCCGGCATTAGGTGCTGTAAAAAGCGCACATACTTAGACGGCACGCTGGCGTCCACCATGAAGTACGAGCGGGTGAAACTAAAAATCACACTCACTCGATCCGAGCCAAACAATACGGTGTCGACGTAAATTTGGTGTTTTTCAGAGTGCAACAGCGGAATGACAAAGGGCATACTGTCATCGCCCGTCACGATGCGCCCAACGATATACGCGCATTTATTTCTAAAAAAGTGATGCTCTAGCACTTGCACTTCGGTTTGGCCTGGCAGCAAGGTGAACTTTGGCGCCAGAAAAGAGCTCAGCAATTGGCTGATCGAATCTAGATCACGCTCTAAATCTTCGTAGGGGATCGCAAACTCATAGTCTTTCAGCAAAGCACGAAACGTTACCGACGGATCGTCTTGCCATGCGTATGATCGATAAACCCGGGTCATATCGGACTTTGGCATATCACCTTGCGTAGAAAACACAAAGGCATGATCGTCTTTGATCAGACGATGCTCAAATACCGAACAATAGACCGAATTGAAGAAGGTCTCTGCAATTTCGAAGTTGCTGTGCCCTTCGATTAAGCCTGAATAATATTGCTTAACAGCGCGCCAAAAAGGGTACTCATTTTTATTGGTACCTGCGATCACATCGACGTAGCGAATGACCTCACCCACTTTTTTCTTGTAGAGATCAATGCGCTCGGTCGAGGCTTTGTGCATACCCAACCAATCCGCTCGTTCAAACCGAGAGCGAGCGGCTAAGGTAATGTTTTGAAATTCAGCGAAATAGGCCTCGAAACCATTAAAAATGGCTCGGGCAAATCGTTCTTGGACTTCGGTATCCGGCGTGATAGTGGTCTGCATTACAACTCGGGTTTAGGGTAAGCTCGCCGTAATTTTCGCATACCTCCTATCCACCTGTCATAGTTTGCCGTTTTAGCACCGCGATATTGGTCCACTTGTGGGTGAGGCAGAATCAAGAATCTCTCCTCTTTTATGCCAGCCACAACGCAATCGGCGACGTGTTGGGGCGTTGCAACACCATCAACACCGGCCACACCACCCGCCTCGACACTTTGAATCATAGGGGTATCAACGGCTTGAGGGCACAAAACGCTGACTTTAATGCCGTCGTCACCGTGCGTAATAGCCAACGATTCGGCAAATCCAACCGCTGCATGCTTTGTGGTTGAATAGGCGGCATCACCAATCTGGCTCAACAGCCCCGCGGCAGAGGCAGTGTTTAAAAAGTAGCCTTGGCCACGCTCTATCATGCTGGGCAAACAGGCGCGGGCAGCATAGACATGGGACATCACATGAATGTCCCACATCGCCTGCCAAACACTATTAGGCGCCGATGTAGCCCACCACTGCGGGCCATCACCTGCGATAATGCCCGCGTTAGAGCAAAATAAGTCAATGCGCCCAAATTGCTCGATGACATCCTCAACCATCTTCGCAATTTGGGACTCATCTCGCACATCAACACCAAAGGCGACGCCAGACAGCGAATCCGCAACAGACTGTGCTGCCTCTCGATTCAAATCTGCCACAACGATGGCTTCAGCTCCCTCTGCGTGAAAACGCTCGCACAGAGCTTTACCGATACCACTACCACCACCCGTTACAACAACGACGCTGCCTTTAATATCCATGTGCCGATCTCCTAGCTCGCGTAACGAACTTCAGTGAACTCAGTCAAGTGATGCATCGCATCGCCAAACGCCGTTCCAATCATCATTAAACGCTTGGCGTAGTGACCAATATCGAGCTCATCAGTGATGCCCATACCACCGTGCATCTGTATCGCTTCGCTATAAATCAGCTTACCCGCTTTGTCGATCATGATTTTTAGGGCCAATAACGACTCTCGTTTCTCGGGCTTATCCGCCTCAAAATCGCAGACAGCACGGTAGAGCAGAGATTTGGTTTGCTCGTAAGCCATAAAGGTCTCGACCATGCGGTGCTGCAGCGCCTGGAAAATCGAAATTTTCACACCAAACTGTTCACGAGTTTTGGTGTATTCAACCGTTTTCGAGTTCAACTGCCCCATAATGCCTAAGGCCTCAGCGCTAACCGCTAAGATCGCGTCTTGCGTTACGTCGTTAATGAGATCCCAAGCCTCGCCTTCGGCACAAACGGCATTGCTTGCGGGCACACGCACATTATTGAAGCGAACATTGGCAACCACCTGACCATCCATTAAGCGATACGGGACCAACTCAAGACCCTCGGCATCAGCAGGTACTACGAATAAGGACAAACCGTCTTTGTCCGACTGATTACCGCTCGCGCGCGCGGAAACGATAAATTGACCGGCATTGGTTGCGTTGAATACCACCACCTTCTCGCCGTTGATAATGCGATCATCACCATCCGCGGCCACTGTCGTCAGAACATCGCTCATCTCGTGACGGCTTTGACGCTCCAGGTACGCGAACGCACCTAAGCAAGAACCATCAATAATGCTCGGGATTAAGGCTTCTTTCAAAGCGTCATTAGAGCCCTTTTGCAGTAAACCACCAAACAGCACAACAGTCGCCAAGTAAGGCTCTAACACGAGGCCTTTACCAAACTCTTCCATCATGACCATGACATCAACGGGACCACCGCCAAAACCGCCATACTGTTCTTCAAAAGGCACCGATAACCAGCCCAACTCAGCAAACGTTTGCCAGTTGTTTGGGCTCATACCGCCATCGCTCGCCGCAATCGCTTTGCGAGTCTCCCAGTCGTAATCATCTTGCACGTACTTTGCTACGCTGTCGCGCAGCATGCTTTGCTCTTCACTAAAATCAAAATTCATGGGTTTACTCCTTCTTTACAAGCCAAGCACGGCTTTCGCGATGATGTTTTTCTGTACTTCGTTCGAACCACCATAAATGGTGGAGGCACGGCCGTACATAAACGACTGACGAGCTTGCGAACCAAAGGAATGTCCGAGCACTTCGGGGCTAAGATCTGTTGGCAATACGCCCTGATAATAAGCGGCCAAATCCATCATTAAAGTTTGAGTTGCCTGCTGCATCTCGGTGCCTTTGATTTTTAACATTGATGACTCAGGGCCAGGTGCACCCCCGCTCGAAAGGCTGGCCAGCACACGCAATTCCGTGTACTCCAACGCCATTAATTCAATATCGATATCGGCCAAACGACTTTGAAAGTTGGGATTTTCGATCAAAGCCTTACCACCGTTCACTTCGACGGACGCGAGTCGTTTAATTTCAGTCACAGCGCGCTTACAGTCGGCCACGCCGGCAATACCGGTACGTTCGTGCTCAAGCAAGGATTTCGCAATGTGCCAACCGCGGTTCTCTTCGCCGATACGATTCGCTACAGGAACACGAACGTTGTTGAATTCGACCTCGTTTAAGCTGTGGTGGTTATCGATAGAAACAATAGGGTTCACTTTGATTCCGGGGGTTTTCATATCGATCAGCAGGAAGCTGATACCCTCTTGTTTCTTGCCCTCATTGCTGGTGCGCACCAAACAGAAAATCCAATCGGCGTACTGCGCATAGGTGGTCCAAATTTTTGCGCCATTAACGATGTAGTCGTCGCCATCGCGCTCTGCTTTGGTCTTTAAGGACGCCAAATCTGAGCCTGATCCTGGCTCAGAGTAACCCTGACACCACCAGTCATCACTGGCTAAGATTCGAGGCAAGAATTGTGCTTTTTGCTCTTCGGTACCAAAGTTGTAGATCACGGGACCCACCATGGTTAATCCAAAGGGGACGTTGTCGCGAACACCTGCCGAGGCGCGCTCCGAGTCATAAATGTACTTCTGGGTTGGGGTCCAGCCGGTACCGCCATATTGAACAGGCCAACCGGGAGCAATCCAACCTTTAGCGTGGAGCTTTTTCTGCCATTCAATCACCGCCGCCTTGAAGGTCGCTTTATCCTTCATTCGATCCTGCAGTTCCTGAGTGTATTCATTCTTGAAAAATGCACGCACTTCATCTCTGAAGGCGAGGTCTTCATCTGAAAATCGTGTATCCACGTTAAATCACCTCTTCTTTGTTAATCGGTAAACATTGCTAAGAACTTCAGTAAAGCCGGCAGATCGCTGACACCATCTGTGGCTACCCGTCCGCTGGCCAAAGCCTCGGGTAAAGAATCGTTTTGAGTCACCAGAGCTACCCAGTCACTGGCCTTTACGGTTACTCGGACCGCGTCTGCTGCAGGTTCATTCAAACGATCGATCAGTAGTATCTGGTTACGCACGGTGAGTAAGAACCGTTTACTTTGATCGGGAAAAACAAATTCGACACTCGCGCTAACCCCCGCACTTTTGGTGGGGTTCAATGACACGGTCATAAGCTCTAAGACATTTTCGATCGGGAAGGTTTGCGCGTAAGCCAAACGCTCAGCGTCTGTCGGCCTTGGCTCAAATACGACCTTACCCTCCAGCTCTAAAGCTTCGGATAGGTACCAGTTTCTGGCATTTGGGTTGACTTCTACTCCAGCCATAGCCCGCAAAGCAGACGCCTTCAGCACCCGAGCTTGAGTGTTACTGGAATCCGCTGCGCTCACGTAATCGGCTAACTCCGCAGCCCACTGTGGGTCTTGCTTCACATGCCGACTGGCCTCGCTTAACACCGCGTCGACACCACCCATCAAGGCTATCAGACGGGCCGCTTTTGTCCGCTTGGGTGTCGGGAACAAATCTACGCTGTCTCCATCAAACCAACCTAGGTACCCCGAATAGACCGAGCGCGCGGCCCACTCTACTGTGCCATAAAACGGCTGTAACCAAGGATGTTTGGCAAGGTTTTGTGGCAGCTGAATTCGCTGAACAATTTCATCGGGGCGCAAACCCTCGTTGATCAAACGAATAGTCTGATCGTGCACAAACTGAATGGCATCCGCGTAATCCGTAAGCAACGCGTCAATAGTTGCCTCACCGACAACCGGTTCCGTATGGCTTGGCACCATCACTTGAGGGTTAAGCTTGGCCATCGCCCTAACACTCTCAGACCACTTGCGCACATCGCGATACGGGGTTCCTCGAATGGTGTAGAGATTGGGAAAGGCTTTATACACATTATCACCAGGCAGAAGCACCCTCAGGTCTGGGAGCCACACTACAATTTGGTCATCAGTCTCGCCTGGGGCATGAATCAAACTTAACTTAACCCCCTCGATGTCCAAATCGAGGCGATCATTAAAGGTCCGATTTGGTGGCAAATAACCCCGTGCCCCAAGTCCATCCTTGGCGCCAATCTGCTTCAGTTCCGGGCCAATACCGTCGTTGATGATTGCTTCACCACCTTCAGCGAGCCGTTCACCAAACATCCGCATGGCGTTGGTTTCTATCGTGGGCAATAAGACGTTGGTGACGCGAGCCACGTGCTTGGGCAGTGTCTCATGAGACAGTATCTGGACATCATCTCCCTCGGCAAACACCGAGGCACCCATAATGTGATCAGCATGGTTATGAGTGTATATAATCGCCTTGACGGGCTTATCGGAATAACGCCTGAACTCCTGCAGAACCGCTTCTGCTGCACCACGGGACTCGGTGGTGTCAACGACTATAGCGCCATCCTCACCATCAATCCAAATGCTATTCGCCAGCGCATAACCGATAGCGACGTAAACACCGGGCGCTGGATTTTCAATACGTTGTTCAAAGACCTGGCTATGCGCAACCAGAGCATCGCTACCGGATGTGGCTGTAGGCTCAATAGACTCTGGCCGCTCACCGCAACCTGCGAGCGCTATAGCAACGTAAAGTGCACTGAGTCTCAGCTTCATCTAGCTTTACCAATTTGAACTTAGAGTATGATTTTTGGAAAAACAGCAAAGTATCACAGGGAGTTGACACTGACAACACCAAAACGCTCAGAATGCGGGGGCCTCTGTATTCGAAGGCAGAGGCCGATGTCAAAGTCTGATAAAACTCAGGGAAGTTCGCTTACGCGCCCGGCACAATCGGGCCATAACCGATGGTCTAGTAGAGCAAACCGAAGAGCTTGCGCTGATAATCTACGGCGATTGGGTCGCCCTTACCAAGACTTGCAATAATATCGAGCATGCGCTTCTTAGTACCGCCATTGTTGTGATCACGATTGACTTTTAATACGAGCATCAGCTGCTCCAGTGCATCAGCATGATGCCCGTCGACGGAATATTGAACGGCCAAATCCACCCTTAAATCCAAGTTGTCCGCGTCGGACGCCAGCTCAGCCTCCAAAGCCGCTGTTTCGGGCGACTTCGAAGCCTCTTGCTTCAGGGCCAACTCAGCCATTAACTGCTCGTAACGAGCATCACGATCCACAAACCGGATGTTCTCCAGTACCGTTTCTGCCTCGGCAAACCGATTACACTGGATCAACACATGCGCCAAGTTCAGCGCTATATCCAAATCTTGATTTGAGTCATCGTACGCCTTGCGAAGCAGGGTTAAAGCGGCCTGCTGATCTCCTGCCTGCATCAATCGCGCAGCTTCCTCTAGAGCGGCAGCCCAGGGGCTGGGCAAGTATTTTTGAAGCAACTCACGCACTTGGGCCTCAGGTTGCGCCCCGGCAAAACCGTCAACAGGCTGGCCATTTTGAATAACCATTACTGTGGGCAGACTGCGCACACCAAACTGGCCCGCAATATTTTGCTGCTCGTCCGCATTGACCTTCGCCAGTAAAAACGCACCTGCGTACTCGTGCGCCAGTTTCTCAAGAATGGGCATCAAGGTCTTACATGGTCCGCACCAATCAGCCCAAAAGTCGACCACTACAGGGCGAACATTAGATTCTTCAATAAGCATACGCATCGCGTTGCTTTCGTCGATATTCACTATGTAGTCGGTCATATGGCAGTCCTTACTTCAAATTGAGAACGTCTTGCATGTCGTACAGCGAGGCAGGTTTTGATACGACCCATTGAGCCGCTCGTAACGCACCTCGCGCAAACGACATTCGGCTTGATGCTTTATGCGTGATCTCTACCCGTTCACCCTCTGCGGCGAACAGCACGGTGTGATCACCAACGATATCGCCTGCGCGGACAGTTGCAAACCCAATGGTATCTCGGTCGCGCGCACCGGTTTGCCCCTCACGACCATAAACGGCCACCTCAGCCAAATCACGCCCTAAGGCATTGGCGACCACACCGCCCATGCTCAAAGCCGTGCCGGAGGGTGCATCCACTTTGTGCCGGTGATGCGCCTCGATGACTTCAATATCAACATCATCGCCCAATACGCGCGCTGCCATATCGAGCAACTTAAAGCACAAATTGACACCGGTGCTGAAGTTAGAGGCTTTGCACACTGGAATGTGCTGTGCGGCAGCCGTAATCTGAGATTCTTGCTCCACGGTAAAGCCCGTTGTTCCGATCACAATTGCGGTGCCGCTGGATTTACAGGCTTTTAAATGGTCCAGTGTTGCTGACGGCGATGAAAAGTCGATCAAGACATCAATATCAGCCACGATATCTTGTACCGACCCGGCGATAGCGACACCCAGCTTGCCGAGACCCGCGAGTTCGCCAGCGTCTGCGCCAATTAAAGAACTCTCTGGTCGTTCGGTTGCACCCGCCAAGGTTAAACCCTCGTGCTGAGCAAGGGCCTCAATCAGCGTCCGTCCCATTCGGCCTGCCGCGCCGATAACACCTACTCGAATACTCATAATTTCATATCGTCAAAAAAGTTTTTGACGCCTTCAAACCAACTTGTTTGCTTGGGCGACTGTTTTTTACCACCCTCGGTTAAGCTCGCTTGAAACGCCTGCAGTAGCTCTTTTTGATGCTTGCTTAGTTCTACCGGGGTTTCTACCGTGACACGGCATAATAAATCACCCACCGCACCGCCGCGAACAGGTTTTACACCCTTCCCGCGCAGGCGGAACAGTTTACCCGTTTGAGTCCCCTCTGGAATCTTCAACTTAACGCGCCCTTCAAGCGTCGGCACCTCAAGCTCGCCACCCAAGGCCGCGTCGGCAAAAGTAATCGGCACATCACAATACAAGTGCTTGCCATCACGCTCAAAGATAGGGTGCTGTCGCACCGACATCTCGACAAACAGATCGCCTTTTGGACCGCCGTTAGGTCCAGCCTCGCCCTCGCCAGACAAGCGTATACGATCGCCGGTATCGACGCCCGGTGGGACTTTAACCGATAAGGTTTTAGTGCGCTCCACTCGCCCTTGACCCCGGCAACTTCCACAAGGATCGCTGATCGTCTTACCGCGCCCGCGACAGCTCGGGCAGGTCTGCTGAACTTGGAAAAAGCCCTGCTGCATACGAACCTGCCCCACACCGCCACACGTATCGCAAGTTTTGGGGCTAGAGCCTGGCTTAGCGCCTGACCCATCGCAAGTGTCACACGAATCCAGTGTCGGCACCTTGATTTCAACGGTTTTACCGTTAACGGCATCTTCAAGCGAAATGTCTAGCGTGTAACGCAAGTCCGAACCGCGCTGCGGGCCCGATGAGCGACCGCGACCACCACCGAAAATATCGCCAAAGACATCTCCGAAAATATCCCCAAAGCCACCGTCACTGAAACCACCACCGCCACCGCCTGCTGAACCATCGACCGCCGCGTGACCAAAACGGTCATAAGCAGACCGCTTTTCTTTGTCCGTTAAAACTTCGTAGGCCTCAGTTGCTTCTTTAAATTTTTCATCGGCTTTGGGGTCGTCCGAGTTTCGATCGGGGTGGAATTTCATCGCTATACGACGATAGGCCTTTTTAATGTCCTTCTCGTCGGCGTTTTGAGCAACCCCTAGCACTTCATAATAATCGCGTTTTGACATGACAACTCAATCGCATTTAGTTAGCAACAGCACACGCTGTCTTTAATAATCCAATTACAACAACGCGGGCACTAAGACCCGCGCTGATGGTTCATTGTACACCGACACTGGGTGTCGAGTCCGTTTCGACAGAAGATTACTTCTTGTCGTCTTTCACTTCTTCGAACTCAGCGTCTACGGCATCGTCGGCGGTATCTTGCGCATCAGCACCTTGCGCTTGCTCGCCGGCGGCGGCTTGCGCTTGATACATCTTCTGAGCGACAGGGCTCGTTGCCTCAGTCACTTTAGCCGCGGCGGCTTCGATAGCATCCTTATCGTCGCCTTTCAACGCCTCTTCTGCTTCTGCAATAGCCGCTTCAATCGCCGATTTCTCTTCATCTGTCGCGTGCTCTGCAGCTTCTTTCAAGGTGTTTTTCGCGGCGTGCACCATACCTTCACAACTGTTGCGCGCTGCAATCAGGGCTTCGAATTTTGCATCGGCTTCGGCATTCGCCTCGGCATCGCGCACCATGGCTTCGATTTCGTCATCCGACAAGCCGCTAGACGCAGTAATACGGATTGATTGCTCTTTGCCCGTCGCCTTATCTTTCGCCGACACATTCAAAATACCATTGGCATCCAAATCGAAAGTCACTTCGATCTGTGGCATGCCGCGAGGTGCGGGCGGGATATCCGCCAAGTCAAAGCGCCCCAAAGATTTATTTTGCGCCGCTTGCTTACGTTCGCCCTGCACCACGTGAATGGTAACTGCGGTTTGGTTGTCATCCGCTGTCGAGAAAACCTGCGACTTTTTCGTTGGAATAGTCGTATTCTTCTCGATCAGCGGTGTAGCCACACCACCCATCGTTTCGATACCCAAAGTCAAAGGCGTCACGTCTAGTAGCAGTACGTCTTTCACATCACCCGACAGTACCGCACCCTGGATTGATGCACCTACCGCGACCGCCTCGTCAGGGTTAACGTCGCGGCGGGGCTCTTTACCGAAGAAATCAGTGACCGCTTTTTGGACCAAAGGCATGCGGGTTTGACCACCTACCAAGATCACGTCGTTGATTTCGCTTGGGCTAAGACCCGCATCCTTCAATGCAACCTTTACGGGCTCCAAAGAACGCTTAACAAGATCTTCAACCAATGACTCTAGCTTGCTGCGTGACAGCTTCACGACCAAGTGCTTGGGACCTGTCGCATCTGCCGTGATGTAAGGCAAGTTAACTTCAGTCTGTTGTGAGCTAGACAGCTCGATCTTCGCCTTCTCAGCGGCTTCTTTAAGGCGCTGCAGGGCTAGCGGATCGTTGTGCAAGTCAATGCCGTTCTCTTTCTTGAACTCAGCCGCCAAGTATTCAATCAAGCGAAGGTCGAAATCTTCACCACCCAAGAAAGTATCACCATTTGTCGCCAGCACTTCAAACTGGTGCTCACCGTCGACTTCAGCAATCTCAATGATAGAGATGTCGAAGGTGCCGCCACCCAAGTCATAAACCGCAACAACGTTGTCTCCACTGACTTTATCCATGCCATAGGCAAGAGCGGCAGCAGTTGGCTCGTTGATAATACGCTTGACTTCTAGACCAGCAATTTTACCGGCGTCTTTGGTCGCCTGACGCTGCGAATCGTTGAAGTAAGCGGGCACGGTGATGACCGCCTCGGTAACAGGTTCACCCAAATACTCCTCCGCGGTTTTCTTCATTTTCATCAGAACTTGTGCAGACACTTGCGGAGGCGCCATTTTCTTGCCTTTGACTTCAACCCAAGCATCGCCGTTATCTGCACCCACGATCGAATAAGGCACCATCTTGATATCTTTTTGAACGACATCGTCACTGAACTTGCGACCGATTAAGCGCTTGACCGCAAACAATGTGTTCTTGGGGTTGGTAACGGCCTGACGTTTTGCGCTCTGCCCGACCAGAATTTCACCGTCTTCGGTATAACCAATGATTGATGGCGTGGTGCGATCACCCTCTGAATTCTCGATAACGCGAGGCTTATCGCCATCCATAACTGCGACACATGAGTTCGTCGTGCCTAAGTCGATTCCAATAATTTTACCCATAATATTTCTCCTACTCGTGCTCTCGTAAAGCACTTTACATTTCGTTGGTATCTATATGGGCCCACGCTCGTTTATTTCAAGGGGCCCTGAGAAAAAAGGCTTAATCTGCTTTGCTGACCATAACCATAGCGGGGCGAATGAGGCGCCCATTCAAGGTGTAACCCTTTTGCATAACAGCAATCACAGTGTTGGGCTCAACCTCTGGATTGGGCACCATACTCATCGCTTGGTGTACTTGAGGATCAAAAGGCTCGCCGTGGGGATCTACCGCTTCCACGTTGAATTTGGCGAGCACGTCAGAAAAGCTCTTCAATGTGAGCTCAATGCCTTCGACGATCGGCTTGACCGACTCATCTTCGGGATTTACCACGCTGAGGGCACGCTCAAGATTATCAGCGACGACGAGGACTTCGCGCGAGAACCCCTCAAGCGCAAATTTACGCGCCTTTTCAATCTCTTTTTCAGCGCGGCGCTGAGCGTTAATCGCGTCCGCCTGAGCACGCAAAACCGCCTCTTTGGCTTCGCCTAGCGCTTGCTCTAACGCCTCGATTTGCTGTTCTGGACTGATTTGCTCGGCCGCTGCAGGCTGCTCGGTATCAGCGGTTTCAACGGCTTCTACCTGCACGTTTTCTAAGTTTACTTCAGGTTGTTCGTGGTCTTTTTGGTCACTCACGGCTTTCCCCTATTCATCACATCAAATTAAAAACAAAACACTGCCTGTGATTTGGGGACGAACTGAGTTTTTTCAAGGCTTTAATTCGACAAAGCCTGGCTGAGCATTCGGGCAGTAAGATCAACAATGGGAATCACGCGGCTGTACTCCATACGTTTCGGACCAATGACGCCCAAAACACCCAGCGTCTTTTTGCCATCGCCGTAGGGTGCAGTCACCAACGAGAAATTACCCAAAGCGTTGAAACCCGCCTCTTCACCGATAAAAATCTTAACGCCCTCTGCAGCCGAGGAACGCTCTAGCAAATGCAGCACATCTTTTTTGCTCTCAAGAGCTTGGAACAAACTTTTTAGATGCTCGAGCTCCTCGGGCGAAGCGGACTCTAGCAACCTAGATTCACCGGCCATGAGATAATCTTCTGTACTCGATTGACCTACGTGCAGCGCCTTATTTGCGAAGGCTAGGGTTTCTTCCATGTAGCGATCGATACGAGACTTTGCTTCTCGCAACTCTTGAGCAATGATGCCCTCAATGTCTTGAAAGCTCCGTCCCGAGAAACGCTCGTTGATCATCGCCGCAGCACTGCGCAGTTGGTCAGCGTCAAACTCTTGATGTGTGTGGATAATTTTATTCTGCACTTCGTGCTGATTCAGGACCAAAATCACCAGGACACGATTGCCCGACAGCGGCAAAAACTCGACTTGCCGAAACTGTGCTGAGTCAGGCCGGGGCACGGTCACTAGCCCGGCTTGAGCCGTGATATCGGCCAGCAGATTGGAGGTGACTTGCACTAGGTCACGGGAGCTGCGATCGGGACTCAATTCATTTTGCAGAGCTTGGAAGGTTGCCGCATCGGGCATGTCCACCTGCAGCAATGAGTCAATGTATAAGCGATAGCCCGCAGCCGTCGGCACTCTGCCAGCCGAAGTGTGCGGAGCGTGCAAATAGCCTCTATGTTCGAGGTCCGACATGATATTGCGAACCGTTGCCGCACTAACAGGCAATCCAGCTTCCTGGCGCACGGTGCTCGAACCCACAGGCGCACCCTCTTGGATATAACGTTTCACCAAGGCCTGCAAAACCAGTTGTGAACGCTCGGATACGTCTTTTTGTTTCATGCCGTTTAATTACTCTTAAAACACTCTTAGGTATACCCTACTCAGCACATTCAGGCTAGTCTATTGCAGCCATTTTGAATCAATTTGCACCAGCCGTTTCTCATGACATACTAAGTGAGTATTCTATGACTTAGTAGCCACTTAGCGCATTATAAGGACACCGCGCATGCTCACCCACATTCATATCAAGAATTTTGCTGTCGTCGAGGATATTGCTATCGATTTCGACGCCGGCATGACCGTTATTACGGGCGAAACGGGCGCGGGCAAATCCATATTAATTGACGCTCTGGGATTGTGCTTGGGCGACCGAGCCGACTCTAGTAGCGTTCGTTATGGCGCAGATAAAGCAGAGATCAGTGCAAGCTTTGATTTGCACGGCCTAGCGCAAGCGCAAGCGTGGCTGGCAAAGCATCATCTCGACAGCGATGACGATTTGGTTTTGCGCCGTATCGTCACCAGCGAGGGTAGAAGCAAAGCGTACATCAATGGTGTTCCCTGCACCGCTCAACAATGCAATGAACTGGGTGAGTTTTTGGTCGACATCCACGGTCAGCACGCACACCAATCGCTGATGAATAAAAAGACACACCGACATATTCTTGACGCACTGATTGCCGACACCTCTTACCTGCACAGAGTCCGCGAGTTAGCCCACGAATTCCGTGAGGTCAAGAAAGAGCTGGATGCACTTACCCAAGGCAACTCTGACAATCAAGAAGCGAAAGCCTTTTTAGAATACCAAGTGGAGGAACTGCAAAGCGTCATACTCAGCGCAGACGAACTCGAAAGCCTAGAGCAAGAGCAAGACCTGCTCAGCCAGGGCGAAACACTGATCAAGCAGTTATCGGAAGCAGCATATCATTGTGAGCAACAATCAGATGGCTTACGCCAAACCATACGCTTACTCGAATCGGGACTAAAATCGGGGCTCACCAGCGAAGCCTATGAACTCCTGAACTCTGCTCTCATCCAAGTCGACGAAGCACGTCGTGACATCGAGCGCCGCTCCGACAAATTAGAACTAAACCCCGAGCGCTTGGTTGAGATTACCGAGCGCCTAGATAAGGTCTATGAGCTAGCGCGCAAACACCGTACCCAGCCTGACCAGCTTGCCCAAAAATTACAGACCTACGAACTGGAGCTCGAAGCTCTGTTGGGTGCAGATGAACGCATTACCGAACTCAAGCGGCAGTTAACACACATCCAAGCCGCTTATGGCGGGGCGGCTGAGGCCCTCTCGGGGCAGCGCAAGGCTGCCGCCGAACATTTGCAATCTGAGGTACACGATCAGTTACAGTCTCTGGCCATGGGCCAGTGCCGCTTTGGCATTGCACTGACGCCACATATCAGTGAGATCCCATCGCCCTACGGTGCGGAAGAAATCGAATTCAAAATAGCCACTCAACGAGAAGGAGAGCTAAAAGCTCTGGCGAAGATTGCGTCAGGTGGTGAACTCTCTCGCATCAGCCTAGCTATACAAGTCGTGACAGCACAGCAGGCTGTAACGCCGACCCTAATTTTTGATGAAGTCGATGTCGGTATTGGCGGCGCGACGGCGGACATTGTCGGCCAGCGACTTCACGGCCTCACCTCTCACTCGCAGGTTTTGTGCGTGACGCACCTAGCTCAAGTGGCAGGCCAAGGCGACCATCACCTGCTCATAGCAAAACACAACGACGATTCCGGTGTTCGAACAGTCATTGAACGGCTCTCGAACGAGCAGCGAGTTGAGGAAATAGCCCGTATGGTCGGCGGAGTGAACATTACCGATCAGACCAAGGCGCACGCAGCGCAGCTACTGAGGCAATATTCTTAGCGGCTTTTTTTACGAACGTAGAGCACTAAGGAATGATCTTCCAAGTCAAACCCGTGCTCTTTCGCGATTTGATGCTGGCGCTCTTCAATCACGGGATCGGTGAATTCGATAACCTCACCCGTATCCACACAGACCATATGGTCATGGTGCTCGCCTTTCGCAATTTCATAGACCGAATGGCCCGTCTCGAAGTTATGGCGTGACACCAAGCCCGCGGATTCAAACTGAGTGAGAACCCGGTATACAGTTGCCAACCCCACTTCTTCTTGAGCTTCAAGGAGGGCCTTGTAGACGTCTTCAGCGCTCATGTGCTGCCCCTGCTCGGAGCTCGCCTCAAGAATTTGCATGATTTTAAGGCGCGGTAATGTGACCTTAAGCCCCGCTTTTTTCAATTCTTGGTTTTCAAAAGACATATTAGGGGTTCTCTCTATCGCTTAAGGCCAGTATGATGCCACTGCACTGACTATAGTTAAAGGTTTCTCACAATGCGTCTCATTCTCATCGCCATTATAACCACAATTGTCCTATCTGGCTGTGGTTTCGTTGGGTTCCCGGGCGTATACCGAATCGGCATAGAACAAGGCAATGTTGTGACACAAGAAATGGTTGATCAACTAAAGCCAGGCATGACACGACGACAAGTGCGCTTTGTACTGGGGACCCCTCTAGTCGAAGACTCCTTTAACGAGGACCGTTGGGATTACCGCTACGTTTTTTCTCGCGGCGACGTACAGATACTTGATAACCGCCTGACGGTTTACTTCGATGGCGACGTATTAAGCCATTTTGACAGCAAGATCCCGCCCAGCAGCGAAATCAGCGAAGACGTGGAAACGGAATCGAACTAACGTTTATTCTTCGCTCGAGCAATGCGCGCCTTCGCCGCGCGCTCTTTACGGACTTCTTTAGGGTCAGCAATTAGCGGGCGATATATTTCGACCCGATCGCCTTCTCGCAACACATGCTCATTCGCAACCGCTTTTCCAAATATACCCAAAGGGCCATCTTCGGGTATCTCCGCATCAAAGGCTTCGGCAATCGCCGAAAGCTTGACGGCTTGATGAGCTGTGGTACCAACGGGAACATCAAGGGTTTTGATGAGCTGCTTATTTGGCAAGGCATACGCAACCTCTACGGTAATTTGCGCGCTCAAGACGCTCTCCCGAACAACTTATGCGCTTGTTGAATCAAAGCATCGACCACGGTGGTGCTAGTACGTTCAACCAGTTGTTTTGCCGCAATTTTTTTTAAGGAACCTGTCGTTTCGAATATCAAATTGAGTTCGATCTTGCAGGCAGAGTCAGACAGCGGTTTAAATAGCCACCGCCCGACAAGGTGTTGCAGTGGACCATTTAACAACTCCATGCGGATTTCTTGCCCATCAATCACCGTATTACGGGTTGCGAACGACTGTTTAACCCCCAATGCGGAGACCGTCAGCTCTGCCTCTACACCGCGCTCCCACTGACCTAATAGTTTGGCTCCTGTACAGCCAGGAATGTAGTCAGGATAGGCGGAGATTTCAGACACCAAATCAAATAACTGGCGCGCGGAATATGGCAACAATGCACTGCGATTAATTTCTATCATGCCGTATTTTACCCGATTCCCAAGGACCCCGGCACGCTAAAAATACGCCAGCCACCCCAAGCTCAGCAGAATCAGGCTGGCTAGGGGGACTAAGTATTTCAGCAAACCCATCCACAAACGGATAAATGTGTGGCTCTCTCGGTCCAAGGCTCGCACCAAACCCACCGTATTAGCCTGCCAGCCGACCAACAAGGCAAAGCCAAGCGCCACCAAAGGAAGGAGTATGGTACTGAGCAAACGATCACTCAGGGCCACAGCTAACCACGCGCTGTAACCCGTCTGGGACTCTATCCACTCATAGATCGCCCACAGCAAGCCGGCGACGCACAGACCGACCAAAGGCGCCGCAACAAAACGTGATAATCGGGTCCGTTGCATGATAAGTGTCACCACGACCTGCAGCAGCGCAATGACAGTGCCAGATATGACAAGCAGCGTCATAAGGTAGTAGAGGCCGCCCATCAAATCACCTTGAACAATGTTGCCGTAAGCCTTCGGGAGCGCAATGAATAGCAGGCTTAAACCGCCCGTGGGAGTAATATCTTGAGCAAAAATCAGAGGATAGGCGATCACGCCAGCCAGCACCCCAAAACCGACATCAAACACACAAATCGCAAGCATCACGCGGCCTAAAGGGACTTCTTTGGACGCATAGGTCGCGTAAGTGCTGACTACGCCAAGCCCGAGGCACAAAGTCGTCATGGCCTGCATGAGGGCGTATAAAAACGTTTTCCAGGTTACTGCGTTGGCGTCCGTCTTGAACAGATAAGTACCCGCGGCCGCCACATCGCCTGCCAATAAACTGTGATAGACCAACACAAATACCAAGGCGAAAACCAATAAGCTGACCAGCCATACAAAGACGCCCAAGCCGCGTTTTACGCCAACCATCAATACCGCAATGAGACCGGCCAATACGCTTAAACTCAGACCGAGAGTACGGTCATGATTGGCATCCAGCGCCTGAAAGTAATTTCCGACCTGCAACAAGCTGACCGCGGCAAACTCACCTTTAGCCAGATCGAAACCGACCGCAATCACCCAACCAGAGGTCAGCAATAGAGAAACCGCGGCGAGAAGCGCAGAAGCAGCGGCAAACAAACCCAAGCCACCCCAGCGGCGAGGCGTTCCAGAGCGCTGTGCAAATACCTCAACAGCGTTTGCAACACCACCACTAGCGGCTCGCCCAACGACTGCTTCTGACAACACGATAGGCACAGCGATCAGAACCATCAAGAGCGTATATACAATCCAAAACACGCCGCCTCCGTGTTCGGCCGCCAAACCCGCAGTGCGCCAGACATTGCCTAGCCCCAGAGTTGCTGCGATCAAGCCAAAAAAGAACGTGGTTCTCGATTGCCAGACATCATGTGTTGAGGAAATAAAAAACAATCAGGGTCTCCTATCCATCGGTTAAGGATGGCCTAGGATAAGCACTTTGAAAAGAGAAGAATTACTGTGCGGCGCCAGCGGTTCACGTATAATGCGCCGATGAGCAAAAAGAAACCCAAGCAAAGCAGTAACCAAATCGCTTCGAACAAACGAGCCAGCTTCGATTTTAAGCTGCTGGACGACTTTGAGGCGGGCATCTCATTGACTGGCTGGGAGGTTAAGAGTCTGCGCGCGGGCAAGGTTCAGCTTACCGACTCTTATGTCATTATGAAAAATGGCGAAGCCTATTTGCTCGGTTCTCAAATCACGCCACTCGCCACGGCATCGACTCACTTTGTCACTGACCCAACACGCACGCGCAAATTATTGCTGCACAAAAAAGAGCTCGCGCGCATACTGGCCGCCATTCAGCAAAAAGGCCAAACTTGTGTCTGCACCGGCCTTTACTGGAAAGGCCACTTGGTCAAGGCAAAAATCGCACTCGCACAGGGTAAGCAAGCACACGACAAACGCGATGCAACCAAAGAGCGCGACTGGAACCGACAAAAACAGCGCATTGTTCGCGAGAACGTCAAACAGTAATGTTACGCCTGCCCTGCTCGATACAAAGATCCAGGGTAAGCACCCGTTAGCACATCGTTCGCGAGTACTTCTCGCCCTGCCACCAACATCGACCGATAGCCCGCGGCATCCTGCAATAGGCGCTGGCCACCTGCGGGCAGATCTTTGACCATTTGTGGCGCAAACAAGCGCAAACGATCAAACTCGATCACATTAATATTCGCTTTCAAACCCACACTCAAACGACCGCGGTCAGACATACCCAAGTAATCGGCAGGTTCTGATGTGAGTTTTCGAATAGCCTCTTCAACCGCGAGCTTCGGCCCGCTTTGGCGGTCTCTGGCCCAGTAGGTGAGTAAATACGTCGAAAAGCTCGAGTCACAAATAGTGCCGACGTGAGCACCACCGTCCGACAAACCCATAATCGCTCGGGGGTGCGTCATCATTGTGTGCACGGCATCGAAGGTCATGTCCGTGTAGTTGTAAATTGGGAAGTACAGCAACTGCTCACCGCCATCTTGTAACATCAAGTCGTAGAGCATGCCCAAAGACGACTGCCCCTGCGCTTGCGCCATGGCGTACACCGACGTCTCAGCGCTTTGCTCGTAATTCGGGTTATCGTCTAGCAGAAAGGTTTTACCCGCTACATAATCTATCGCGGCCAACAGCAAGTCCGTGATGGGTGGCACCGAGGTCCCATCACCCGCTACTTTTTCAGACTTTTCTTGCAACAAGCGCTCCTTAAACGCGGGGTCAGACATAATCGCCACCCGCTCTGCCAAGGGCTTCTGGGAAATCGCTTTGTAGCTTGGAAACCCAATAAAAGGGTGAAAGGTACACTGCAACCCGGTAATCACGCCAATGCCGCGAGGTGCGGTCTGCAAATGCATGTTAAGGCCCTGCTCGACCGCACGCTCTGTTCGATCAATAATTCGATGCCACTGATCAGGGGCAAAATCGCGCTGCATTAAACTCAGCGAGAACGGACGCCCGCCTGCCGCTTTTGCAAACCCCTCGATCAGATCAAATTCGGCGTCAAAAGCGTCACCCTCGCGCTCAAGGTTAAAATCGTTCACCGCCTGCAACACACCATGACTGAGGCCTTGAAACGCCTGCGCTATGCCTTCTAGCTCTGCAGCGCTGGCCTCTGACGAGGGCGTCCAATCGCCATCCGCGCTGCGGTGCACATCCGATCGCCCAGTCGAGAACCCTATCGCTCCGGCTTGCAACGCCTCTCGGGTAAGGCGCTGCATTTCGGCTATATCCTCTTGCGTAGCGTCTTGATCCGATACCGCACGGTCACCCATAACATAAACGCGCAGAGGGTCGTGTGTTACCTGAACTGCAACGTCAATGGTGTGGGGCTTTGCGGCAATCGAATCCATGTACTCGGGCAGTGTTTCCCAGTCCCATGTTAGGCCCTCGGCAAGAGCCGATCCCGGGATATCCTCCACGCCTTCCATCAAACGAATCAGCTTCTCATGATCGCTTGGTCGAACCGGCGCGAAGCCTACGCCACAGCTGCCCATAACGACGGTACTCACACCGTGATTGACACTTGGGCGCATATCTTTGTCCCACGTCACTTGACCATCGTAATGAGTGTGAATATCAATAAAGCCTGGAGTCACGATACAGCCCTGTGCATCGATCTCTTTTTTGGCTGCGCCGAGGTCGTGGCCTACTGCGGCGATGAGTCCATCACGCACTGCAACATCAGCTTTAAACGCCGCGGCACCCGTACCGTCGATCACCGTGCCGTTTTTGATAATAAGATCAAATTCCATGCCCCACCTTGCCTTAACCTTCGTCGTAGAATACACACTAAAACAAAGTGCCGTTCGGCACAATTTGCAGGCGAAAAAAAGGCCGCTCTGGGCGGCCTTGAAAGGGGGTCAACAGACCTTAGAAGTTGTATTTCAAGCGAACGCCCATAATGCGTTCGGCGTTGCGGGGTACGATTTGGCTAAGTGCTGTCGCACCGTACAGTGAAGACAAGTTAGGTAAGGCAGTTACATAGAACTCATCGAGAGCGTTGTTCACAAACGCGGTCACGGTATAACGCCCATCGGCAGACTCTACACCTGCACTCAGGTTGAGGATGCCGTAGGAGCCCAGGACCGTAAGTGGGTCTTGTGTCAGTGAGAAGTTCACTTCGTCCTGCCATTGGTAATGTGCGCGCATGAAGCCATCAAACTTTTCATCGACGTTGAAACCGTAATCCAATCCAACTACGACTTTCAGATCAGGAGAGTTATTTAAAGGCTTGCCAGCTAGATCCTGAATTCTGCCTAGGACTGGATCGGTAATACATCCCTGCGCCTCCGTTTGCCCGGTGTAACACTCGGCCGTACCGAACTCTTCAATCGTTGCGTCCGTCCAAGATGCGCCAACATTTAACAACAAGTTATCGCTTAGCAAGGCTGTCACATCAAGTTCAACACCAGAAGTCTCTAACTCACCCACGTTATCCAACGAAATCTCAATGGCGCCGGTATCAGGATTGATGACGCCGCTTTGTGCCTGGAATCCAGTGTAGTTAACCAAGAAGTAGTTAGCGTTAACACGCAAACGACCGTCCATGAAGTCGCCTTTAATGCCCACTTCGTAAGCATCTGAGTCTTCAGTGTCTACTGGGTTGTCTGCTTGGAACTGATTAAATGAACTGGTGGTATTGTAGGCCTGTCCTTTGTAGCCACGAGCGTAGCTTGCGTATAGCATGACGTCGTCATTTACAAAATACTGCACGGCTGCTCGGCCTACCATCACAGAATCGTCATCCGAGCCCGCAAATGAACCGCCATTTACCGCGTTATCAAACTGGACCTCAACGTCTTCCGTTTGATAGCGAAGACCGGCGATAACATTCAATTGTTCGGAAAGCTTCCAAGTACCTTGGCCAAACACAGACAGTGCCTCGTTACCCGCATAGGCTAACCAATCTGACTTCGCAACGGTCGTGCCGGGGATGAGTGGTTTACGGACAAAGCCACGATCGTAGTCAGACTGCGAATACCAAAGACCGGCCACATACTCAAAAGTATCTGAAGCTGGAGAGGCAATGCGAATTTCTTGTGTAATTTGATCAATTTCATACAGTGAGGACATATCCCAAGAACTACCAAACAAGTCGGCGGCGCCGTCAAGATCAGTGACGTTGGTGTACTCCCAGTTTCTCCAACCGGTGATCGACGTAACCGAGTGCTCACCCATTTGATACTCGACCTTAACAGCCACCGAGTAATCTTCTGATGAAGAACGAGGAATTGTGGTCGCAGCACCTTTAAAGTTATCTTCACCCGCTTTTAAACCAATGCCCGAAAACCAAACGTCCTGCGAAACACCCAGACCAAAGTTTTTCAACCATTGCGCATCGGGCGATACTTCACGGAAAGTGCTAGCCGAGAAAGTTTGATCAAGCTCATTGTAATCAGCTGTTACAGTCACAGTCAGATCTTGCGAGGCATCAAAACGTACCTTGGCACGAACGCCTTGCGATTCCGTCGCTTGTAAATCATCGCCGCCCAGAGCATTTTCGATGTTCCCACCAAAGTCATCGTAGTACGCGTTCAAGCGGAAACCTACTGAGTCGCTAATGGGACCCGAAACTGAACCCGCAAAACGATAGTAATCGTCGTCTGCACCGGTAATTTCTACTGACCCTTCAAACTCTTCGGAGGGGTTCTTGGTGACGATATTGATCACACCAGCCGAGGCATTTTTACCAAACAAGGTGCTTTGGGGGCCACGTAGGACTTCAACGCGCTCGACATCCGCCAAGTTGGCGAAGGCCTGACCCGTCGTTGCAACAGGAACCTCATCGATAATGACCGATACCGATGGCTCAACACCAATGGCATACGAAAAAGTACCAATACCGCGAATCGATACGGGGCTTTCGTTACGGTTACCTGATTCTTGCACCGTCAACGAACTCGACATTTGAGTTAGATCCCCCATGTTGCCGATGCCCATATTTTCAATCGCATCGCCGCTAATTGCGGTAAGAGCTACGGGCACATCCTGCGCGCTTTCAGCGCGTTTTTGCGCCGTAACTACGACTTCTTCAAGTTGCATTTGCGCTACAGCAGCACCACTTAGGGTCATTACCGCTAAAGCTGTCGCACCTACTAGACGTTTTTGAATTGCTTTCATCGCTCACTCCCGATCAATGATTTATAGTATTTTTATCCTGCGGTTTGGGCATTGATACAGCGTCACCCCGCCACTGGTAAAGTGGTCAGGCCACCTTACCTAAGAAGAATATCAAAAGTCAAGTACTAATAAAGATGAAGTTGTAGTGCACGGGGATTAGATCTGACGCAGATAATAAACGCCGTCCGTGAACACTGTTTTAGATAGTCGCACTTTGGGTTTATCATCAAATCACGTTCTCAAGGAATACTGTATGCGCCCTTTCCACCTAGCACTTCCCTGCGCCAACCTGCAAGAAACGCGTGCGTTTTACACCAATGTATTAGGATGCAAGGTAGGCCGAGAAGACGAGACCTGGGTAGACTTAGATTTATTTGGGCATCAGCTGGTATTTCATTATTGTGGCGGCGCGGTGCTCGAGCAGTACTTCAACCCCGTCGACAAACACCAGGTACCCATGCCGCATTTCGGTGTCATTTTAAAACCCCAACAGTTCGACGAGCTGGCGGCGCGGCTTCGGGGTAACGTAAATTTTGTGATCGAGCCCTGCCGACGTTTCAAAGGAACGCCCGGCGAGCAAGATACGATGTTCTTTCACGACAATAACGGTTACGCACTTGAGTTTAAGGCGTTTGAAGATGATCGCTTTATCTTTGAACCTTTTGTGGATTAGAGCGCAATCTTTGTTGAGGCGCACCCTAGCCCGCGAGTCTGCCGGCTCGGTAATCCATAATCGCATCGCGAATTTGCTGCTCGGTATTCATGACAAAAGGTCCATACTGGACGATGGGCTCTTTTAAGGACTTTCCCGCCAAGATCAGGGCAGAGGCGCCTTCCTCGCCCGAGCGCAAGCAAAGCTCTGAGCCCGGACCATAAACACCAAGGGTCTTAGTCGATAGCTCTGATGTCTGTCCACGATAAACAAGCACCAAGACACTGTCGTATAAATCAGTACTCAAACTTACGGACTGATCAGACGCAATCTCCAGATCTGCAATTAAAGGTTGCGTCATGCGTCCTCTCATTGGACCGTCTAACACTTCACCAAAAACGCCAAGTTGGCCTGCGACGACGCGTAGGTCAGCTACCCCGTCAGATACAACTCGCCCCATCACATCAGCGCGAATGTCTTTATAGTCGGGATCAATCATTTTTTGGTTACTGGGTAAATTCAACCAAATCTGAAAGCCATGCAACAATCCCGATTCTTGCTCTGGAATCTCCGAATGCAATACGCCCCGCCCCGCGGTCATCCACTGCACCCCGCCCGACTCGATAACACCCTCGTTACCCATGTGATCTCGGTGTCGCATTTTACCCGCTTTCATGTACGTGATCGTCTCAAAACCGCGGTGAGGATGCTCTGGAAAACCGGCGATGTAGTCATCCGCGTTGTCTGAGTTGATCTCGTCGATCATCAAAAAAGGGTCTAATATGGCATTAAGCGCTTGTCCGGCAACTCGATGTATTTTAACACCCGCGCCATCTTGCGTGGGTTGCGCTCGGATTACTTGAACCAAACTTCGCATTATTTAGCACCTCTTACCAACAGTTTGCCGCGGCCGTGTGGCGCGAACAAGTCGAGAGCCGGGCCGACAGGCACTACTTGCGTGGGGTTGATCATGGTATGACTGGCGTAATAATGCTGCTTGATATGATCAAAGTTCACTGTATCCGCAATGCCCGGCACCTGATAAAGCTGGCGCAGATAGGCACTGATATTGGTGTAATCTTGAATACGGCGAATGTTCGTTTTGAAGTGGCCGAAGTAAACAGCATCAAAACGAACAAGCGTGGTAAACAGTCGCCAATCGGCCTCGGTTAAATAGTCGCCAACAAGAAATGCCTGTTGACTGAGTCGCTCTTCCAGCCAATCCAAGGTGTCAAACAAAGGGTAAACCGCTGCCTCATAGGCTTCTTGTGTGGTGGCGAACCCCGCCTTGTACACACCATTGTTTACAGTGTTGTAAATCCGCTCGTTAACTTCATCAATTTCAGTCCGTAAATCTTCCGGATAAAAGTCCTGTGTATTACCGGTAAGCTCGTCAAAAGCCTTGTTGAGCATACGGATAATATCGGCTGATTCATTACTGACGATGGTTTGAGTTTGCTTATCCCATAACACCGGCACCGTTACTCGGCCTTCATACGTTGGATCAGCCCGTAAATACAGCTCGTATAAAAACTGCATGTCATCAAGAGGCACACCAAACTCCCACCCATTCTCGAGCATAATCGGCTCGACGACCGTGATATCGATATGCGACTCAAGTTCCTTTAACACACGAAATACAAGCGTCCTGTGGGCCCATGGACAAGCCAACGAGACGTACAAATGATAACGTCCAGATTCCGCTGGGTAAGAGTTAGTATCTGCGGCTTGATAATGTTCGCGCGCTACCACATGCCCACGAAACGCACTATCTTGGCGTTTAAATGCGCCACCCGTAGCGCTTGTGTCGTACCAATGGTCAACCCAACGACCCTGCTGTAGTAAGCCCATATCCAAAATTCCTGTAGGTTGAAACCCTCATTATTGCGGGATTTCTCATAACAAACCGTTATTGTCACTGTTTTATCGTCTGCACTCTGCTATAAGATTAGTTGTGGCAATAACAAAGTTTTCAAGGGACAGGACATGCCGAACTACACTCTGACTGTAAACAGCAACCAGATTACTGTCGACGTTGACGCAGATACCCCAATACTGTGGGTATTGCGTGACAGTTTAAATTTACTAGGCACCAAGTTCGGCTGTGGCGCAGGAGCCTGTGGCGCTTGCACCATCCATCTAAATGGCTCAGCAGTACGATCATGCCAGATCCCTGTAAGCGCCGTGGGGGATATGTCTATCACGACAATCGAAGGGCTCACAACCGACGTAGGCACTAAGCACCCCGTGCAGCAAGCGTGGTTAGACCTAGACGTGGCCCAGTGTGGTTACTGCCAAGCAGGGCAAATTATGAACGCTTCGTCCCTGCTGGCCAACAATCCCAACCCCACCGACCAAGATATCGACAATGCCATGCAGGGCAATTTGTGCCGCTGTGGCACCTACGTCAGAATTCGTGAGGCGGTAAAACTGGCCGCAACCCAGATGAAAACGGAGGCGTAAGATGAGCACGATCAAAACGGGCATGAATCGCCGCAGCTTCATTAAAAACCTCGCCGTGACCAGCGGCACCTTGGCATTAGGCTTTAACCTAAAAACTGCGCCACTCGCACTAGCCAACGGCGCACCCGCGCCGGCAGACTGGTTTGAGTTTAATGCGGTGTTGTCTATCGCTCCCGATGGCACCATAGAAATCAAAGTTCAAAATCCAGACTTTGGTCAAGGTACGATGACCTCATTCCCGATGATTGTAGCGGAGGAACTCGACGCCAACTGGGCCGACATCGTGTCTGTGCAAGCGCCCAACGACCCCGCCAAATACCCTATGCAAATCACAGGGGGCAGCTGGTCGGTTCGGTCTAACTGGGCCGGCTTACGCATGGCAGGTGCTACAGCCAAGCAACTTTTAAAGTTAGCCGCGGCCAAACAATGGGGCGTACCGGTTGATGACATTCAAACCGAAAATTCAGTGCTGAGCCACGCCTCGGGACGATCGGCATCGTACGGCGACATGGCGGCAGCGGCATCTGAAATAGCCATCCCCGAGCAAGTCGCTTTAAAAGATAAGAACGATTTCTCGCTCATTGGCCAATCCAAGAAAAGCGTCGTAGCCGAGGATATTGTTACCGGGAAACCGCTATTTGGAATCGACCGGCGTGTTGACGGCATGCTGCACGCGGGCATCGTACACCCACCCGCATTTGGTTTAACGCTCGAAAGCTTTAACGTCGAAGCAATCAAAGCCATGCCTGGCATCGTAGATGCATTTTCGATTTCGATGTACCCCGAGGACTTCGTGCGTGGTTTCAGTGACGTCTGTGCTTTTCCAGAAATTATTGCCATTGTCGGCGACTCAACTTGGCGCGTTAAAAAAGCAAAGCAAGTGGTTCAAGCGACTTGGAAAGAAATGCCAGAGTATCAGTATCCTTTGGTTGGATTCAGTGGCAACAAAAGCACGGTTACCGTCCCTGGCGGGCTTGAATCCAGCTCGGAACATACGAGCCGTATGCGCAGCACTTTGCAACACGCATTGACCGAAAAGCGCCGCGACGGCAACCCCGAGCAGGCTTTTAAAGACGCACACAAGGTGATCGAGCAAACCTACAGCGCACCATTCTTGGCCCATAACACCATGGAACCCATGAACTTTTTTGCTGACGTTAAATCCGATTCGGCTAAATTAGTTGGGCCTCACCAAGGATCGATACTCATTCACGATAGCGTCTCTAGGCACTTGGGTCTGCCCAAAGATAAAGTCGAGATGCAAATGACGCGCATGGGCGGCGGTTTTGGCCGTCGCTTATATTTACACTTCGCAGTGGAAGCCGCTCTAATTTCGCAGCACGTCAAACAACCCGTGCTACTGACCTACACCCGTGAAGACGACATGACGGTGGGGGTTTATCGCCCTGCCTATCAAGCAACTATGCGCGCGGCGCTCAACGAGCAAGGCGAGCTTACGGCCTACCATATTCGTGCCACGGGTATTCCGGAATCTCCTCTATTTCCCAATCGCTTCCCCGCAGGTGCGGTCGATAACTACCTCGCGGAAGATACGGTAATACCGTCCAATATCACAGTAGGGGCCTATCGAGCACCCGAATCCAACTTCATGGCGGTGGCAGAACAGTCATTTCTGGATGAGCTCGCAGAAGCCGCAGGCAAAGACCCCATAGATTTCCGTTTGGAGCTCCTGGAACGCGCAAAATCCAACCCCGTGGGCGACAATAACGACTACGATGCCGAGCGCTATGCGGGCGTTTTAAAACTGGTTCGAGAGAAGTCGGATTGGGACAACAAAGATGGGCGCAACCTAGGTGTAGCCGCTTATTTTTGCCACAGCTCATACTGCGCGAACGTCATTGAAGTGGAAATGAGCCAGGGTAAACCCCTCGTCAACAAGGTAACCTCTGCGTTGGATTGTGGCATTGTGATCAACCCCGATGCCGCTGCGAACATGACGCAAGGCGGCATCATTAATGGTTTGTGTCACTCGATGTACGGCGAAATGACCTTTGAAGAAGGTACGCCCTCTAAAAACAATTTCACCAATTATCGCATGCTTCGCATTAACGAAGCCCCAGCGGAAATCGACGTACACTTCGTTAAAAGCGATGTCGACCCGACAGGCTTGGGCGAACCGCCGATGCCGCCGACCCCCGCGGCGCTCGCGAACGCCATTTACCAGGCCACCGGCAAACGCCTCTATGATCAGCCCTTTAACAAGGCACTTGACGAGCAAGCCTAGGCTTTGGGAAACCAGGGAATCAAGCCCGAGGTACGGCGGACATACTCCGCGTATTCGGGCTTTTCTCTGCTCATTTTTTTCTCGAGTGTGGCTTTACCGGTAACGCGCACCACCAACCACGAATAAATAGCCACCCCAACGGCGCCCACCAAAGCCCAAGGCACGTGCGCGACAATGAGCAGCAAACCCCACCACTGAGCCAATTCCCCAAAATAATTTGGGTGGCGTGTATAGCGCCAAAGGCCTGTATTTAACACAGTGCCGTTTTTGCTCGAGTCTGCCCGAAAACGTGACAGCTGCCAATCGCCCAGGGTTTCAAAAAAGAATCCAATACCCCACAGGGCTACGCCAATCCAACCTAGAATGGTCATAGCGGTTTCAGGCGCGGAAACAAACGCAATTTGCTGCGGCAGCGTTAACACCCAAATCACCGCGCCCTGCAAAAGAAAGACTTGGCGCAAGCTGAACCAATAAAAAGGCCACCCCTCCGGCACCCACGACCGCAACTTGGTGTAACGCACGTCTTCGCCGTGACCCCAATTCCGATTGACTAAGTATACGGTCATGCGCAATGCCCAAATAATGACCAAGCCAAGTGTTACATTCGCAGCCTGCCCAGACGCATTCGAGTACCAGTAAACAAACACGATCACGCCGGCAATTATGCTCGAGAACGCCATATCGATAATACTCACGTCGCGAATCGCAATGCTTACTCCCCACAAGACTATCACCACGCTTAACACCAACCCTGCCGTCGCGAGTAATAATTCCAACATGCGCTTCTCCTAATTATTGTTTGGGTTTAGGATACTTGCATTATTAGACAAATACGAGCGCTTCTATGAGCCAACCTGTTGCGATTGTCACCGGTGCCGGAAAAGGCTTAGGGCGCGCCTACGCTCATAAATTAGCGAGCTTAGGCATTCGCGTGGTTGTCAATAATCGGAGCCACCCCGACCAACCCAACTCAGCCGATGCTGTCGTCGCTGAAATTAGGGCCTTGGGCGCTAGCGCGGTCGCTGAGTATTCTTCGGCACAAGATCCAGAGTCTGGCATCAACCTCCTGAACAAAGCGCTTGATACCTGGGGCCGACTCGACATTGTGGTCGCCAACGCAGGGTTTGACCATCCGCAAAGCTTTCACAAACAGAGCTTCGCCGATTTTGAAGCGATTATGGAAACCAACTTCTACGGCACTGCCCGATTACTACATGCTGTTTGGCCGCATTTGCGTTCAGCTGGGTATGGCCGCGTTGTTGTCTCAAGCTCGACGGCGGGCCTGTACGGCAATCACGGGCAAAGCGCCTACGCCGCCTCAAAAGCAGCTTTAATCGGCTTAATGCGCAGCTTACATCACGAAGCCAAGGGGCATGATATTTGTATCAACGCCATTGCACCCTACGCGCTTACCCCATTGACTGCACAGTGGTTCCCAGAAAACTGGGCGGCCTTGTTCTCTGCCGAACACGTCGCCGAGAGCTTGTCTTTATTAGTGTCATCCGATAGCCACATATCGGGGAAGATAATCATCACCGGCGCGGGCAAGTTGCGCGAGGCGCGCATGCAAGAAACACAGGCCCTAGATCTCACTGACAACGCAGTTGATGATCTAGCAAATTTAAGCGCGCTAGAGACGCCCGAATCAGCCTCGCAAGAATTCGAGCGCTTTTTGTTGTAACTAAGCGTTTTGAGCCTGATAGATCTCGTTCAACATGAAGCGCTGTACTTTGCCCACCGGGTTGCGCGGCAGTGCCTCAATGATCATGACGCCTTCAGGCGTTTTGAACTTGGCCACGCCTTGCGATTCGAAGTAAGCGCTTATAGCCTCTAAATCAATAGGCTTGGCGGGATCTTCCAGCACAATCGCCGCACCCACGCGCTCCCCCAACGTATCGTCGGGAATAGAAAACGCCGCGGCCTCTTTAACGCCATCGATTTTTTCTAGCAATAAATCCAACTCAACGGGCGATAATTTAAAGCCACCGCGATTAATCATTTCTTTACAGCGACCCACGATCTTTAAATAGCGCCCGTCGTCACCCGTAATCTCGACTAAATCGCCGGTGCGGAACAAGCCCTCTTTGCTGAATACACCCTGGTTATCGTGATTGTAATATCCGTTGAATACCGTGGGGCCGCCCATTAACAATTCGCCAACGGCGCCAACCTCGGTCAGCAGTTCACCGGATTCTGGATCCGCGACCTCCGCCACAATGCAAGAGTCGGCGGCGGGGCGATAAAAACAACTCGCTCGCATTTCGGTGTCAGGCGTTGTCGAGGGAATTGAGTACAGCGAGATCCCCTCGTTCGAGCCGTAGAAGTTCAAAATCGGCTTACCGAACTGATTCTCGAAAACATCAATCATCCAAGGCGATAACGGCGCGGCACCCGACCCAATATTACGAAGCGCCGAAAAATCAAATGCATTCCACATGTCAGGTTTCGCCGCGAGTTGATTCAGCAAAGCCGGAGGCGCGATGGTGAACGTACAGCGCTCTTGCTGCAACTGCTGCAAATACACTGGCACATCAATGGGGTGATGTAGCACTAAGGTAGCCCCACATACCACGGCGGGGAACAAAAAGCCCCCTACCGCTGCCATGTTCACCAAAGGAAATGGGTTGAGCAGGATATCACCGTCGCGGTAATCGCATACCTTAACGTTACTTACGCCAATCGCCATCCACATGTTGTGGTCGCGCGGTACGCCCTTAGGTGTGCCGGTCGTTCCCGACGTCCAACAGATTGTTAGGATATTTGATGCGGTTACAGACGAATCGTCGACAGTCGCGTCAGTCTCTACATTAGGGTCAATCACCCAGTCTTTACCCATGACGGTCACTGCGCAACGGTCTGATAAAGAGGTCGCCGCTAAGGGCTTTCCGGCCATACTACCCACCACAATCACGTGGACGTTCTTCAACTCTGAGTGCACCCAGTCAACTTCATGATGTCCGTATTGGACTGGGATGGGCGAAATAATCGCCCCTAACCGCGACAGCGCGTAGTACACCACCACCAAGTCCACGACGTTGGGCATTTGAATCAACACGCGATCACCCGCTTGAACGCCTCGGCTTTTCATGTAGGCGGCAAATGCGAGACTGGCTTTTTTCAGCTGCGACCACGTTAATGCGATAGGAGCCTCACCGGTAATTGCCTCTCGATTAGGCGCATCTTTCACCGCCACCCGATCAGGACAACGTGAAGCGTTCTCGTCCAACCAAAAATGCAGTGTTTGATCAGGCCAGTGACCCGCATCTCGATAACGCTGTGCTTTATTCATTATTCCGCGCCTATTACTTTCATAAGTAGTTCTAATTTACCAAAGTGCGATCGAATTACCACCTTTATCGAACACCCAAGCTTATCCCTGTCGCTTTATACACCAAACACTGTGAAACAGCGGGAAGAGGCCAGAAAAACAACCTCACAACCAACCCATCAATTGAGTTGATGCTCCACTTCTTTTTATGGCGTATACTTACCACGTACTTGGGGGCGTTATGGATTCGACGACGGTGACAAAACCTGAGGTGCATGCCGTGATGACAGCCAATCACGTTAATCCAAAGCTGTAACTTAATAGTTGCCAACGACGACAACTACGCTTTAGCGGCTTAAACCCCGCTAACGGTCTATCGCAAGGTGCCTGTACCGCGCGTGTGACTGTCATATAGAACAGGATCGCAGCAAAGTATGCCTTGGGCGGCGCTGTTAAACTTTTACAAGGCTCGTGTTGCACGTCCTGCCCGTCGGGCTGTGCCGCACTAAATCAGTAGACGGAATCTAAGCATGTAGAGCCGATGGCAGAGTGCTGGCGGACGCGGGTTCAACTCCCGCCGCCTCCACCAAATACCTATATAAAACAGCACCTTACGGGGTGCTTTTTTATTTTTACCACATTTACTACCACAATAAGATAAACGGTTAACTCGAGCTTCAAAACTTAGTGATTCACGCCAGGAATCGGGTAGCATGCGAGTCACGCGAATAACAATATCAGATACTAACCTGATAAGTTGATTTGGCTAAATGATCGAGCTATTCGCGTTGTAACGATGGAATCTAACGGACAACGACTGATATAGCATTAAATTGCTAAGCAAGCATCTAGCTATGAGGGAGTTAGCGGACATTTCTATTGATCAAATTCGCATCACCACCTACAATTGAATACTATAAATTTACAGAAGACATCTTCATGCCAAACCCTTTTGCCCAGAAATTAAAAGCACTTCGAGAAGATAAACACATCGGCGTTCGTGAACTGGGCCGCATGTGCGAATGCACTGGGATGCACATCTCGAACATGGAAAAAGGGAAGGCAATGCCGAGTGGCGAGATGCTCAAGAAACTCGCAGCTGCTTTGAAAGCAGATATCGATGAGCTCTCGGCCCTGGCTGATCAAATTGATCCAGAGGTGTCGCAGCTAATCAAAGACAAGCACACGGCTATCCCAAGTTTTCTGAGATCGGCTAAAGATCTAACGCCAGAACAATGGGCTCTGCTGAAAACGCAAGTCGAAGAAATGACACGCGGTGATGATTAACTGGCCTGCCCTCTCCAGTGAACAGATAGAGTCGACAGCGGAACAATTCCGCAACGAAGCGCTCGACGCTCTGGGCATAGATAGGTCTACCCTACCCGTTCCAGTAGAACGAATCGCCGAGTTTCATCTGGGTTATGAGCTCGACTTCACGGATCAAGAAGCAGACATCATCGGAGGCATTGATTTCCGGGCGAACGTTATTCTGATCAATCCCAGAATTGAGAATCACGAGGGCCGTTATAACTTCACGATCGCTCACGAGATAGGCCACCATTGCCTTCATCGAGAGCTGTACATCAAGCACCAAGATGAGTTGGGGATTTTGTGTCGGAGCAAGGCTCGGCCAGTAGAGGAAGTTCAAGCGGATCGTTTCGCAGAGGCTCTGCTAATGCCACCTGGCCCAGTCAGAGCCGCTACTAAAGCTTCAAAGTGGCGTTATGCGACGTCCGCCAAATCGAGACGAGCATTGGCAGTAGACATACAAAAGGCGCTCGATCTCAAGTCAGTATCCATTAGCGCTATTGAGAGCCGGCTAGATCACCTGTCCATTTCGCCCAGGCGTTTGACGACATTTCAGCGAGTCGCAAAAACTATCCAGAACTATTTCCAAGGTCGATGATGCTTCTCGCAGTAACTTTCTCTTTAGCTTACTGAACGACTATCTGATTTTATTTACAAATTTTATTAATTTCTCATTTAGTCAAAATAATCACAGGTTCCGTGGACTACCAATATCCCTTCCCCGTAGAAATAAGGGCGCATATTAACGCTTCGGAATTTTCCATCAGAAATTTCTACGACAGCTTCCGGCCCTAACCCAAATTCCTTAACCGCCGCGAGTTTGTATTTGTTGAATGGGGCCTGACCACCTCCGCATCTGAAAAATTCTTTCTTAATCTGCAGTTGCGTAGTCCCGTCACCGAGAATTGACTGTCTTGGCGGGATACTTAACTTATCTGCTTCGACTCTGAGCGTCAGATTTTCAGGTTTGAAGTTTAGTATTTCACCATTGGGCTGTACCAAATGGATCTGTTCTGCATAACAGTACAATGTCTTGTCGCATGGAAAATTTGCGGCGACCACATCAGAGAAAAGGCAGCATCCGGCAAGGGACAACGTAAACAATACGCTCTTCACAAATTACATTCTCCTAGCACTTCACCGACCATAGCTGAGACGCCGTCAAAGACCCCCGTTCCGTCGTAGATGCGAGTATGCGTGACCTTTGATCCGTGAGAGTCGATAGCCCAATTCAAAATCGTGTCTCCATATCTTTGATCAACGCAGGTAAGCACCCCCAGATTGGCGCATGGTATTTTTATCACTGAGGGGGAATCAGACATCCAACTATCTTTGCCTTCCTCAGCAAAGTTCAAATAAAAAATGCTTGAGGAAAATCCATCCTCCTCGAACATATGGCTATCTCTCTCTTTCGCTGTCCAGCCCTTGAGTTGACCTACCATCAAACATTTACTTAATGCATTACCACTAGCGCTTAGAAGGGATACCAATACTATTGCTCGTATTAGGCTCATAGGTCGTACTCCTCGGGCAAGCTTCTGACTGCAGCTGCCAACTTCAACTTAAACTCTTCATGAGGTATAGAGAAGAGGATCTCATCCGCTTTGGAAACAGTCACCATAACATTGGGCTCATGCCCGCAGTTTGAAACCACGAGGGGTGACGAATAGAACACATTCCTGTACGAGAGTGAGCCGCGGGGTTGAAAGTCAAAAACTCGTTGAGGCTCGATATGTTCATCTGAGGCAGACTCGTAATAACAGTGCTTAACTACAATCTCTGGAGGGTACTCGGCTACCAGTCGGGCAAATAGCTCCTCATTCGATTCATCGTCCGCCTCATCATCACAGCAGTCACGCCCATCGAAATAACTCGCGGGATCACTTGGATCATAAACCTGACTTGAATTGAGACAAAAGTCTTCGATTATATTTTGAAAAGATCCGTATTCGAGTTCACTCTCGCTCGCGAGTGCAAGATCGTCTAGGTCAGTCGAATTGGAATCAAGAAGAGCCTTCAATTGATCAGAGTAGCCAATTTCTAAATCGAGCTTTTTAAACTCGAGTAGCCAGCATAGATCAGCAGGAGTCCAAAGCGGCCAAAACGAAAGGAGGACATCAAGGAATTTGTTGTTGCTTGATTTGAAAATCTTCACACGACCCGCGCGCCGGATAATCACTTGACCGGACTTCACGGTTATTTTGATGTCGAGGTCTGAATTATCGGCGAGAGACTCTGGGTATCCCTCATCTTCGCGGCGTATCAGTTTTGCGATCTCTTCAAAAATTTCGTCCATGGCTACCCCAAACCCCCACTATCAATTGATTAGCGTGTGGCCTGATGCTCAACACAGCCACTCTACTTTTGTAAGACAATCTCGCAGTGTCTTATGCCAAGCGCCACATCAGCTGCCGTCGCACCAAGAATAAGGGCCTGACCGCAGCTCTCCCAGCTTCTCTATATACGCGGCCTGCTACATACAATGAAAATCCTACTAAAAACATCGCCACTACACCCATAACTAAAGCTAAAGCACCCATTTCGTTCTCCTTCGTTTTTCGAACCAGCACGCATAATGTAAATTTACTGTTTACATTTGTCAACAATTAATTTACAGTCGTAAACAGCTTGTTTACAGGAGGCGTTATGTACCCCATAAAAAGATCAAACAACACACCAACAGAATTAAGCTTGATCTCAGATTTTCTAACGCGCGATTTCCACGGCTTCACAAAGGACGATCTATTCATCATGCAGTTCGTACCAAAGGCCTGGGGCCAGGATATCGCAGCGCTATCTAATATGGCAGAAGCACTACTAACCCTGTGTAAATGCGGCTGCCTTGAACAAACAGACGCAGCGATTTACATCACACGCGTCGCCGATTGTGCCATGCACAGCCGTGTTCGACCTTTCAGCAAACCGCTAGACCAACAACAGGATTTAGGTCGCTATGGATACTATCTCGAGCACTTGAACATTATTTTAGGATGCTACCAAGCCCTATCAGACAACCGCTTTTACAAACTGAACAAACGCATCACTGAGCATTTAGTCGCACTCACGCTCGCCGAGTCGAATCTGCACGCGCCTCTACTACCCCACGTACGTATGCGCTGGTCAGCCGATCAAGCAGCAATTATCTACTCAGTATGGCTGTTTGATCAAAACAACAAGACAAGCTTGGCCACCAAACTAATAGAGCCCTGGCTGAGCTATATGCGCACATATCGAACCGAGCCTAAAACAGGTCTATTCCAAACAGAAGCATTGGGTGTAAAAGCTTATTCAGACCAGCCGCGAGGGTGCTCGCTCGCCTACCTAATTTACTACATGAGTCATTTCGCGCCACGCGAGGCAGAAGCGCAGTGGGAGTGTTTTAAAGAGCACATGTTTCAACGCAGGTTGGGAATATGGGGTTTCCGAGAATACCTCCGCGGGTATAACGGCAAATGGACTCCTGATTCCGGGCCGATAGTCATGGGAACTGGCGTCGCGGCAACGGGCCTCGCGCTTAAAACCGCAGCAGCGATGCGAGATCACGATACCTTCGAACGCATCAATCGCCCAGCGACGGCAATTATCAAACTACTACGTGCACTGCAGTGCATACCCTTTCTTAACCGCCTAGCACGCCTAGGAACCGACTTACTGGCCACATCAATCAAACTGAGTGCCGATGCACTCCACCTTAAACACACAGGAGAATCATTATGATTTCAGCAGGTAGCGTAGGCATGCCCCTACATTTTGGCAAAGTGCCAGGCTTTTTAACCGAGCGCATGGGCAACATGGGCGAGGCGATCATTGAAGCCCTTATCGAAAACTACGGCCCCTCAGAGGTATTGACCCGTATGTCTGACCCTAACTGGTTTCAGGCACTAGGTGCGATAATGGGTATGCACTGGAACTCGAGTGGCGTTACCGCTGTGGTTTTAGGCTCCCTAAAACGCAAACTTAACCCACGCGCGCACGATTTAGGTCTCTACATTCTGGGCGGCAAAGGCAAAGCGGCTTGGTATAGCCCCAAGCAAATCGAGCGGGTGTCAGACAAACACGGCCTTGATGGCAATGCTCTGATTAAGTCACAGCGCCTGACCAGTAGGATCGATAACAACGCCATACAGGATGGTTACGGCCTGTATCAACAGTACTTTTTATTGTCGAATCAGGGTGAGTGGACCGCCATATCACAGGGAATGAATAGAGATACGCGCCGTGCCCGTCGGTATCACTGGCATTCGCCGAGCGTGCGTTCCTTCGGCGATGCGCCGCACACAGGCATTGCAGGTCTGGAAAAGCAGCAGGTACTGAACCTAGTGGACGCCAGTGCAGAACCGCTGCGTCAACACATAGTTGAGCTCACGAGAGAACGCCCGAAAGATTTAGTAGAGGCCATACATGCCTCGGAACTACCCAATCGCCACGACGTCCGCAAAGAGGATATCAATCCCGCACGCCTCGCCTCGGTTCTTGATTTGGCCTACAACCGTGATATCGAGACCTTCGAAGAACTGGTAGATCTGCACGGCGTGGGCCCCCGAACTCTCAAGGCCCTAGCAATGGCCAGTGAGTTGGTGCACGGCGATGCAACCCGCTTTGAAGACCCTGCCCGCTTCGCGTTCGCCGTGGGCGGTAAAGACGGACGCCCCCATCCCATCGATACCGATGCCATGGACGAAACGGTAAGCATGCTCAAAGACAGTGTTGCGCGCTCGAAGCTGGGCGAAAAAGACAAAAACAAAGCGATCAAGCGCCTGCACCAGGCAGCCGTGGCTGGCGAAACCAAAGGCATTCCCTTGGATTTTATCAACGAACTGATTGAGCACGAATGGGAACACGCTGAGACGAACGGCGGCAAAACTTTCATGGGCAGCGTAGTTAAAGGTCTGACCCGTAAACTCATGGACACGCAAAACCCACTGCTATACGGGAAAAAGGACTCATGAGCGATATCATTACGAGCGATGCGGGTTACGACCCGCTCGCCCTCACCCATGCTATGGAGGGCATTGTGGTTAGGGGCAACCAGCGCAAATACGTGCAGTTGGGCAGAACCCTTCGTTTTTACGGGGGCACCACTAGTGCTACTGAGGTCGGCTGCAACCTACGCTGCAAATTTTGCTTTAGCGACAAACCCGTATGGAAACCGGCCACAACCGGTCAATTTTACACACCCCAGCAAGTGTTTGATGGCTTGGCCTCTAACGCTCGCAAATATGGCCACAGCACAATATCGGCCTCGGCGTCAGAGGGCACTCTGGGCAGGCAACACCTGCTCGAACTGCTCGATTTGGTGGAGCAGTCTGAGTTCGTTTACATATTGGAAACGAACGGCATGACACTGGGTGCCGACCCGGATTTCGCCCTGCAACTGGCAAAGTATCGGCAGCTGCACGTTCGAGTATCGATTAAGGGCTGCGACGAAGACGAGTTTCATAGACTTACAGGCGCACAGCGCGCGGCTTACGCCCTGCCATTTCAGGCCTTAGACAACCTGATACGCGCACAAGTCAGCTGCAACGCCTGTGTGTCGGTATCGTTTTCGGACGAGAGCGCCATTCACCGAGTAAAACAGCGCCTGCTTACTGTGCATCCAGGCATACTCAAATCGTTAGAGCTAGAGCGAATCAAGCTCTTCCCAAAGGTACGCAAGCGTCTAGCACGCTACGGCCTGCACCCCAACAAACCCGCACGGAGAGTAGCATGAGCAAACTATGGGATTGGCTATATCGCGTTTTTATATCGGATAAACGCCTGCACGACGGTGCGGGACTGTTTGATGAGTACTCTAAACAAGGGCAAGAACTTATGAGCGTCATGCGTTTTAGCGTACGCCTTGAAGTTTACTGCGCACTGCTAATGATAGCCTGCCTGCTGAGTCAGATCTGGTGGGTTCTGCCTTGGCTAGCTTTCATGATCGCCATGTGCGAAATAGGCCGTGGCTTCATTTTAAACAAAGCACAAAGCGGTTACCCCTACCCAGAACCCACCGACATGATCGGTATCGCCATTGCCGTGGTGTTTTTCGGGGCTATCGCTCTTATCTGGTTTATTGGCGCACTGCTCGCCTAGGAGTCAGCATGATCGAAAAACTATTAGGAATTAACATAGATAATCACATTGCGCGCAAAGCCGCTGGCTATTTAAGACAGTGTTTAATTGGCGCATTTGCGTTTATCGCTTTGGAAATGGCGGCGATTTACTACCACCCGGAACTGGCTTATATGGCAGGTATTGCGCTGTATTATGCGCTTATGTGCCAACGTATGTATGTGGGCTGGATGAGTAAAGTCGAATCTCATTTACTTGACCTAGAACCCAGAGACTACGCGGGGATTTTTGTATCGATGATACTGCGAGGGCTGGCAGCCTACTGTGTTGCCGCATTGAGTTTTAGCGTTATGGTTCAGTAGCGAACCGGGGGCGGCTGGCGTGCCGCCCTTCTGCCTTACCGCCCGTGAGTCGACGGGTTAGTTCAGGCTCGATACAAGACTAAGCACGGGCGGCACCAGCAAACCCGCCACTAAAATCAACAACAAGCCGCTCTGAAACCGCTGTGTGACCTGAATAGATTGAATCGCTAGTTCAAGAGGTGCAACACGATCATCGACTCGGCGTTCAAGCGCTTTAAACCGTTGCTCGAATTTAGCGTCTTGCTGCGCAAACCGCGCATCTAGTGTTGCATCCAAATATTCTTGCGTTACGAGATTGTCGACGTACATGCCCATGGCGCGCCCCACAGTGATTGCGTGTATCTCCGCCACCTGAGGCGCTACGCCAGCGTCGGTGAGCTGTTTTATTTTAGGGCGTAGTTACATTTCAATGGTTCTGGGGTGTATACATTCTAGAATGTCCTACTGAAGAGTATCGCGGGATATGGCTAGCGATGCGTAAACCGTGTGGATCATTAGTGCTTTGTACTCTAAAAGTTCCATCTCATTTTTAAGAGTGTCCGCTGAAAATCCCCATACGACGTTGATGAAATCGTCGCAGGCCTTGAAGTCGTTTACCTCAGCAGCCCAAGCTGGCACACCCACCAGGGTCGCACCGGATTGACTGAAGCCAACCAGTTGTGTCGGGTAGGCATCACTAAACGCCCGCGCCCGATCAGTCACCCAGCGATGCCAGTCTTTGGGTTCCAACTCAGCGACGCCACTGATTCGCTGTTGGTCATGGAAGAACAAAGCAGATTGGAATGCCCACAATTGCTGTGCGTAGTCTCGCTCCATACCGGACATCAATGTATGGAGGGGCGCTTGTTCAATCTCGCCGCTGAGTGAATATTCCAGGGTATTATGGGTTATTGCTCGGAACGCGTGTCCAATAACCAATGGGACTGATGTTGAGATCAATTGACTCAATTGCTGTACCACATACAGATCAATCTGGCCCATGTGCTGCATCTGGTAGACGCCGGCCAAAAAGGCCTCTTTCATACTGCGGTTTTGGCGGAAGGTGGATTCGCCCAGCGCTGTCAAAAACGATTGGAATAGCCGGGAGGCATCTGCCAGTTTACTGACTCCATTGACCTCAGGAGCAAGGAGCTTGTGGTCTCGCAGATTGAGAAGATGGAAAGGCTCCATATCCTCTCTGATTTTGATGGGTCTGAATTCAAATTCATACCCACTTCTCAAACAGAACTCTTCGAGCGGGAGTTGATACTCCTCGAAAAATTCGTCTACTAAGTGATTAATTATATTGCCGCGATTATAAGGGAGTACTTGTTGGAGTGGGGTTATAACCGCTTCGAGTTCTTGCTGAGCTCGAGGAGTACCATCATAGAGACCTACTAAAACAAACAAACCATGGATTTGCTGATCGCTCAGGCCAAGATGCGGGAGCCACTCAACGAACGTCTTTGTGTTTTTCGATAGAGACGCTAAGTCTGCATCAGTCGTTAAGCCTATTTCGTGCCCTTCTGGTACCGCTGACGTGTCGTCAATTTGTTCACGCCAAAACGCCGCCTTCTCGGCATCAGTATCAATAATTTCACCTGACTCGTACTGCTGGGCCAAAATAGAAGCAACCCACTTAGGTTGGGTTTCACCGATCACGCCGAGGATCGATATCGTGCTGAGCTTGTCATCCTCTGATAATTCGAGGAGTAGACGTTTCTTGCCGTCGATGATTGACGATTCGACATGCCCTAGCTCTTTGGCTTGCTCTTCAGCGATCATTAACCAGGCAAGCTGCATCGGTCGGTTGGGTGGCATGTTTCTGATTTCGCCTGCAGCAAACATCGTTGCTAGGCTTTGGGATGACAAAAAGCTCCCTTGTCCGGCCGCTGCATTGAAACAATTAAACGCAGCCTCTTTATCTACATCACCGCCTTTACCATCACAGTACAGAACACCCAAGTTGTGGAGTGCGTTCGTCAAGCCAGCATCGGCGGCAATCGAGTAGAAATGCCGAGCTTTTGCATAGTTGATTTCTGTGCCGCGACCATTCTCGTAGGCGAGTGCCGCATTCTGCGCGCTGTTTGGATAACCCTGCTCAGCAGCTCGTTCGCCCCACTCGAGCGCTTCCGCAAGACTGGCATCATCGCCTCGCTCGCCAATGATCCATCCAAGCTGGTGCATGGCCTCCGGGTTTCCCGAGTCAGCAGATGTCCTAAGCCACATCAGACCAATAGCAAACTCGGTTGTGCCTGGCTCGTTCGACTCATTAAAGAAACTTTGGGCTAGATAATCTGCTGCCGAGGTAATACCGCCTTCAAATGCTAATTCAAGTTGTTTCCTGCCTTCCTCAACATCACCTTCGAAGAGTAAGTGGTGTCCAAAGAGTAGTTGCCCCTGTGGATTTTTTTGGTTCGCTGAAAGTTCATAGTAGTGCCTCGCAACCGCGAGATCTTGCTCAACGCCCGCACCCATGCGGTAGCACTGTCCCAGCATAGCTTCGGCCCACGAGTCGTTTGCTTTGACATGTGGAGTGATGAAGGTAATTAGCTCGTCATACTTACCCTCAGATAAGAGGTCATATGCATGTTCGTGGGGGGTGGCCGTATCCATACTCAGTCCTTGATTTCGACAGGTCGCTATCGATTACTCGCTCTATTCATTTGCGGGTCCAGAGCGGTGAAGCTCGTCGAGCGTAATTCCACTGGCGGTTTTCCATTCACGCCATCCATTGGAAGGCATGACGACGACAGCGTTAGAGGCACCACTGGGTGTCGAAAATAACCAGTCTTTTGTAAATCGGGTGAACTCACCTTCGACAGCAAGCACGCCGCTCTCGATCAGTCGGTCTCTAGCATTTACCAAATCCGCTCTGGATTTGCCATTGGGATTAAGAAGACCGGTCGAACCTTTCAGCACAACCAGGCCTTCGTTTGTGTAGACCGCCTGAGCGTTGGCGCCTGTGCGTGTACAGTAAAAAATCTCGCGCTCATTTTCGTTGGACTCATCGACCAGTTTCTCAAAAATTGGGTAGCCCAGCGTAGCCATTAAAAGCGAGGCTATTTCATGGATCTCATCGCAATCGTCACGCAGAGGAATAGGTGTGTGAGGCCGCTGACCGCCGTTTCCGTTGATCACTCTGTATCGATCGCAGGCCTTGGCGCGCTCTATGCTCAACGACTCCAAATACAGCACATGCGTTTGCGTGAGATTATTGGTCAACGACACTACAGCCAGTGCTCGCTCCCAGTCTCGTTTGTCATCCTTGCTGTGTTGTGACAAACGCGATCCCAAGTTACCGGACTGGCCGATATAAACTTCGTCTTTACTATCTCCACCGAACAAAAAGTAAAACCCTACCTGGTTAGCCTCTTCACTCTTGAGAAATTGAGTGATTTGGCTTCTAGGGATTTCGATGACCCTGATAATAGAAGTTGTGAGCTCAGCTATGCGGATCCCAGTTGGATCCCCATTGGGCAGATATATCTGGATAGTGCGGTAACGCCCTGCCATGTTTTACTCTCCCACTCGAATATAGGTCACTTCAAATGCCTTACATGGCCGCTGGGATTGCAGTCGGTTTGTCAGCTGGAAGGCATCATTCATATCGTACTGTTGGAAGATATCGAGTCCGCGGTCCAAAGAGATTTTCCAGCCGGTATCCGTCACGATATGGCGAGCGTGTTGCCTCCCTGAGTTATCAAATGAGAAGGCGAATTTGATGCCGACCGTGAGCATCGAACTCTGAATCTGGCTCAACCATTCACGTTGTTGTTCGCCTTTGAACTCGTCCTCGACAGTGATCAGGCTTACTACCACTTCATCCTCTTCAGACTTGGCTTTCACGACGGATTCTAAAAGCTCCATCAGATTGCGCGCCTGGTAGAACAATCGAATATATGGATCTGTTATGGTGATATGGGTAGCACCTTTAAGATACGGCCCAAAAAGCTGCTCGTAACTGACGCCGCGCTGATTCTCCATCACCACGATGTGTTGCTCTTTTAACTCAGGCTTTGCGCTTTGAGGCGCGACAGGCGCGCTCGGCGTTGACGGTGATGCGTTATTCGCGGGTATTGGTTCAGGTAACTCACCGGTATCCACCTCGACCTCATGGTGGAAGTATTTAGGGTATTGCAGTTCTTCTAAGGTAGAAACCGAAGCCTGCTTACCTGCCTCATCGCTGTAATTGAATTTAACTGAAGCGTAGGTAGTGTCGATGCGCATCAACTGATCTTTAACGCGTTTGCGGCCTTCCATCGCGAGTTTGAGAATCTTCTCTATCTCTTCATGGGTAGCCCCGCCCTGCGGGAAGAGTATCTTCATCAGGCCTGAGAAAGTCTTATTGATACCGTCTCTATCACGGGTCGAGAGAGAGGGGTCGAGCTCAAATATCCCTTTGTATTGGTCTGAGTAGTCTTGGTTGCGGAGGTGGCGCAGCACCTCAGCAAGATAGTCAACAACAAAGCCGTAGCCGCTTGAGAACATCTCGCCACGGATGATGTCCACTTCCCAGCCGGGAATATAGAAATGCAGACGGTCTAAGAACGCGGAGTCGTAGAATTTTGCGGGTAGCGCGTCGAATAGGTCAGAGTGCTTGAGCATGTAAGCTAGGCTATGTTCAGTGTTACCGACAAACGCCATCGACGCATCGGCACCAAGCGTTTCAACACCACGAGAGAACGACTTGTTCGCCATGTAGTTCTTCATGATGTCGACCAGCGCTTTGTCGACCTTCTTCTCTTTACCTGCGAACTCATCGAATGCGACGGTATCCCAATAGCCGACCAAGCCGATCTTGCCGCTTGAGTTGTTTACGAACAGCTTGGGTACCGTAACCTCGCCACCTGAAATCAGAATGCCGTGGGGTGAGAACTCAGAATAGATATGAGATTTACCCGTTCCTTTTGGGCCAAGTTCAATCAGGTTGTAGTTGCGCTCACAAAACGGAATGAGTCGCACCAGTTGGGTGAGTTTACTGCGCTCACCGAAGTACTCCGGGTTAAAGCCGATACTCTGTACCAACACATCAATCCACTCATCCAGCGTGAACTGCTTGCGGGCTTCAAGGTAGCCTTCGTAGTCGAAGTGCGACATCTGAATCGGTTTTAGAGTGCCCAAGATCCAAGGCACCGCATCCTTGTCTTCCGTATGCTCGTACTCGATATCCGCAATAACCCAGACACCACCGACTAAGAGTTTGGGGTGTTTTTTAACCGTGCCGGAATCAATTAAGACCTTTTTGATCCCGAGGTTAGAAAACTCGGTCTCGTAGCAGTCCTTTTTATCATTCAGTGCCACAGTCACCTTATCAATGACCTTGTAGCGCCCCTTCTCACGGATAGTGGACCGTACCAGCCCCGCCTCGTTACGATGAACGTAGTGCTTGGCGAGGATCTCTTTAACCGTCTGGATGCCACTCTGAATGCTATCTTCGTCGTTTGTCGCGCAATACTGCCCCAGCAGATACTCAAGGACGTAGGACGGAACAATGGCGTTCCCTTTTACGGTCTTCACCAGATCCTTGCGAACCACAAGGCCGGGGAAGATGTCGTTAATTTTTGCGTTTAGATCCGTCATGGTTCTGTCCTGTTTATTTCTCATCGCCCTTCATTAAAAATCGAAGTCGCTCGTGAATGAGCGGCGAATGGTGTATTTCAACTGTTTGTATTCGGTGTACTGGTTTGTGCCTGCAACTTGCTCTTCTAGCTTCAGGCTCACTTCCTGATTGTTCGCAGCGTCGGCATCTTGAGTCAGAACGAAACGCAACTTCATCTCGCGCTCGCGGGCGTTATCCGATGTCAGATCCATTGTGACGTTGTGTGCGTCAGAGATCAGCTGACCAGACGACGTGTAAATGCCACAGCGTAGCTGGCGCGGTTTGAGCTTATCGGTCACCGCTTCGGTCTGATACAACGTGACTGAGAGCTGCCCTGCCGAGATGATGTTGGTACCACCGCGAAGCAAATCGACTTCAACGACTGCGACATCATCCTGTCGGCTCTTATTCACTGAGATGACGGGAACAATGACTTCTTGCAAGGTCGCTCCGCCGTGAACAAAGCGACTGCCCGAGCCACTCAAGCGAAGGCGCTGGATTCCTTTTGGAATGGCCGCGTGCACATCACCTGACAGTCCTAGTTGTTCTGGGCTGAACACCTTGATGGATTCCGGGGCGGATAATCCTTTGCCAAGAAGGAAGCGGCGGTCGCGGTAATGCACCTCACCACTGGCATCGGCAGACAAGAAATCGCTCTCATCGAGCGGCTTGTTCTGATAGATAAACCCGTGATCCGCGGTGATCAAGATATTAGATGCGTTGTAAGCAGCGAGCTTCTTAATCAGGATCATCAAGTCGTCGAACGTACGCTCCGTAGCATCGAAGGCTTCACCCTCGGACTGCATCTTGTCGCCAGCATGGTCGATGCGGTTGTGATAGATGTAGATGACATCGTGGTTTTTAAAGAGCTCACGCCCCTCGCTTTGCGTCATATCCAAGATGGATTTGGCTTGCTGCGCACAGGCGGTATCACCCAGGGCAGCTTTGATCAGCTTGTCTCGATTCGCGGTTCCCTGAGTCGATACACCCCCAATCGACACCGAACCATCGCTATCCGAAATGGTGAATTCACCGCCGTTGGATGGGAGCAACGACGCCATGCCCAACTGCGTATAGCTTGGCAGGGACGACAGCATGTGGCTGAGTGAGGCCTGATAGCGCTTTTCCCCGTTAATGCGGCCGATCATCTCTTCGGCGGCCTCATAGCGAAACGCATCCGAGATAATGACGCAGATCTTGCTGCCGCGGTTGGAATAGCGTTTTACCCAATTGCTGTAGAACTGGCGTTGCGGGATCACATCCGGTACGGACCATTTATCCATCGCATCCACCTGACCCTGCCATTGAGTAGCCAGCGGACTTAAGAAACGATTGGTATAAAGGTTCTCCACGGTATCGACCAGGTTATTCAGCAGGGTCATCTGCCCAGAGGATTTCAGGGCGTGGATGAACTTGCGGTACATCTGATCAATCTTGTACCAGTGGCGCACGTAGCCATGCACGGCATCGGACGTGCTACTCATGTTGAGCTGCACAGTATCTAGCGCAGATAGGAACTGACTGGCGACTTCGATCGCAGTGTAGAGGTGTTTAAACGCACCGTACCAGTGACTTTGACGACGCTCACGGCAGTATTTGGTGACCTCGCCTTCCGACAGCGTGCGTTGGCTCACGGCTTTGACCAGATCTACGATGATTTTTTGGTCAATCAAGCGGTAGTAATCCATCTCGATGACATCGCGCAGATCCCGATTGTTTAGATCGCTCTCTATGTCTAGTAGCTCTGCATAGCTGCCTGAGAGGGATTCAAAGACGTCCTCGTGCTTGCGACTGTCCTTCCAGCGTTTGAAGAGTACGAGTGCATCGTTATTTAGCGCGGCCTTATCGCTAGCTTTTGGATTGGTGATTGAGAGTGCGTAGCACGACTTAAACAGCTCGATTGAGAAGTCTTTGACCGATGGCGTCTCTGAGACGTATCCGTAGTGACGCTCGATCTGCTCCCATAGCACGCCCGTCAGATTGCATCGTTCGATCAGCGCAAATCGTGGTTGGGTATCCTCAACCAACTCATCAAACAGATTTTCGCAAATGACATCTAAGCGTACATCGGCCAGCTGATGAAGATCTGCGCAGACAGCCAGCATCTTGAGCCGCACATGCTGTTTGAGGTCGTCGGGTTGCAGTAAATCGAGAAGCTTTTGCTTGCGGGTCTCGGCTTGCTTAGGCGCGCGACCCGCATCAAAAAAGGCTTCATGTTCCGTAACGACATCGGCAAAGTCTGGCGGGAGGTTCATTTCGCTCAGCCAGATCGCGGACTGGTCAGTCCGGAATACTGCACTGTGCAGCTGAACGTCGAGCAGCCAGTTGTTGAGATACTCGGGCTCTTTATCTTCGCAGTACAGCAGGAAGTTCTGTTTTGGCTCTTCCCGCAAGATACGATGCTTGAGAGTAAATTCATTCGACTGAATTTCAGCCTTCTCCACGCCCTCCATCTCAAGACTTTCAAACGCCTCGCGAAACTCTTTCTTGTCGTCATACCAGAAGACAATGCGCTGGCGCTCAAACAGTCGAGCGAGATTTTGTTGAATACGGTTTTGTGTCATCGTCCCTGCCTTAGCTCAAGCCTGTGATCTTCTTCAGCGCTTTGCCGAACAAGGGATAGTTGTGTTTCACACCATCATCGAGATCGATGGCGATGTTCTGACCTGCCAACGGATAAAGTACCTCACGCTCGTAGTCGTTCACCTCTTCAATCGCTTTGTTGAGCTTATCGATCATCTTCAGTGCAGCGGTCTTCTCTTTCTGAGAACTGCTGGCGCTAATTGAGATTTGCTCGTTGCTATCGCGACGCGCTTCGAGCTTGGTGCGGAACTCACGCAGATACTCGTTCAGCACGACACTTGCCGTTGACGACGTGTAGCGGTGCATGTAGATCAGCGCATTGAACGTGCCTTTCGGACTTGAGAACAACCAGTAGATTGGGCGCTTCTTGTAACGTTGAACATGGTCGTTATAAAAGTCTTTAACGAAGTATTTTTGGATACTCTTACCCAACGCATCTTCGATAAAGGCTACGTTCTCGGCATAGTGCTGATCGCCAAACGTCACCCGTAGGAACTGCTTAAAGCGCTCGCTGATATCGTCCTCAAACCAGTCCCCCTCGAAGTCGATCAGTGGAATGACGTTATCATCGTCCGGCATGAACGCCGGTTCAGGTATACGAGCTAAATAGTCGGCGAGGGTTTCACCTTGGTTGGCTAGGATCAGACCCGGCTCATCCAATGAGTAGCGCCCGAACATACAACCCACAGCATATGACAAGAACTCTGCCATAGTGTCCGCTTTCAGGCGTGTTTCACGTTCTTCTTTAGTGCCTTTGATGCCATAACGGTACGCTGGGTTACAGGTGAGGGTGATTTCTTCGATTGGGACTTCGGGCGATAGTTCGTCTTGGAGGCCATAGACTTCGATGAAGATGCGGTTGTTCTCTTCCTCCAGCCGCTGCATTTCGTCCTTCATGGACTGCCAATGGGTGCGCAAGCTTGCATATCTCTCCGCAAGCGTCTCTCCGCGATGATCGTGCGAGATCAGCGGGAGCGTGCTGAAATCCCAAGAGGTTTCGTAGGCGTCCCAGTCTGCGCGAGCCAGTCTCACAGATTGCAACGTAATTTCACGTGCAGGTAATGGAATACCATCTGACGGCATTGGCAAAAGCTTCATGCTGCCGGGACCAAAGTCCTTAGCGGCAACCACGCGGAGCAACGGAACAATTGAATTGGAGTGCAAAAGTGCCAAAGACTCATCGAGACTCACATCATTTGCCGCTATGAACATTGAATTCTTTTGATCGAATACCTCACCACCATAAACACGTCGAGCCGAAAACTTTTTGGCAATGGTGTTGTAGGCTAATCCGGGCTTGAAGTAGTGTTCTCGATTCTGAGGTCGAGCACTTGGATGGTTGATTACAGCTTGTCCATTTCTCGCCCAATTCAGAACGAGAAAGCCATTTCCGTACCATTTCCGGTAATCACTACCTTTAATATACCGGACCCAAGGATGGTCATCGGATCCTATAACATCGTAACTATTATTGTTTGCAATGGAATTACTGTTGACTTCGGGCCAGCATCGAATAAAGCGATCATTGTCACCGGTTTGCAAACCAGTGAAGGCCTCCGCAATCTCCTTTAGGGGTGTGCCTTTTGCGTAAGCATTCCGAGTATGATCTGACACAAAATACGCGACCACATTTCGAGGCAAACATGAAAAATCAGTCCCTCTAGCCAGATGTTTTCCATGCCGTTTTCGAAGCATAGACGCCTTCTCTTCGGAAGTCTGGCCGTCAGTTAAGTCGAAGAATTGAGCCACCTGACTTGGATCGCCATGCCTTTGTGATACGAAGCTTGCGACCTGTACAACCTCACCTTTGATTTGGTCAAAGGCACGAGGGCCGAGGTGCGCTAACTGTTTAAAAGGCGCTCCTGAGAGCAGGCGTATGCGCATTTCTGTGAAATCATCACCAAATAACCAGCTATCCATAGCGATCATTGCGAAGAGACAATGCCTGCGGCAAAGTTTATTCAGGCGGTCAATAAATGCCGCATATAGGTCCGAAAAACAATCGGGAAACTTCTCCACAAGAAATGACTGAAGCTGGCCGTTAAGGTCACCTTTCTTCTTATATGGTGGGTTGGCTACCACCACATGGTATTTCGGCGAAAGATACTCAGCCATGCGCAGTACTCTGACCAAACGCTCATGTACTTCGGTCAACCACATATCGCCCGCGAGGTCTTTTGTCTCGATCAGTCGGAGTGTTTCAGCGGGGTCCTTGAGCTTTGGAACAATGAGAGAGCCGAAGTTTTTAGCTTGCTCAAACTGAGTCAGCGTCTCGCGCAGGTCTGCCGAGTAAAGATCTTTACCCACGATGGACATCACATCATCCATCTCGGAGTCTGTGAAAGTAAAATCTTCAAGCACACAAACATTGGGCTTCGCATCCATACGGAAGAAACGCCGACGACCGAGTTTTGCTGCGGCTTTCATCTCAAGCGCAAAAGACGCTAACGCCCCTGCGCGCTCATCAATCTCGATACCGTACAGGTTGTTGCTCAGAATCAGTCCCGGAATGTCATTCGGGTCATAGCCTTCCTCTTCGTAGATCGCGTACAGCAGATCAAACGCGTAGGTAAGCATGTGGCCTGAGCCTGCTGCAGGATCGGCGATTTTGATCTCTTCAGGACTGCCGATCTTTAGGAAATCTGACTCAGGTTCTTCCGGTGCTATGTAATATTCCATCTGCTCTGTGAGCTTGGAATTGGGGCGATTCAGCATCCAGAGGCGGCCCAAAGAGTTCTCAACCAAATAGCGCACAATCCAGTGGGGCGTGAACAGCTGAGTGGCCGCCGGAATGTTCTCGGCGGTAATCTTCTGGTTCTTCTTGAGACCTGCAAACACCTCGTCTTTCTTTTCGGAAATGTAAAACTGATACAGCCAACCAATGATCTCAACATCCGTGCAGGATTCTGGCGTCATCACCTCGCGCATTTTCGTCAGAATCGAGTTATCCGAAAGTAGATCATCGGGCATCAGTAGCTCAGTGAAGTCCTGAATACGCTCAAACAGGTAAGGCATACGGTCGTACAGCGCATTACATGAACCCACGATGAGTAGACGGTACGCTTCGCTTTGTGCATCTGGGCTTGGAATCGAGCCATTCAGCAGGCCGCGGATTTTCTCTATCGTCTGAGCGTTAATCTGACCATCATCAAGTACACCTGATTTAGCTTCAGCGAGGATCTCTGGTTGCACCTGTCCCTCAGCCGGTGAGACGACACCCACACGGTTGTAACCGTTCACATCCATGAATCGCAGTGCACAGAAACGGTTGAACCAGGTGTAGGCCACTTGATCGATCAGCGCCGCTTTACCATGAGCCGACATCGCCTTTTCGAGCTCATTCACTACCGCCGGATATTCACGGCGAGCGGGACTTTCGGGCTTTAAGACAAACGCGAGTTTACTGCCGACCTGCTCAAGTAACTCTTGGCGCGCCGCTTGTGCGAATTTTTTTAACTTAGACGTATCCACTAAAGGCGCACCTTTTTACCTTGTTTGACGGTGTTGACCAGAGCTTGCTTGTAGCTTTCCAGATAGGCATCAATATCCGCCTCGGATTCCAACAAGGGTTTGGCGTAAGCCACCGACAAATCACGCGCGCCAACGATTTCCACCTTAGGAGCAGGTGATACGGGTGGTGTAGGAGGATCAATAGGCGTATCGCCATTGCCCGGCTTGACTGGCGGTTCGGGGACAACCGGCGTATTCCAGTCTTCGATCTGCTGCAGCAACGCACTGTACTGATGGTTTTCAAAGTTATTCACGGCATCGCGGATCATCGCAATAAGGTTTTGTTCCGAAATCGCCTGTTTTGCTGCATCGATCCGAGCCTGAACCGTCGCTTTGTTCTCATCACTCAGCGAGAGGTAGCCGTCGTACTGGGTGAGTTTGGCTTCGAGCGCATCGATTCTGGCATCCGCTGCGGCCTTCTCATCAGCGATCACAGAATCCAACTTGGATTTGAGCGACTGTATGTTGCTAATCAGCGTTTGAATCGCTTTACCCTTGTAAATATTGGGATCAACCACGGCAGATTTGATGGCATCAAGCTCATCGGCCTGTACGTAGCTGAGATTGGCCTTGTGATCGCTTAAAAGCCGGGAGGCTTCATCCAGCTGGGCTTTGTTAGAACCCTTCATGAACGAGACGATCGGATCAACCAGACCATCTTTGTAGTCGTCTAGCCATTTGTCTTCATCTCGAGTCAGTTCTGTCACGAACCACTGATAGGGTTTAGTCGACAATTCGGATAGATCGTCGATCACCACCGTTAACGCGCGAAGGAACGGGTATCGGTCGGCCTGAAGGTGGAGGCGCTCAAGCTCTGTCTTCTGGTTAGCAAAAGCGTCCTGAGTCTCTTTAGCCAAGGCTTTAGCTTCGGTTGCGTGAGCCACTTTGTCGAAGTAATCATTGAAGAACGTCTTGAGGCGTTTTATCTGTGCCTGCGTGAACTCGATCTGTGGGTCGAGAATCAGATTACCCTGCACATTCGTGTTGGTGAGCGCCCGTGCCAGTTCACTGTCGTCTAGCAGGTTGGTCGATTCGCGTACTTCGATTTTGCCACGGGCGCACAGATGCGCCAGCGTGCAAAGCACCGCTGCGTATGACCATCCATAGGGCTTGCGCTCAAACTTCTCCAGTAGAAGTTTAACGGTCGTGCGGATACCGCCACGGTGATTGCTCTGGATATGCGAGAACATCTCTTGCTGCGCTTCTGGCAGGCTTGTTTCATCACCAAACAAACCCTGCTCGCCCTGCGTCAAAATGCCGGAGATTTCACTCTCTTGATACTGCTTACCACGCAGCATTTTGAGGTTCGGGTAGGTCTGCTTTGCCAGCTCGACAAATGCGCGCTGGACCTTTGTTTGACCGTCTTCACCGGCCAGTTCAATCTCTTTGCCGCCAACGAAGTAGACCGCTTTACCCATCAACGATGAGATCAGGGCTTTTAACTGTGTCGCCCGTTCGCCGTTTTGGGCCGCTTTTTCAGCAAGGATCCGTTTAACTGAATCCTGCTGTGTGGTGCGTGTCTCGTGAGAGATGTACTTCTCAGTCTTCTTCAGAAGCATCAGGTCGCGAATCAAACGATCACTGTCAGGCAGTACGACACGAAGCTCATCGTTATAAACGGTATCAGTCTTGTGCTTATCGAACGCATCACGGTAATCATGGAATGAAGTGATGACGTTAATCGCCAGCTCATGCTCTCGCCCGCTTTGAACATCATCCAGTTTGCGGGTGTACGCATAGTCCTGCCCGCTCTCATCCCAACGGATCTTACGATTCTTGATGACGCCATCAAAGATCAGCTTCTCCAGTTCGCCCGCCACGGTCTGAGTATCAATTTCGGTGTTCTTGATCTCAGCCTCAACGTCTTGCTCTTCATCCGTCAAAAACTCATAGAGATCACCATTACGCTGAATAAGGGTCTGGTTTTCGAGCAGGGCCAGCGCCTCTTCAACATCGGCTTTCAGTGCAGTGATCGACGTGTTGAAGTTGTTTTGCATCAACACACAGATGTTGCGCACGGTCGGTTTAAACGCTTTGACGTATTTAACGAGGAAGAGTGCCTTTAGCACCCGCAGAGCGAATTCATTAGTGAGTGTTTTCTCTGCACTATGAATGGATGTTTGAATCGAACCTTTCAGCGCGGTGCGAATACCCTCGAACATAAGATCAAAGGTTGCAATATCACCGAGCGTATGGCCTTTGATCCCGATGGCGACCTGCTGGAAAACACCCAGCATCGAGCGTTCACCGACTGAGCTGTGCTTACCTTGGAAGGCACTGTGGCGAGACAGCCCTTGGATAGCAGCCTGGAACAACAAATACTGGTACGGAACGAAGGGGTAGCTCTGGATGAAGTGTTCTCGATCTTTGAAGTTCTGGTAGGTGGTCGATCCGTCCGCAAAATCAAACAGCGTTTTAAAGTTGTTTTCATTGGCGTGATAGAGATCAGACAGCGCATTAATATGCTCATCTTTCTTCGCGAGTAGACGTCGCTGAATGACTTCGGCCACATCTTGGCTATTCAGTGGCATCTTATTGTTGAAGCGTGCCTGAATTTTGGTGAAGTCGTTGGACTGGTGAGCACCCTCGCCCAACACAGATGATATATCCTGCTGCGCGGTGACGACAACCCATGAGCGCCCCTTACATTTTGTTGCAAGGGATTCTGCGACCGTCTGCAAGTTGGTCATCAACTTCACGTTATCGGCGATGTACTGACCGACTTCATCGACGAAGAAGTTCAGACGGAAGGTATCGCCTTTCGACTCGATATAGGCATTGACCTGCTCGGCAAAATCCTCGATGGACAAACGGTAGTCATCCCGGTACTTATCCAGAATATCCACGACGGATGTGCCAGTTACCTCGGTGTAGGCGGTATCAATGTGTTGCGCCATGCGTTTTGCCCGACGTCGACCTGATTCCCAATCTAGCTCTGCAAGTTTTTCAAATGCTGTTTTAAATGCATCAAACTGACCATCTACGTCCAGTTCGCGCTCAAACTGAGCGATGTAGGGATGCTTGCCATAGTAACCACAGTGCTCATCGAACACCTTGACGAACACCGCGATCAGCGCATCAAGCTCATCTTTGGATATGACATCGGCTTTCTGGTCGATGTTGAACAGAATGCTCTCAGAAGGAATGGCGACAGCGCGTTTAAGATCCTCAGCTTGCATGCCGCCCTCGTTAAACGGCGGCTTCTGCAGGAAGAGATCGAGCGGATAGTAGGTGTCTTCGATCGGCTTGTTCTGGAGCAGAAGCGCCAGCATTTTCAGCAAGTGCGATTTACCAGAACCGAAGAACCCTGAGACCCAAACACCGTTAGCACCAGCGTAGTTCAGGTAAGCATCTAAAAAATCATCGAGGCGTTTAGATACTTCATTGGTGATGACGTACTCATCCAGCTCAACGTACAAGCTAACATCGTCATCGGCCTTGATAACCCCTTCGATCGCGCGGTCAACGGGTTTGTTAAATAGCTGTTCCAGTAGCATAAAAACTCCTTAAATCAGTTCGCTCGATCGAGAATATTGAACGCACGATAATATTTATCATCCTGTAGCTTATTGAACAGGCGCAAAGACGCGCCGCTCGCCAGCGAATGTTGATACTTACCCGGAAAGAACATTAGTGTTGGCTGCTCTTTAGCAACGCGCTGTAAATTGTTCAGGATGTTGTGAGATCGGATATAGGGGAATACTTCACCGACCCCAGTAATGAACATGACATCGAAAGCGGAACCCTTCATCTTCTTCACAATGGCGGGAATCAACACGTTCTCGGTATCCAGAATGCCCTGCAGCTCCTCTTTTAATTCCTCTCTAGATAGCGTGAGCTCATTCTCTATCAGCCATTCCCAGTCGCCCTCCTCTTTGAGAATTTCAACCACAAGATCATACAGGTTGACCTCAAGAACACCGATGCCTTTATCGTCGAGCTCATTTCTGAGTTGTTTGATTGCGTGGTTCATGTCCTCGCTGATTTCAGGCTCAAACGGGCAAATATGAAACGGAACTTCGTTATTCAGGCCTTCGTTCCTTAAGAAACGTTGACTAGAGACCACAGTTAGCAGGTGTGCCTGGCTATCCGCTAAATTCTTTGCTGAGACGGTATTTAAACGGGTCGGAGAATTGGACACCTGATTCATAAACGAATCGCTCCTGGTATTAAGGCTAGATCGGATTCTGATGAGCAGTTTTGCAGGGCCGCAGAGATCATCTGAGGAACCAAATCATTAGATTCAGTGAGCAGACCACACTGGCGCATCATCTGAAAAACGGCGCCCCGCGCGTTAGAGCGGGTTTTTTCGGACACCTTTTCCAATTCTTGGTGCCACTCCGCCTTCGCATTGAAGAAGTACCCATAATCATCGTAATCGATGCTCTGTCGCCCCGACGCTATTGCAGGCGCAACGATTTCGAGCACGAAATCGCCAACAAACGGATACTGTTTGCATATCGACATCCAGACCAGCTGCCGGACGTCGCCTTCATAGTCATCAGCAATAAGCTCTATTTGCTCGCTATTCAGCAGACTTAGTCTTTTTTGCATCTCGCCATATAGAACCTCTGAAGAGCGCGCTGTGCGTGTCTGCAACAAATTTTCTTTGATGACCTCTTCACGCACTCGCTGCCAATCCTGATGATCGGTATATAGCTGAGCCAGGATTACTATTTCTCTTAACAGAGCTGGACGGGTGAAGCCGATCTTGTAATTTTTTGTCACTGGTCATTCCAAACGCTAGTAAGACGATAACTTGCCTTATAGCAGGTTATTTCATTGTTCTTCGCAATTAAAAACGACCCAACCACCAATCACAAGCGCACAAATCAAATAAAACACTCTGACCGGTGATACTCCATAAAACCCTGGTGCTGGGCGCGAATTGTGATTCTAGAGCTCTCGCTAACACCCAACTTCTCTGGCTGCTCTAACTCGCTACAAATTAGAATTTCGCCGCTACTGGCAAAACTGATGTAGCCCAAATCAAAGGCTTTATCTAAATTTGAAATAAGCGGTGACCCATTAAAATCATTAAGCCGCTCGCCATCTTCTGCCGCTTGCCAGGGCTTGATATGCGACGCAATCAAAAAGCGTTTATCAGCATATCCCGTCACTGAGCACTGGCCTCTGACTAGAATATTTACCACTGGGGTACACCTTTGTGTTTGGGATCTTTATGCTTCCTTTATAAAACACTTTTTGGTGATTGTATGCGATGTATGTTTATACAGGTAGCAGATGGCTACCCTTTCAGATGCACGTCTGGACGTTGATGTAATTTCGATTCTGGTAGGTTAACCTCTCCGGCGACGTAGGAAAAAATTCAAACAAGGTATTATCGGAACATTTTTCGAGAAGGGGCACGCCGCATGCCAAGGACCATTAAAAACTTAGAGAGAGTTGCCGTATTTTCAGAAGAAAGCGCGTTTTTGAAGTGGGCATATGACAAACCGGTCAGACGAATAGATAGCAAATATGCCGGCGTAGTTCACAGCGGGGATTTGTATCCTCTATTTCCGGTCGGAGATTCACCAACCGAAGAAGTCGGCATCAAACTTGGTGGAGACAAATTCAATAAAAAAGAACACAAGATCTTTTGGCCTTCGAATGAGCCTCTATCCTTCAGAGACTACTGCCCCTCAGAGACCAAGTGGCACATAGAGGTAAACCGCTTTGGTAACTATGTCGTATTCAATGGCGATTTTAGCTTTGCTGAACACTTGTCTGGACATCTAGCGGACAACGGTTTGTCTGTACTGAGGGTAGACCAGAGCTCGAGACCAGCAGATAACGGTATCCACTACGACTTTTTTATCCGTGTTAGCAGTGATCATGAGCCCGATCAAGTTCGTGCTATAGCGGCCAAATATTTCACATGTTCAGCAACACCCCAACTGCCGGCGTCTGAGCTAAACCTTCATGAAGAAGTGCATGATCAATCGGAGGTATTAATCTGGATCGATAGAGTGCGCGAGCTCACAAAAGAAAACGAAGGTCTCTACACCGTGTTCGAAGACTACGAGGAGGAAATCAGTGCACTGCGCGAGGCGTCTCAAGGCAAAGAGGAAATTCAGAATGAGCTATCACGACTTCAAGAGCGTTACGAGAACTTGAATGAAACTCTGAGCAAAGTAAGAGAACGTGCGAGATCAGATCAAAGGCTAGACACGCTTCTAACCACCGTACTTACCCAATATGACAACATTGCGGTGTTCAAAGACTCTGTACGACTCATAACTGAAGAATTCCCAAAAGTAGAGGGCCTAATCGCCGCCTTACATACGATTAACAATAACGACGCCGCGTTAACTACTCTCCGCGGGACCTCTAACTGGAAGGAACTACGACAACACATCAACACAGGCGATCCGAATAAACCCAATATGGGCCGGATCTACCTCAAAAACACGGGCGGCTTAAACTACGTGATCATTCATAAAAAACACGATGACAAAGATCAACAGCGTCTTATACGGCAACTGGATATGCTAAATTTGAATGACAGCGTTTTTTTATATCCACACTCTAGCAACATTGTCTAGGCGATCAAAAAAGGTGTTTGATGAGAAACTCCTAGCACAAATAAAACGCGATACGGACATGTGGCAATCACCCTGGCATGGTTTAAAGCATTGGTCTCGTGTAATGGTCAACGGATTAAGTCTGGCTCCAGAAACTGGCGCTGATGTCGATATCATCCCCTACTTTGCCCTGCTACATGATTGCTGTCGCCATGATGAATATGAAGACCCACTGCACGGCCCCCGTGCCGCTAGTTACGCAAAAAAGCACAGACACTTGATTCAGCTAGATGATTATCAATTTTACTTGTTGATACGAGCCTGCGCTGGCCATACCCATGCGCTGCCTGGCTGCAGAGCCAGCTTCAACGACACAATTGCAACGTGTTGGGATGCCGACCGTTTGGACATTGGGCGAGTCGGGTTAATTGTCGATGAGCGCTACCTCTTTACACGGGCAGCCAAAAATAGAGTTTTCGATCTTATTTAGCTCGCACACCTGCATTCAAATCGGCTTGGCAAGCAATGGGCCGCCCGCATAACAAACAGAATAAATGTTGGTATCTCCCGGGCTATAAGCACTTACATTAACGGCTTCGCCTCCGCGTCCTCGATAAACCAATCCGAAACAGAAAAACAAAATTTCTTGTTGACAACTATACCCAAAATCACGCAACGATAAAAAAGGCGCTAACAAACGTGGAGCAAAAACGATGTGGAACCGCAACATGTACAACGAGACTTTCCCTGAGTATTCAGTGATGAACGCGCAAGTTAATTTGCACTACTGGCTGAGCTTGGCACTGAAATTCAACATCTATGAAGACGAAGCTGACCATACAAAACCTTTACTAGAAAGCATGCGCAAAGTAGACAAGGTGCGAGATGACTACACGAAGCTTCCCCCACTCCAACGACGCTTAATAGAGCTGGAACTTGCGCAGCTCGACAACATAAAAGACCCAGACTTGCCAACCGACGAGTTATTGCGAAACGAGCTAGAGTGCATCGCGTTTAGGGCGCAACACATGAGCGATAAGGATCCAGTACGATACTATGAGTCGGCTATGCGCCTGTTCGACCGCATAATACTGGACAGCGAATCCGCGACATCGACTGAGTTCGGCAACATCGACAACGTCCGCCAGGACATTACGGCTTTAACCGATCAACGACATGAAATTGAACGTGCCATTAACCAAGAAGTCGCGGTATTCGCGCGCTATGCGTCCCCCAAAACTAAGCAAAACGCGACCTTCTTAGCCATAGAAATGAAACGAAAATGGCTGGCGATTCTCGAACTCACGGGCCGATTGCTTTACGTAACCCTGAATGCCTCGAACCGCTTGCGGGACAATCTCAGCCCAAAATATATTTTCGAGTATATGAAGCACGATGAGAGCGCCGGTGACATCTTTGTACACACATTTAAGGTCTTGATTTCGCACAAAGTCACCACGTATTTCATTATGGAAAAAATGCTCCTAGCCGATGGCACATTTCCAAAAGAGACTTCAAGAAGCCAAGACCCTGAATTGCGCATAGCATTAGTTAGCCAGCTATAGCCGAGGAGCTACAATGTCAAAAAGACCAAAGCCAACCTATGCACGAGACCACTGTATCTACCTGGACTTTGAAGGAGAAGGCCGCTCTAAAAACCGAGGCAGCCCACCGCCTCACTTAGCGGGCGTATACCGGCCAAAATCTTTTCAGTGGGGCAATGCCCATTACAAGGCCACCTTCTTCAAAGAGTCATGGAGCAGTATCACTCGCGTCAGAGGAGCCTGTACATATGCTCCCTCAATCGCCGACTTTATCAACGGTCTACTTGACGAAGCCGAACAGAATGACCAAAAAATCGTGTATTGGTCGGACTACGAACGGGCAGTCGTGGCGGAGCAATGCCCCGAGCACCTTGAGCGATTTAAAGCAAACTCGATTAATTTACTACCGACCGCAAAGCGCTACATTAATCGGCGACGCATGACTCTCAATACAGAAGATGACAAAGTTTTAAATCAGTACCTTAGAACACTTAAACCGAATGCTAAAACCGTTAAAACCCCACAAATCGGAGCAGCCGAATCTTGCCGAAGGACCGATGCAGCCCTAGCTGTACATTCGCGATTTAAGCGCTGGCCACTGCGCACAAAGCAAATTTTCATCGCTTTACTGGCCTACAACGCAGACGATTGCCGAGCCCTATTCACCTTATCAAAAAAATTACTCAAAACACCAAAGACGAATCAAGCCCAGCCCGAGCAGAAACCAACGGAGGATAAATAACCATGTTTGGATTTTTAAAACGAAGAAGGCAAAACACTGAATTCTTTGATACTGAAAGTGTGGTGGTTACTTACACCGGCGAGGTCCTATCTGCGGACTTTACTGCAGAATCATTAAACAGAACCGACGTACACGATTATGGTTATGCCTACCATAATCTCCTTCCCCACGGACGCGGGCACATCATCTATATACTGCATGGCGAAGTGGTTGAGGAATACGAGGGCGAGTTTGAGGTAGGCCAATATCACGGGCGCGGCAAACTGTATTTCAAGGGAACAACCTACGAGGGCAAGTTCGACGAGGGCATTTCCTTAGACAAACCCAAGAATGGATGAATTGGTGATCGAGTGAAGACACGTGCATGCTTTCGCGACAGGTGGCTATAATGCAATTTTCAGGGGGTGGACATTTGACCAATGTCTACAGTATTGACAGAGGTGCAATCCGATCGGCGACACTTTTAACCACCCTAATCACATCGATCTGTCGATTTAGATCAAGCAGTCACCTTAAACCTGTGGGGTGATATTGTTAGTAGTCGATGAAGTGTAGTAGTTCAGACCTGATCTGACGGTTACCAGTTTTTCTGGGTGTTTTGTCAGATTAGGTCATGACTATTACACTTAAGATCCGTCGGGCGAGTGTATATCGTCATCTTTGGGGTTAAGTTATTTGATGCTTGCCCTCATCTTATTCGCTATCAATATGAATTTTCTAACGTAACCATATCCCATTCAGACTGGGCGCCATAGCGAATAGGCAAAATACTAGTGCCCACCCCTGATGTCACATAAAGAGTTATATTTTCGTCCTGATAAAGTCCACAGGTTGCGTTTCGGGGCGCTTGAGATGGAACCCAGATCGCACCAACTAACGGCAAACTAATTTGACCACAGTGAGTATGCCCTGAGAGCACTAACCCCCTCATTTTAGGATGAAATGCCCCTTCTGGATCGTGAGTGATAGTTATCTTTGGAAGACTCCCACATTCGGCAGGATAATCGACATACGTAAATCTATCGGTGAAACTATCCCCTAAACCTCTGATGCAGATAGTGCCTTTTTTTGTCTCAATGATCCGTGTTTCGTTTTCCAAAAGGTCTAGGTTAGAGGTGGCGAATTCTTTGCGCCATATAGCTGGATCTGACCAACTCTCATAATTACCCATCACAAATATCGATGGGAAAGGTATTGTTGACTTTAGAATACTTATGACGTTCTTTCGGTGAGATATGAGGTTTTTTATAAATTGAGGGTTTTCAATGTAATCGCCTAAGAAAAGGACAAGGTCAGGGTCAGAATTTTTGATCGTTTGAATTAGATATCTCAGTTCCAAAAGAGACTTGTTGTCCTCTGTAATGTGCAAATCGCCAACCACCGCAATCTGATAACTTCTATCAAACGGAAGGTCTTCTATCTTCAACGAAACTTCATTTTTTTCGGTCTTCAAACTTTTTGTTATCGAGCCCCCAAGATGTACTACGATTACCAAAAAGGTAATTGCTATAAATAAACCGAATTTTCTTAAATTCAAAAAACTCACGCAATCACTTGTGTAACATCAAAAAAGAACACTGAGGTGTACCAATAAGTAAGATCCGATCTACGTTGAATGTGTTCTTCTTGTCCACGAGGGTCGCCGAAGAAACAGTCATTTTTCTCCCAGTCATTCTTTAGTTCCTCGAAGTCATTATCCGCCAGCATTTGGATTGCAAACGTGAGTTCGTCAATTTTTCGATTAGCAATATCTAACAGTCTTTGTTTCTGCAGTTTCCACTTAATTCCAGAAAATCGATCATTTGGAGGTCTAAAGACTATGCATTCACTGTAGACACGTTTTTCCACAAAGATCCATTCCCATGCAACGTAGTCAATTGGCAAAGAACTTGGTGGGCGCTCAAAAATGACAGCATCCTCAGTCGTATATCCCCATTCGCCACTCATAGGAGAGTCCAGATTATAGGCACGTTTCAAATATTCGTTGACGGTCTCCGAGTATTCGCCTTGATCCCAAATATGAGGTAGTTTTGTAATTTCTATATGGCGCATTTACTCGATCCTTTCTGAGTGTTGTAACCCACCAAAAGTGTTTCTGAGGCGCCTGTCTGCCGGCTCCTAGGCTCAAAGTTATCTCCTTGTGAATAACACAGACCTGCCGGCGATCACAGCTTGCCATAAATCTGCTAGTTGATACACAAACGAAACGACATCAACTAGCCTGACAATAGATTTGGACTATGTTGCGAGGACACCCACACTGACGACAGGCCAGAGTGCCTGAGCGCCGCTGGAGGCAGGCGGTTCCTTCTGGCTCGATATGGCAAGGGTGTTGCAAAAGCGCTAGCTGCACCTAGCGGTTGAATTTCGGCGATCCAGTTCGGCTAGACAATTTCCACATTTGAACGCGTCAAAGCACATTTATCGTAGTCTATTCTCTACCATTGATTTTTGCCTAGCGTTGCTAATTTGAGCCTGTGCTTTAGTCCAGAATTGATGCTTGCTTGGCGGTACTTTCCACATATCGCCCCCCCAACAACAGACCTACGCTCACTGGATATACACAACAACAATCAACACCATGCTCGGCCTTTAGGCGCTGGTCGAAATTGACATCGATGGAGAATAAGTCGCCACATCCTGTGCAGCGTGGCTGACCACCCACCGACGCGCTAATTAATGAACCCTTCGCTATCGTGGCCCTGTCGCGGATCGATCAACTACGTGAGTGATTGTGCTTGCAGATCAAGGTCTGGTCTGCGCTGACAGATTATGGGTGAATCCTCCAAAAAATCTAAATGCTCCGATAAGTTCCGAATGATTCCCGCTTTGCCCGGAACCTTTACTTTTTGGGGAGCGTGGGCATTAGCCCGCTCCCAAAAAGTTCCTTGAGCTATTTTTCTATGGGCGGGAACTTTTAACTTTTTAATTACCAATTTCATGGCCTTCAGATAAGGTTACTTCATCCTCTCGGCGCTCTAAAGGTTCCGGCTCTTTGGGAACGTTTAAATCATCTCCGATATCGCTCTGTAGCCGCTCCCATGCCTCCGCGAGAGGGTTTGTATCTCGAAGAAGGTAGATGCCAGCACAGTTTTTTGGTGGCGACTTAAAACCCAGTTCCACTAGGTAGGGCTTTAACAATGCAAGATCGTACTTGTCGTAATGAACCAGCGTATCATCGCTCAAATCGGTGAAGGTCGTGGCATAATCAGACTTGCGGAAATTAAGGCGAGCGCTTTTGCATTGATCAATTAGGGTGGTCTGAATTGGCAGCTGCTTGGATGCCCATAGACTCGGTATTATTTTACTCAACTCTTCGGCGACCTGGAGCTTTCGAGCAATCGCCTCGGCTTCCTGCTGCTCTTTCCTCCGTTCCTGCCGGTCATCTTGCGTCAGTGGTTCGAGCTCCACATATCGAGTCGGCGTCAAAACCGGCTCGCCGAACTCATTAACAGTGTTAACGGTTGCCAAATAGCTAGCCAGCCGAATGGCGCTGATATCAGTTTCAAAGCGATGCTTTGGGCCGGCGATTTCGAGATACCTGTCGCCAGTTTCATCTTTTGCCAACACGATTACTTGGGTGACATCACCTTCAATAGATGAGGCGCCACGTACGGTCATATCCTCGGCTTTACCGTGTTTGTGGGCTTTTGACGTGTGAGCGACCATCAGCAAAGGCAAGCCGGCGCATTGCTGTTTCCATACGCTTATGGCTGCGCTCCACTCGGCATTGTCGTTTTCGTTCTCTATGTGTAGCGTCGCTGCGGCGGTGTCTATAACTACCCACGGTGGCCAATCGACCGTAACGCCATTACGTGTCAGAGATTCAGTCCAGTCATCTGCCCACCTCCGCGCAATGGGAGGTAGATCTAAGGGCTGGACCCGGCATGTATCTACTAGATGAAATCGCTCTCTAGCAACTGCGTTGTCAACTACTCCCTCAGCAATCAATGCACTCAGAATCTGCTCAACTTGTTCTGGATGCTCGGACAAATAGACTATGTGCCGCGGTTGCATTATTGAGAGGTTTGCGTGCTTGTAAGCACCGGCGACGACAAGGGCCAGAGACGTTACCGCCGTGGTTTTGCCGGTGCCTGGGTAGCTCGCAAGGACGGTGGCGCCGTACTGAATAACCCGAGGTAGGATCATTTTTGGTGCTTCGGGATGCACAGGTAGTTCGCGATACATCGTGAGTCGGTGCTCTACGCTTGGTGACCGCAGCTCAACAGAATTCACATCAGCATCGTCGCTCGCGATGGAAGTAATAGGGGCAAGAGTGATCATGATAGTGCCCCCAGTATATTTTTAATATAGGTATCGCCATCTCCTGCATGCCATATGTCCCATGCATCGCGATTTTTGGGTGACTCTTCATGGATCACGAGTCTGCCTGAGTATCTCTTGCTGACCTCCGGAACCGCCTTTTCGATCTGCTTACCAAAGCAGACAATGGTCGCGAATCGCTGGGGAAACATTTGGGAAAGTGCGTATGCCGTCGCCCAACCTTCACATAAATGAATAAACGGTGCATCCTCGGGATTACCCAGTATCAATATACCCTTATTGCCAAAGGTCTGTTTCTTGCCCTCATGGTTTATACATTCGACACCAATAAACTCGCCGTCCCAGTTGCGATTGGGGACAACAATGCAGTCGGCCTTATAGCCAAGAACGCAGCCACCGGCGATGCCACGCCTTGCACCAAAGGCTTGAGTGATGCGCTTACTCCTAGCGTAAGGGTGGTCAGCCACCATCGCCCCATCGTTATCTGCTCTGCGCCAAAACTCGATGGCTTTGGGTAAAGTGGCAGAGTGTGGTTTAGGCTCTTGCTTTTTTAGTCGCGCGGCAAGGTCGATTCGCGGCTTGCGCTGGCTTACTTTGTCTCTTACTGGCCACAACCCAAGTGCCTTTAATTCATTAATGACTGACTCTTGAGAACAACCTACAAAGCAGTGAAAGAGTAGTCTGTCGTTTTTTTCGGTAATGTAAAAGTTGCGGTTACTCCCTTGATGGACGGGGCAGTACGTATGCCACGACTGGCCACATTTCTTGCCATCAAGAGCGAGGGCTATCTGTTGGGCGGTAAGAGCACTCATGCCGCACGCTCCCCATGCCGCTTAATAAGCGCCATTGCCTTAGATATGATTAGGTCATCGTTCTGGGACAGAGACTCCGATAGCTCTGGATGATTATGTAAAACCCAAACTCGGTCACACAGCCAAAGCAAATATCCTGTACCGTCGTCTAGCACCTCAACACAGTGTGCGCCAGTGTGCTTAACAAAATTTAGTATTCGAGAATCTGAGATAATCATTTCTTCAATCCATTTTTGGTTTAACTTTTTCGACTTATACGACTCTGATAGGACCGCTTTTTATTCGCGAGTTTTTTCTTCCCATAAGCGGATATCATCAGCACGCCAGCGTGTACAGCCGGCGGATAAGTGGACGGGTTTTGGGAAGTCGCCTGCTTTGGCCCAACGCCAAGGGGTACATCGAGAGACGCCATATCGCTCAGCAATTTGGCGGTCAGTGAGATATGTGATTTGTTGCATGTCGTGCCTCCGTTGTGCTTTGAATATCAACGGGGCTAGATTCGCCGTAATTAGGCGTTTGTCGTAGTCAGCAAACGGGAACGCTTTTATTTATTTTTTGTGCTTACGCCCAATTTGTACCAAGTGTTCTTGACGTATTCCAGCGAATAGTCGGGCCCCAGTGCCTCTGCGACGGCTCTGAAAGCTCGATTTTTCACAGGATCGACAGATAGCTGGGCTCTCACAAGCCTAGCTATTTCCCACCCGGGCATGCGGGCGGATTTTACTCTAACCTTGGGGTTTCGCTCTTTCCTCTGCTTTGGAAGCAAGGTGACTGCATGACGCAACACAGGATCTTCATCGCCAGACAAACTATCGATCGCCTCAGCCCTGCTTATAGCCCCCTTGGGTAGCCTACCGCCTTTCCGTGCTAGCGCATCGGCAATCTTCAATCGACCATATAACCTCAGCGCCTTAATGATCAGACGCTCAATATATCTAGGGTCTGTTAGATCGCCGTGCGGGTCAGCCAGCGCTTTTTCGGCCTCGACCATATATTTATTCCACATTTCCGCCGCAACAGCGTCATATTCCTGGGCTGACACCAACCGAACATTGCCAGTGGCGGGATCTACATACATAGAAGAGCGATTCATGCTTGGCCTCGTGTTGGCGTCACTGCAGTGCGCTTCGCTGGGTTGTCTATGAATTTTGCCCAGTCTGTCATCAATTTTGTTCGCTGTGAAATCAGTTCATCGCGCGCATACGCCGCCCTAGTGGCGTCATTGTTAACGTGAGCAAGCGCCAGTTCTGACACTTCATCGGCATAGCTCGTTGATGATCTTGCCCAGTCTTTAAAACATGATCGGAAACCGTGCGGGGTAGCATCAACCCCCATTCGTCTGCATACAGCTAATACGCTCACATCCGATAAAACGCCCCCCCTCGCTCCGGTGAATATGAAATTGCTTCCTTCCATACGTGGAACACGCGAGAGTAATTCCAGCGCGGTATCCGATAGCGGCACCTTGTGATTCTTGCGTGACTTCATCCGTTCGGCTGGTACGTGCCAAATTCGGGCGCTTTCGTCAATCTCACCCCAGGTGGCAAAGCGCACCTCGCCAGATCGTGCAGCGGTTAGAATGATGAATTCCAATGCGCGCGCGGCCAGTCCATCCCGGCAGCGCAAATCACTCATAAACTCAGGCACTATTTTCCAGGGGAGCGCTCTGTGATGTCTGATCTTTTTTATCTTGCTAGGCGTCGGCAATAGCTCGCTCAAATTATCTGACCAGCGCGCCGGGTTATCTCCAGCACGATACTTAGATACAGTCGCCCAGCTCAACACCGATTCAAGGCGCTGCCGCACCCTAGTCGCCGTTTCGGTTTTGATTTTCCATATCGGCTCCAACACCTTGAGAATATGGGGCAGTTCGATAGCATCAACAGGAAGGTGGCCGATGTGAGCAAAGGCGTGGCGCTCTAATGAATTGATCCAGTCGCGCCGATGCTTGGGATTGCTGAACTCATCTTGGCGTGCAGCATGGCAGCGGTACGCCGCCTCTTTAAAGGTCAATGCTTTAGCTTGACTTGCACGTATCGCGTCACGCGCCGATTTTCGCTCAGCTATGGGATCGATACCGCCTAATATCCGTTCGCGCAGTTCGCGTGCCTTAGCGCGCGCATCCGACAACGTAACATCAGGGAACCCGCCTAAACCGATATCGCGGCGCTTATCCCCTACCTTAGTCCGCAAAACCCAAGAGCGCGCGCCACTTGGAGAAACCAATAAATGAAGCCCAGCGACACCTCCTACTGGATGGCGGCCTTGGCCGGTTAATCGGCGCACCTCGACGGCGCTCATTTCTTTTGCTTTTTTTGGCAATTCGACTCCCCATCCTTCAATCGAACTAAAACCGGAGTAAACCTAAAACAAAAATCTTGGGTTAAACTTCCATGTTAGACTGAATCTTTTCGGCTCCCACATTAACTCCCACATAAAAAAGTAACATTGGGTGCGATTCATTGCTACAAATTAAGACAAAAATTCGCCCAAAATAACTATAAATCATTGATTTACATACCAATTAAAGAGCTTTACTGCAACGATATGAAACACCTCGAATGGGGACGCCGCCTCCACCAAAAACAAAAAAAGGGCCACCTTTAGGTGGCCCTTTTTTTGTTTTCAGCGGCGCTGGGTTCAACTCCCGCGGACGCAGGACGCGGCGTCGCCAACACGATGTTGGTGTGTCGCGAAGGCCACGGATGGCCGAGAGCGACGCAACTCCCTTATCGATCTTCTGTTAGGTGGCCCTTTTTTTGTTTTCAGCGGCTGTGACGGCTGAACCCGCGCTCGAAGGAGAAACCTTTCGATCAACATCAACAAGCAGTAAACAATTTAACCGACAACGCCAAAAATCTCGGCAAAAAACAAACCAAGCTACTCAAGCGCTCTTTTGGCAATGCAAAGCAGACGTAATATCGTCCGGCTCAACCACAGCATTGCATTTTTTACATCGCAATTGAGGGTCGGTTACATTGCCACAAGGCTGGTGCTTTAAATAGACCGGTTTTCCTCGCCCCACATCGAGCCACTTATCACCGTAGGCTGCAAGCGCCAATATCACAGGATAAAACAGCACACCTTTCGCTGTGACTTGATAGGCATAGCGTACGGGTGCCGCTTGATATCGGACGCGCGCGAGCAAACCTTCCTCCACCAGGCGTCGTAACCGGGTCGTCAGGGTATGTCTGGGGATTAATAAATCCTCTTGAAACTCTTCAAATTTGGAGTCACCCCAAAAGACGCAGGCCATAATCAAAATCGCCCACCTATCGCCCTCAATACCAACGGGCACCAACGAGGAATCGCCTTTGAGTGGACTTCGAATGAGCGCTTGCCGCTGGGGAGCTCCGCCGAGCGGTAATTCGTATCCCGCGCCAGGTCCCTGCTCTGAGAGAATGTCGATATGATGAATTTCTTCACCACAACACGAACAGGCCACAACGACATTGTCGTTCGAACAACATTTTTTATGAACCAAGTCCTCCGGCAGACTCGCAAAAGTCTCAGCCGAACCGCTCACTACCTGCCACCGCTTTATCGCAAATAAAACCGCATACAAATCTTTACCCATTGGTGTCAGTCGGTACCTTTGCGTACCAAACTTTTGGCTATCGGGAGAGAACTTCTCGAGACACCCGCACTGCACCAAAGAGCGAAGACGCGCGCTCAAAGTCTGATTCGTAATGTCTATTCTTTTTGCAAACTCTGAGTAAGCATCGGCCCCAAGTAAGGCTTCTCGGACAATTCTTGTGGACCAATAATCACCAATGACACTCGCCGCTCTGAAGGTCGAGCTATTTCTTATTTTTCTCTCAGCAACTTTCATTTAACGGTCCCCTATTCGCATCATTATGCCCGACAACCAGTCGTTTATGAAATTTTAAAGCGGATCCAATCAGCGTTTGACAATCACAAAAACTACTGCTCTACTTAATGAACTAGCTCTAGTAATCGAATTAACAATGATTAATGAACTAGAAAAATCGATAAAAATAATGGGAGAAAACAATGAAAAACTGTAATCATCGCTCTTTAGCTTTGGCTATTAGCGCCGTACTTAGCACGGGGGCTAGCTTTTCCAACAACGCTATCGGAGCGCAACTCGAAGAAGTGGTTGTCACAGCTCAGCGTCGTGCTGAAGCGATGCAAGATGTCCCTGTCGCCGTCAGCGCATACAGCGCGGAGTTTATCGAGAAGGCACGTCTTGTGGACATTAGCGATATCGTTGCCACAACACCAAGTGTCTCATTCACACCGTTTTCACAAGTCGACCCGCAGCTTTTTATTCGCGGGATCGGCTCATCCGATGATGGCGCCGGCGGCGACCCTTCGGTTGTTGTTTTTCAAGATGACGTCGTTTTCGCACGAGCGTCGGGCGCTGCCGTAGCCATGTTCGACCTTGAGCGAATTGAGGTATTACGTGGCCCCCAAGGCACGCTCTATGGCAAAAATGCTGTGGGCGGCGCCTTACACATGATTACGCGCGACCCCGGCAGTGAATTTGGTGGATATGTCGGCGTGACCGCTTTCGGCGATCACGGTCGATTCGAATCTGAGGGCGCTGTCAATCTGCCCTTAACTGACAAACTCGCTGCCCGCGTTGCTTTCTCCACCAAACAAAGTGACGGGTATAATTACAGTCTGACGACCGGTCGCGACGTAGATGGCGAGGACAACACCAGCGCTCGAGTCAAATTACTTTACCAGCCCAGTGATAGCTTCAGCGCCAGACTCACCATTAACACAGCAAAAGACGATGTTTACGGCAACACTCGCAAGCCCATTCCCGATGGATCTTTTGCAAAAAATGCTGGTGCTGTTGACATTCATCCTAATCCGCGTGTCCGACAACCAGCCGACGACGGTTACTTGAAGCGCGACATCACAGGTGTCGATTTAAAGCTTGATTGGTCTCTAGGAATGGGAACACTGACCTCAATCACTGCGCAAAGAACGGTTGATATCGACTGGTTCCAAGATCTTTCTGGCTTACCCGTGCCTCCTGCGAGGCTGCAAACGCAAAATATTTGGCGAGAGAAAACCGATCAGTTTTCGCAAGAGTTTCGCTACGAATTCACCGCCAACAATGACAAACTCAACGGTATGGTCGGATTTTTCTACCTGAAAGAGGATACCGACAGAGAAGAGGAGTTTCGACGCGCGTTCTTCGCAATCCCGGGTAATCCGCCGGGTCAAACGCCCGCACGATCAAACCCCGTATTCAATCAAGACAACTCGACTGAAAGCAAAGCCCTATTCGCTCAGTTCAATTACCAGTTTACGGACAAACTGGGCGTGACCCTTGGCACACGCTGGACTGAAGACGACAAAACGATAGATTTAGCGGTCGAAGATCTATCAAACGGCGCACTCCCGTCGCTAGCACCAGCTACGGAACTTTACGATATTCGAAATAGCGAAACCTGGGACGAGATTACCAGTTCACTATCGATCAACTATCGGCTGAACGAGGATGCGCTAGTGTACTTCCGTGCGGCAGAGGGCTATAAATCGGGAGGATTCCAAACAGCGCCGGCTTCGGCAACCTCAGCCTCAGTGAGCTACGAACCTGAGTTTGCCATGACCTACGAGATTGGTTTGAAATCAGAGTGGTTGGACAATCGATTGCGCCTTAACTTAGCCGCGTTCCAAAACGACTACGAAGATCTTCAAGTATTGCAGCTCGTTGAGGCGGTTCCCGGCAACGTGGCCACCCTAGTGTTGGTGACCGACAATGCCGCTACTGCCGAAATCACGGGTCTGGAGCTTGAACTCACGGCGGCTGTGAGCGACTCGCTAACCGTAGGCGCCTCGTATTCTAATTTAGATGCTGAATTCACAGACTATACGACCAATACAGGTGCTGACCTCTCGGGCTTTAAACTTCGCCGAACGCCGGAAGATTCGTCGTCAATTTATCTCGAGCAAACGCTCCAATTGGGCTCCGGTGAAACTTTGGCTCGTATCGAGTATCTCAGTAAAGGGGACCAGTTTTTTGAGAACGATAATCGCGCAGTGTCGTTTGAGCCAAGCTATGACTTACTCAACGCGAGCGTGCGCTACACCTCGGCTGACGACGCATGGAGTGTCACTTTATGGGGCAAAAATCTGACCGATGAGTTATATCGATCGTCAAGCATTTCTGTTGCCGATTCTGGCTTCTCTCGGGTGGGCGCGCCCAAAACTTGGGGGCTATCGTTCCGCTATAACTTCGGAGAAAACTAATGACCGAAGTGCATAACGTACCCGATTATCGAGTATTCGGATCGGGTAACCATACGGTGTATCTTCTGCATGGTGCTTATGGCTGCAGCGACTACTGGACCGTGGAAGCTGAAGTCCTCGCGAATGCAGGATATCGAGTAATAGCCTGGGACGCCCCAGGCTATGGTATTAGCCCGCTACCTACAGCGGGCTATTCCATTGAGTACCTCGCACAACGAGTAGCAGACTTGGTGCGAGCAACCAGTGCAGCAGACTCACACAACGTCATTCTGGGTCACAGTATGGGTGGGTTAATAGCACCGTTGGCAACAACATTAGTGCCCGAGCGGGTTCAAGCCCTGATAATATCGGCAACTGTCGAGTCTCTAGGCCACACCAGTAAGGAGTTTCAAGAGTCTTTCCTACGGGAACGATTAGAACCCCTAAACAATGGGGTTACACTCAGCGAAGCCGCGGCGAGGGTTATTCAATCGATGCTGTCACCCAATTCAAGTGGACCAGCGATAGACAAGGTAAAACGTGTTACCTGCGAGACACCCGATGACACATTCAAGGCCGCGATTACAGCAATTACTCAGTTTGATGGCAGGGCCGTCTTAAGAGACCTTGCCGTGCCCACTCTGTGTATCGCAGGAGAATATGATCCCGTGGGTCAACCGAGCATCATGGAAACGATGGCAGAAAACATTCCTAATGCTGAGTACGTATGCATCACCGATGCCGGTCATTATGCGTGGGCAGAGCAGACAGCGGCATTTAACAACGCAGTATTTAATTTTTTAAATAGAGTGTACCAAGATGTCTAGTCACCCAAGGCAAACGTCGGCTGAAAAAGCCTATAGCTGGTATGTCGTGGGCGTGCTCATGCTGTGCTACGCGCTGTCATTTATTGATCGGCAGGTTCTTAGTCTGATGGTTGAGCCAATAAAACGCGACTTAGTCCTGACTGACACCCAATTCAGCTTACTCCAAGGCATCGCCTTTGCATTATTCTATACGTTCGTAGGCTTATTCATGGGTCGGCTAGCCGATACCAAAAATCGCAAAAAAATCATCATGGCCGGTTTAGCCGCATGGAGCTTCATGACCGCATGCTGTGGGCTCGCAAAAGGTTTTTTTGGACTCTTCGCCGCCCGAGTTGGTGTCGGCGTCGGCGAAGCAGCCCTCTCTCCGAGCGCTTATTCCATGATTGGGGACTACTTCCCGAAAGAATCGCTCGGGCGAGCCATGAGCACCTACACCGTGGGTGTGTATCTAGGCAGTGGACTGGCCTTTTTAATTGGTGGGGGCCTTATTGCTGCCATGCCAGACATGGTCCAACTGCCGTTGCTCGGTGAGCTTAAGTCATGGCAGCTCACGTTTATTGTATTAGGGCTCGCAGGCATACCGATGTTCCTGTTACTGCTTACCGTGCGCGAACCAAAACGAGGTCGGTTTAGCGGTCAACCTGAAAATTCAACAGCGGCTAACGACACATCAATCGCGGGAGCTCTATCTTACTTTAGGCAGCATAAGTCGTTTTATCTTGCACATTTTATCGGAATGTCGATGCTAACGATGGTGGGCTACGCCTATCACTCCTGGGTTCCAGCCTATTTTATTAGGTTTTGGAATTGGGAAGTCGCCGACATCGGTGTTACTTACGGACTCATAAACATCTTGGCAGCACCCGCAGGTGTGCTTACAGGCGGTTTCTTAGGCGATTTTTTTGCCAAGCGGCAGGTAAGTGATGCCTTCGTGCGCTCGGCTATCGTTGGCTCATATTGTCTGTTCGTTCCAGCAGTGCTTGCAACCTCTCCCATGTCCCCAAGCCCCATATTTTCCTTGGTCGCCCTATGCTTCTTGCATTTTTTTGCGAGCTTCCATGGCGGTATGGCCATCGCCGCTCTTCACACCGGCACCCCCATCGAAATTAGGGCGCAAGCTACAGCTTACTACCTGTTCGTCATCAACTTAATCGGGCTTGGGCTCGGGCCACTGCTCGTCGCCCTTATCACAGACAATATTTTTCAAAATGATGCACAGGTCGGAAGCTCACTAATGATACTGGGCGGTATCGCAGTACCCATGTCCATCATCATTCTAACCAAACTTTCATCCGTGTATTCACAGCGGATTCGAGACGGAGTACCGGCGTACCATGTTGAAAATCATTAACGAAGAGAAAATCACCATCAGCCCCGATAATGACAATCCTTTCTTACAAGGCTTGTTCAAGCCGAATGCTCGGGAATACGACGCTGACACGGACACCCTAGAAGTTATAGGAACAATTCCTAACGATTTGTGGGGAGTCTATGCCCGCAACACCCACAATCAGGTCCACGAACCTATCGGTATTTACCATCCATTCGATGGCGATGGCATGATACACAGTGCCTATTTCTGCGACGGTAAAATGCAGTACCGGAATCGCTTTGTTCACACCACGGGGTTTCTAGCTGAAAAAGCTGCGGGGAGGGCTCTATGGCCCGGGGTTTTAGAACCCGAACGCTTCTCGTACAGAGGCTGGGGGGCCATGGGGGCAATGAAGGACAACGCGGGCACCGATGTCATTTACCATAATGGCAGTTTACTGGTCACCATGAGTCAGGGCAGCGAGCCTTGGCGCATGGATCCGGTTACACTTGAAAACTTGGGACCAGACCCAGTTTTAGCAAAAGCTGTGGGCTACGCGGGCATAGCAGGTGAGTTCAAGGTTGATTACCGTACCAACGAAATGGTCTTCCAGAATTACCCTGAGGAACCACCGTCTATCAACGTTGGGACGGTCGACTCAAACGGTAACTTAGCATCGTACCGATCCATTAAGTTTGATTTTCCTCGCTGGCCACACGATCTGGGAATGACGGAAAACTATCTGATCGTTCACGATTTGCCGCTCTATTTCGATCCAGATTTACGAAAACAGGGACAGCGCAAACTGCAGTTTTATCCAGATAAGCCTTCCCGTTTTGGTGTCTTTTCTCGTTCCGATCAAAGAAGCGATATCCAATGGTTTGAGGCGAAATCGTGTTTTATTTTGCACACAGCCAATTATTACGAGGAGGGAGACGAAATCATAATGGACGGTTGTGTGTCGTTTGAACCTCAGGGCCCCGGGGTCGGAGAGCACAGCGAAAATCCCTACGAGCGCATCATGGCTCACTTGGATAAACACCGGACTAAAACTCGTTTGTACCGATGGCGTTTCAACCTAAAAAACGGCACGACAATTGAGGGATTTATTGACCAGGAAATTTGCGAGTTTCCGGTCTGTCGCAACGATTGCAAGGGCTACCCTTACCGCTATATATACGCCAGCCTGTTCGAAGCGGGAACATGGAATATGAATGGCATCAAAAAATTTGATCTTCAAACAGGCGTGCATACGCGATATGAATACGGTGAAGGGCGGTACGGTGGCGAGGTGCACTTTGCTCCTCGCATTAATAGTCAATTTGAAGATGACGGATACCTGATCGTCTTCATTCAAGATCTAGTGCTCGATCGTTCTGAGGCCGCTATATTTGACGCTCAGGCTCTCGCTAATGGACCCCTTTGCCAAATCATACTACCCGAACGCATTCAATCAGGAACACATGCCTGCTGGGTAGAAGGTGAGCGACTCAAGAGAACCTACCCTATCTGAGTGGCAGAAAGACGGTGTAGCCCACTTAGGTGGGCTCGAGCCCTGCACAGCCTTGCCGGATGCTCACTTTAAGCGTCCCGCTAGTAGCCAAGCTGCCACGGGCTAACAGCTAGCCCTTACAACTCAACCAACATCAGACGCATTGCTAAGACCATAAAGACAAGCGCCGCTATTCGATTAAGCATTGTTTGTACCGCATCTGAACACAGTAATCCAGAGCGCAATGCGCTCGCGAACCAAGCGATTGCGCCGAAAACCAAAACCGTAGCGAGCGCAAAGACGCCACCCAGAATCACAATTTGAAAAGCCACGCCTCCTTCTCTGGGATCTGTAAACTGAGGCAAAAAGGCCAGAAAAAAAATGAGAACCTTGGGATTCGTCACATTCATCAGAAATCCGCGACGGTAAAGCAAATCAAGGCGTATTTGAGTTGCGGCAACACTCACACTGACAGGCGCAGCTGTGAAAAAACGCCAAGCGAGATAGACAAGATATAGTGCACCCAACCACTGCAATACCATGAGCCCATAGGCGGAGCGCTCAAGCATCGCTGCCGCACCAAATGCCACTGCGACCGTGTGACACACCAAGCCAGTGCAAAGACCTAGCGTCACGATCAACCCTGCACGGCGTCCACTCGCCACCGATTGAGTTAAGACAAATAGATTATCGGGCCCTGGGCTCAGCGCTAGGCTGAGTGACGCACCAAAAAAAATGAGGAGGGTATCAAGAGGCAACACGTGCGCACTCGTTAAGCGAGTGTAAAATATGCGGTGGCGCCGACAAGAACTATCACGAGGTAGGCAATAAACTGGATGCCAGCCTGCCGGTGTTTTCTGGCAAGCGCTAGGATATGCTCATTGGTGATCGACTTGAGCAATATCACTCCCTTACTCGACACAAACGCCATAGGAATCCGCAAAAACTTCGGCGACCCTAACTGCGCCCAAATCGCGGGCTCTAAGGTCTGAACCGCTTTGTAGTAGCGGTAATCCGCCCTCACCGAGCGCAGAGCCAAAAATGCCCACACTGCCAGTATGAAAGCTCCAATCATCATCACCGCACGCCTCGACCCATAAAAACACCATACCTTGTAACACACACAGTGACCATTCTGAAAGAGGATGCGCTGCTATAGGGGAATAAGGATGAGCCAAACCCAATCAAAGCGCGTAAACTAACACTCAAACCTACCACCGAGAATAACAATGTCCGCATCAAGAGAATTCGAAATCATACTTTGGGGTGCCACCGGCTTTACGGGCTCGTTAGTCGCTAAACACTTGCAGTCCACCTATGGGTACTCTCTGAACTGGGCCATGGCGGGGCGAAACTTACAAAAACTTGAAGCCGTCCGCGCGGAGCTGGGTAATCCTAATATCCCGCTACTCCAAGCCGACAGCCACGACCAAGCAGCCATGGAAACACTGGCCGCACGAACAAAAGTCGTGTGCACCACAGTGGGACCTTACGCGCTATATGGCACGCCCTTACTTGAAGCTTGCGCTAAGCAAGGCACCCATTACTGCGATTTAACCGGCGAAGTCCAGTGGATGGGACATACAATCAAACACTTTCAATCGACAGCGGAAGCGAGCGGCGCACGTATCGTTCACACCTGCGGTTTTGACTCGATTCCAAGCGATTTGGGCGTATTTTATGCCCAGAGCGTGATGCACGAGCGCTTTGGAAGTTACGCGCAAGAGGTGAATGCGCGCGTAGGCCGATTCAGTGGCGGTGCCAGCGGCGGAACAATTGCCAGCATGATGGTAATGATGGAGCAAATGAGCAAAGACAAATCCATCCAAGAAGAACTAGAAAACCCCTACTCTCTCAATCCGCAGGGTGAACAAAGCGGTCCGGACGGTTTAGATGTTAACGAAGCGATCTTCGATGAACACTTCCAACAATGGACAGGTCCATTTTTCATGGCCGCAGTGAATGCACGTGTCGTACGCAGAAGTAACGCGCTGGCAAACTATCCCTACGGTAAAACCTTTCGCTATGACGAACGCCAGTTAACAGGTGCTGACAAAAAGGCGCAACGCAAAGCTAAAAATATCGCGTTAGGCAGCAAGCTTACTCCGTCGATTATGGGCTTAGGTTGGGTCAGAAAACTGGCGGGACGATTCCTGCCAAAACCCGGCGAAGGCCCAACACCTGAAGAGCAGTTAAACGGCCATTTTGAAATGTTTTTCCACGCGCAATCGGAAGACGGAAACCAGAGCGTGAAAACGCGCGTCTCGGGCGATCGAGATCCAGGTTACGGTGGCACCTCGCGCATGTTGGGCGAGGCTGCGGTCTGTCTAGCGCGCGATGATTTGAGCTGCGGCGGCGGCATCTGGACGCCTGCGAGTGCTATGGGGCAGGCATTGGTGGACAGGCTGCAGGCCAACGCCGGCATTACCTTCGAAACGCTGTAAGCGAGCTCCCGACGCCCAGTCATGGTGGCTGGGCTTATAGGCTTTGCGATTAATTTGTCATTACTCGCTTAACAGCCTCTAACCAACCGGCATAAAGCGCCTGCCGGTCGGTATCGTCGAGAGAGGCGCTGAATCTACGCTCGCAACTCCAAGATTGGCCCAGTTCGGCTAATGACACGTAAACGCCTGCTTGTAACCCAGCCAAGTAAGCCGCTCCCAGCGCAGTCGTCTCGATTATTTGAGGGCGCTCGACAGTGGTATCTAAAATGTCGGCTAAAAACTGCATAACCCAATCGTTAGCCACCATGCCGCCATCAACCCGCAAACTTTTAAGCTCTTGACCGTCGGCTTCCATGGCACACAATAGATCTTTGGTTTGATAACACACCGACTGCAACGCCGCCGACACGAGCTCCTTGATGCCCGTATCGCGAGTTAAACCCAACAAACCGCCGCGCGCATCGGGGTCCCAATAAGGTGCGCCTAAGCCTGTGAAGGCTGGCACCAAATACACGCCATGATTTAAGGGCGTCGATTCTGCTAAGGCCTGACTTTCAGCAGCGTTCTCCAATAGCTTTAGACCATCACGCAACCATTGCACCGCGGCTCCCGCAACAAAAATACTGCCTTCTAAGGCGTAGGTGGTTTTGCCATTGAGACGATACGCTATCGTGGTCAGTAGTCGATTCTCTGACTTCAGCGCATGATCACCCGTATTAACGATCATGAAGCAACCTGTGCCATAGGTGCTTTTCGCCATGCCTTGCTCAAAGCAAGTTTGACCCACCAAAGCCGCCTGTTGATCGCCAATCATCGACAAAATAGGCAATTCAATGCCAAACATTGACGCATTACAAACGCCAAAGTCCGCGGCGCTATCGCAAACCTCTGGCAATATCGACGCAGGCACATCAAACATCGCCAAAAGATCGCCATCCCAAACCTGATCGTGAATATTGAACATCATCGTCCGCGAGGCATTGGTGGCATCGGTGCGATGCGCCCGACCTTCTGTCAGCTTCCAGAGAATGTAGGTATCGATGGTGCCAAATGCCAGATGCCCCTGCTGTGCCGCATCGCGCGCGCCGGTCACATTATCGAGCAACCAGCGTACTTTGGTTGCAGAAAAGTAGGGGTCGATCAGCAAGCCTGTCTTGGCTTGAACTTGATCTTGCAAGCCTTGGTCTTTTAGCTGCAGGCAGAATTCAGCGGTTCTCCGATCTTGCCATACAATCGCACGATGAATGGGCTTTCCTGTCTCTCGATCCCAAACCACTGTGGTTTCTCGCTGATTGGTTATGCCTATACCGGCAACGGTATCGCCCGGCTGCAATTTAGCGAGTACTTCTTCAATCGTATGTTTTACGCTGTGCCAGATTTCTTCTGGCTCGTGCTCGACCCAACCATCATTAGGAAAATACTGCGGAAATTCTTCTTGAGCGACGTGCACCAACTCGCCTTCACGATTAAACAGAATCGCTCTTGAACTTGAGGTGCCTTGGTCAATTGCCAAAATGTAATCAGCCACTATCGTCTATCCTGTCGTTGTTTCGCTTTTTTGTATCATAAACAAAATTTACAGCCCAAACCTTATTGACGCACACAAACACTAGAATCCCAGGTCTTCAGTTAGAATCACCCCAATCTGTGCGTACGTCCTCAATACGCTCGCGCCAGGCATTGGCATCGCCGTATTCCAAAAATTTGTCGGCTCGATCATGCGTGCCAGCGGCTTTACGGGCGTGCTTTATGGGGCACCAAAATTGCTCGGTTCGCGCGGTAATCTCTCGGCCGTAGGCAATTACACCATTGCCATAGCCGCAATAGACACAATTCAACTTCTCGATCGCGTTCAGGTAGCTCAGAAGATGGCGGTCTATCACGAAGTAGTCGGCGCGTTTCACCAAGGGTATACGGTACACCCTAAAACAGAGGTGTTGATACAGAGTAAGGGTTAAGTCCAACAAGGCTAGCGGTATCACCATGCCATAGATGATGGGTGCGGTCAGCACATAGCTGAGCTTTGCCTCTTTTAGGTAACGCCAAGCACCCACACGATAGCGTTGTTGAAAAGCCTTGAATTCGCTCTCAAACTTCACACGACCGTTTTCTAAGGTGTAATGGAATTTCTCGCGTTGCTCCGCTAAGTACGCCTGCAACTCAGCCTCGAGCTCGCGTTCGGCGGCTTGCAATCGCTTGATCAATTCTTCAAAACGAAATTCTTTTGCCATGTTGCTGCCCTATTCTATAGCGAACCAAATACTGCTGACATCAGGTTTTGTACGAGATGGCCTCCACCATAGACTACAGACTTTCCGACCGCAATAACCCTTAAATTTTGGTATTATTCGATTCTCTCCCAAGGCGAAAACCCATGACTAAGATACTTTATATCTGCACTCACAATCGCTGCCGTAGCATACTGAGCGAGGCGATCACCAATCACTTATCGGATGGACGCATTCAAGCATTCAGCGCCGGCAGCCAACCCGAAGGCGAGGTTCACCCGCTCTCGCTTAAGTACCTCGCGGAGCACGGCGTATCGACCCAGGGATTGCGAAGCCAATCGTGGGACGAATTTGAGTCGATACAGCCCGATATCGTCATCACGGTGTGCGACAGCGCTGCTGCTGAGCAATGCCCGGTATGGTTTGGCAAGACAATCACACTGCACTGGGGTTTAAAAGACCCTTCCAAAGTTGTAGGCAGCGAATCCGAAGTAAAAGCCGCCTTTGAAGCATGCATCGCAACCATCACATCGCGAGTCAATGAGCTGTTGCAATTAGACCTGATGTCCAAAACTCTCGATCAACAAAAAACATTACTTTCCAAACTTATCGAAAGGACAAACTAATGGGTATTTTTGAACGCTATCTGAGTGTTTGGGTCAGCCTGTGCATTCTAGTGGGGCTAGTTGCAGGGAATCTTACCCCAGCATTATTCCAGTGGTTTGCCGCACTTGAGGTCGCCCACGTGAATATCCCCGTGGCAATCTTCATCTGGATTATGATTTATCCCATGATGGTGCAGGTAGATTTCTCTTCCATTAAAGATGTCGGTAAAAAACCCAAGGGCCTTGCGCTAACTCTGGTAATTAACTGGCTGGTCAAGCCCTTTACCATGGCCTTCTTAGGCTGGTTGTTCTTTAAAGTGCTGTTTGTCGATTTCGTCGATCCGCAGACCGCGACAGAATATATCGCAGGCATGATCTTGCTGGGTGTTGCCCCTTGCACAGCCATGGTGTTTGTTTGGAGCAACCTCACAAAAGGTGATGCGAACTACACCCTAGTTCAAGTCTCGGTCAATGATCTGATTATGATTTTTGCCTTTGCGCCAATAGCGGCTTTCTTGCTGGGCGTTACCGATGTCACAGTGCCCTGGAATACATTACTGCTTTCCGTGCTTCTTTATGTCGTCATCCCCTTAGTGGCAGGTGCCGTAACCCGCCGCCTGCTGGATTCCGGCAGCGACCACTCGCGTTTGAACAATTTCCTCAGCACACTCAAGCCGATATCCATTACCGGATTGCTAGCAACCGTGGTGCTTTTGTTTGGGTTTCAAGCCGAGACCATTATTGCGAAGCCAGTAGCCATAGTACTTATCGCCATACCCCTACTGATTCAAACGTATGGCATATTTGCTATTGCTTACGCTGCGGCCAAGGCCATTCAGCTACCTCACAATATCGCCGCACCCGCGTGCATGATTGGCACCTCTAATTTTTTTGAACTGGCGGTTGCGGTGGCCATTTCGTTGTTCGGCCTGCAGTCGGGCGCCGCGCTGGCCACGGTAGTCGGCGTACTTGTTGAGGTACCGGTTATGCTTAGCCTAGTGGCTTTTGCAAACAAGACGAAACACTGGTTCGACAACGACGAGGCCGTCAACTAATCGCATTCAAAGCCGCGACGTGAACCTGGTGTAAAAAGGCGTCGTCGCTCAAGCAGTGAGGTTGGCTGCGAACGGCTGCGCTCAGCAAACCATCGATAATATTCGCGACCAAAAAAGCCGCGCGGTCGAGATCATCGAAGCGCAGCTCGATCTGATAATGCTTCAACAATGACCTCACCCACACTGACCAAGTAGGTTGCTGCAGGTCCGTCGATACATACTCGTTCACAGTCTCTTCAAAATCGAAGAAGTCGTAGTAGTCGCTGTAAAAATCGCCATGCAAAGCCAGAAAACGCTGATGCAGTTCTGCCTTAACACGAATCACCTCGGCCAACGCGGCACTGAGTGACAGCGCCGATTGCGCCAAAATGCGTTGTTTTGACTGGTCCGCAAACGCGGCGCGTTCTAACGCCATTTTGCGAGTGAACACGGTTGCTAGAATCGCTTCTTTATTGGGGAAGTACTGATACAAAGATCCGATATTCACACCCGCGACTTCAGCAATGTAGTTCGTGGTCAGCTGCTCGGTGTCGCCCCTTGCAAGGATGGCCTCGCAGGCCTCGACAAGAGCGTCCACCAGCACTTTAGACCGACCTTGTTTCGGTAACTTTCTCGGTAGCGGAATGGGCTTGTCTAAATCGGTGGCCATGCACTATCTTTTCGTGTGACTGTTTGATCAGTTAAGCCTAGAGCAATTTCCACCAAAACGTAAGCTCCCTCACAAAACATTAAAAAACCGATAAAGATCAATTATTTAAACGATCTTAGAGCTCAAACTTATGCGAGTTGATAAGATCCAGCAATCACGACTAGGCTAGCGTGGTTAAAAATAAGGAAAGCAATTATGTACTTTGACTGGGATTACTACTTTCGCGTCGTACAAAGCGTTTGGTCATTTAAGTCCTGGCCGGGACGCTCTCGAATGATGATTAAATTGTTACTGTGGGTTCCTCTTACCATGGTATTCAACACCTTATGCTTCGTTTTGGACTACGTATTTTTTCCAGGCTTGTGGCGCCAAGAAGTCAAACAGCCCGTGTTTATTGTGGGACATGCGCGCAGCGGCACGACGCTGCTACATCGGCTTATGTCGGGTGATACTCAGCGTTTTAGCTATTTCTTGTACTGGGAAACTCTGTTTCCATCGCTGTTACAAAAGCACCTTATCCGATGGTTTGGGGGATTCGATAAAGACCATCTCGGTGGCTTTTTCGAACGGCGGTTAAAGGCTTGGGATGAGAAAAAGTTCGGGCAGTTTCGTCACATTCATAACATGAGTTTATGGAACTCTGAAGAAGACCAGTTTGTCATGCGAGGCGCGTTCGTCACCCAAGAGTGGTCGCTTGAGATGCCTTTATTCGAACACATCGATATTTTTCACGTCGATGATTTACCCGAGCGCAAACGCCAGCGCTGGATGCATCACTATAAAGAATGCGTAAAGCGCCAGCTCTTGCTAAACGGCGGGCAACACACGCACCTCAGCAAAAACCCGCTGATGTCAGGCTGGGTCAACGCCATCTTAGAGACTTTTCCCGATGCTAAAATCGTGGTCTCCGTTCGCAATCCTATGGAGTGTATCCCCAGCGCGCTTAAGCTGATGGAGGGCAGCTGGAAAGCAAAAGGCTGGAAGAAAGAGGACTACCAAGTATCGCTTCAGCACATGGCCGAAATTTCGCTGGAATCCTTTAAAATTCCGAAGCAGGCCCTGGCTAAACGCCCCCAAACACCACAGTTGTTTGTGGACTATCGAGAGCTCACCACCGCGCCCGGTGCAACCATAGCTAAGGTTTACGAGGCCCTAGATTTACCCATCACTGCGGACTATCAAAACTACTTAAATCAACAAGAGCAACGCGAAACACAACACACATCGACCTTCAAATATAAATTGGCAGACTACGCCATCACAGCAGAACGCATAGAAGACGAACTGGCCGAATGGTTTGACGAATACGACTGGTCGCTGTCGAGTCGAGCCAACTTACGCCGAGCTTGGGACGATATGATGAGTGCCCTACAGATGGCGCGCAATGCCATCGACGACCCCAAACTTATGCCGCCACCCGAGAATGACCGGATTCTCGCCGAGGGCTACCGCTACTTAATGGGCTTTGCGCACTCCGCAATCGAACGCGCATTTCATGAAAACCGCGAGGCACCTGAATTCAGAAACATGCTAAGCCCCATCACACGAGCCACAATCGATAATGCCGATGCCATTTACTTCTACGCGCCCATCGACGGTTCGAAAGCCTACTGGCTTCGGGGCAAAACGCATCAGACCGCCCATTGGCGCGGGGAAGCGGTTAACGATGACCAACCCAAAGCGCCGCACTACCTGATTTTTGAGGCCAGCTGGCGCGACTTATCAGGTGATTCCGGTAAGCTCACAGAACTTCGCCCGGGCATGCGCATTCAAACCGGCCGTTTGGATTCATCCAGCATTGCAGTCGATGACAATGGCAGCTTCGAGATTCTATTGGCACCCGAGCGTCCAGCGGGTTTTGAGGGCAACTTTATCTCGACTCTGAAAGTGGTCAAGCACCCCCATCCCGAAGATTCAAGTGTTGCGCCCGAGCGCTATGCCACTTACCTGACTGGCCGTCAGCTCTTCAACGACTGGGACATGGAAGAAGCCATTCACTTTACTCTGGAACCCCAAGAACAAACATGGAGCAACCGCCCTGATTACACGGTTGATCGAGCCGTTGCTGAACTGCAACGCTGCGGCGAAATAGCACGCAACCAAATGCTGTTCTGGAATGCGTTTTGGACGATCCCCATGGGGACTTATGGTGAACGACAAGGCTCTATTCCCGGAGTGGCGTTCCCGCGTAACGCGTTTAACACCATTAACGCAGCATCAGGTGCCACAGGCGGCGGCATGAGCACCAATTTATATGCCGGCGGAGTATTTGAACTTGAGCCCGATGAAGCTCTGATTGTCGAGATGACAGTACCCACACAACCCCAATATATGGGCTTTCAGCTGGCGAATTTGTGGGGAGAGTCGCTGGAATATGGCTGCAGAACTGGTAGCCTGAATCGACACCAAATGACGCAAAGCAGCGATGGAAAGTATCGTTTAGTTGTTGCCCACACCGATCCTGGTGTTGCGAATTGGCTCGACACCACGGGCCACAAAGAGGGTTTTATGGCGCCACGTTGGGCTTATAGCGAAACACCCGATCAAGAGGTTTGGCCCACCATTAGCGCCACCAGAGTAGCGTTTAGTGAAGTCGCCAGCCACCTGCCCGAAGACACTGTCAGAGTTACACCAGAAGAGCGTTTACATGAAGTTATGGCAAGACAGCGAGCCGTTCAAAAACGGTTTCGAAACTTCTAGCCAACGCGAGATACAGCGCACCCAAGAGCCCCTATCTGGGGCTTTTTTGCGACAGAGGCCACCCAACAATCAAGATTAACACGTAAAGTCCCCCAGCCCCGATGTCCGCCCAATAAACTGTCGCATAAACGACAGTCTGCATGACTGAGCACGGTCATACTGAGCGCACAAATCAAGAAAACTCAGGGAGCATACTGTGACTGCTTACGTTGTGTACGACGTGGATATCCACGATTTAGCGCTATACCAAGAGTATATGGCCGAAGTAAAACCCGCCATCGAGGCCATCGGTGGACGCTACCTGGCGCGTGGTGGTGACCACAAAGTCATCGAAGGCGATTGGGAGCCGAACCGCATGGTACTGCTTGAATTCCCATCGATGGACGCTGCATTGTCTTTCTATGACTGCGAGCCGTATCAGCGCACCAAAGAGATTCGCATGAAATCAAGCACCGCAAGAATCATCTTGGTTGAGGGAATGTAGCAAACACAGTAAGGCAGCGCCACAGGGCTATTCCTACAAACAGCCCCGCATTTTCAATTAAGACCCTCGATCTGCCTTTAAATCCGCCTCAATAAAGTCCAAGCGGTCCTGGCCAAAATACATCTCGTCGCCCACAAACATTGTGGGCGCTCCAAACACACCCCGATCAATAGCCTGGTTGGTGTTAGCAATCAAGGTTTGTTTGATCGCATCACTTTGGGTTAATTCCAACAGTGCCATAGCGTCCAAACCCGCGTTTTGCAGAGTTTTTACCACGACATCAACCTGCCCAAGGTCTAACTGCTCTTGCCACATGGCGTCAAACACAGCATCCGCGTAACGATCAAACACGCCCTCATCTTGCGCCGCTACCGCCCCGCGCATTAGATTCAAGGTATTAATCGGGAAATAAGGATTAAACTGCATGGGCACGCTGTAGCGTTTGGCAAAGCGCGGAAAATCTTGATTCACCATGTAGTTGCCCTTTGCGGCAACGGTGACGGGCGACACGTTACCTGTGGCTTTAAAAACTCCACCCAACAACATAGGCAGCCAATGCACAGTTAAATCGTATTTCGATTCCAGCTGTCTCAAACGCTTGTAGGCTAAATACGAGGCAGGGCTGCCAAAATCAAAGTAAAAATCCAGTTCCATGGTTAATCCTTAATATTTGAGTCTTGCCGTCATAACCGGAGGCTTTGCCCCTAGTTAGCCCCTGATAGACCTTGCTGATTATGCGCTACCAGGATTCTGACCAAGGTCGAATATCCAACTCAAAAGTCCAAGCATCGCGGGGCTGATTATGCAGCATCAGGTAATTTTCGGCTAAGTGCGCGGGCACCACGAGTCCATCATTAGCTTTTAACTCAGAGGCTTCACGCACATTTTCCATAATCCAGGCAGTATCTACGGGGGCATCAATAACAACATGCGCGACGTGAATATTTTTAGGTCCCATCTCTTTTGCCAAGCTTTGCGCCATAGCGCGCAAACCCGCTTTGGCACTGGCGAACGCGCCAAAGCCCGCGGCACCGCGCAGGCTGGCAGTCGCGCCGGTAAATATGATCGTGCCCTGACCGCGCGTCAGCATGCGCTTAGCGGCTTCTCGGCCCGTTAAAAACCCACTGAAACACGCCATTTCCCAAATTTTGAAAAACTTGCGGCTGTCGGTATCTACGATCTTCATCGGCACGTTGGCGCCAATATTGAACACAACTACCTCCAGGGCGCCGATGCTCGATTCGACCTGTTCAAATAATCCAATCAACTCGTCTTCTTTACGCGCATCGCAAGTGAAAGCGTAGGCGGTAAGACCTTGCTGGTTCAGCTCGTCGACGAGCGGTGCCAGACGATCACCGTTTCTGCGTGCCATGCAAACGGTATACCCCTCTTGCGCAAAGCGCGTCGCAATCGCGCTGCCGATCGCGTCCCCCGCCCCAATGACTAATACGACCTTGCCTTGATTATCCGATGTACTTTCCATTAAAAACCCTCATGGTCGTTTCCCAACGCTGGCCTAGGTTATAACTACAGATCGCGAATCGACAGCCTTCGGGTGAATTTTGACCTGCATGGTGTGCGTTTGCCCTGAGTCAATCACCCGCGCATCGGATGCCGCGTTAGTCGTTTCTATACAGACCATTTGAGTATACTCATTATCACCAAAGTCATTCATGGCTTTTGATTTTTCGACCCAAGGGTTCCACACCACAGCACTTGCACTGCCTTCACTGGTTAGCGTGATACTGCGATTCCAATTGGGGTCCAGTAGTGTGATAGGCGAATGAACATTCTCGTAAACACGGTCCACTTCGGCGTTAACCGTAATCGCCTTGCCAGCCGCTGCTTGGCGTTGGAAATTGCTGGGCTTGTCAAGGTAGGTATTATTTTCTAGGCCTTCAATATGGATCGTGCGGCAATCTGAGACTTGGAAGTAGGTATGCAGGGCTTGGCTTAACGACACGGCCTTATCCGAGCCATTCTCAGTGATCAACGCAATCGTTAGCCATTTACCCACACGAATCTTGGTGCTGAGTCGGACACCTTGCCACTCGGGAGTCTGCGCACATACTTCTGCGGGAAGACTCAGCACAAGCTCGATGACCTCGCAGTCATCACGCTCAATACTGTCTACCCTCCAGAGGTTGCTCCGCGCAAAACCGTGAGCGCCCAAGCCGTCGGGATGATCGCCAAACCACGGCCAGCACACGGGTGCCCCACCCTTGATACCTTTGCCAAGCTCGAAATACGCAGCGTCCGAGCAAAACAACACGGGCTGCGCCTGGTCTTTAGGGCTGAACGATAGTATTTGGCCACCGAGCAATGAGATCTCGGCATCGCAGAAACGGTTACTCACCCGAACAAAGGGTAACCCCCCCTTACCCTCAAAAAAACGCACCTCAGGAAACGAGGCGTATTGAGTTTGCAATTCACTTAGAACTTGCGCTGTGCTCATAATCTTATTCCGTGCCTGTGTCACGCCACAACCCATAAACTGGACACAAAACCACAGCGCAGCAAAATGCTCAAGCCCCCGCAGCCACTCGAGGTTAAAAAAACGACCAAGCGATGGCTTAACGATCTTCTGCTTGATTATCTAGGTTCGTAATATCAAAAGCAGGCACATACAGCTGAGGCGTTTTGCCACCATCGACCGGTAAAATGACACCCGTGATGAACGAGGAATCGTCCGACCCCAAAAAACATATTGCTTTAGCCACTTCCTCTGGGGTTGCCGCTCGTCGCATAGGGATCGAGTCGGTCATAATTTTTTTGACCGCTTCGTTCTTACGCACCGATGCATTAAGCCCTGGGGTATCCACAGCACCCGGAGCGACGACGTTCACACGCACGTTGTAAGGTGCGGCTTCCATTGCCGCGCATTGACTAAACTGATTCAACGCCGCTTTTGCCGCGCCATAGGCGCCCGAAGCTAAGCCCGCGCGCAAACTGCTTACCGATGACACATTAACGATCGACCCACTGCCCTGCGGCTGCATGATGCGCAACGCGGCTTGGACACCGATGAAGACACTGTGCACACCAATACCAAAGTTCGATTTCCAAGCCTCCAGTGTCTGATCTACAACCATGCCACCAATCACCGAGGGCGCGTTGTTGACCAACAAATCGAGGCGACCATGGCGCTCAGCGGTTTCTTTAATCATGGCCGCAAACGCATCCGTATCGCCCACATCTAAACCATAACCCGTGAAGCTGCCACCCAAAGCCTTAACTTTTTCCTCCAGCTCGTCGAGCTTGGGTTTGCGCCGCGCACAGCTGACGACGTGCGCGCCCTCTGCCGCTAATTGCAGCACTGTACTGCGACCGATACCCATACTACCGCCAGTTACAATGGCGACTTTGCCTTCGAATCGTTTTGCTGTCATTAACGTGTCCTTTAACTGTAGTTCAGTTCGATATCTCAATCAACGCACTGCCTTGGGTATGCACACCCAAGCCGTTTTTGCCCACAAACACAATGCTGGCCTCAGTCACGCCGTCTACCTTCGTTAATTCTTGGATCTGCCCCTGAAGCGTCATCACGTCGCCCGGCACGTTCGGCGCCATCAAACTGAACTTAAGGCTTCTGATAAAGCTGCCCTCACCTGCGCAAGCATTCAAATAGGTGCACACCAGCCCGCTCGTTGTCAGTATGTTCATAAAAATATCGGGCATACCTGCGGCGCGGGCCGCCAGCGCGTTGTGGTGCACTGGGATGAAGTCTTGGGTCGCCAGCGCTCCACCAACGATTAAACGATGTGTAATAGGAAGGTGCCACTCAGCCAAGGCCTGACTGGGCTTAGCGTTACGCCAATCCAAGGCCAAACCGCTTGAATCCAGCATGGTCGGAGTGCTGATATCCACCGAGATGTCGGTGCTTGGACCGGACGCCGAAGACGCCGTCTCTACCGCGACTGCCTGATACTGAAAATACGTGATATTGGCGTAGGCAAATACGTCAGAAGCATCGGTCGTGTATTCAACCCGCTCCGTCACAAAATAGCCTACACCGAGCGATGTGGTCTTTTTGTCGCTTATATTAACAACGGTGGTGTAGTGTCTAGGCCACTCGCCCACCCGTAAATGTCGCAAAAACTCGATGTCATAGCTGACGGCAACATTCGAGTCGTAACCCATGGCACTCATGTCATCAAACACTTGGTAAGGGCGGTCGCTCGTTGAACCCGGCGCATAGCGGTCATAATAGTCACGCATGGTCCACATTTGCATCATAGCCAAGGGCGCGAGCTGATCAGAGCCTGTCTGATAGCGCGCCTGCTGTTCACCCATGACCGAACACCATTGCCAAATTTGCACAGCACTGACTGGGTTAAACGCAATATAGGGCCCGCGTCGGATACCGGTGAGTGCCGAGAGCTGTTCTTTTTCTGTCATATCCCAACCAAAACCTGAAATTGAATTCAGATTCAATTGTAGATTCGATTGAATACCAGCACAACTTTTGGCGACATCCATCGTGACTATGCCCTGCAACTTATCGCTCTCAGCAACCATTCAACGCAAAATTCTCGCTTTTAAACGTAAACAAACGCACACTAGATGCGTCGCTAGTGAAACCGTAAGGAGCGAACATGTCAGTGGAACTTATTTGGATCGTACTGGGTATCGGCATGATCTTAGCCGAATTCATCGTACCCGGACTTATTGTCATTTTCTTTGGTATCAGTGCCTTAGTCGTTGGCTTACTTGCCTGGTGGGGCGTGCTAACCGACACCACATATCAACTGTGGCTGTTTGGAATTTTATCCGGCGGATTATTGTTGACGCTGCGCAATCGTTTCAAAGCTTGGTTCCAAGGTGGGAGCTTAGTGGCCGACACCGACACCCCCGACGACGACTACATCGGACACTACGCGACGGTGCTTAACGGTTTCGACAATGACAGTGCCTTTGGCAAAGTCACCTATCGCGACGCGCATTGGAGCGCCAAATCGGCAAACGGCGAAACCGTGAATGCGGGTGAACGTGTACTTATTACAGGACGTCAGGGTTCAACTCTTATTATCCAGAAGGAGGCATAGCATGGATATTTCTCTAATTTTAGCCATTGGCTTTTCTATTTTTGTCATCGTTACCGTCGCGAAAACGGCCCGCATCGTGCCACAGCGCGAGCAATTCGTCATAGAACGCTTGGGCAAGTACTCACGCACTCTTGACGCTGGTTTCCATATTTTGATTCCGTTTTTGGATAAAGTTGCTTACAAGCACTCCATGAAAGAAATCGCCGTAGATGTCTCTCAGCAAACTTGCATTACGCGAGACAATATCCAGGTCGACATCGATGGCATCATTTATCTGCAGGTCGTCGACGCTCGGGCCGCCAGCTACGGCATTACCGATTACTACTTCGCTACCACACAATTGGCTCAGACTACGCTTCGATCCGAAATTGGTAAAATCGAGTTAGACAAAACCTTTGAAGAGCGTGATGTCATCAACGCCCGTGTGGTCGAAACGGTTGACAAGGCCGCTGAACCTTGGGGCATTAAAGTACTGCGCTACGAAGTCAAAGACATCATGCCGCCCGCGTCGGTCACAGATGCCCTGGAAAAACAGATGCGCGCCGAACGTGAGCGCCGCGCCGTCGTCGCCAAATCTGAGGGCGAACGCCAAGCGCAAATCAACGTCTCTGAGGGCGCCAAGCAAGAGATGATCAACTTATCAGAGGGTCAAAAGCTCAAGCAAATCAATGAAGCAGAGGGGAAAGCCAGCGAGATTCGTCTTATCGCTGAGGCAACCGCCCATGGCCTGAGAACGATCGCCGCTGCCATTAACGAAGAAGGTGGACTGGACGCGGTTAACCTGCGCGTTGCCGAGCAATACGTTAAAGAATTTGGGCAACTCGCTAAGACGAACAATACCCTCATCATTCCCTCTAACTTAGGTGATGTGGGCGGCATGGTAGCAACGGTGATGAAATCGATGGAAGCCGCTCGGGAATCGAGGGTGACAACAGAAAACTAATCACCACCCAGTGTAAGGCCTCGTGCGGGGCCTTACGTGTCACCCGAGCGCGATAGTCCGCACTGAGCTAAGGTCGCTCGCTCCGCATTACAGGTTATAGACTTTACGCACAGGCTCTGGCACCGCTGACACCACCAAACGCTGATTGCTCGCAGAACCCATCGCATCGAAGGGATAGCATGTTACGAGATACAATCCGCCCGGATTCATTTCAGGGTACAAAAACTCAGTCTCGTTCATTACGTTAATTTCCGTCACTCGGTACGCCAATAGCTCGTTGACTGTTCGCAACACCAGGGCGTCATCGACATTCACAGCCTTCAAAAATCGAAAGTGCGTATCTCGATGAGCCGAGATGATCTTCGCTCCGGTCACCGACGAATCAGCTGCCATGTTGAGTCCCGGTGCAAAGGCCAACACCGAGCCCGAATCACCAGCCAACACGATCTGCTCAATTTGCTGCGATGGCGCGATCAGTCGTGCCACCGGGTAGTGATCGGCCCATGGCCACGGCGGCGTGTATTGCTGAGTCTCGAGGGTTTTAGTCCAAGCACGCGATAACAAGAATTGAGCAAGCTCTGCCTTCGCGGGTAGCCATAAAGAGTGCAGTAAAAGAGCAAATCCCGTCACAATAATAGCCAACCCGAGTCGCCGACTACTCGAGCGTAACTTAAACTTTTGCATAGGCTACATCCCGTCTCGCAGCCCAAAGAAAACAACAGCCCACCAGCAACAACATCAATGCGTACATGACGTTTCTTTCGTAACCCAGCGCAGTTTGTGGCATCGACACCTTCAAACCATATGGCATCGGCGGAGCAATATCATCACGCCTCAGCGGTATGGTTACAGAGCGCACAGGCGTTTTGTCCACTGCCACCAAACTGGTGAAATCACTGACCAAATGGTGGTTCAAGGCCAAATCCAGCACAGCTTCTCTGACTTGCTCTTTGGGGACACCTCGAATACCCGCCCTGTTCCATTGTGCGATCATCTCTCGAGCCCAATTAATACGAATACCCGAGCTTGCCCCGACGGCTTTAATCGCCAGGTTTTGTGACCAAGCCGTATCAACCAGCCTGCCGCTGATGCGAACCTCGCTATCATTTTGAAGCAAGCGTAGAGCAACAGAGAGAGGCTCACCAAAGTATAAATCTGGTATTCGACTTGGCGTTAAATCAGTAAACCCCTCGCCTTCGATAGTAATATCAGTTAACGCCGGCCTAGAGAGTTTACCCAACAAGCGACCTATCTCGTCTTCGACATCGCTGACATTCGCAATATAAGAGAACGTGCCACGGCCAGCTCGTGCGGCCTCCTCCATAAAATATCGGTTAGGCGAGGACCCTATACCAACCGTGAACAAGCGCCTATCTTCAAGCTCGCGGTTAATTTTGGCTAGTAACTCGCTCTCATTCGATACGCTCCCGTCTGTGATGAAGATAATCTGACGTAGCTTTTGAGCATCGGTGGGCAGCGCCAGCGTCAAATCAAAAGCGGCTTCGATCTCGGTTCCACCGTCTGCCTCTAAGCTTCGAATAAAGCGAATAGCGTGGGCTAAGGCGTAATTTTCTGCAGGATACGGTTGTGCAAACAACGCTGAGGCCTCATGGTTGAATTCGACAATATTGAACGCATCCTCTGGGCGTAAGGACTTCAAGCTCTCGACCAGTGCGCGACGGGCAGCGACAATGGATTGCCCGGCCATTGAGCCCGAGGTATCGATCACAAAAACCACCTCGCGCGGTGGCGCCGCCCAATCCTGTTGTGACGGAGGCAAGACCGACAGCAAACCAAAACCGCCGAGTTCTGATGATTCACTGAAGAAACTGGCCTGCGGCAGACGACCTTCAGCCGGTCGCCACGATAATAGAAAATCTCTGTCCGCCGGCACTTCCGCATCTGCCAAACGAATTTCGGTGCGCCCTGGTTCAAGCTCTGACTGAACGATCGCATGCGATCGACTGCTCACTTGGGCAAGTTCAAAACCAGGATTTAGAACGACCGTAATGTTTGCGGTCTGCGTGGGATGGTCTTGGGCTGCTAAGTTCAATTGATGCGGGCGCTCGCCGGGCAAAATAAGCCAACCATCGACCAGCTCATCGACCTTAAAAACTTCATCGATTGGAATCTGAAACGGTGAATAGCGTGGCGTGATGGCCATCGGAAAATGCAGCCCAAATTTACCGTCTCGCCAATTTACCTTTTGCTGATACTCAATGGTCACCGTGATGTCGCCATGCGGGGGAATGTTAGCGACCGACGTGGTGAATAGATTGGGGCGGTCCTGTTCCACAAGTGTGGCACGCCTGCCCGCGGCTCGAGCGGCTTGATACGTCGCTTTTGCTTCCTGCTTCTCTTGTATTTCTCCCTCGATCACGCGCTCACCGACATTCATCACCAAGCGATCAACCGCAGCATCGGGTGGCAGAGGAAACACATAAACGCCCTCAGACCACTGCGAGCTTGGGTTACGGAAATGCTGCGTCAGAACCGTGCGTGCCACTGGCCCCGATACCGTAATATTGACATCTGAGCTGACTAGCGTGACGTCTACACCTGCTTGCTCTCCGGCCAGTCGTAAAGTACCTCGTGTGACTTCATTACTCGCTAGGGCTGCACTCACACCAGTCAAACAAAGGACGACAGTAAACAAAAAAAGGCGCCAACTGGCGCCTGGTGTTTGAGACTTTGACATGATGATCTCCCCCTATCGTTTCGATTAACGGTGTACAATCATGCTGGTTGACCCGCTCACCTCAATCGCCACGCGTCGATCAAAGGCGTGACCATCCATCGATACCGTTGGATCAACCGGGCTCCGCTCTCCGAACTCCCGGGTCTTGATTCGATTTAAATGAATACCGCCGTTGCGGAAGACCTGCTGCACTGCTGCGACTCGCTGAGCTGATAGCTGCTCGTTGAAGGCTTCATCACCGCGACGATCGGCGTAGCCCGATAATGTCACTTGCAAACTGGAGTCCTTTTTCAACAGCTCGACCATGTTCTCGAGCGACTGCTGATACAGGGGTTCCAGCTCGCTAGATCCAGTGCGAAACTGCACATTCATGGCAAGCTCTAGGCGGCTTCTTTCCATGCTGGCGGCCAATTGAGCATTTCGTTTCTCCAGCGCAATTCGGGAAGCTCGCTCGGCCGCTAAAGCGCTCTCGTTATCAGCCAACGAAGCCTGCAATTCAGCAATCGTTTTTTCCGTGGTGATGGAGTTACCCAATAAAATACCGCCCAAGGCACCAATCATGCCGCCAACCGGGCCGCCTATCGCTGCGCCCGCCACCAAACCGCTACCAAAACCGATATTCTCTGGTGAATTCAGTTTCTTCTCTGCAGCATCCGCTCCCGCAGATGCCATTGATGCTACGATTAAACCCATGACTATTTGCTTTTTCATTGTGTGCCTCCCAGTGGCGTTTTACTTTCAGATGTGCACAGTAAAGCGCACTAAAGCGGCAAAATTTGGCATCAAAAAAGGCAATCTGACGATCAATTGTGGCGAAATTATGGCTTTTACTGATCCAGGGCCGAAACCTGCTTTGGATGTTGTATAGTCGCCGTGACACAACACATGTTGCATAGGAAGTTTTCATGAGCCGCTCTATCGCCATCGTCGAAGATGAACCAGCGATCCGCGAGAATTACGCTGCGGTGTTACGCCGCCAAGGGTACCAAGTAGCGACCTACAAAAATCGACCTGACGCTATGCTGGGTTTTGAGCGAGCCCTACCTGACCTCGCTATCATCGATATTGGCTTAGAAGATGAAATCGATGGTGGTTTCGCGCTCTGCCAAAGTCTGAGACGCCTATCGTCGACTTTACCCATAATCTTTTTAACCGCACGAGACTCTGACTTAGACACAGTGTCAGGGTTGCGGATGGGCGCGGATGACTACCTGACAAAAGACATTAGCATTCCCCACATGACCGCGCGTATTGCGGCGCTGTTCCGCCGTCTAGAGGCCATTAAGCAACCCTCAGACGCTAGTCAAAAACATGTTTGTGGCAGTCTGGAGCTTGATATGGCGCGCATGCAGGTACGCTGGAAAGATCAAACGGTAGACCTTACCGTAACTGAACTCTGGATGGTTTACGCCTTAGCGCGCCATGCAGGCCACGTAAAAAATCGCCAGCAGCTCATGCGCGATGCCCAAGTCGTGGTCGATGACAGCACCATCACCTCGCACATTAAGCGTATCCGCAAAAAGTTTCAGCAACTTGATTCAACCTTCGACGCTATCGATACCGTCTATGGCATGGGCTATCGCTGGACGCAGGATCAGGTGTAAAGCCAGTGAATCGTTTATTTCGACCGGGCCTACGCACTAAGCTGCTGTTGATCTCTGGGTTCTTATTTACCATTCCGTGGATCGGTTACGAGTACATTTGGGAGATGGAAAAATACCTGCGCGCCGGGCAAGAAAAAACACTGCAAGGCACCGTAAGAGCGGTGGCCACAGCGCTGCACGAACGACCAAAGCTGTTCGACTTGCAGGCGAGTTACCGTAGTCTCGAGCGAGGTCGAGATCTGTATGCCTACCCCATTGTCGACCCCATTCGCTTGGATGGCGATTTGCGCGACTGGCGGTTGAAACAGCACGCGTTGGATTATGGTGCCAATAACATTTTGCTGCAAAGCGATACCTACCACCCCGGCACGCTCACCTTCAGGCACATGGTGGGCAAATACAGGGAGCATCTTTACGCCTATTTTGAGGTGAGCGATGAATCTATCACCTACCGACCGCAGAATAGCTTGAAGGTGGATCGCAACGACCACCTTCAAATTGCTTTCACGACGCCAGCGGGCGATTTCAGGCGCTACCTCATCAGCCCCTACCAGGCAGGCTGGCTTACGCCCTACGAAATCGCAACAGATGACAACTCCAGCACCACGCCGTTAAAACCGGAACCTCGAATTCAAGGCGCGCTGGCCGAAACTCCGCAAGGCTACAACGTCGAGCTTCGTATTCCTTTGAAGATGCTCAGCAGCAAACTCAGTTTTGCGATTACCGATTTTGACCGGCAAAGGAAAGAGCCAGCGGTTACCATTAGCACATCGGATATCTGGAACGAGGATAAGCTCGGCACCGTGCTCGTGCCCTCACCTGAAATTGAACAGATTATTAAAGGTCTAGGACACAGTGCCTCAAGAATTTGGGTGGTCGACCAACATCAGCGGGTGCTCGCAAAAGCTGGCGACATTAAAACAACCGATGGGGCCTGGAACACAGGGAATGACGACGTCACTGAGGACAGTGCATGGCGACGCTTCGAGCAGACATTTCTGCATCCCTTGTACTACCAATTTTTAACCAAACCACCAAAAGATTTTATCGATGAGCTCTATGACGCCGGTAATCTAGAAGGATTGCATATCGAAGAAGCGCTAGCCGGACGAGCAGGTTCTAGCTGGCGTCTGACGGCTGATAATAAGGCCGTAATTCTGGCAGCGGCCTACCCTATTTACATTAACCAACAGGTTATGGGGGCCGTAATCGCCGAAGAAACCACGAACGGTATTCGTACCTTGCGCAACCGCGCCCTAGAAAAGCTTTTTACCATGATGCTTGGGGTAATGCTGATTAGTACCGTTGGCATTTTCTTGTTCGCGTCACGCATTTCAGCCCGAATTCGAACACTGCGCGATCAGGCAGAGCTGGCCATCGATACGCGAGGTAGAATTCAGGCACCAATCGAGGCCTCGACCGCTCATGACGAAATTGGCGATTTATCCAGAAGCTACGCCGGCATGCTTCATCGCCTGACCCAATACCACCACTACTTGGAGAACATGTCGTCGCGCCTGTCGCATGAGCTGAGAACGCCTGTGGCCGTCGTAAAATCATCACTCGAAACCCTCGATATGGAGCAAGAGGGCATTGGGGATTCCGTTTATTTACAGCGGGCGCGTGAAGGTCTGGACCGCTTGTCGTCCATACTCACCAACATGAGTGAGGCGTCACGGTTAGAGGAAAGCTTACAGCAAACCGAGAACCAAGATTTTAACCTTGTAGCGCTACTCGAGGGTTGTATACAAGGGTACCGCTTAGCCTACCCCGGGCGAGAGATCCATCTAGTCTGCGCTCAAGCCAAAGTCCAACTGCATGGTGCCCCAGACCTCCTCGCCCAACTCTTGGACAAACTGATTAACAACGCCATGGAATTTGCGCCAGAAGGAACGCCCATAAGCGTGACCCTCGAAGTCCGCAATCAAACCGCTCATATTGAGGTAAAAAATCAGGGACCCGAGCTCCCAGACAACATGCAAGGCCGGCTCTTCGATTCCATGGTTTCGGTGCGCACAAATCCGGGGGCTAATCAGCAGCCTCACCTTGGACTGGGACTCTACATCGCTCGCTTGATCGCCGAGTTCCACAAGGGGCGCATTGAAATTGCCAACAGAGACGACACCAAAGGGGTTGTCGTGCGCGTCCTAATCCCGCTCAGTTAACCCGCTCGATGGTATTCACACCATCCACATAACGTCCGCGGTAGACGCCGTATGAGCGCTTAGCATGATCGCGATAAAACTGACGTGTCGCTTCTATGACCTCGGGATAGGCGTATTGATCCCATGGTGCCTCGGATTCATCACACAAACGAATCTCCAGCGCCTCATCCGTCGTCGCGACCTGAAAATCGTCGAGCTCACCGTAATACACGAGATACACTTCGCTGATGGCCGGTAAAGAACCCACCAGAAATAAGTTTAGCTTGGCTGGGTCGATCACCGCGCCCGTCTCTTCAAATAGCTCACGGGCGGCGGCCTGCTCGGGGGTTTCTCCATTTTCCATAAAACCCGAGGGTTGCGCCCAACAACCCTGCTTGGGTGGGGTTCCCCGCTTAATCCACAAGACTCGATCACCCACTGTTGCAATGCAGGCTACGATAATCTTTGGGTTGTCGTAATCAATGAAGCTACAGGCGTCACAGCACCAACGGGGCTTGTGATCCCCCGCAGGCACGCGCTCAGTGAGCAGGGTTCCACAGCGTCGGCAAAAAGGGCGGTCGGACATATGCGGTCTTCTCTTATCTGTTAACCCCATTTCAACGGATACGCGACCGAGCCGCAAGATTTGGATGGACTATGCCGAAGCCACGCACACAGTAGCACTTGCACTGGTGTCTTTTCACCTTGACCTTAGTGCCTAGATAACGTCCAATTTCAACATTAAAACGTTAAGGAAACGGCTATGACGCAAAAAACGTTGGGACAACGCGCCTTGTCCACCATCGAGCGCTGGGGCAACGCGCTACCCGACCCAGCCATGTTATTTGTCGGTTTACTCTTCGTGGTATGGGCTTTGTCAGCCATCTTCTCTTTGTTCGACTACGATTTGATCGATCCGCGAACGGGCACCTCGGTCGTCGTCCACAACCAATTATCAGCGGATGCACTTGCCACCTTCATGACGCAGCTGGTCAAAAATTTTGCGCACTTTCACCCCATCGGCGTGGTACTGGTTGCTATGCTTGGAATTGGCGTTGCTGAACATACTGGCTTTATCAATACGGGTTTAAAAGCGTTGCTTAGTGTTACCGCGCGCTGGCTGTTAACACCCATGATTATTCTGGTAGGGATTGTCAGCCATACCGCAGCCGATGCAGGGTATGTACTCGTTATTCCCTTGGGTGGCGTCATTTTTTATGCCGCAGGTCGTCACCCATTGGCGGGTATTGCCGCGGCTTTTGCCGGTGTATCGGGTGGCTTTTCTGCTAACTTTATCCCCTCTGCCATTGACCCCATGCTGCAGGGCATTACCCAAACAGGCGCGCAAATTCTCAATCCAGACATCGTGCTCAATCCTCTCAACAACTACTACTTCACCTCGCTCTCTTCGATCCTCATTATCCTGCTAGGTTGGTTTATTACCGATCGGATTGTAGAACCCCGACTGCAGGGCACCGCTCTGGACGCGAACCCGACGACATCAGATGTCAGCGAGAACTTGAATGCGCAAGAGCAAAAAGCACTGCGTTACGCGCTACTCAGCATGGGGGGAGCTGCGGCGGCGTTGGCTGCCAGCGCGATTCCCGAGACATCCGCTTGGCGAGGAGCAGGCGGTACGCTAACGGAATTTGGTGCGCCATTGATGGGCTCCATTGTTCCACTCATCTTTGTCCTGTTCTTACTGCCCGCTGTGGTTTACGGCGTAGTAGCCGGCACCGTCAAAAGCTCGAAAGATGTCATCGAAGGCATGACAAAGTCGATGCAAGATATGGGCTACTACCTAGTCATCATGTTCTTTATCGCCCAATTCATTTATAGCTTTTCGGCGTCTAACTTGGGGATCTTGTTAGCGCTAGAGGGTGCGGAATTACTCAAAGCATCGGGACTACCCGGATCGGTCACGGTCATTGGCATTGTCTTGTTGACTGCGCTTCTTAACTTATTTGTGGGATCAGCGTCGGCGAAGTGGGCACTATTAGCCCCCATCTTTGTACCCATGCTAATGCAGTTGGGCATTTCACCAGACCTGACTCAGGCCGCCTACCGAGTCGGTGACTCGACCTCCAACATCATTACCCCACTGATGCCCTACTTCCCTCTCGTCGTTGTTTACTGTCAGAAGTACGTTAAATCGACAGGAATAGGCACCTTGGTTGCGATGATGCTGCCCTACACCTTGGCCTTCCTTGTGGCATGGACAGCCTTCTTGTTATTGATGTGGGGGCTTGAAGTTCCGCTCGGTTTGCAGGCGAGCTACGAGTACTAATGCTGACTGGCCCCGTTTGCGGCGGGGCCATGTTACTAAGCCGCCTCAGCCGCTAAGCGCTCGGCTCTGCGCTTTTCCATTGCCGCGATATCGTCACCATACGCTCCTTCGGTGAGGATATCGGATAATTCGCCGTAATCGACTTCCAGCGTATTGTTCATGCCAATCACTTTTCGGGCCTCGTCAACACTTAAGTGCAGGATATCCTCGTACTTCATCATGAAGTAGGCGTCAGAAGAGCGACCTATCATCAGCCCGCGCTCAAGACGCTCCAGCAAAGCCGGTACGCACGCGGGATAATGCAAGGTGGCGCGGTTAATTTGGCCGGTGGTCAAAATTGAGTTGATTATGGTGAGCTTGCCCGCCAACCCCGAGCTTAAATGCTTGTGGGCGTTGGTCAATTTCATTGAGGTCGGCACCATCTCGTTTATGACATCAAAAGGCGCGCCGGCTAGGATATGCTCAAACACATCGTGGACCTGAGAGGCGCGAATTACCCAATACTCCATCTCATTTTCGGGTTGTTTGAAAGCAACAATATTGGGCTCAAAATCACGGTCGTGTAGATACTCATAATAAATTCGCCCTACCGTACCCGGTGCAAAGTCTCGAAAATCATCTCGCGACATGGTGGATAAAAAGCCTTCTGACATCCACGCATCAAAGGCTTTATTCTGCGCACGTTCCTGTGCAAATAGGGTGAAAAGCTCTTCGTAATCCTCGTTTTCAGACAGGGCTTGGAACAGAGCCGGCAAGGTATAGGTCGAGGGCAAATCGCGCCCGTTTTTACCCAGCATCCTGAGCGCGATGGCCTCCCGCAATCGTGGGTCATTCATGTAGCGCGAGGAACTCAACAATATTGAGCTGTTGGATGTCGGCGGTTTGGCGCCCTTCATCAAATAAGGCGTTTCTTTATTGGTCATTGTTGCTCTCCTGTTACGCGGCAGAGGGTGCCAACATTTGCCCCGGCGCGGCCCCTGTTGCCACACCGCCGGCAAAGGTCACCTCACCGTTAACCATAGTCACACGCACGGGCGCAGGATCGCGCGTAAAACGCCACGTTGTACCGCCGTTTTCGTCGGGTACATCAAAGGCCTTTTTCATGGGCCGACGCTCGATTTCATCCATGTTAAACACCGTAATGTCGGCACGCTTGCCGACCTGAAGCTTACCCAGATCGTGTAAGCCGAAGAAGTCCGCTAACTTACCCGTTTGTGCATGAACGGCTTCCTCGACGGTAATCCAGCCTTTCTCGCGGCAGTAGTACGTCAGCAACCGAATATTCTCGCCGCCACCACACAGCATTTGCCCATGGGCACCGGCATCGCTAATGTTGGGAACCGACCAAGGGTCTTTAATCAGTTCCACCACCATCTCCTCGTCTTGAGGGAATGGCGCCATGTGGACGGTTGAGTGCACCGAATTCAATATGAGCCAATCAGCCATCGCATCAGACGGATGTAAACCGCGATCATTGGCGTACTGCTCTAATGAAATGTCGACCGGACCCACGCCATTTTCAGAGTTAATTAACAGCAAGCTCTGCGGGTTAGCAAATGGCGAGTGCCTCCAAACCTTTTCATCCCAAGAAACACGAGCGCGAGCACGCCAATCTTCATCTTGAAGAATGCGCAACTTTTCCTCTTCGGTTTCGGCCAATACCACCTCATGCCAGACATAATCATTAGACTGCGCAAAGATCAGCGATTTTTTGATGCTAATGACACTGGTGGGCGGCACGTGAGCAAAACCCGCGCGAATATCACGCTTTTCAGCGGCCAGACGACGACGCAATGGCCCTACCTTCTCTTCGATATCTTTCTGGAACGTCAGAGTCGGGGCCATGCCTGCGACTTGCGCACGGATCCGCCTGTCGCCGATTAAGCGGTCAATACGCTCGACCGATTCTGCCGCTGTTTTACGCATAAAGGTGTCGACGATCACCTGCAGCGTCGCACCAGGGTATTTGGCTAATACATCAAACAAGGCCTCCCACTCTTCATCGGTTGCCAGCATGGTGGGCACCGGCCTGTCTTGGCCGTCATGATCCAATAAATTGGACGACATACCCAAAGCGCCAGCTGCCAACGCTTCATCGAGCATCGCGCACATTTTTTGAATTTCTTCCGGTGTTGCGGCCCGCTCCCAGGCCTCCAGCCCCATCACAACGAGACGAATAGCAAGGTGTCCAACGAACGCCGCGTAGTTTGCAGGAACTTTCACTTTGGAGGTCATCGACTCTTTGTATTCGGGCCAGGTGCGCCAATCCCAAGGCAGGTGATCTAGGAATGGCGCCACCGGAATATCTTCAAAGAACGAGAAAATATTGACCATTTCAAGGCGAACTGCCTCATCGTCTGAAACGGGCGCAGCGGTGAATCCACAATTACCCAATATCGTCGTGGTGACACCATAACCGGGCAATGGATCCAGATCAGGTTGCCACCACATGTTCGCGTCAAAGTGCGTGTGCGTTTCAATGAACCCAGGTGCCACGTAACAGCCGGCGGCGTCGATCACCTCATCACCAGCTTGCGCCGAGACGTCGACACCGATTGCAGCGATAACACCATCTTCAATTCGGACATTAGCGGTATAGGCCGGTGCGCCGGTGCCATCGACGACGGTGCCACCCTGTATGAACGTACTGGACATAGATCTTCCCTCTTGTATGCGCTTTATTGTGATAATTTGAGCGTTTTGTTATTTAGTTAACACCGTTAAGTTATAACTGGAGGGACAATTCGGTCAAGCCTGAGCGGCAAAATTTTATAGGTCATTTGGACATCAAAAGTGCGTCTCGTATTCGACACAATTTGCCTAGAGCCGCCGACGCTGTAAACTGCGCCTAGACAAACAAAGATCGCGAAGTATGCAGGCACAACAATCAAAACGGGGGCGCAGGCCAAATCTTTCTCGGGAAAAAATTATCGAGAAAACACTTAGCCTATTAAATTCTTCAAACCCCGAGAACTTCAGCGTCCGAAAACTCGCGCAAGAACTTGGCGTGACTCCCGCTGCCATTTACGTGTACTTTTCCGGCCAAGACGATCTACTGCGATATGCCGCAGAGGAGGTGGCTTCGCGCGTTGAGCTCGACAAAATACCCAGTGATGCCTCATGGCGGGACACATTAAAAGCCTGGGCTTTTGTTGTTAGAGCCAATCATCGAACCTTTCCACATGCGACCATGATGCTGAAAATGAGCCAGCATATCCCCACTGCTTGGTTTAGAGTCATCGAGCCAGTCTGGACCGTGTTCGAGAAATTGGGCATTGATGAACCGGTAAAAATCAACTTGGCGCAAAGCTACATTCGGGGTGTCGCTGGACTGGTGCTGATCGAGATAGAGCATGACGATTCAATCAACACCAAACCACCTATTGATTCCATGCGCGAAGCGGCAGATGAAAAACGGTCGCACCCAATAACATCAATGGATTTCGTCGAGAAAATTGGATCTAGCGACATTGATCAACTCTTTGAACAAAGCCTAAATTTGTTGCTTAACGGCATTGAGTTTCAACTCAGGAGGTAAGCGACGGCACACTCACATATGCAGCTCTGCACCACATCAGAACTCAGAATAAGGATAACGATATGCGTAGAATCGCCTTGCTGGTCTTAGCGTTGACGGTTGCCAATAGCACAGGAGCGCAATCACCCGACTCGAGTACGTCACTGATCATTGAGGAATGGACCGCATTCACCAGTGCTTTGCAGCAAGCAGGTACTCAAATCTTAGAGCAAAGCTCGACGCGCGACGATATCGACGCGGCAGAAGCCAACCTATATTTGGTTCAACAACTCAGTGCCGCTATCGCACAAGAGTTTGATGAGTATCGAATCGACACACCGCTCTTGCGTGTTGGTGCAACGACCATCCACAAATGGGGTTTGGACTCCTCTGAAGCGAAATATCAAGGCGCGGCTATCGAAAGCTCGGGCCTGTATCGCTTGAGCGGTACGCTAGGCTCTGCACAAATCACAAGCATTCAGTCGGTCATGTCTGCCGATACCTTTAAATCTTATGCCTCTATTGACCAAACCCAACTGCAAACCAACGCAAGCGGTGAATTCGAGCTCGTGATCGGCTTATCCAAACCAGAAGAGTGGCAAGGTCCATTCTTGCAATTACAACCCACCAGCAATCGGCTACTGATTCGCGAATATTTCGGTGATTGGCCCAACGAGGCTCCGTCTACCTTCTTACTTGAACGCCTAGATACTGCACACCCACCCCCACCCATGACGATGGAGAAGTCCGCAGAATTAATGCAGGCCATTGCCAAACGCTTTGAGCGTCGCGCGCCATTCTGGAATGGCTGGGTTCAAAATAGCCGCAGTCAACTCAAGAATCAGTTGCGCTTGTTAGTCGGTAACCAACAAGGCTTGAGCAATAACGCTTACGGGGATGGGTGGTTTGATATTGCCGATGACGAAGCCTTGCTCATTGAGTTAGAGCCGCCTAAAGCCCAAATGTGGAGCTTTCAATTAGGAAACTATTGGTGGGAGTCGATCGAATACATTACTGGGTTTGGCAGTATCAACAGCTTTCAGGCTCATACTGACAGCGATGGCATCATTCGTTTGGTGATTGCCAAGCAAGACCCCGGTATTCTGAATTGGCTGGATACCGGTGGTCATAATGAGGGGTCGGTAATGTATCGTTTTCAGAACACCACTTCATCACCTACGCCCACGGCGACCTTGGTCAAGCTAAACGAGCTGACAGCATTGCTGCCCGAGGACACAGCATTAGCAACAGCACAGGATAGAGAGCAAGCGCGCACAAAAAGGCGTCAACATATCCAGCGCCGCTGGGCGCCGTAGGGGCTAAACGCAAAAGAGCCCCTCGGGGCTCTTTGGAAATTGTCTGCCAGCGAAGTAAAGATTAGCCGACAAAAGCGCGCTCGATCACGTAATCGCCAATCGTACCTTGGTTGGGCGAAATCTGTAGTCCCATCTCATCAAGCATAGCCGACGTATCTTTCAACATTTCCATACTGCCACAAATCATGGCGCGATCGTGTGCCGGGTCAATGGGAGGCAGCCCCAATTCCTCGCACATTGTGCCTGAACGGGTTAGGTCGGTGATACGCCCACCGCGCTCGAAAGGTTCACGCGAGACAACGGGGTAATACAGAAGCTGTTTGCTGGTGTATTCACCCAGAAACTCGTGCTCCATTAGGTCCTTGGTAATGTATTCTCTGTAGGCCAAATCTGACACACGACGCACTCCGTGCAGCACAACCACGTGCTCGTAGCGTTCGTAGGCGGCAGGATCTCGAATAATTGACATAAATGGCGCCAAACCCGTGCCGGTCGAGAACAGAAATAGATTTCGCCCAGGGTTTAAGTCCGCCAGCAACAGCGAGCCGACTGGTTTTTTACCGAGCAAGATTTGATCGCCAGCTTTGATATTGCACAAATGAGACGTTAATGGGCCGTCGGGCACTTTGATGCTTAAAAACTCGAGGTGATCATCGTAACTCGCACTGGCAATCGAATAAGCACGGAGTATGGGTTTACCGTTAATCTCAAGACCGATCATAACGAATTGGCCCGTTTCAAACCGAAACTCGCGTGCGCGTTCGGTTTTAAAGCTAAATAACTTATCGTTCCAATGGGTAACTTCAGTGACGGTTACGGGTGAGGTTGCGGCCATTTGTCTGCCCTATCAGTCGGTGTATTGTTCGTGCGCGCGCACTATAGCTAAGTGATCAACAATTGACCACCCGTGACTAAGAATTAGTGGTGCTAACCTTATACTTTTTGAGTCATATCAGTGAGATAACCCCACGCGAGCAGACGATAATGCAAACCAGGCCTCAATTGTGAAATCACGCGAAAGCTCTGCAATGGTTGATAAGCGCGCAGCAGGAGTTACTATTTCAAGGCGATAAGCACCATCCCATACTAGAAAAGGTCTGCCAATGTGGTATCAAACAGAACTTAGATTACGACCTCGAATCCGCGGGTTCCACCTGATCACTCGAGATATAGAACAGGCACTTGAACCACTGCGGCAGATGCATATGGGTCTACTGCACGTCTTCATCAAGCACACATCAGCGTCACTCACCATTAACGAGAACGCCGACCCTACAGTACGAAGTGATTTCGAGCAGGTATTTGACCGGCTAGTGCCTGAGAACGCCCCCTACTACGAACATACGCTCGAGGGCAGCGATGACTTACCGGCTCACATCAAGTCGAGTTTATTAGGACCAGAACTCACCATCCCCATCCGCAACGGGCAATTAACTTTGGGCACATGGCAGGGTATTTATTTGTGCGAACACCGCGACCAGGGCGGTAGTCGAACATTGGTACTGACGCTTCAGGGTCAGACCCTGTAACATCAAGGCTCTACCGTTCGATACAAAGTCACGCGGTTAAATTCAATTGACTCGTCCAAATCAGGCACCGTATGACTGGCTTCAACACCCAAGACCCGCAAGCCCGGCAAAGGCATACCCTTTAGACGCGAGTCGGCGACTAAAACCTGTTTAAAAAAAGCGTTAAATTTGTCGAGCAAGGGCAAATTATTGCGGTCGTAAAAGACATCGGCTACCGTAATAATTGCCGAGGTCATGCTGGCATCAACAAGCAAATCAGACACATCGCCGCTGTACTCTAGATTCACCCCATTGCGTTCAGCATTTACTTCGCACGCGGCAAGCGCATTAGGATCTAGGTCGCAAGCGACAACCCGCCGAGCACCGGCTAGCGCTGCAGCAATAGCCACAATGCCGCAACCGGCACCAAAATCGATGACCGTTTGATCCTTTACGATTTCAGGATGTTCCAACACATACCGGGCTAACACCTGCCCGCTGGCCCAGCAAAAGCACCAGTAGGGCGGATTATCCATTAGCGCCTGCGCTACCTCATAAGGCAGCCCTTCGCGGGGGTAATCCTCGCTGATTAACAAAAGGGGTAAGTCGGGCGTTTGAGGTGGACATTGCCAGCTCAGGATCGCCCCAGGAATTCGAGATTGTAGATGTTGGCTAAGCAAATCGAGCATAGGTTAAGCAGCTTAGGAAAAGCCGCTACGCTAAACTAAACCGCTTACCGAGCCAAGTTAAAACAGCGTTCCCTGCTGACCCAATCACCTAGGCCGCGTTGCCTATGCGATTGGCTGCCATCCAACAGGCGTGAAACCCTTGTGGCACGCGGATGGGCATTTTGACCCGAGCAATGGGACCTTTGCTGATATCGCGCGCGTCGAATATCTGCAGTTGCTGCTCTTTGGTGAGATCATTCCAGACGAAAGTGACGACATAACCATGATCCTCGCTCTCGGGGTTGTCGGCAGGCGCAAACCAAGGCTCATTATACCAGGCGTGAATGGGGTCATCTGTCCAAGAACCCACGCATTCCCCAGTCGTCGTATTGAACTTGCGGATACCGGTCCAATGCAGCGTGTCGGGATCGTGGTCAACCAAATAGCCCCACTGGGTAAAACGCCCGGTACGACTGCTGTCGAAGGATGGAAACTCGACGTTGAGGTCAGGGTTTAAACATTTTTCTTTACCCTCACCCGTTGCCAAATTCATACGGTATTCCCACAGGCGCGCATCCATACGTAACTCGGCAATATTTTTTGCCGTGCGCGCTTCGTCAATGGCGCCGTCCTCGTTGATGACGGGCATGAACCGACAGGCCACCATCACAATCTCATCGCCTTCTTCCCACGAGTTCACTACGTGATACAAAAAGCACGGTGAAAACTCAAACCACTTAAGCTCTTCAGTTTTACCGTAACGCGGGATCACGCCAAAACGAGCCGGAGTGTCGGCATTGAAAAGTATTTTGTGGCGACCGGCTGCGTAAGCTTCTTCGCAATGCCAAACCGGTAAATCATGCAAGATAGAGTAATGTTCAGTTATCGCCATGTCGTGCGGTAAACGATTGCCTGGCAGGGGAATTTCAACGTGGTGCTTTAACTGCTTGTCTGGGCCTACCACGCCATAGGCCATGTGAGGCGCCTCATGAAAATAATCGAAGTAGAGCAATTCTTCGCTGACCTCATCGACTTTAGGGTGCGCTGAAAAGCCATAACCCGGTGCCGCCGTGTAAGGCGCAGGGCCCAAAGTCTCTAGGGTAATGGGGTCAACCAAATAGGGTTCGCCGGCCAAGTACCAAGTGGCAACCGCTACGCCTGCATGACCGATGACATCGGTGTTAGCGGTATCTTTCATCGGCTGAGTTTGTGATTCTTTCAGCGACGACATTATACCCCAGTACTCAGAGCCCCCAGATTGATCTTCCTTTTGCCAGCCCTCAGTACGAACCCACTTGTTGCGGATAGTAACTTTGCCATTATCAAAATGGGCGTTAAATAACATGCCATCGCCATCAAAAGGATGATGCATGGCTTTTGGCTCAAAGCGCTGATCGGGTCCATTACGCAGGTAGACGCCGTTCAAATCGGCAGGGATCTCACCTTCAACCTCAAGATTTTCAAGGACTTTTTCATCAAAAACCGGAGCGTATGCCCCCGTCAAATAGGGTCCATGATCAATCCCGAAGGGCGCCTCATCAAAACGCTTACCCATAGTAAACCTCACATACTCTAAGTTCGAACAGCAACCTTAACGCAAAACAGTTCAATTATACAAGCTATCAAATTTGGCACAGATCAAGCCTTTTGGAGCTCAGGTAACAAAACAGGGGCCGCTAAAACGAGACCTCGCTCGCAACAATCTCGTGATGACATTGGTCACACCGAACAACACCCTGTAAAGGCGCCCCACAAATTCGGTGGGTCAATTGCATCGGCGGACCGTTACCGTGACTGCACCAGTTGTCGCCCCACTGAAGCAGGGTAATAAAGTATGGCAGCAAATCGGCACCCTTAGCGGTTAAGTGGTATTCATAGCGCAGTACCGACGGGCGATACGGTTTTTTATAGAGGATCCCATTGTCTACCAGCAGTTTTAGCCTATCCGACAAAATATTCGTCGCCACGGGTAGTTCTTTGTGGAACTCTTCGAACCTCACGAAACCATGGTAGGCTAAGGCGATAATATTAGAGGTCCAACGATCGCCCAGTAACTCGGTAAGGTTACGGTACAGCGAAGTCCCCTGCCCTTCATCGACAATGGTCTTAGTGGCCCGACGACGAGTTTTGATTTCGCGAACATCAAGGCCTGCGCCAGGGCCCTCATGGTATTCAATATCTTGCCACCTAACTTCTTGAGCACACTGTTTACAGACAAATTCAGGCCAGAACGAGTGTCCACACGGCTGATGATGAAGATCGATGGCATCTAATTCAGGGTTACTGTAATACCGACGCTCCCACACAATTGCCATCAGCGCATTGTTGTACAAGGCAATGGACTTTTTGGTCAATCGATAAACAGGTTTACGCGCGTCGCCATCAATACTCTTTTTTATGCATCCAATGTCTTGCAACCAGGCAAGACGGTTAGACAAGATGCCTCGAGATGCACCGGTGGCCGCTAGCATCTCACCGAAAGTGTTAATACCCCAGAACACCTCTTGAAGTATTAACAGGGTCCACATGTCGCCGACTTCATCGAGCGCGCGGTTAATAGAGCTCGCTCTCGTTTGGATACTGCGTCGCGATTCGCTGGAATCCGCTACTGTAGGTTTTACTGCCACTATTGAATAACTTCCCATTCAGTCTTATTATGCAATTAAACAAGCAGGGTTTACCATGTCCAATCAGTCTCCTAAGCTGCGCCTACCCATCATCCAAGCACCCATGTTCTTGCAATCGGGGCCTGAAATGGTCATCGCAAGCGCCAAAGCTGGCATCATGGGCTCATTCCCGACGCCAAATACTCGCACCCCCGAGCAGCTAGAGCAATGGTTAATTCAGGTTACCGAGGCGTTGGCCGATACACCTTTTGAGCATAATTGGGCGATCAACCTGATTATGCACCCGACCTACCCGAGGCGTGAAATCGACCTAGCCTTGGCCGTCAAGTACAAGGCACCCGTAGTGATTACCGCACTAGGCAGTCCAAAAGGCGCACTAGATGCCGTGCACACTTACGGTGGAAAGGTGTATGCCGATGTCATTAACCTGGACTTCGCCAAAAAAGCGGCCGCCGCGGGCGCCGATGGCTTGGCGCTGGTTTGTGCGGGTGCTGGCGGTCACACAGGGTTTTTATCACCTTTTGCGTTTCTTGAGGAAGTACGTCGGTTTTTTGATGGCGACATCATCTTGTCGGGCGCCATCGGCAGCGGCAAAGCTATTCATGCAGCCAAAATCCTAGGCGCTGACTATGTCTATATGGGCACACGCTTCATAGCGTCTGAAGAGAGTATGGCGGTTGACGCTTATAAATCGATGGTGACTGAATCTAACATAGGCGATATCGTGACCTCCGATGCAATTACCGGAGTCAAAGCGAACTGGCTAAAAGACAGTCTGATCGCCGCGGGCTACGATCCCACTAATATGCCAAGCGCGGCAAACGTTAACTTTGCCGAGGCGGGGATCGATTCAAAACGTTGGAAGGATATTTGGGCCGCAGGACAAGGCGTTGGAGCCTCGACTCGAGTAGAAACTATTGCCACCATAGTCGATCAATTAGAACGTGAATACCGTGCGTCCGTGCAGGGCCAACAAGGAGAACAATAATGAGCGCATCTGAAATATACATACTGGGCGGAGATCAAACCGACTTCGCCAGAAACTGGGCGCGAGAAGACCAAGAGGTCTTCGACGTGTTTAAAGAAGTCTTCACCAATGCGCTCACCAAAGCCAAGATAAGCCCTGACCAAATCGACGTCGCGCATGTCGGCAACTTTGTCGGCGATCTGTTTAACGGCCAAGGGTTGCTCGGCGGATTTTTTGCCGAGGTTTACCCTGAATTAGCAGGCATACCTACCAGCCGTCATGAGGCCGCTTGCGCTTCCGGTTCTATGGCAATTTTGGCCGCCATGCGTGATATCGAAGCCGGGCACTACGATGTCGCCGTCGCTTTGGGTATTGAACAAATGCGTAACGTCAATGGCAAAACCGGTGCCGAATATTTGGGCGCGGCTACCTGGAAAGGTCAAGAAGCGATGAACTGCGATTTCCCGTGGCCACATCAGTTCGACCTGCTGACGAAAGAGTACCAAAAACGCTACGGCATCAACACCGATGATCTTAAGATCATCGGCAAAACCAACTTCACCAATGCGCGCAAGAACCCCAACGCGCAAACTCGCTCTTGGGCTCTGCCAGATGAAGCCTTTTGTGACGACGATGCCTTAAACCCGGTGATCGAGGGTTACGTACGCAAATTAGATTGCGGTCAAATTACCGATGGTGCGGCCTGCGTTGTTTTGGCCAGCAAAAAAGCCGCACAAGCATACGCCGAGCGATTGGGACTCAATTTACAAGACATACCCAGAATTAAGGGCTGGGGTCACCGCTCCGCGCCGATTAGCTTGGCATCAAAATTGGCAATAAGCCGCAACCAAGACTACATTTTTCCGCATGTAGCGGCCTTGATAAACGATACCTTGAAGCGCGGTGGGTTTACTCAAATTGATGATCTGGACGGCTTAGAGACACACGACTGTTTTACCGTGACCGAATACATGGCGATAGACCATATCGGATTAACGCCCCCGGGAAAGAGTTATCGCGCTATTCGAGAAGGCCGCATCACAATGGATGGCGACTTCCCAATTAATCCCAGTGGCGGTCTCATTGGTTTGGGGCACCCGGTCGGCGCCACCGGCATACGCATGGTTCTAGACTGCGCCAATCAGGTCAGCGGTCGCGCCACATGCAACCAAATTGCTAATGCACGCAACATGATCACATTAAATCTTGGAGGTAGCACCACAACGTGTGCCTCGTTTATCGTGGGCCGTGATTCGTGAGTCAGGTTTATATTTACGACGCCATACGCTCTGCTCGAACACGCGCGAAGCCCGACGGCGGCCTCGCCAGTTTAACACCGGTACAGTTAATGGCGGGCCTATACGAACACATCAAAACCCGAAATACCCTAGACCCACAGCTTGTCGAAGAAGTCGCCCTGGGGTGCGTCACGCAAGCTGGCGAGCAAGCGGCGAATATTGCCAAAACAAGTTTAATGGCCGCTGGCTGGCCTCAGTTCATTCCGGGCATCACCGTGCATCGGTTTTGCTCATCGGGTTTGGACGCCGTCAATATTGCGGCAATGAAGATCTGGGCGAATCAAGCTAAGGTGACACTCGGTGGTGGCATCGAGATGATGTCGCGAGTGCCCATGTTGTCCGATAAAGCCACCGCTTTTACCGACCCCGAGTTCGCAGCTAAACATCATTTTTTACTGATGGGTTCAGGTGCTGATTTTATCGCCACTCGGTACGGTTTTAGCCGCGAGGCGTTGGATGAAGTCGCGTTCAAAAGCCAACAGAATGCCGCGGCAGCACAGGCACAAGGACGCTTTACCTCGATTGTCCCCATCTTTGACTCCGTCAACAGCCGCTGCGTTGATCAGGACGAATGTATTCGTGCCAACACAACACACGAATCCTTAGCCGCGATGCCACCCGCTTTTGAAGCGCTTGGTCAAGCCGGCGCGGATGCCATTCAGAGTCGGGCTTACCCACAATTCCAGACCATCATGCACGGCCATACCGCCGGCAATTCACCCGCTATGTGCGACGGAGCAGCGCTCGTACTGCTGGGCACTGAGGAACTGGCAGAAAGTCTCGGACACAGCCCTAAAGCACGCATCCTAGACACCTTAAGCGTCTGCGACGAGCCTCTAGAGGTGGTAAGCGGATGCGTCAATGCCGTCGCGAAGCTCATACATAAACATGGCCTGAGCACCGACGACATCGATCTATTCGAGATCCATGAAGCCTTCGCCGCCACGAGTTTACGTGCGCAGCAGCAACTGCAAATTGATGACGACAAATTCAACGTAAACGGCGGCTGCATCGCCCTGGGCCACCCCATGGGCGCCACGGGCGCTATGTTACTAGGAACGTTGCTCGACGAGCTAACCTTACGGAATCAAACTTTGGGCATTGTCGCCACCAGCGGTGCGGCAGGAACGGGTACGGCAATGCTAATCGAGCGCTGCGTCTAGCGGAGCTTGAGCACAGTTAAGTCATGCTCAGCCACTTCTAAATCGCGTTCTCCACTGCCGCCTCATATGCCGATGATTTACTATGCTGAGTTAAATCAGCAAGTGGGGCATAAAATGGACGACTCTAAATTACTCGAAGGCAAAGTAGCTCTCATCACCGGTGCAAGTCGCGGCATAGGCGCTGGCATTGCTGCCTACTTTGCCACACGTGGAGCTAAAATTGCTCTGGTAGCACGCACGCTAGAACCACAACCGGGTATGAGCGGATCCTTACAAGAAACCGCTGAAACGATCAGAGAAAGTGGCGGTGACTGTCTTTGCATTCGGGCAAATCTTGCCGATCCAACCGATCGAGCTCGAATTATTCCAGCAGTCATCGATCATTTTGGCAGGCTCGATATCTTAGTGAACAACGCGGCCTGGTGCCGATTCATTCCTATCTGGCAAGTCACACCAAAACACTGGCACTTGGCTTTCGAGATGAACGTCATCGCACCTCAAACCTTGTCGCAACAAGCGGTTGAACACATGAAGACGCAGGGTGCTGGCTGGATCTTGAACATTTCTAGCGCAACATCTGATATGCCGCCATCAGCGCCTTACGACAGCGACTCCAGAGCCGTACAATTTAACCGCGACGGTCACCCAACTCTGTACGGCACGACCAAAGCGGCACTTGAACGTCTAAGCGCAGGTTGGGCCGTAGAACTCTCGCCTGACAATATCGCGATCAACTCGCTTGCTCCCGTTGGTGTGGTGTTAAGTGAGGGCGCAATGGCCTTGAATAATTACAGCGATGACGATCATGTTGAGTCAGTTGCTACCATGGCGGAGGCCGCGCTCCAGCTTTGCAGTAAACCACCGACTTTATGCTCAGGACTGAATGCGCGAAGTATTCCTTTACTTGAATCATTAGGAATACCGATACCCTAGGCGAGGTCGGCGTATACGGACCTATACACCTACGTCGGTCTGAATTACAGTTACGCGATTAAGTGACATAATAAATGACAAAAGGACTTAACATGCGCATAGCCAGAACTCGAATCACCCTTCTTGCGTCCTGTATCTTGGCAATGACAGGCTGCGGTGAATCTGCTATCCCCGATCTAAATCTGGAAAGCCCGCTAACTACGGCTAATGGAACACCTCGCAATTCGATTCTAGAAACCAACCACGAAATTCTAGACTTACGGCCTGCGGCCAACCCCGATCGCAATGCCTACTTCGGCGATTTGCACGTGCACACCGGCTACAGCTTTGATGCCTACGCGTTCGGCACCATTGCGACACCGTACGACGCCTATCGGTACGCAAAGGGCGAGGCTTTGCTGCATCCAGCCGGCTACGAAATACAAATGCAGCAACCCCTGGACTTTTATGCCGTAACCGATCACGGCATGTTCATGGGTGTTGTGCAGGCAAGTGCCGATACCAGTACCGACTTTTCGCGTTACGCAGTCGCCAAACCACTGCACAACATCAATGCATCAGATAACTACGACGAAGGGTCAATTCCGCAACGATCCAAAGCCTTCGCGACCTTCTTGCCATCGCTATTAACGGGGATTATGGCAGGTGAAGTTGACCCTAAAATCGCCGAGGCCGTTACTAAATCTGCCTGGCGAGACAGTATCGAAGCCGCGGATCAACATTATATTCCTGGCCGATTCACAACTTTCGCTGCGTATGAATATACCTCATCCACCGACGATCGCGGCAACCTGCATCGCAACGTCGTATTTAGGGGAACTGACAGACTGCCGGCGGTTCCTTTCTCGCGCTTCCACTCGCAAAACCCTGAAGGTTTGTGGGACTGGATGGACGGTTTACGCGAGCAAGGTATCGAGAGTCTCGCGATCCCGCACAACTCCAATGGCTCAAATGGCCAAATGTTTACTCTAACGGATTGGGCAGGCAACCCCATGGGTGAGGACTACGTCACGCAACGTATGCGCAATGAGCCGATCGTGGAAATCACCCAAGTCAAAGGTACCTCCGATACCCATCCCGCCCTGTCCAAAAACGACGAGTGGGCTGACTTTGAGATCATGCCCTTCAGAGTCGCGACAACCTTACCCAGCGCGCCTCCTGGCAGTTACGTGCGTGACGCCTACTTGCGTGGCTTAGCGCTACAAGAACAATCGGGACTCAACCCCTACAAGTTCGGCTTAGTTGGCGCCAGTGACACCCACGTAGCGGCTAGCTCCGACCGTGAAGAGACCTTCTTCTCAAAGGCGGGCTTACTTGATGGTACTGCCGAACGCCGTGGTTCCATCCCAGCATCGTTCATGACCGGTACCGTTTTGAAATGGTTAGACCCAAACCAAATGACCGAAGTCGATGGTCATGATTACATAGCAAGCTCGTCGTTCGAGACCTGGAGTGCCTCGGGCCTTGCCGGCGTATGGGCGGAAGAAAATACCCGCGAGGCCATTTACGACGCTTTCCGCCGCAAAGAGACCTTCGCTACGACAGGTCCTCGTATTAAGGTCCGTTTCTTCGCGGGCTACGACATTCAGAGCGACTGGTTAGATCAGACCGATATGGCCCGAAAAGCCTACGATTCAAGCGTCGCTATGGGATCAGATCTGAGCCCGCGCGAGAATCAAGCACCTAAGTTCCTAGTATGGGCCGTGCGTGATCCACTCGCAGCACCGCTGCAACGCATTCAAATCATCAAGGGCTACGTTAAAAATGGCGAACATCACGAGATGGTCTACGACGCTGCCTGCAGTGATGGTTTAAGTGTAGACCCTGCCACCAACCGATGCCCCGACAATGGCGCCTCGGTCAATTTAAGTGACTGCTCGATCAGTGGCGACGTTGGTGCAGCTGAATTGAAAAATGTATGGACCGACCCCGACTTCGACCCCACGCAAGAAGCCTTTTACTATGTGCGAGTGCTCGAAAACCCTACCTGCCGCTGGTCGACATGGGACGCACTGAGAGCCGGGGTCGAGCCGCGCTCGGATCTGGCTAAAACCATCCAAGAGCGCGCCTGGTCCTCTCCTATTTGGTATCGAGGCAAAGAAAGTTAGAGCGTCCTGAGCCACAGACCCAAGGTCGTGCTGTAACCGACGGTGCGACCTTGTATCTCAAAGTGCTCGTCCAACACGTAATAGCTGGGATAGGCCTTTATGACAAAAAGCTCTTTGAGCTCATTCGTGCCCAAATACGTTGGCACCTGTACATCAATATCTTGTAAAAATTGTTCGACCTCGGTCTGATTAGCGTAGTCCAGCGCAATGGCCACCACGCGCACCTTAGTGTCATCAAGGGTCTCTAAGTTACCCATGCTTAACCGGCACACACTGCACCAAGGCGCAAAAAAGTAAAGTAGTGTCGGGCGCTCAGGATCGCCGGACAAGCGCTGAACCTCCCCTTCTAGGCTCACCAGAGTGAGCTCTGCGATAGGACCGGCATCACCATCGAGCATATTGCGTGTGTGCCAGGCATCGATTGCCCAAAACGCGAATAGGATAAACAGCACATCCCTGATCCATTTCGCCCATGCGGGCCATGGCCTAGGTGTTAAAACTTCCGATTGATGTGAACTCATAGCGCCTCTTTTCAGAACGACAAGGGTCTGGGCGGCGCCCGACCTCTGCGCTAGGGTATGTGAGACCGCAGATGATCTCAATGCACATTAGCGTCGCTACGCGTGCACTACTGAATACAATGCGGCGAATATAAGGTTTTTGATCAGTTTAAAAATGCCAACACTAAACGAGCATTGCAGACACAACACGAACATGGCACCCTGAGGTTTGTTTTGCAGGATAAAATCATGCGAATAGCGCCGGTCCTACTTTTGCTTACCCTTGCATCTCAGTCTTTCGCGGGTGACTCACCCAGCGCCACTGATATTATCAAGTCGGCAATGGACGTCTGGCGCGGCGAGTCATCTGACGGTGAGATGACCATGACCATTCACCGCCCAGACTGGGAGCGCAGCATGACTATTCATAGCCGCACCAAGGGCTTAGACAAATCATTCTTGATTGTAAAAGCACCCAAGAAAGATGCGGGCAACGCGACGCTTTTGTTGGATGACGACATGTGGTCTTACTCACCGCGCATTAAACGTGTCATCAAAATACCCTCATCGATGATGGCGCAAAGCTGGATGGGCAGCGACTTATCAAATAGGGACATCACGAAAGATACCGACGTCATAGACGAGTATGACCATACGTTGATGGGCACCCGCGAGGAAAACGGCCACACCATCTATCAAATTCGCTCTATCCCCCACGAGGATGCGCCTGTCGTTTGGGGGCAAGAAATTTATCGCATTCGCGACGACTTTTTGATGTTAGAGCAAGAGTTTTGGGATCAAGATAACCAACTTGTCAAAACCATCCGAACTTTAGAGCATCAAATCATAAACGGTCGTCCGGTGGGGACTCGTATGCGTGTACAAGACCAAAACAAACCCAACGAATGGACCGAGCTGACCATAAACAGCATTGAATTTGATGTTGAAATTGATGACAACATTTTCACCGTTGGCCAACTTCGCAGTGCGCGCTAACGCATGCAAATAGAACGACTCGCCTGGCGCAACTTGTGGCGCCACAAAAAACGCTCGTGGCTTACCATCAGCGCCATGGTGTTTTGCAATACGCTCCTGATTTTTCTGATCGGCTTGCAAGTCGGCAACTACCGAATGATAATCGATAACACGTTGGGCGTGCTGATCGGTCACCTTCAGATTCAAACGCCTGCCTATCTCGACGCACCCAAACTGCGTGAATCCATTGGCAAGTCCGAAGACCTGATCAATGACATCAGATCAATACTGGGGGCAGAGATCAAACTCGCACCCCGCCTGGTAGCTGGCGCCCTGCTGAATAGCGAAAGCCGCAGTTTCGGTGCGCAAATTTTAGGTGTAGAGCCTACGTTAGAAGCAGAATTCGGCTTACTCGCGGGCACGATCAGCCGAGGCCGATGGCTTAACACCGGCACCGAAATTGTTATCGGCGAAACACTCGCCAAAAATCTTCAGGTCTCGGTCGGCGACGAACTGACATTGTTGGGCTCGGGCTATGACGGCTCGTTTGCAGCAAATGTACTGACGGTTGTGGGTATTTTCCAAACAAGTATGGCGGATATGAACCGTGGCCTCGCGTTAATCCCACTCGAAGAGTTTGAGTTTACCTTTACCGCCACCGACCAACTGAACGTTATTGCCATAGCTCTGCCTCACTTCGCAGAAACTGACTCCGCTAAAGAGCGCTTATCGCGCGGATTGGATGCTAAAAATCTGGCTGTCCGCGACTGGGAGGAGCTAGTCCCCGGTCTGCGTCAGGCAATTTTGTCCGATGTCATCAGCGCATTTTTTATCTATGCGGTACTAGTCGTTGTTATCGTATTTTCAGTTCTAAATACGCAGCTTATGGCTGTACTCGAGCGGCGTCGCGAGTTTGGCACCTTGCTCGCTCTTGGCATTGCGCCGAGTCAACTCGGCCGTTTAGTGTTCACGGAAACCGTCTTTTTGGGGCTACTGGGATTAATCATTGGCGTGGGCGGAGGCCTAGCGTTAAATTATTATTTAAGCCTCTACGGCTTGGCGTTTGAGGGTATGGAAGAGATGGCCTCAAAATTCAATATGTCCGCACGTATGTATCCAGAGATCTCCTGGTTTACCACACTCTCGGGGCCAAGCCTGGTTTTTGTAGGGGCCGTTCTCGCCTCCATTTGGCCGGTACTTAAAGCGCGCGCACTGCCGCTTCTGGCCGGACGAGGTAGCACATGATTTCGCGCTTAGCTTGGCGCAACCTCTGGCGCAACAAAGAACGCAGTCTCTTGATGATATCGGCTGTCGCGATTGCGGTCTGCGCCATGCTGTTTATGGTCGCTATGACACGAGGGTTCATGCAGGGCATTCTGGATTCTGGCATCAATAATCTCCCCGGACACCTGCAAGCTCACGCCGCTCAGTATTTGGATGACCCGAGTATCGATCACCGCTTCAACACTCCGTCGGAGACCACACAAAGCGTGCTCGATGACCCCAGTGTGGCGCGCTGGTTTCAACGAATCAAGGTACCAGCAGTTGTTCAAAGTGAATACGCCAGTCAGGGTGTTACTCTCTTGGGAATCGAGCCAGAGCGAGAAATACAAGACCAACGGCTGGGTTACAGAGTCGTTGAGGGTGAGGATATAACAAGTCAGAGCAATGGCATTTTAATCGGTGCCAAGCTGTCAGAAAAACTCGAGACCCAACTGGGTAAACGAATTGTGCTAATGACGCAAAGCGGTAACGGTGCCCTAGCAGAAAGAGGGTATCGCATTGTTGGCGTGTATCAAACGACCTTTGCTGCAAAAGAAGAAGCCGAGGTGTACCTGCCACTCAATCAAGCTCAAAGCTTGCTAGAGGTTCCAAATCAAATCAGCGAAACTGCCCTGTTTACGTCCGATATCGGCGAACTCGAGCGCCTGCAAGACTCTCTCCAAACTGCTCTTGGTGCCGAAATCGAAGTACTGCGCTGGGATCAAATTGATGAATACCTCAGTGCTTCAATGCAAACGATGAGTGGATTTGTTTTCATTATTGTAGCGGTCGTGTTTTTGACTTTGAGCTTTGCGTTGGTCAACACTTTGATCATGGCTATTTTTGAGCGTACGCCCGAAATCGGCTTACTGTTAGCGCTTGGTCTAAAACCCCGATCTGTGGTCGCCGCGCTAACATTGGAGTCTATGGTTATGATTGGCATCGGCCTAGTTATCGGCAATGTTCTAGCACAGGGTATCTTATTCGGCTTCCGCGACGGCATTGATCTCAGCTCAGTGGCGGAGGGTCTTGCGATGGCCGGTGCCAGTCCCTATTTAAGCGCACAGGTTAATGCAGCGGATTGGCTCACAACCAATCTTCTAGTATTACTCTTAGGACTGCTAACTAGCTGGTGGCCGGCCAGACGTGCAGCTCGACTCGACCCGGTAGAGGCTTTACAGAAGACATGAGTACCAATAATCACGCGGCTGTCGTGTGCGAACACGTGTGTAAGACCTTCAAGCAAGGTAGCAGCCAAGTCATGGGACTCGACCACGTAGACCTCGTGGTCGAAGCGGGAGATTCCATATGCTTGTCAGGCCCATCAGGCTCGGGCAAAACCACATTGTTGAACGCCATTGGCGGCTTAGCAACGCCCGATAGCGGCACCATCACTATTGGCAAGCACACCTTATCGTCGATGAGTGATAGCGAAAGAGCCCATCTTCGGCTGCATCACATTGGATTCGTATTTCAGTCCTATAACCTAGTACCCGTGCTAAGCGCACTCGAGAATGTGGCATTTATTATGGAAATGCAGGGCCGCCCAAAACAAGAAATTGATACCTTGGCGCGAGCCATTCTTGATAGAGTGGGGCTTGAAGGACTCTATGATCGCCGACCCGGCCAATTGTCGGGCGGGCAACAACAACGTGTTGCGGTCGCTCGCGCTATTGTCAGCAGCCCTACCTTGGTGCTTGCCGACGAACCCACCGCGAACCTCGACAGTCAAACAGCGGTGCAACTGATGGAACTCTTTCAAACGCTCAATCGAGAATCAGGTACCACCTTTATTATTGCCACGCACGATACCCGCGTGAATCAATTCACCCATCGTCAAATTGTCATGCAAGATGGCCGTATTAAATCTGACACTCGCACTTAGCCTCGTTGTAGTGCTGTGCGGTACCGCTCAGGCTTCGAGCTGGGATATCAGTGGCCATGTTAAGTATTTAGGGCAACAACAGTTCTCTGATCAGGGCGAGCGCTTTGATGGCGGTGAAAATATCCGCGTCAATGCGCAACGCTCTTTAGGCGCGTGGGAATTCGATATCGCCGCCCAATCACGAGGGCAAGATATCGACCGCCTCGCCCTAAAATACAGTGCCGAGCAAAATCTCGTGATTCTGGGTCGAGACAGCATCAGTTGGGGGCACGGGCTGTTTTTTAATCCGGCCGATGTGTTCGCACCCTTCAGTCCTGTGGCCATTGATAAGGAGTACAAGCCGGGCATAGACATGCTGTATTGGCAGCATGTTTTGGACAGCGGCAACGACATTCAATTGCTACATGTCGATCGCGACAATGGAAACTCCGACGCGTTTCGCTATTTTTACATGGGCGACCGTTTTGACTGGACGGCCACCTTTGCCCGGCACAAAGATCAAAACCAAGTGGCTCTGGGCTGGAATATCCCCATTGGCGGTGCGCTACTCAGTGGCGATATCCTCTCGCAAGACACCAGCAGCGAAGGAAACGTAGCGTCTGTAGTGGTCAATTTCCAGCATTGGTTCACTTGGCGAGATGCGCCTGCGAGCATCTCGCTTGAATACTTTCACAACGGTTTTGGGTTTAAACGAACACCGACCTCACCGCTCGATTTCATCAACAATCCTGAATTAACTCGGCGCATACAGGACGGCGAACTGTATACGCTCGGTCGTGACTACAGTGCCATCGGAGTGAGTTTTATGCCTCATCCCCTGTGGCAGAGCCAACTATCGCACATCCTAAACTTGAACGACCACAGCGGTTTGCTGTACTGGCAAAACACGCTAGATAGCAGCGAAAATACACGCCTTAACATGACGTTGCTTTGGCCTCTAGGCAAAGACAGTCGCGAGTACACAGGCCTTCTGGATGAAGTCAGAATGGAACTGCAAGTACAAGTCCAATTTGCCTGGTACTTTTAAGCTACGCCGCAGCGCACAAGCGAAGCCAATATTGAGCACCGAGCGAGCGATAGCGGTCTTTTAAAGTTGCCAGATAAAATCGTCTCCTCAGATTAATTCCCGCCGGCAATGCAAGGGGCACCAAATTACCCGACTCCAAATTAGTCCCCAACACCTTTTCTGATAAACAACCAATACCCAGTCCTGATTCCACCGCTTTTTTGATCTGCTCGTTGTGCCGGAACTGCAAATAAATCGGCATTTCGTTAATAAGATGCGCGAAGCTGCGATTAAAAAATTGACGCGCGCCTGAGTCTGGCTCTCGCAAAATCCAGCGCTCTTTGAGAATGTCGGCCTCACTCAACCGACCCGTTTGAGCTAACGGATGATTCGCACTGCAAAACACAACCAACTCGTCCTCGACCCAAGGCTCTAACAGCAGATCTGAATGCGCCGAGCGCACTTCAATCATTGCAATATCAATCTCGTAGTTCAGTAATTTTGTGACAATATCGGGCGAGTTCGCCGAGATCAGATCAATTTTTGCCTCGGGAAATTGGGTTAGGTAGTCACTAAAGTAATTAATCGCCATGTGGTTAGCGATGGTGTAGCTCGCTCCAATACGCAAATGCCCCAAGTCCTTATAGCCAGCCAATCCAGACTCCAAGGCCTGAGCTTGGCCTAATAGCTGCTCGGCTTGAACTCGCACTTCCTGGCCCAAACTGTTGAGCTCTAAGCGCTTACCCACCCGATCAAACAGCTGCACTTGATAATACTGCTCGAGGGTATTGAGTGACGCACTTACCGCAGACTGGGATAAATGCAAAGCCTGAGCAGCTAACGATGTATTTTTGTGTTGCGCCACAGCCAAGAACACTTGGAGTTGCTTAAGTGTGAGCTTCATCGCTGAACCTTTGGATTTTCATTGGCCAACACTATCTACCAATAAAAGTGGTTAATCAATTTAAAAAAACCGTTTTTTTAAGTTATTAACATTGCGTAACATGCTCGCATTCACAACCACAAGGATGTCGTCATGGCAGAACAAAAAGCAACCAACGTGCATTGGCATCATGGCCAAATCACAACCGAAGATCGTAACCGTTTACTGAATCAAAAAGGTGCAACACTGTGGTTTACTGGCTTGTCAGGTAGCGGCAAAAGCACCATTGCGGTTGCTCTCGAAGAGGCGTTATTCAAGCGCGGCAAACTCAGCTACCGGCTGGATGGCGACAACATTCGCATGGGTATTAACAAGAACTTGGGCTTTTCGGACGAAGATCGCACCGAAAACATCCGCCGTATTGGCGAGGTCTCTAAGCTGTTTGTCGACGCGGGTCTTATTACTCTTTCAAGCTTTATCAGCCCCTTCCGCGAAGACCGGGACCAAGTGCGCCGCTTGCACGAAGAGTCGAACATGCCCTTCATAGAAATCTTCGTAGATTGCTCTCTATCTGAAGCAGAAAACCGCGATCCTAAGGGCCTTTATGTCAAAGCTCGCGCTGGCGAAATCAAAAACTTTACGGGTATCGATTCACCCTATGAAGCACCCGAGAAGCCAGAAATCCACCTACACACCGACACCACACCACTCGATCAAGAAGTCGCGATCATCATCGACTACTTAGTTCAACACGGCCTGATTAGCGAATAAAAGGACTAGAACATGATAAAGCCCCATGGCTCAACCACATTAAACAATCTTTACGTCGACAACGCACAAGATCGTAAAGACGCTCTAAAACGGGCCGAAACCCTGCCGTCTTTGTTGCTAAATTCTGCTGCAGCGGCAAACGCCGTCATGCTCGGTGCGGGCTACTTTAACCCACTCACCGGCTACATGAATTTGGAAGACGCCCTATGCGTTGCCGAAACCATGCACACCAAATCGGGTTTGTTCTGGCCCGTGCCTGTGATTAACCTAACCAATGACGCTGGCAACATCAAAGTCGGCGACGAAATTGCCTTGCGCGATCCAAACACCGCGGGCAACCCGATCATGGCCACCATGATCGTCGAGACCGTCGAGGTGGTATCGGACGAGCAGCTAGAGACAATGGCCCAGCAGATTTTCGGCACCCTAGATCCCAATCACCCCGGTGTGGCCACCTTCTTGAATTTGGGCAATACCCTGTTATCGGGTGCGATCCAAGTGTTGAGCTACAGCTATTTCAAAAGCGACTTCCCGGAGACCTTCCAAACAGCACGCGAAATTCGCGACGAAATCAAACAACGTGGCTGGGAAACCGTAGTCGCCTTCCAAACGCGTAACCCCATGCACCGTGCTCACGAAGAGCTGTGCCGCATGGCCATGGAGCGCTTAGAAGCCGATGGCTGTGTTGTTCACATGCTGCTGGGCAAATTAAAGGCAGGCGATATCCCAGCGGATGTGCGCGATGCATGTATTCGCAAAATGGTCGATGTGTATTTTCCGGCTAACAGTGTGATGGTGTCAGGTTATGGCTTCGATATGCTATACGCCGGCCCTCGTGAAGCAGTACTGCACGCAGTCTTCCGCCAGAACATGGGTGCGACTCACCTTATTGTCGGTCGTGACCATGCCGGCGTGGGCGACTACTACGGTGCCTTCGACGCACAGACTATTTTTGACGAGCAGGTGCCGCAGGGCGCTTTAGAAATCGAAATCTTCAAAGCTGATCACACCGCGTACTCAACAAAGTTGGGTCGCGTGGTCATGATGAACGAAGCAGAAGATCACTCAAAAGAAGATTTTATTCTGCTGTCGGGCACTAAGGTTCGCGAAATGCTGGGCAATGGCATTGCGCCACCACCCGAGTTCTCTCGCCCTGAGGTAGCTGAAATCCTGATCAAACACTATCAGTTAGAAGACAGCCAAGCTTAGCTATGACCCTACACAACTCTTGCGGAGCGCCAGTTCAGCCTCCGCATGGGTTGTTAGACGCAATACTACGTTCAAGTGCCTGCCAACTGCCGACCTTGATAACACCCAGTGCGTGCGACTAAATTTCCGCGGCAGATTTAAGCTGTCTGAGATCTTTTGATCGCCACCAGGCGATAAGACCGACGCCTCCGGTACACGCAGCACCCACAAGCACAGCAGGCACTGCGCCCATCCAAGCCGCGGCGGCGCCACCGCGCAAATCGCCCAGCTCATTTGATGACGCAATGAACAGTGAGTTCACTGCATTCACGCGACCGCGCAACTCATCTGGGGTAGCTAAATGCACAATGCTCGTTCGCAATATCACACTGACCATATCGGATGCGCCATAAATGAATAAGGCGAGCAAGCTCAACCAATACAACTCGGATAAACCAAAAATCACAATCGAGATCGTAAATACCGCGAGGGCCAAGAACAAAGCCCGACCAGAATGTGAACCGTGTCCAAACCTTGAAATCACCAATCCAGCAACCACAGAGCCCAAAGCAGGCATGGCTCGCATATACCCCAAGCCTTCAGGGCCCACCTGCAAAATATCCATGGCGTAAATGGGCAAAAGTACCACAACGCTTCCCATCATGATGGCAAATAAATCAACCGCCATAGAAGGAAACACCAGTGGATTACCCCAAACAAAAATGATGCCTTGAACCACGTCACGCCATTCTCGTTGCGCCTTTTTAATCATTGCTGGCTCCTCAAGTAAGCTCACGGCGATGAAAGCAACCAGCATCAACGCAACAATTATCCAGTACACTTTTACATCAAACCAAAGCAACAAATAACCGGCAACGAAAGGTCCTACAGTTGTCGCGGTTGTCCACACCGTACTGGCTACTGAGACTGCCTGCGAAAGTTCAGCCTTACTGACCAATCCTGGCAAAATCGATTGAATCGATGGCCCAACGAACGCGCGCGCACAGGAATTAATCAGAAGCAGAATATAAATCCACCCCACGTCCTGCACCCCGTCGCGCAACAGCCACGCTAATGTAGCGTAAGTCAGCATCTGAATGGCGATCGTGATTTGCAGTACGCGTCGCCTGGGCACGTTGTCAACGATCCAACCAGACACCAAAAACAAAGCCCAAATGGGTACGATTTGAGTCAATCCAATGAAGGCCAAATCCATCGGGTTGCCGGTAGCCTCGTAGATGTGCCAACCCACAGAGACGGCCAAACCAGTGACAGCTAGACTCAAAAATACCCGCAGTAACAGGTACAAAACAAAAGAGCGATTCTTGAACAAATGTGACGACGACATACTGTGGGTCTACTTCTTAGGGCAGACCATCTCCATACGAAACTGGGCCGCTACACTACGCCAGCTTTGCCAGGCGGGCAAGTTATGTCAGTGCAATAGCCCTTTCGAGAGAACGTGGGTTTTGGCAATCGAGACATAAAAGATAAACAAGTGCCGTCATTGCTGAATCCCTCGTTTTCCCATTAAGATGACCGCTATGACACAAAGATCAAGGATCCTTATGCCAACCATCGGAACCCCATTTTCATCCACAGCCACCAAGGTTCTGCTTTGCGGTTCAGGTGAACTCGGCAAAGAAGTGGTTATTGCTTTACAGCGCCTCGGCGTAGAAGTCATAGCCTGCGACCGCTACCCTAATGCACCTGCCATGCAGGTTGCTGACCGCAGTCACGTGCTCTCGATGCTTGACGGTGATGCGTTGCGAGCCGTTATCGAACAAGAACAACCCGATTACATTGTCCCTGAAATTGAGGCGATTGCGACAGACACCCTCGTAACACTTGAATCTGAGGGATTCAACGTGATCCCCACCGCCAAAGCGGCACAGCTCACCATGAATCGCGAGGGCATTCGCACTCTCGCAGCAGAAACCTTAAATTTACCGACATCAGCCTATCGTTTTGCAGACAATTACGACGATTTTCAGGCAGCGGTGGCTGCCATAGGATTTCCCTGCATTGTTAAACCGATCATGAGCTCGTCAGGTAAAGGCCAAAGCATGGTCAAGTGCGAGCAGGACATTGAACGTGCCTGGCAATACGCCCAAGAAGGAGGCCGCGCTGGAGCGGGCCGTGTCATTGTCGAGGGTTTTATCGACTTTGATTACGAGATCACGCTCCTCACAGTGCGACACATCGACGGTACCAGCTTCTGCCAGCCAATTGGGCACCGTCAGGAGGACGGTGACTACCAGGAATCTTGGCAACCTCAAGCCATGTCGGTTGTCGCGCGAGAAAAATCCGAACACATAGCAAAAACAATCACCGATGCCTTAGGCGGCCGGGGGCTGTTCGGTGTGGAATTATTTATCAAGGGTGACGACGTTTGGTTTAGCGAAGTATCACCCCGTCCGCACGATACCGGCATGGTTACGCTGATCTCTCAAGACTTATCGGAGTTTGACTTACACGCCCGCGCCCTGCTGGGACTACCCATTCCGATCATTCGTCAACGGGGCCCATCGGCGTCAGCCGTAATCTTGGTCGAGGGCGAATCCAATAAAACGGCGTTCGGCAATTTGGCCCAAGCCCTCACAGAGCCCGATACCGACCTGCGCTTGTTCGGCAAGCCCGAGGTGTCCGGCAAACGCCGCATGGGGGTAGCACTCGCACGCGGCGACTCAATCGAGCAAGCCAAAAACAAGGCCCTGACAGCGGCCAGTGCCGTCAGCGTCGAACTGTAAAAATAGCGCGCGCTGGGGTCAAATTCCCAGTGCGCTTTCGAGTTCAGAGGGAGACATCGGCGTTAAAATCACCCTTTCAAACACCTCCCACCGAGCGTCTAAGTCCTCTCCAGCTTCTTGCTCAACGTAGCGTTTAACCAAGGTTTTACCGTAGTTATACGTCACAACATACGCACGCTGGGCGTCTATAAACCGCATTCTTTGTGTTGCTGTCCCGCGTGTTTCTAAGCCAAAGTCGATAAGCCATTGCACTGCATCATCAAACGACATCCCGCCATACAAGTACTTCCGAGCAACCTCGGTTCGGGCGTAGTTTAACTCGTCAATAATATCGATGTAGTGGTAGTAGCGTTCCAAGTCTGTCTTCTCTAACCCCGCGAGTGGGAGCAAATACTGGCGCTCGAAGGCCAAGCGCTCGCTTCGTGTAAACGCCAGGTCAACCGCGTAACTCGCCGCACCCTCGTTCATTACAGCCATGGGACCAATTAACTGAATAAGCTCGTATTCTTTCCAGCCGCGCTTATTAATCACCTCTTCCTGTAACATCGAGGCATGCGCGTGGTGGCCGGGGTAACCCTCGTGGCAGCCCAGTTCAAGCGCCCGCTCGATATGAACTGGCACCTCTTGATTGAGCAAAATCTTACTGAAGCTGTTGCCTTCATACACCGTAAATCCGACCCAATGCATGCCGGTCACGAGCACCAGTTCCGCATGTTCATCCTGAGGCAGGTTCAGATAAGACTTGGTGCGGCGCCGACACTCCTCGATCGCCACACTCAAGACGTCCTTGAGTTTACTGGGGGGAATAACAAATTCATCTCGGAAACGTTCAACGCGTTGCGGCAGTGGATCATCGCCCGGAATTAAAGCGTCCAGCCGTTGAGCGAGCTCGACAAAATGTTCTTCGCTGTAGTGGGGAACGGTTACATCAAAGGTTAGCTTGGCCTCGGTTTCAAAATCGCGGGGTATCTCGCCTGACAGGATTTTCCCGCGAACTTGCATGGCGAGGACGCGACCGCGTAGGTCTTTAAAGCGTTTGCTCAGAACGGCATCGTCGGTTTGATAAACGTTCATCTCCTCGTGCAAGCGTTCTAAACTCACTAACAAGTCCGGCAAACTCACGTCATCGGCTTTTGCCTCCGTGACCAAAGCTTTATCACCCAAGAACAAATAGGCCGAGGAATCGTAATTTTGAAATCGCAACCCCAAATCAATAAATCGGTCAGCAAAATCATCAATAGTATCAGCACTCAATTGAGCGCAAAAAAAAGCGGACACAAGGCCCGCTACCAGGCCAACAGACCTGCATCGTTTAAAAAGTTGACTCAATATCATTTGGCCGCCTTCGCCTCGAGATCTTTGCGTGCTTGCACCAAGTCTCGTACTTGTGTCAGTAGTATCTTAGCATCGAACACAATTCCATCTTTGATGGTGTAATCGATTGCTTGCACGCGTTCGGTCCGCCCCAAAGCTTTGTTGTATCGATAATGGCCCGTCCCGTACAGAACCTTAAAGTTGCGCAGTGGGTTCTCCGACACAATCACCAAATCAGCCTTTTTGCCCTTTTCGATCGTGCCCGTGTCATTCAAACCCAGCAGTTGGGCACCAACACTCGTAGCCGCCTTAACGACCTCAAGAGGGTGAAAGCCAGCTTCTTGCAACATTTCCAGTTCACGAATGTAACCAAAGCCATAAGTGCCATAGATAAAGCCATTATCAGAACCTGCTGCGACTCGACCGCCTGCATTTTTGTAGTCATTAACAAAACTCATCCAATAGCGGAAGTTTTCCTGCCAATCGACTTCGTTTTGCGTGGTCCAGTCAAAATGATACGAGCCATGTGCTTTGGGATTGGGGTCAAACGCTCGCATCATGTAGGGCATGGTGTACTCATCGTGCCATTCGAGCGTTCGCGCGCGGCTGAAATCTCGGTTGGCTTCGTAAATACTGAAGGTCGGAACCAAAGTCAGATCATAGGCCATCAACTGATCAATGGTTTCCAACCATTTGTCCGAGCCGCGCTTCGCCGATTGACGCCAAAGTTTTCCGGCTTCGACAAAGCGATGCTGCTCGTTGTTGTAGTTATAATCCAAGGGGTAATGCTGGACGGTTTGCTCTTCAAACATGACTTCGGGCAAACTGTACCAATGCTCCATCGAATCGAGTCCCGCTTTGGCACTATCCAGCACTGTCCAGCGCGTTACTGCGATTTGCGAATGGTGAAACATTGCGCCAATACCCAGCTTTTTGGCCTCTGTAATAGCGGCTTCTAAAGCTTGCGGTGCGGCCCCTAAAAACTTGATCCCGTCGGCACCACGTTTTTTTACAGCACGAACCCAATCACGCGCCTTGTCAGGGTCGTTTAGTGTTTCTGGGAACACCACATAAGACTCGATGTCCGGCGAAGAAATGACACCCTCTTCCGCTAGACGCTTGTGCTCTAAAGTCCAACCCAGACCCATCAATCCGCCGGCGTCGCGTAAAGTCGTAATACCATGAGCAAGCATAAGTTTGCCCACATATTCAGAGTCAGTAAGCGCGCCACCAAAGATGTGACTGGGTGTGCCGTAATGAACATGAGAGTCGATAAAACCGGGCAACACATATTTACCAGTAGCGTCGATCACTTTGACGTCAGGCCCATACTGGTCGCCGTCGAGATGCATCGAGCTGACGCCCACCCCCGTAATATTGACAATGCGATCACCCTCGATGTGAATCGACAAAGGCCCTTGCGGCGGCGCGCCCGTACCATCAATGACCATGGCATTCGCGATGACCAAATGCTCGAATTTGCCAAGCTTTTCTTCACCACTGGGTGGAGCAATGGTTGGCGCAGGTACACCCATCGCCAAGATGCTTGAAATGATTTCTTCGCCCTCTTGTGCTGCTCCGGCAGCATAAGACAAGTGCGCCAGCATAGAGCTGGCGGCAACAAGCGAAATCAGTAGCTGTTTACCTAACTTCATTGTTATTCTCCTTCAGTGCTACTCACCGAAATTCCAGGTAGCAGTAACACCTACAGTACGCGGTGCCGCGGGTAGAGGCAACTGTGCTAGCCCTGGGTTTAGCACTGAGTTGTGCAGCAAATACTCCTCATCGGTCGCATTTTTCACCCAAGCTGCGACCTCCCACTGTGCGCCTTCCGCAACATAAGCAGCGCGCAGATTCACCACGTCATACTCAATCATTTTTGCGGCCTCTTGATTGGGAATATCCTGGTAGGCATCGTCTTTATGGCTGAAGTCGACCCGAGCATTCAGGCTGGCACCCGAGGCGAGTGGCATATCGAAAATGGCGCTTATCGAGTACGCATTTTCAGGCGCATTACGCAGCAAGTTCCCCTCATTAACCGCCAAATCATTATCGAGCTGAGTGTACTCGGTATCCAAATTTGCATAGGTTGCTGCCAGTTGCAGCATGTCAGTCACCTGCCATTGGGCTTCTAGCTCAATACCTGTAATTTCGGCTTCACCGGCATTGGCGGTCAACTGAGGCCCTGGTAAGCCATCGGGCTGCACAGTCAACACTAATACTTGAAGGTCTTCGTAGTCTGAGGTGAATATCGCACCGTTAAAGCGCATAGCTCCGTCAAGCAAGGTACCTTTTAAACCCAATTCGTAAGTCGTGACGTTTTCCTCATCAAAGGGAGTAGAGGCCGCAATGCCGGTTGGCGCCAACCCTTGAAAGCCGCCACTCTTGAAACCCGTCGATACCGAGGCATAAGCCATGACATCTTCACTGAGCTGATAATTAATGGCCGCTTTCGGCGTAAATGCACTCCAACTCTCGTCCATTTTGACATCGTAAGGCGCCAAGATAGCAAAGGCACCATCAGGTGTGCCGACGTTCGTCGCGTCTTTGGTTTCACGAGTGTATCGGGCACCTAGGGTGACATCGGCTCGATCGTTCACTGACCACTGAGCCTGAGCAAACACACCGTAACTGTTCGTTTCATTGGTTTGATCAGCACTGCCATACAAAGGTAAAGGGTTGCTTGCATTGTAGAAGTTGTTGCTAAAACCAGCGCACAAGTTACCGCATACGATATCCAAGCTCTCTAAGCGATCTACATCTTCGTTCAAGTAGTACACGCCGGTTTGTAAAAACACTGTGTCGCTTAGATCTGTTGCGTAGCGAATTTCTTGACTGAACTGTGAGCTACTTTCATCGACTGAGTTATCAAGGCTGCCAAGGCCTAAGTATTGAAAAGCCACACCAAAGGCGATGTCGGTGACTTTTGCATTCGCTTCGCGATAGGCAGTAATCGAGGTCAGCGTGCCATTACCGACGTCCCAGTCCATCTGCAAAGAGACGCCCTGACTGTCGACATCAGAGCTAGGTTCTTGAGTCAGCATGTTCTGATAGAAGCCGGGCGCGAAGCCCCCCAAACCCGCGATGGTTGCCTGCAAAAACTGATCACCCACGCTTCGACCGGGACCGGTGCGAGAATCATCGGACGCATCAACGGTGAGCAACCATTCCATCGTATCCGATGGGCGACCCAACAACTGCGCACGAATGCCTTGGCTTTCATAAGCATTAAAATCATCTAAATTAGCGACGAGTGAGTCAACGTAACCGTCTCGCTCTTTGTAGGTGAAAGACACTTTACCGAACAGTGTGTCAGACAAAGGACCCGATACTTTGCCACGAGTCGAGAAATACCCTAGATCACCAGCTGACAGTTCCACGGCGCCGCTGAATGTTTCGCTGGGCTTTTGACTCACCAAGTTGATCGCACCACCCGCTGCGTTTTTGCCGTACAAGGTACCCTGAGGCCCTCGAAGTATTTCGATTCGCTCGAGGTCGAACAGATCAAAAGCCTGACCTGCGGTACGACCTACGTAAACACCGTCTAAAAACACCACGACCGACTGGTCTTCTGCAGCACCATCAGCATTTGAACCCACACCACGAATAAATAACTGCGGCTGAGCTGGCGTAAAGGTACCCATGCTAAAACCAGGCGTACGTACAGAGATACTATTGAGGTCGCTAATGTCTGCGGTACGGATTTCTTCTGAGCTTATTGCGGTAATCGCGATCGGAACATCCTGCAAATTTTCTTCGCGGTGCTGCGCGGTAACCACAACTTCTTCTAGGGTCTGCGCTGGGGCTTCAAAGGCAATGGCTAACAGTGCTGCGGCGATCGCGGTTTTTTGTAAACGCTTTTGTGCGTGCATTCTAATAACTCCGGATTGTTATCGTCATAGTGTTTGGTCGTTAGATTTAACAACTCAAGTGGACCAAGCGCGTGAGTTGAGCCTGATTGACATAAAAACTATACGAGGAAAAAGAGGAGTTAGAATATCATTACGCGACAGACCTCATACCATTATACGACACGCTATATACCATAACGCGACAAGACCCGAGTTTGTCTGGCTAATTTCAAGCGTGGGGCATGAGCCCAAATAGTTGAAACGTGATCAATGGCAAACACAAAACGCACGCAAATTTAACTCACGGCGGCTAATTTGGACGCTTTCCAATGGTCGGGAGACAAGCCCGACTCACGTTTAAACGCTCGGGAAAAAGCGCTGGGGTTGCGGTAACCTAAAAAGCTCGACAGTTCCGCGACGGAGATCGACGAATTAATCAAATACTCTTCGGCCAAACCCTGCCGAACGCGATTGAGTAACTGTTTAAAAGTCACTCCTTCTTCGGCTAGTTGCCGCTGCAAAGCGCGTGGGTGTGCGCCCATAGTTTGACTAATGAATTCAAGCGAGCAATAGCGCGAACCCATTGCCTGCTGAATGTGATGTATAACCCGAGTGATTAAATCATCCTGGTGAGTCAGACCTTTTGATAAGTTCTCGAGCTGCGCTTTAATTAAGTGATACACCTTTGGATCCGAGGTCGGTATCGGCAGCTCGAGGGCTTTGCAGGTAAATATCAAGGCATTGAATGGTTGGTTAAAATGGACTGGGCAGCCGAAGAATGCCTCCATTCGCTGCTTGTGAGCGTGAGGCGCGTACGAAAAACTCACCTGCTGCAAGCCAATATCCCGCCCCCCGACCAAACCCGTCATGGCTTTGTAGACGACAGTAAGCGCTAAGGTCTGCAACTGAATCATGGGTTCATCGTAAGCGACCCGAGTCCGCCGGATTAAGGTCGCATAGATCTCATCACTCTCCAACTCCCACCGACTGAACTGACTGTTTAACAACGAAAATCTGAGTGCATCGTCGATAGCCTCTCGTAAAGTTGCCGCGAACTTCACTAACTGCCCAATGCGAGCAAACCGCGTTGGAGGTTGTTTTAACCCAACCAGGAATCCGAAGTGTTCGCAGTTCGATCGCTGCGCCATATCATTTAAAAAATTCACGACACAATGCAGTGGTAAAAATTGATCCGGATCTTTCAGTTGCTTGGCATCAATCTGTGCCAGGACCAACGAGGGTTCTACAGACAAACCCAACTCTTCTGCGACTTCTAGACTTCCTAACAGAATTTCTGACGACATCAGCAAAGGTTTATTTTTGTCATAGTGTGTTAAGTTTACGTCCACTATTGTCACCTAATGATATGAAGTGCGTCGTGTTATGGTATCTTAGTTTTGCTATCGAGGGTTATAGTTAAAGCCAACACCAAGAAATAGCGAGACCAACGATGAAAGCACTTATTGCATCACTCTTAGCGACCCTGACTTTGGCCGGATGTATATCTGATACGGGCATCAACCCGACTGAGAGTAGTGCATCCATAGCAAAACCTCAGACTTCCGAAGCTGTCAATGTCATTTTAGAAACAGACTTGGGCGACATGATCCTACGTGTTGATACAGACAAAGCACCCATCACATCCGCTTATTTTCTCAGAATTATCGATAACGGCTTGTACAATGGTGCAACATTCTACCGATCTGCATCTTTGGATGGCGAAGCTGGACCTCAACTTATTCAGGGTGGGATTTTACAAGGAGCCCTGACTCAAACGGGGCCCATTTCAGCGACCAACTTTCAGATTCCCACACTACCCGACGTCGAGCGCACTTCTCTTACCGGCTTGACTCATCAAACCGGAACCGTCAGTTTCGCGCGCGATTTATTGGACACTGGCGTTGTGATTCCAGAAATATTCATTTGCTTACGGGCTTGCAGCTGGGCCGATGAAGGGGCGCGTTCTGTACCCGACACACATGGATTTCCGGCTTTTGGATCGGTCTTAAAGGGCATGGATACGGTGCAAGCAATCGCCAACCAAAAAACGAATGGAGAAACCTCCATTAAATTTTTGCAGGGGCAAATACACAGCACCCCAGTCGTTATTCGCAAGGCTTATCGCGCGCCCAACTGAGGGCGCAATTTCATAGCAGCACAACGCAAAGCAGGCTGATCAAGGCAAAATTTAATCAACTAGCACGCTTCAGTAAACGGCCGAAGGCTTCTTTACCCAAGGCTTCGGTCGGCTGATCATTCTGCCACGCCAGCTTACCGCCAATCACGACTGTGGTCACAACCCCGTCAGGACGGTTCACTAACTGCTCGTGATTGAACTCCTCGCGATAGCGTCGCTGCACGCAAGCTTCACCGTCATGAGCCATGAGTTTGTCCGGATCAATTAAGATCAAATCGGCGGCGTCACCGACGTAAATCGTACCCGCTTTCACGCCAAAGATGTCCGCCGGGTCTTTGGTCAATCGTTTCACCATGTAGCTGACGTCAGCCTCACCACCCTGCGCGGCCAGTTTCAAACTGCGCAAGTTCACGTCGTAAAACGCCATATTGGTTAAATGTGCCCCGCTGTCATTAAAACCCGGCAGCAAAATCGGATCCATAATAAGCTCACGCACCCGCTTCGGGTCTCGATTCGCCGTCGTCGTGTTCCAAGTCAGATCGGTATCAAATGAGCGTAGCATTTGCAGAACCAAGTCAGCTTCATCTTGCACCCAAGCAAAATCGCCGTGGAAGGCAGCTAGTTCGTCGCCACTTAGGTTGCTTTGATCGCCAGTTCGATAGGCGAGTAATTTGTCGAGTACGACCTGAAAGCTCAAGCCCTCCCAAGACTTAACGGGGCAACGTTCGATAAACATACTGCGCAAATCGCGATCCAAGGCAAAATCTTCCGCCTTCAATATTCGACGTAACCGAGCCAAATTAAAACCGGTTTTCCCGGTCATCCACATTTTCCTGAACGCGTCGGCAAAGTCGGGGCTATTCAAGATTCTCAGACGCGCCTCACGATCTTCCAAATCCGTTTCGTTCAGCAGACGCAACTCCGGAATTTCCTCAGCCAAAGGCGTAATCGCGCCATCCGACCATACCTTGAATGGAGCGCCTAAGGCCTGCATATAAAACTTGCCTTTCACCACAGACGAGTTCATTAACTTAGCCAAGGTCACGGCGCTCTTAGATAAACGCTTGTTGTGAGCGAAATCCATGGCTGCCACAACGGTGGTTTTGAGGGCCTTACCGTGCAGACGACCACTGGTCAGTAGAAAGGTTTTCAAGGTGCCCAGAATACTGTCTTTGGGCGGCGTTGCCTGCCACAAGGCATCTTTCTCGCGCAGTACCTTTGTTAAGGCTTTTAACTCTGAATACTTTGCGAATTGAGTCGGAATGGTTTTTTCGACGTGTGGCTGTTCCGCCAAATAATGAAACGGCAATGCATCGGTTGAAAATCCAGCGTAGCCATCGTCGATAGCCTGTGCCAGGGTTTCTTGCATGGACCTCAGTTCGGCCTGCGTTGGGTCACGCGAGATACTCTCTTTAAACCCCATTGCATCAATACGGAGCATCGAGTGCGGCAGTAAAGGTACGACATTGGGTCCTAAATCTAAGCTCTCTAAATGGTCGAGGTACTCTTTTGGCGTGCTCCAATTCACCTTATCGGCACAACTGCTCAGTACGTGTTTTGGAATATTCTCAACACGCGCGTAACAACTCACGATAGGGTCGTTCTCGCCATCGCGCTGGTTTCCAAAAGCTAACCCTAAGCTGCAGTTGGCAATAACTACCGTCGTCGTACCGTGACGCGTAGACTCCGGCAGATCGGGGGCCACCTCGAGCTCTAGATCATAATGCGTGTGAATATCGAAGAGGCCCGGCATCAACCAGGAACCCGAACCGTCGATGACCGTTGTAGCATCCACCTTACCGGCCAGATTTCCTCGGGCAAGAATGACGCCATTGCCAATCGCCAAATCTTCAATAACGGCGTCATCACCGTTATTAAAAATTTTCGCTCCTGTAATCAGAATATCCGCATCAAGTCTGTCAGACATCGTTACCACCTGTTTCTTATAATCCCTGCAACTCTAGTGCAAGAACTCGAATCCCGCAACGCCTCAAAGGGGACTTTGATTATCAGAATCGTCAGAGCTCAAGTACAGGAACAGCGACTCTAGACCAATTGGCTTAGGAGGATTTTTCGTTAGCCATCCCCAAGAACTTCTGAGACGTCTATACTCCAAAGAAAAAGGAGCCAATATGAGCCAGAACCAAGAAAGTCCAACACTCTCGCCTATCGCCGCATTTGGCGTGTTGCTTGGCGTTATCGCCGTCATACTCGGCTTTTTAGCGCTGGTGGTCTTGCTCAATATTACCGAGGTATGGGCTGGCTTTTTGTTTCTGCTGTATTGGGGTGGTATCCACCATTTGGCGCTCAAGGAATACCCTGCAGCCACTACTGGTTCGTTATTTGGCCTGCTTTTGATTTATCTCGCACACAACGTGGGAACGATTCTGGGTCTTCCTGATTTAAGCCTGCCGCTATTTTTGAGCGTAATTTGCACGGTGGTGTATCTTCAAATACTGGGCAAATTCCCCTTAGTCATCAACCTCGCTGCGATGCTGTTTTTAACCGTTGGCACCATACCGCAACTTGCCGAGCTCGATATTCTCAACATTGCTAAAGCGGTCGCCTTGAGCGCGCTTTATTTTGGCCTGCTCGCCGCCATTGGCAATACGATGATGGCGCACAAAGCATCGGTCAAAGAAGCGGTGAAGTCGTAACAAGGCCAAGCGATTGGTGACGCCTCGCCATACGTCAGGCGCACATCTCACAAAGCAACCACAATCAACCTTCTGGGCAGGGTCAATCAGTTGAAAGTCTCAGGCATTCGATTTTGCCCTTCTCTTGCCACCGGTGGCAGGATTGCATACACTAACGATTATTTGTCATAAAAAGGCCAACTCTAGTGTCCAGTTCACTTCTTCATCCCGACCGACTCTTCCCAGCAAACCCTGAATTGCGAACCGTCGCGCGCGAGCTCTATCAAAGCATCAAAGATTTGCCCATCGTCAGTCCGCACGGACACACAGATCCATCATGGTTCGCCAATAACCAATGCTTCGACAACGCGGCCGACCTGTTGATCAAGCCCGATCATTACGTCTTTCGTATGCTGTATAGCCAAGGTATCGCTCTGCAAGATTTGGGGGTACCAACGGCAGATGGCTCGCCGACCAGCACCGACAACCGTGCGATATGGCGCTTGTTCGCAAAAAACTACCATCTGTTTGCGGCAACACCCTCACGCATGTGGATAGACCACGTGCTGTATCAAGTGTTTGGTTTTAGCGAGCGGTTTACCGAAGCGTCTGCCGATAAATTCTACGACGAAATTAACCGCCAACTCGCGACTGATGAATTTCGACCGCGCGCTCTACTGGATCGTTTTAACATCGAATTGATTGCAACCACAGAAGGCGCACTAGATACCCTTGAGCATCATGCCAAAATTCGGGCTGACGGATGGGGACACCGCGTAGTCACAGCCTACCGTCCTGACAACGTCGTGGATCCTGAGTTTGAAGGATTCCTAGATAACCTTAAGGTCTTTGGCGAACTCAGCGGTTGCGATATCAGCACCTGGGAAGGTTATCTGAACGCGCATAGAAATCGTCGCGCCTTCTTCAAATCGATGGGCGCCACCTCGACCGATCACGGTCACGCCAAAGCTACGACCGCGAACCTGAGCTTGGAAGACGCACAGGCTCTTTACCAAGTCGTACTCAGTGGCAAAGCAACAGCAGAACAAGCCGACACTTTCCGCGGCCAAGTGTTAACCGAAATGGCGGGCATGAGCGTCGAAGATGGCTTGGTGATGCAGTTACACCCGGGCAGCTACCGCAATCATAACCAGGTCGTGTTCGACACCTTTGGTCGCGACAAAGGCGCTGATATCCCGGAACAAACCGAATATGTGCGGGCGCTCAAGCCCCTGCTGGATAAATACGGTAACAACCCAAACTTCACGCTAATTTTATTCACACTGGATGAAACCGTATACAGCCGTGAACTTGCCCCGCTGGCAGGTCACTACCCCTGCTTGCGCCTGGGGCCACCTTGGTGGTTCCACGATAGCCCAGAGGGTATGCGTCGTTTCCGTCAACAAGCCACAGAAACCGCGGGCCTGTATAACACCGTTGGTTTTAACGACGATACTCGGGCCTTCTTATCCATTCCGGCACGTCACGACGTCGCCCGCAGAATGGACTGTGTATCGCTCGCCGAGTGGGTCGCCGACCACCGCATCACAATGGATGAAGCCCATGAGTTGGCACACGAGCTGACTTACGGTCTGGTTAAACGCGCTTATAAGCTCGACTAATGCGTATTTGGGCAACCCTACTTGCAGTGCTGATTAGTGGTTGCTCAACCAACCCGCCGCACGGCGGAGCAGTGAGTTTATGCGTTGGTGATGGGGGCGATTGCTTCCCCACAATACAAGCCGCAGTGGACTCGCTCTCCAACGTTGAACGTCGCGTAGAAATTCATATTGCGTCCGGGTGCTACTACGAAAAGCTCGTCGTCACACAACCCAATATACATTTCATCGGCGACGCCAATAGCCCGTCAACAATCTATCACGGCACGTTTGCCGGGCAACCAATGCCCGGCTCGGATGAAACTTACGGAACATGGCGCTCCGCCACGGTAACCATTCGCAGCCAAGATGTGTCTTTCAAACACATTAATATCTTCAATACTTACGATTATCCGAGCAATGATGCGCTAGACAAGAACGACCCAGCCAAACAACGCGGCTCGCAAGCGGTCGCTTTGATGCTGGACAAAGGCAGCGACCGATTCCTGTTCCAGTTGGGTGAAATTAAAGGCTACCAAGACACCTTGTTTACCCTAGCCGGACGCTCGTTGTTTATAAATAGCACAATCAGTGGCCATGTCGATTTTATTTTCGGAGCTGGTACTGCTCTGTTTGTTGGCAATACCATTGTCACCGAGCCTCGTGCTAAACCCATGCAGACCATCGGTTATTTGACTGCGCCTAGCACGGATATCGGCACAAATTACGGTTTGGTCTTCTGGAATAACAAATTAACCGCCAACTCAGGCGTAGCGCCCAATACCATGGGTTTAGGTCGGCCCTGGCACCCTACCACCACCTTCCCAGATGGACGGTATGCCGACCCAAATGCAATCGGCCAAAGCATTTTTATTGCGAATTGGATGGGCGAACATATTCAAACACATCCTTGGCATCCGATGGGTGGCACAGCCAAAGAGGGAGGCAAAACGTATTTCCAGCCAGAAGATGCTAGATTCTTCGAATATGCCTCTTGCGGACCTGGCGGGAGTCACAGCACGAGCAGACGCCAACTTGAATATCAACAAATGACAACCTTTGAACCCATGGCGGTACTAGGAGATTGGCATCCTGATGTCGACCTTGAAGTTACTCTCAACTGTCCTCGTTAGCCTTGCTGTCACCGCAACGGGACTGAGCCAAGCGGAAGATAAGTTATGGTTAGACTATGCCGCAGCCGAGGGCAGTGTGCGAACCTCTGTTGAGGGTGAAATGCCCGACTACAGCATGGAGCGCGAGTGGACGAAACACCACGAGCAATACCCCTACATTAAACTCGCGAATCCTCGACGCCAAACCAGCGCAACGGTAATCTCAAACATCACTTACGGTAATGTCAGTAAAACACAGACTCTTGACCTGGTATTACCCGAATCAACCGCTCCCACTCCGATGATGCTGTTGATACACGGCGGTGCTTGGCGAAGCGGACACCGAGATCACTTTCTGGCCATTGCGAAGAGCCTAGCAGAGCACGGATATGCAGCCGCGACAGTCTCGTACCGAACCTCTCGTGAAGCCCTGTACCCTGCGGGCATGAGGGACCTAGAGCAAGCGCTGTCATTTCTTAAGACACACGCGAGTCAATACAATCTAGACCCCAGCTTCATAGGCTTAATTGGCGGCTCGTCTGGTGCCCACATGGCAAGCCTGCTTGGCGTTCGCCTGAACGAAGTAGAGCCTGGTATCATCGACGTCGTTGTTAACTTTGATGGCATTGTCGAAACGCAATCCAAGCAGGTGCGTTACCACGAAGATCGACCGGGCAAACTCTCATACTTAAGTTTGTGGTTAGGCGGGCGAACCGAACAAGCGCCTGTGTTGTGGCGAGAGGTTTCCCCCCTAGCCCATGTTTCCGCTAACACACCGCCATTTGCTTTTATTAACAGTTCACACCCGCGTTTTCACGCCGGGCGAAATGAGTTGGTAGACAAACTAAAATCATTCGGCACACCTAGTCTCGTACACGAAATCCCGGATACGCCACATACTTTCTGGCTGTTCGAGCCATGGCTAAGCGAGGCCATGGATACCACGATTGCCTTCTTGAATACCCTGCGTACCGACGAGAAAAAACCTCTATCAAATACGGACTATCTCGCGGATGACAGACTCCCCATGGACTCTAGTGATGCTTGGACACACTATAAGCTTCAGAGTTCTAGGCTGTTGGATCGAGACAACAAGTCCCTACAACGCAATGCGGACATCTCGTCTTTGCGGCGAGCCCGAGTCAATCGTTACCAATCCATAAAGCTACTTTCAGACAAAGAAGTTCAGAATTTACTATCTTTCCAAACACCCAGCGGTGGCTGGTCTAAGAACACTGACTTTATTAATCAAGCGAAACTCGAAACCCAACACTACGGGCGAGAACCCAGCTACGTACCCACGTTTGATAATGGCGCAACCACGTCCGAACTTCGTTTGTTAGCACGATTGGGTAACCCGCGCTCAAATGAAGAGGTAAGGCAAGCCATCGAAAAGGGGCTCAAACTTATCCTCAGCGCCCAAATGCCCAACGGTGGCTGGCCTCAAAGCTTTCCTCTTCGCGGTGGTTATCACGACTTGTGTACACATAACGACAATGTCACAGCAAATATTTTAGAGTTATTAATTGACGTCAGCGAGCGGCCAGAAAACTACCAAATTCAAGATAACTTATTAAACAGTGTCCGCATCAGCATTGATCGAGCTATCGAGCACATTGTCAGCGAGCAGTATTGGATTAACGACGACCTGGCTGCTTGGGGGCAGCAACACGACCCTATCACCCATGAGTTAGTTAGTGCACGCTCATTTGAACCCGCGGCACTCGCAACCACAGAAACGGCAGATCTCATTGTCGTATTGATGCGAGTTCCTAATCCCTCGCTCACCTTACAAAATGCAATTAATGCCGCAGCAAAGTGGCTTGAAAAAACCAAATTAACAGGCAAGCGCTGGCAAAGAAATTCTGAGGGTCAGAGTCAGCTCATCACGGACCGTGAGGCACCGGACCTGTGGCCACGCTTTATTGACCCCGTGTCTGGCGAGGCAATATTTGGAGATCGCAACGGCCGACGTTACTCACAGGTAAGCCAAATTTCGACAGAGCGTCAACGTCACTACGGCTGGTATCAAACCTTTCCCGCGCGTGCGCTAATAGAGTATCAACAATGGTTAGAAAACTTTTAATTCTTTCTTTAGTTTTGCTGCCCCTCGCTGCGAAGTCCCAAGCGGATGAAGAGCAATGCCATATTCTGATGGCCGGCGACTCAACGATGCAAAACGTTGATCCCGCCAAAAACCCCGAGTTCGGATGGGGGCAGGTGCTTCCTCGTTTTGCTGAATACTCAACCGAAATCATCAATCTAGCAAAGGGCGGACGATCCACCAAATCTTTCATTGCAGAAAATCGCTGGAGTGAATTGGTCGAACAAGTCCGCGCCGGCTCATGGGTTTTAATACAGTTTGGTCACAACGACGCATCGTACAAACATCCAGAGCGCTACACAGCTCCAGTGGACTATGAGGCGAATCTGCAAAACATGGTATCCGATGTCAGGGCAAAATCTGGCAACCCCGTGTTAATTACCCCTGTCGTGCGCCGCTACTTCGATGACGAGGGTAAGCTGAGAGACATGCATGGTATTTACCCTAGCCTTGTACATCGCGTCGCTAATGAGACGCGCACTCCCGTCATAGACCTGTTTGAGCGTAGCAGTCACGAGCTTGTGAACGCTGGTGTACTAAAAACCATCGACTGGTTTGTTCATATAGGCCCGGGCGTTCATCCTTGCTGCCCTGAAGGTCGCATGGACAATACCCACTTTACCGAAGACGGTGCCGAACACGTTGCGCAATGGGTTATTAGCGAACTAAAAACGACGTCGCTGCCACTGAAGGATTGTTTTCTATGAAGAGTCTTATCGTCCTACTGTTTTCAGCTGTACTCGCCACTGATGTTAGCGCACGGACTATTTACATTGTCGGCGACTCTACGGCTTCTATTAAGGCATCAGAGGATCGCCCAGAAACAGGCTGGGGGGAGGCCTTTGGTAACGCATTATCCGACGCGACAATACTTAAAAATGTCGCACGGAATGGCCGTAGCACCCGCTCATTCGTCGCTGAAGGCCGCTGGCAAGCCGTCGCAGATCAACTGAATGAAGGCGATATAGTGCTCATCCAGTTTGGGCACAACGACCAGAAGCTTTACGACTACAAACGTTTTGTAGACCCCTGGCGTGATTACCCCTTATACCTTCGCTTATTTATCGACGACGCACGCGAGAAGGGGGCTTATCCAGTGCTACTAACCCCCATTGCTCGCCGAAAATTTGATGCCGATGGCCATGTTATCCAAACTCATCGACCCTACGCCCAAGTCATGCGCGACTTAGCACGCGCGCTAGATGTACCGCTCATCGACACCAATGCTTTTAGTCGTAATTGGCTTTTGAGCATAGGAGAGCAAGCCTCGAAGAACTATTTTTTACATCTTCCACCGGACCTAAACCCCAACTATCCAGATGGCATCGCCGATGATACTCACCTGAATGAAAAAGGTGCACAAGTCATTGCTGACTTTGTCGCAGAAGAGCTCAAAAGGCTACGCGCGCCCTATTCTGATTTCTAGGTTTTTGAAAAAACAAATAAGGGAGGGCAGCGCCTCCCCCCAGTTAGAACCAATACTGATTAATCGCTTGCCAGGAAAGTCAGCGTGTCGTTGATCTCTTGCCGCTGGATCTTGGCGCTAAAATCAGACAAGAGCGCAATCCAACGTAGCGGTAAATCCACGGTTTGTCCCCACAACGCAGTATCTGACAGGACATCTTGCCACGCTCGTTGAGACCCATCCCAAGTCAACTCATGGATGGCGAGTGCAGAGAGAGTTGCTTCGTTGTCAGTCAAGCCTAACGGGTTACGCCATGTTGCCGATATGTACATCTCAAGCAATAAAGCCAGCGAGAACAGCAATATCTCTGGGCGGCCCTCTTTTTGCTCCAACAAATCGATAAGGACTGGAAGCAGACGAACGCGCCATTTACTAAAAGAGTTAAGGACAATACTTTGCCACTCATGCTCAAGGAAAGGGTTTTCAAAGCGTTTGGCAATACTGCTAATATAAGCAACATCGGAAAAGCTCGGCATTGAAGGTAGCACGACTTCAGACCAATACTTACCCATGTAAGCACGCAGCAAGGGGTGCTGCATGGCTTCGCTAACCGTTCGCACCTTGAGATAACAGGCCAGCAAGACTGTTGCGGTATGAACGCCATTTAAGACTCGAACTTTTTGCTTCCGCAATAAATCGAGATCATCCACTACGTGCACGTTAAGCCCTTTCGCTTCAGCGAAACGACTCGACAACGTTGCCGCCAAATCACCTGAAGCCTGAATACCCCAAAGGTGATAATACTCGGCCTCGATTATAAAATCGTCTATTGTACCAATCTCGTTGCTCAGAGCCTCGGTGCGAGCATTGGCGGGGTTTCCCGTCACAATACGATCGACAATGGTCGAACAAAACTCGCATGTGGCTTTCAACCAATGGCTAAAAGCTGATTCCAACCCCCAACAATCGATATAGTTATGGATGCAATCCTTTAGCACCTGGGCATTATTGTCGAGCAATTCACAGGGCAAAATCACCAAGTCGCTCGCTGTGTCGCCTAGTACTCGATAGCGTTGATATAGAAATTGAGTCAGCTGTCCGGGAAAGGTTTGCGCCGAGGTCCGCATAGAAAAGGGTTCAGGGATGAAGACTAAGCCAGCCTCGGTGGAATTAGAAACTATCCACTCTAGCTCAGGCTCTTGCGCCAATCTTAGAAAATCGATGAAGTTTTCGTGCGGCTTCACAACAGACTGGACGGTGTCAATGAGCTCTATCGCGTCCACAGCTTCATTGCGTTCATTGATACCGCGGCAGTTCACGTGGTATAGCCCGTCTTGCCGCATCAAGGCATCTAAGCTTTGCGATTTTCCGGCGCGTAATTTCACCGAGGCGACCCCGGCATTCCACTCACCACATTGATTAACACGGTTGACGATCCAATCGACGAATCCATGCAAAAAAGCACCAGTGCCAAATTGCACAACTTTAATGGGTCTTCTCGGTTTATTGTGGATGGATCGGTTCAATGATTTTAAACGGTCGATTGACTCAGCGCTGGCTCCGCTCATACTTCGTTACTCGGCCGCCCAATCGTGGCAAGCAACCCACCATCGACATACAGGATCTGTCCGTTCACAAAATCACTTGCCGATGCACTTAAAAAAACCGCAGCACCCTGTAAATCTTCTGGGTCGCCCCATCTCCCCGCAGGCGTTCGCTCGATAATAAAGTTGTTAAAGGGGTGGCCATCGACTCGAATAGGCGCTGTTTGCTCGGTCGCAAAATAACCCGGTCCAATACCATTCACTTGAATGTTGTGCTTAGCCCACTCTGTAGCCATGTTGCGCGTGAGCATCTTCAAACCGCCTTTAGCAGCAGCGTAGGCACCTACCGTCGAGCGGCCTAGTTCACTCATCATCGAACAAATGTTAATGACTTTTCCATGCCCACGATCAATCATTCTGCGAACAACAGGCTTCGTCATGACAAAAACACCGGTGAGGTCCGTCGAAATGACTTCATTCCAGTCAGTCAAGCTCATTTCGAGCATTGGAATGCGCTTAATGAGACCTGCATTGTTCACTAGAATATCGATGGGGCCGACTTCGGACTCAATAGTGTTAACCGCTTTATCAACCTCCGCTTCGTCAGTCACATCGAATAAATAGCCCGACGCGTTATAGCCTAGACTACGCAAATTCGCGACAGCATTATCGAGTTTGTCTTGAGAACTGCGGCCATTGATCACAATAGTTGCGCCAGCAGCGGCCAGACCCTCGGCCATGGCCAAGCCCAAGCCATGAGTCGCACCCGTGACCAGTGCGACTTTACCGCTTAAATCAAACAAGCTCATTATAAGATGTCACTCGCGTTAAATTTATCCATATCGTCGTAGTCTAGGTTCTCGCCGGCCATCCCCCAGATGAAGATATAGCTGGCCGTACCCGCACCACAGTGCATTGACCACGGGGGAGAAACAACCGCCTGCTCATTTTTCACCCACAGATGACGGGTTTCTTTTTCGCTACCCATAAAATGACATACGGCCTGATCTTCGGGAACCTTAAAGTAAAAATAAGCCTCCATCCGCCGATCATGAATATGCGCCGGCATGGTATTCCAAACACTACCATCCAAAAGTTCAGTCATGCCCATTTGGAGCTGGCAGGTTTGCACAACTGAGTTCACTAAAAGCTTGCGAATAACGCGCTTGTTACTCGTTTCGGTTGAACCCAAGGCAAGCACATCAGCGTCCTCTTGCCCGACTTTTTTCGTTGGATAGCTTGTGTGTGCGGGGGCCGAGTTCACATAAAGTTTGGCTGGGTTTGCTGCGTCCAGGCTCTCGAAAACCACCTCTTTGTTGCCGGCGCCAATGTATATGGCCTCTTTGTGCGCCAACTCAAAAATCTCCCCGTCTACTGTAATACGAGCGGGACCGCCAATATTCATCGCACCCAACTCGCGCCGATCCAGAAAGTGCGCCGACTTTAACGAATCAATCGTCTCCAGACGAACAGGTTTACTCACCGGCCAAATGCCACCGACGATCATGCGTTCGTAGTGGGTATAGGTTAGACACACCTCATCTTTGACAAAGACTGTTTCGACCAAAAAATGCTTGCGCAAGCCCTCGGTATCGAGCGTTTTATAATGATCTTCATGTATCGCATAACGCACATCATATGTGGTCATATTTTATCTCCCTTCAATTCTGTAACACTTAATGTAAAGACGCTCGTAGCGACTCAATTTGCTGTCCTAACATGATATAGGGACCCAAGCCTTTCGGGTCATTGTCCATAATCGGCTCACTCATGTAATAAGCGTAAGAACCATCACGCCCATAACCCAAACCGCCCACATGACAAACCTGAGTGAAATGATGCTGCTCGTGCTTATCAACCAGCACGAAGTGCTCGAGCATCGCAGCGTAACTTGCGAGAGCGGCATCACCAAAAGTATCTGATAGCACACCGATGTTGGCACCTTTTGCCAAAAAGTAAGTGAACATCGCTGTGACACTGGATTCCTCATAATTACCGATTTGCTCGCCGCGATCCAATATTTGAAACCAAAGCCCACGTGCACTGCGGTACTTGAGGATATCTGTCGCAAACTCGACTGCCATGGCTTTTAGTGGCTCAAGACGCTCTTCAGGCTCGCCTTGCAAGATAGCCAATGTATCGGCAAGTGCCATCGCGTACCAGCCCATGCCGCGCCCCCAAAAATAGGACGATAAGCCAGTAACTGGATCGGCCCAGCCTTGCTCTCTTGCCTCATCCCAGGCGTGATAGTACAGGCCAGACTCCGCATCTCGCATGAATTGTCGCGCGACTTCAAATTCATGAATGACCTGCTCAATCGCAGCATCATCTTGAGTCATAAGCGCATACTCAGCCAAAAAAGGCATCGCCATGTAAACACCATCCAGCCAAAGCTGGAAGGGATAGCGTTTTTTGTGCCAGTAAGGTCCGGCCTCTAGCTTAGGATGCTGACGTAACTGCTCGCGCAGATGCCCAGCAGCAATCCAATACTTTTCCTCACCAGTATCCTCGTACAGGCGTAGCAATATCTTGCCCGAGTTAATGCGATCAATATTGAACTCTTCTAGGCGATACGTTCGTATGTCGCCTTCTTCGGTGATGTAGCTATCGACAATACCTTGAGCCCATTGTTGCAATTCAGGATCTGAGATATGCGCGCCGTGCTCGTAAATAGCTTGGGTCAACAAACCCATCGTGTATTCCCAATTAGCTTCCCGCAAACGCATAGAATCGTAAGCACCAAACGCTAACTCTTGATCATGACGCCTAATCTCAGATTCAGCTGCTTGGGTCGAAAACGCCACAGACGATTGACCAAGGGCCTTTTTCTGCTGCTGACTGTATGCGGAATCAATTTCAACTCTTGGCAGCATGGTCAAACGCTTTACCTGCCGCTCAATAGCCTCTAAAAAACTTTGCTCCGTCCAGTTGCTTTGCGACTCCCCGCCCCATGTCGCCCCGAAAAAATAACGAAAATCGCCCGCATTGCTCTTCATGACGACCACATTGTTGTGCTCATCTTCAGAGAATTCGCGAAACTGGCGGCGCTTGAAAAAAACCGCATGGCCTAATGGCTCACCGCTCACTGCTTGAGGTCCAAACGTTGCCAAATAGGACCACGCATGCCCAGTAATATCGGTGTTACCAAAAAAAACCTTACCGTTGGGATGCTTCGGAATAGTCACAGCCAGTTCGCGTAAATGAGGATCTGATTTCACACGAGCTTCAACCCAGCGAGAGCCTGCGATCATAGAGAGCTGTGCCTCTAAATCGGTGACGGAAGTACCCGTATCCCACTGCTCGTACTGAAGATCAAGCTGAGCATAAACCGGGCCACCCGCATTTACCTTAACACCACGTGAAGAGACCTTAGAAAGCCGCTCCACCTCGTTGTTCTGCCAAGCGCCAAAGCCACCTAACCCTGCAGATTGACCAACCTTAAGAACATCCATACCCCAATCGGCGGGTTCGTGATAACTCTGGTAACCATCCAGTCCGACTTGGTCTAGCACCAACTTAGGTTGCGTTTTGCCAAAAACATCAAGGCCGTTTCGCCAATCCAAATACAGACGGTAGCCGACTAACTCAGATTCAATGCCGGGACCTTCATAGCGGATATATTCTGAGTGATCCGTGTATTGAGGAGGTGTTACAAGCGCCTCGACGGGTTTGAACTCTCCGCCAACGTATTTTTGCCCCTGCCACTGGCCGCCTTCTTTGACAGAGACTTCAGCGCTCACTCGCGCTGGTGTTGCAGTCGGCGCAGCACCGAAAACTTGCAGGCTGTGTTCAGCACCAGCTTTTAATTGAGCAAGAACGATAAGACTCTCCAGACTACCGTTACTATCACGATCAATCCATTGCGACTCTAGTACCTTATCTTGATCTTTGACTGTAATGGCTTGACCATCTTCTAACCCTAGCTGGGCCCCATTTATGACAATGGCTTCGTCGGATCGATCAAACGCCGAAGGATTTACTACGGTCAACGTGGCCAGCGGCAATGTCCCAAGGTGCGTCGCTTGGTCGGATTGACATCCGACCAATAATGCAACGCAAACTCCAAATAAGCAGGCTTTAATTTTCACGATATTCTCCATCTAGCGATAACCAACCAATTCAACTATCTATACGATCCATCTGTTGACGGGTCTAGAAACTTATTCAATATCACCCCTACCTGCAGAGATAGGACTCAAAAAAAAGCCGCCAAAAACTTGGCGGCATAGAACGTTCATTCAGACAGACTTCCAAACGAACCGGGGTGCTTACAGAGTCTCTGGGTTCCAGCGGAAGCCAAGCATGTAAGTGGTGCCAGTGTGATGATAAACGTTCACCAGATCCGCCGCATCGAATACCTGGTATTCAAACTCGTCTGTCAGGTTTAGGGCTTCAAAGGTCAATGTCGTTTCATCGTTCAACTGGTATGACGCAGAGAAATCAACGTTGGTAGTTTCAGCAACGCCGCGCTCATCGCGACCAGCCGAATTAGCCGAACGTGTTACGTACGCATCGCGATAAGCAACCGATACACGCGCGCTCCACTTATCGTCCTCGTAGTACAGTGTCGCGTTGTACGAGTCGGGCGAGAAGCCGATGATCTCATCAGAGTCTACTTTGGTGTAGTTACCCGTGAAGCCTAGGTTAGCCAACTTGCCAGGCAAGAAGCTGAAAGGCTGCTGGTAAATCACTTCAAAGCCATCAAGCTCTGCGTCACCACCGTTCAAGGTCTGCGAAATCTCCACCTGAGGATCTTCGCCAGCATCCAACGCTACACGCAAAGGACTCGAAGGCACAGCCGCGCTCAAGGGCAACTCAGACTGGCTGAAAGGTACAAAGATCGAGCCGCTTGAGTTGAAGAATGAGCTCACGTCTTTTAAGAAATAAGAGAACGAGACCAACGCTTCATCGGCAAAGTAGTATTCAACACCGACGTCGTAGCTTGTCGCACGATAAGGGTCTAAACCTGGGTTACCACGCTTGTAAGTCCATGGCTCACCCGAGTAGCTGTCAAGGCTACCTCCAGGAGTCAGACTGCTAAGCCCTGGGCGCGTCATTACTTCAGCCGCAGCAAAGCGCACAATCACATCTTCCGACACATCAAACGCTAAGTTCAATGAAGGCAAGAAGTCTTCGTACTGTCTTACGACTGTTACGTTAACGCCGCTCACAACCCCGGTAGAGGTTGTTTCAGTTTCAACGTAGCGGAAACCGATATCACCACGCACGGGGATTGAGCCCAATTCGCTCATGAAGCTCAACTGCGCCCATGCACCCGTATCTTCTTCTACGACATCCTGATAGGCACGGAATGCCGCTGGAATGTTGTAGCCATCGATCAAGGCAACCGCGGCATTAACATTAGGTGATACCCAAGTGCTTGGCACATAACCGGGCAAACCATCACCAAAACCAGTGAGCTGACCAACCAAAGCACCTGTTAAAGGCAAACCAACAATATCATCGGTTCCATCACCATCCAGGTCACATTCAGCGAGATTATTCGCACAAACCAAAGAACCAAAGGTACCTTCACGACGATTCTCGCGCAGGTTGTACTCAAACTCCTTCCAGCTTACACCAGCTGACAAAGTCATCGTTTCACTCAAGTCGTACTCCACATCAGCCTGTACCGTGCTGAATGAGTTATCAACATTTTGAGGACGGTCACGGAATTCGGTAAATGCAAACTGCGACGGATCAGTAACATCCAAAGAACCAAAGGTCATTGATGGCGCCTTACCATTTTTGCTGAAATCATAGGTGACGCCGGTAATATCGCCCATAGCATCGGCCAAAATAGTAGTCTGTCGTGGGTTATCAAACTCTGACTTGGAATTACCTGCAAACAAAGTACCGCGCATACGATCATTAAAATCGTGCTCGATAGTCAGGGTCAACTGAGTAAAATCGGTGTTCAACTCATCAAAGCGGTGCTCGCTTCGAATCGGATGCGTGCCATTGCCGACAGGGCTGATGTCAAACGTTCCCGAAGCCATCGTGTTGTTTGCAGAGTTAATCGTGTAGTCAATAACGTCGATATTCTTTTCTTGGCTACGGAAGAAGATTTCTAAGTATTCTTCGTCACGGGTCGCCTCAAAGGTTGAATACATACCATCCAACGAGATGGTGGTTTGTTCACTGGGCGCAAACTGTAACGAACCCGTAATACCCAAGCGCTCTTGGTTATGGCTTAAACGGCCGTAGCGAGGAATGCGTGGGTGATAATTCAATGAACTGGTATCTGTGGCCACACAGCCCGGATCAGCGGGGTTTGCCGAGCAGTTAACACCCTCTACCGAACGGAATGTACCGTCCTGCCAACGGACCGTCGAAAAGCCTTCTTCGATAATTTCGCGATCCGAGTAAGCGACCGAGACTAAAGCACCAAAAGTTTTATCGTCGTTTGCATACGAGGCTAAACCAGCGAAACGAGGATCGGTACCACTGCTCAAATCGTTTGACATACCTTGTACGGACAACGCCACTGTAGTGCCTTCGTCATAGTCGAAGGGGCGTGCGGTACGCAAATCGATAGTAGCACCCAAAGAACCCTCTTCTACTGAAGCAGAAGCAGTTTTACGCACAACGATTGAATTAAATAGCTCGGAGGCAAAAGTATTAAAGTCGAAACCACGACCACGGTTAGCACCACCAGAGGAATCGCTTGAACCCGTCGTGTTCATCGCTTCCATACCGTTAATGCGAATGCGGTTAAAGTCACCACGCAAACCACGAACCGTTACCTGCTTACCTTCGCCGTTAACACGGTTAATTGACACACCCGGAATACGCTGAATCGATTCCGCTAGGTTCATATCTGGGAAATCGGCGATATCTTCCGCCATGATGGCATCAACCACACCTGTCTCGTCACGCTTGGTCGACAAGGCTTCTTGAAGTGAACCACGGAATCCCGTGACAACAACTTCTTCTAATTGCGCGTCCTCGCCTTCTTGCGCCATTACTTGACCAGCCATTGCGCCGGCGACAAGCATATTAGCTAAGGCAATCTGCTTAATTAACTGCTTCTTTTTTAACTGAGTTCGCATTGAACATCCCTCTTGTTTTGCGGGTCACCTTCAGGTGTCGCTATTTAAAGTTATATGCGTACCACGAGCATCTTGTCCGGCAGAAAAACGGATGCTCACGCAAAATGCTACCGGTAGCACAAATGCTAACCCAAAAATGCTACCGGTGGCAACCGTGTGACAAAAAAATTTACAAAACCGCGCCGACCGGCCAGGGCAAGAATTCGAGCGCGCCTATCCCGTGCAGTTCACTCTTAGTTTTTTCACCCGACGCAACACGGACGATAGTCCGGTAAATCTCAACGGCCGCGTCTTCTAGGCTAATCTCGCCGTCAAAAATCTCACCGCAGTTGTAATCCATATCCAATGTCATTTTCTCGTACATAGGTGTATTCGTTGCCAACTTAATACTGGGGGCAGGTCTAGAGCCGTAAACCGAGCCTCTGCCGGTGGTAAAACATATCAGGTTGGCACCTGACGCCATTTGGCCGGTCACACTCACAGGGTCATATCCAGGGCTATCCATAATCACAAGACCTGACTTGCGAATAAGTTGCGCATACGCGACGACGTCGGTCATCGTGCTAGTACCACCTTTAGCTTGGGCCCCCAGCGACTTTTCCAAGATTGTGGTCAAACCGCCCGCTTTGTTCCCCGGACTGGGGTTGTTGTCTAACTGCGCGCCATTCTTGCCGGCGTACTCTCGCCACCAAGCTAAGCGGTCGTTTAATTTATCAGCTACTTCGTCAGACGCGGCGCGCGCCAGTAGCATTTGCTCAGCACCGTATAGTTCTGGGGTTTCCGACAAGATCGCGGTGCCACCCAAGGACGTCAGAATATCCATCGCGCGCCCCAGTGCAGGATTGGCGGTGATACCACTCAGCGCATCAGACCCGCCACACTGCAAGCCTACTCGCAACTTACTCACCGGCTGAGGCGTTCGACTCAAGGTATTAGATACCTCGCAAAGCACAGCCATTTTTTCGATACCCGCCTCAATGGTCGCCCGAGTCCCGCCCTGCTCTTGAATCACAAGTGTGTTCGACCGTTTTCGTACATCGTCGGGAAGCGCGTCCAACAAAGCACTCAACTGCAGCACCTCGCACCCCAAGCCAATAAGCATTACCCCACCGAAGTTCGGGTGCTGCGACATTCCAGCGCAAACACGCATAAGAAGCTCATACCCTTCGCCTTTATTCATACCGCAACCTGAACCGTGGGTAATAGCAATAACGCCATCAACGTTGGGATAACGACCGGCCACCTCTGCTTGCGAATAGTACTGTTCTATAGCTTTGGCCACCGATGCTGAGCAGTTCACGGTGGTGATGATACCTACGTAGTTTCGGGTTCCCACTTCACCGTCTGCGCGTAAATAACCCTCAAAGCTGGTTTCTATATCAGGGGGCAACTCTGCCGTCTTTGCTTTAGTCGCGGGAGCTATTCTTTCATCGGTCATGCCACAGTTGTGGTCATGCACATGCTCGCCCGCAGCAATGTCCGTCAGGGCAACACCTATTACTTGACGATACTTAATCACGGGTTGTCCCTTCGCGATCGACTTGATCGCGACTTTGTGGAATTGGGGCACGTCCGAACGACACGCCAACCCGCGATGCTCAGGCAACAACACATCTTTGGCCAGAGCGGTCCGGGCAACGGCAACATTGTCTTCGTTACTTAAGGTCAGCGTGAGCATAATTTTGCCTACGAACAATCGTTTTAATGGGTGCGAGTAGAATCTCGCTGAATCAGCTGTGGAACAAAGACCAGGGGCTCTGAAGATGCCTGAACCTCTGCGTCACCCACGTCTTTCATTAGGCGCATTGCGGCAGCTTCTGCCATCGCCTCATTCGGTCGCGAAAGCGTCGACAAAGACGGGCGTAAACGCGCCGACATAGGGTCATCGTCATAGCCAATAACCATCAAGTCTTCGGGAATTCGCACACCGCGATCCTGAGCGCGATGAATAATACCAATAGCCATTTGGTCATTACTGGCAAACACCGCATTCGGTGGATTTTTCAAATCCAAGAGCTCATCCGCACATTGCAAGCCACTTTCGTAGGTAAAGTCACCCTGCACGATGTAATGTTCCTGCAAGGGCGAACCCAAATCCTCGAGGGCCGTTTGCAAGCCTTCAAGACGCTCGATAGACGCCCCTCGATCGCGAGGCCCCACGACGATAGCCACTTCTTTACGACCAGCTTCCACAAAAGCCGCAGCAACTTGACGCATCGCAATTCGGTCTTGCGACACCACCATTCGTGCAGGTTCATCGACAGCTTTAGCACCCACCCGAACGTAAGAAATATCCTTGTCTCGTAAGGCCTGTGCTAACGCATCGTTATTCGAAATTGGTGGCAACATGATCACGCCATCAAGTTTGGACCGGCGAACAAACTTAAGAACCTCATCAATAAGCGTTTCGGCACGAAAATCGATGGGTTTTACGACCATTTCATAGCCGTATTTTGCACAGGCCTTCAATGCGCCCTTTTGCACAGAGTGAATCACCACGGCATTCGGATCATCAAATAATAAGCCCAATAAGTAAGAGCGACTCGAGGCCAAGCCTCGCGCCTGCGTGCTAGGTGCATAATCTAAGCTCTCTATTACCGCAAGAATGCGCTGACGTGTCGCCTCATTCACTTTTGTTGAGTTATTCAAAACCCTCGAGACGGTACGCTTTGATACCCCCGCTAAGCGAGCGACATCATTAATAGTAGCAACCGATTTTACGTCGTTATTCATGCACATCCTTACTCAACAAAGCTTTGCCACTATTAATGGATTTTCCCGCTAGCACAACCTGCTGCGCAGAAAATAGTTTTGCATCATCGATCACGCCAAAATCATCGTACTCCACCACATTCCAATTCCGCAGTGATACGTCTGTAATCGGGCTCTGAGGAAAACCACGCAAATTGAACACTCGCTGGGCCTTGGCAACGGTCAAGTCGGTAATTTCAATATCTCTAACCAAAGGCATCCATTTCCCGCGATCACCTTCTTCGTAATAAAAGTTAATAACGAAGACATCTTTTACCGACCCGATCGTAATTTTGGAGTAGCGCAAATGCTCGATCAAACCGCCACGTTGCGCATTGGTTTTAATGCGAATAGCGCGCTCTAAATGCGGGCTATCCATAGTGCAATGCCGCACATGCACGTTTGCTACACCGCCCGATATTTCACTACCAATAACAACGCCGCCATGCCCCTCTTTCATGTGGCAGTTCTGAACCACCACATCTTTACACGGCACGCCGATACGGCGCCCGTCGGCATTACGGCCACTCTTAAGAGCGATACAATCATCACCCGTATCAAACACACAATCTTCTATCACCACTCGTTCGCAAGATTCCGGGTCACAGCCGTCACTGTTCGGGCCGTAGCTCTGGCAGTGAACACCACGAATCGTCACATCACGCGACAGCACAGGGTGAATTAACCAAAACGGTGCATTGGTAATTTTAATGCCCTCGACCAAGATACGCTGACAGTCATAGAACTGCAGGAAGGGCGGCCGCAAAAAACCACCATCAGCAAACACTCGCTCTCGCGGTGGCACACCTCGCTCGGCCATAGCAAACAAGTAATCACGCGCAGGCTTTTGATCCTGCCCCTCAATCAAGTCCCAATGCGCCTCTTTGTGGGGCCCCTTCCAGGGCCACCATGTCTGATCATTGGCACCACCATCTAAAGTACCCTGCCCCGTAATCGCGACGTCATTTAAACCATAGGCGTAAATTAAGGGCGAGAAACCCATTAATTCCATACCTTCCCAACGCGTGAACACAGCGGGCAGATAGCGGTTAGGATCGGTAACAAATTTCAGAGTGGCGTCTTTTTCTAAATGCAGTGCTATTTTTGAACGCAGATGGATTGGCCCGGTTAAATACACACCCTGGGTAAATACGACAGTACCGCCACCTTGACTTTCCGCGTGCTCAATAGCTTTTTGAATCGCATCAGAGCAGTCGAAAACACCATCGGAGACCGCACCAAAATTTTCCACTACAAACCGATCGGAGGGGATACTTGGCGCCTGAGTTCGCGCGACAATATCGTCAGCACTTAACCAAGAATGAGTCGGCGTCAGGCTCGAACAACCCGACGCGCCAAGCACAGCTAAAGCACTCGCGAGCCCAACATTTACTTGGCGACGAGTAAATAGACTGCCGCTCTCAAGATCAAATGACACTAGGCATAAACTCCTTCGGCAAAATCGCACCTCGACAACCAATCACCTTGGCGGCCAATCCATGCGCGGCCTTTGCAGCGTCCACCGGGTTCATACCTTTGATACGAGCACTCAAGTAAGCGCCATTGTAGGAATCACCCGCACCGGTGGTATCAATCACATTATCCACCAGCAACGCTGGCACCAACTCTTGGGTGTTAACGTCTACCAATAGAACACCTTCAGGACCTCGCTTGATCAGCAGCTCTTGAACACCCGCATCGCGGTAACGTTCTATCACCGTCTGCTCACTACCACCGAACAAGGCAATTTCGTCTTCTAATGTCGGCAGAGCCACATCGGTCAACCCAATCATCGCGTTAAGGCTTGTGGCCGCTTCCGATACTGACGCCCAACCCCGAGCACGGTAGTTGATATCAAACACCAAAGTGCGATCTGGACGCTTCCACTGCTTTATTGCTTCGTAAAAGGCCTGACGCGCAGGCTCTGACATTAAAGAAAGCGTAATGCCCGACACATAGATCACACTGTAGCCAGCAAATATTTGAGACCACTCGGGCACAGAGTCAGCTTGAGTAAACCACTGTTTAGCAGCAGACTGCGCGCGCCAATAGTGAAACGACCTTTCGCCATGCTCATCGGTTTGAATGGCGTACAACCCCGGTAGGGCATGCTCAAGCACGTGAACTTGCTCTAGACCCACACCTTCTTCACGCCATTGCTGCTGCAGCCACTCACTGTAAGGGTCAGAGCCTAAACCCGTCAAAAACGAGACTGACACACCTAAACGCGCCATATAAATGCTGGTGTTGAGCGTATCGCCCCCCATGGCGATTCGCGAATTCGGGGTACTGCCGACCAAGCCCTCAGGGAAGGCCAGCTCAATCATGCATTCGCCAATGGCAAGCACTTTAGAAGACCCTAATTGTGCAAAATCAAACATATCTCTGCCCTACTTAGCCATTAAACCCAAGGCTTTGGGCAAAGCCTCACTGATCCCGGGAATATAGGTAACCAGCAACAGCACGACCAACATTGCCGCATACATCGGCAAGAGCGGCCGAATAATATTGTGAATGCTGGTTTTAGCGACCGCGCAACTGACGAACAACACCGAGCCCACCGGTGGGGTACACAGCCCAATGGATAAGTTCAATACCATAATGATGCCAAAGTGCAGCGGCGTAATGCCCATCTCCACCGCCGCTGGCAGAAAAATGGGTGTAAAAATCAGTACCGCCGGTGTCATATCCATAAATGAACCAACAAGTAACAACACTAGGTTAATAATTAGCAGAATAATAAGCGGGTTATCACTGACCGCGAGCAAAGCCTCGGCGACCTGGGTCGGAATATTGTTAAACGCCAGCAACCACGACATCGCGACAGAACTGGCCACCAAAAACATCACAATTGCGGTGGTTTCAGTCGCTTTTAAAAACACCGCGAACCACTGTGTCCGAGTAATTTCCTTGTAAATAGGTCCAGCGAGGACAAGGGAATACACCACAGCAATGGCCCCCGCTTCGGTGGCAGTGAATACGCCGCCAATTATTCCGCCAATCACAATCACAACCAGGAACAGGCTGGGCGCCGCGTCCAAGGCGGCTCTGAGCGTATAACCTAACGAGACCGTGCCGGCCGATGGCAGGTTATGACGCTTGGCGTGAATGTAGGCAACCAGCATCAGTGCACTCGCAAGCAACAAACCCGGCAAATAGCCCGCCAAGAACAAGGCGGCAATCGAAACACCACCACTAGCGATGGCATAAACAATCAAAATATTGCTGGGCGGAATGAGTAAACCCGTTGTTGCAGCGGTGGCAGTCACTGCCGCACCGAAGTTTTTATCGAAGCCGTCTTTTTCCATTTCAGGTAGCATAAAGCCACCTACCGCAGAGCTTGCCGCAACAGCGGAACCCGATATCGACCCAAACAAGGTACACGAGACCACATTGACCAAGGCCAAGCCACCGGGAACCATACCGACCAAACACTTGGCAAACGCGATGAGGCGTCGAGCTATTCCACCCTGCCCCATGATAACCCCGCTCAAAATGAATAAGGGCACGGCCAGAAGCGAAAAGCTGTTCAAGCCCCCCGCCATACGCTGCGCCATCGTTGTGAGTGCGGGCAAAGTGTCGATACTGATCAGCAGTGCCGCCATCGTGGCCAAACCAATACAAAAAGCAACGGGCACGCCGACGCACAGCAGCACAACAAAAATTAAACCCAATACTAACTCAGCCATCGATCATCACTCCTTCTGTACTGGGTTGCTCCGGATGCAACATGGCATCGAGTGCGTACACAATCATCATCACACCGCACAGAGGCAGACTCATATAGATCCACGACATCGGTACACCCAAGGCCGCCGATGTTTGGTTTAGCGAGGCCGTCAAATAGACTAAACGGCCACCCCCAATTAACAGGACCATGACAGAAAATAGAATCACTAAAGAGTGTGCGCACAACGCCCATACTCGATATCGCGCGGGGCTTAGACTCTTTGGAAACAAATCAACGCCAAGATGCTGCCCTTCACGATAGGCATAGCAAGCGCCCAACAATCCGATCCACATCAACAAGAACCGAGCCATTTCTTCAGTCCAAGCGGCGGGATCATTCAAGGCGTAACGGGAAATCACCTGCCAACAAACCGCCGCGACCATACTGGCCATTAAACCCACTAGGAGCACGCGAAAACCGCGATCCAACCATTGTGTTAACGCTTGCATCACTGCACCTCCTCAATGCGTTGAATCATCGGCCCCAATTCGCCCGCTTTGAGCTCATTAATCAGCCCCGACACCTGCTGTTGAAACTGTGACTTGTCGGCACTAATGACCTGAACGCCAGCTTCTTGCACCGCTGCTAGGGCGGCCTCGGTATCCAACTGCCATTGCGCTCTCTGAAAATCCACAGATTCATCCACCGCCTGTTGCAACCAAGCCTGCTGCTGCTCAGATAAACGCTCCCACACGTAACGACTAATCAAAATGACATCAGGTACCGAGGTGTGCTCATCCAAAATGTAGTAAGGCGCAACTTCGTAGTGACGCGACAAATAAAAACTGGGTGGGTTGTTTTCAGCGCCGTCGACCACACCCTGCTGTAAAGCGGTATATAACTCCCCCCAGGAAATCGGCGTGGGGTTGCCGCCAAGCGCGCGAATCATAGCCATCGCTGCCTGACTTTCTTGCACACGTATTTTTACACTTGCCAGATCGGCAGGCGTCACCACGGGCTTTTTGGTGGTATAGAAACTGCGACTGCCCGCATCGTAATAGCCCAAACCCAGCAATTGCGCTGGCTTTAACGACGCCAGAATGTCACGCCCGATATCAGAATCGAGCACCTTAAAAAAGTGTTCCTGATCGCGGAACAAATAAGGGATATTGAAGAGTTTCATCGTTGGCACGAAACCTTCAAGCGGACTCGCCGACACTTTCGTCATGGCCAAACTGCCAATCTGCAGAAGCTCGATCAATTCACGCTCAGATCCAAGCTGACCACTCGGATAGAGCTCGATCGCCATCGTTCCGCCCGACAATTGCTGTAAGCGTTCTCCCATCTTCAGCATGGCTTTGTGCACAGTATGCGAGGGATCTAGGCTGTGCCCCACTCGCAACACCATGACATCTTGCTGTGCGCCACAAGACACGAGTAGCAGCGTCATTAACGCCATTGCAAGGCGCCGAGCCTCACGAACAAGGGCAAATACGAACAATGGAGATCTCCTGATTATTTTTCTGCCACCGGTGGCATGTTAGACTACCGACAAAGACAGGTCAATGAAAAATTGGCCTGACCAATTGAAGTTTGCCCCCTAAAAAAACGACAGGCAACGCGATTGCGCTTTTACCACAATATTGCAATCTTCGGTTTTAAACTGAGGAAACTTGAAACACGGTACCCACCCCGCGCCACAGCGCCACTCGCGCCGCAATTGCAGTGCCGACGCACCCGCTCGTTAACACAAGATTCCAACGTCTTTGAGACACATCGGATAGCAATACTCGATGAGCCCCACCAAAAAATGGGGTTGTGACAGCCTCTGCGATAACTCACCCATCAACGCGAGTTAATAACAAAGAATCGACTGAATCGTAATATCGAGCCTGAATCAGTAAGTATACGGTTAAGAATAAGATACCGCCCAAAAAGGCCAGGACGCCCAAGGCAAAACCTGCTGGCGAGAAGCGGTGTCGCCATGACACCCACAATGCCGACAAACTTAGCATAAACATAAAATCTAAGTTGAACTGCCCAAACCAAGAATACGTGAGCATCTCTGAGAAAAATGGGGTGAACAAATTCCATCCGTATTGCTGCACAGTTACCGCGGTATACGCGCTGATGGCTATCAACATAAATACCAGCCACGTTCGAAATATTGTCATAGTTTCGTGCTCTCTTATTCTAGGCAAAGATCGAATCAGATTAGCACAGAGCCTGACTTTTTCAATGATCGAGAGTGGCGCATAAACCTTCTTGCTTTTACGTCACATCGACGCGGCACTTGCGTGACTGGCGACTGATAGTATCCCGCCATTAAGCGACAGAAGGGCTGGGGTAATCTCCTTGACCCTGATGACAATCACCCATCCCAATTCGTATACTTAAGACCCCAACATGAGGCGCTAAGCATGCAACTTTCATTGAGTACTTGGACCGATATCGAGCAGTATCTGAAAACGTCGGACGCTATTATTATCCCTATCGGCTCGATGGAACAGCATGGTCCAACAGGCCTGATTGGAACCGATGCGATCTGCCCCGAAGTGATCGCAAAGCGGGTTGGTGATGAACACGGTGTACTCATAGGTCCAACCTTTAATGTGGGTTGTGCGCAACATCACTTGGGCTTTCCGGGAACCATGACGCTTCGCCCCTCAACCATGATTGCGGCTATCGCAGACTGGAGCCTGTCATTGGCGAAACACGGCTTTAAAAAACTGTATTGGTTTAATGGCCACGGGGGCAACACCGCAACGATTCAAGCGGCATTCGCCGAGGTATATGCACAACGCAGTTTCGAGCCCTCTCCTGCTCGCCAGCCCGCCCTGCGCATGACCTCGAAAAACTGGTGGGAATTACCCTCGGTGATGGCGAAATGCAAAGAACTGCATCCGTCAGGGGATGGCATGCACGCGACGGCCTCCGAAGTCGCGGTAACCTATGCCGCTTACCCTGATCAAGTCAGGAACCAAACGCTAGAACCAAAAATTGCTCCGATCGGCTCCTTCACGGATGCTGAGCATTACCGAGCTAACTTCCCAGATGGCCGCATCGGTTCAGACCCGACTCAGGCAACGATTGAAGCGGGTAACACGATAATCGATGTGACGGCTCAAGCCTTGTGGGCAGACTTTCAAAAATTCGCTCAATCTTAGCTGAGCGACTGATCCAGCAGGGCCTGCCTTAGGGCAGGCTTATCGATTTTGCCAGAGGCATTTAAGGGCAACAATTCCAGCGTGACGTAACGTTTTGGGCATTTAAATGCAGCCAACTGCGTCCGGCAGAAATCATCCAGCTCCCCAGCCTCAACAGCCCGACGCAACACCAAACAGGCGCAGACGATCTCACCCCAGCGTTCATGGGGCAATCCAACCACGGCTACCTGTTTAACCGCCTCATGTGCTGCAAGAATATCCTCCACCTCGCGGGAGGCCACATTTTCGCCGCCGCTTATAATCATATCTTTCTTGCGGTCCGCCAAGGTTAAATACCCTCGGTCATCGAAGACGCCCAAATCCCCGGTTCGCAAAAACCCTGCACCAATCGCACTCTCTGTCTCGTGCGGCCGCTCCCAATAGCCTGTCATACATTGATCCGCTGCAACGCATACCTCACCGATGGAACCTGTGGGCAACACATCGCCCTGATCATTCCGGACAGTGACCTCAACACCTTTCACGGGGCGCCCGACCGAACGCATAATGCTTGCATCCGTGAGTCCCTCGCGATGATCGTCAGGCATCAAAAACGAGATGCTGCCCGATAGCTCTGTCATACCATAGCTTTGCGACAGCTCGATATCCAGAGTACTCAACAGCGTTTGCATGAGGGGTAGCGGCATGGCTGATGCCCCATAACCAATCGCTCGAACACCTTTTAATTTCTCAGGCGAGTATCTCGGGTGATCGAGCAGCATAGCAAGCATAGTCGGCGCAAGGCTCAAGGTAGATACCTGCCCTTGCTCACACAGACTCAATACTCGATCGGCGTCAAACCCGGGCAGCAGCCAAACTGCGGCACCGTGTCGGTGCTGCAAAAAGACGTTGTGCGCCGACACGTGAAACAAAGGAAACGGGTATAAGTACACATCGGTCTCTAAGACTGGGCGGCCCTGTGCGGCAGATTCCAAACCCGCTAAAAACGATCGATGGGTTAACATCGCGCCCTTGGGTTTACCGGTAGATCCAGAGGTGTGTAAAACCCAGACGGGGCTGTCCGGCGTTACCAAAGGCAAGGGACTACCAGAGCCTCTGGCTCCGAGCAGCACCAGCGAGTCAATCTGCGCGCACTCAAACTCAAGCTCGGCCGCCAACTCTACACTTTGCGCTTTAAACTCTGCCCCATAGACCAGCAAACCTGGGCGCGTTGACCGCAACTGATACTGCCACTCTGCCATTGCCAAGCGGGTATTTAAGGGTACCAGCACCAAACCTGCCGCCGAGCAGGCATAGATTAAAATCAGGTATTCATTACTGTTCCACGCCAGAACACCGACGCGCGAACCCGGGGCATACTGCCCAGCAAGGTAATGTGCAAGCGCCTCAACCTGCGCCGCCAAATCGGCGTAGCTTAATCGCGTATCGCCCAACAGAGCCCAAGAGTCGGGCGCGCACTCTGCGCGGACACGCGGAAGATCATGCAAAACGTTAGGGCGCAACACAGCAACGATAAACTCTGGTCTTTATGCCGCCATGGCGCGGTTGCGACCTAGCGACTTAGCGTGATACAAGGCATAGTCAGCTCGAGATAATAATTTTTCCCGACTTGAATCCAAAGATGATCGGGTAGCAACACCAGCAGTCACGGTAACCGAGGCCCCGACCAAAGAACTGGGGTGTGGAATAGATAGATGCTCAACAATTGCAACTATTCGTTCAGCTTCTTCAAGCGCCTGCTCTGCGTTGTTTTCCATAACAATAGCGAACTCCTCGCCACCAATTCGCGCCACCAATCCCCTGTGGAACCCAGGGTGAGTCAGCAGAACCTCGCCAATGCGCTTAAGACATTCATCGCCAGCCAAATGCCCCAACGAATCGTTATAAAGCTTGAAACAATCAACATCTAGCAAAATAATCGACAGAGGCGTGCCCGAAGTGGTCGAATTTTCCCAAAGCTTTTTGTATTCCGAATCGAAAAATCTGACGTTCTTGAGGCCGGTCAAAAAATCGGTTAGGGCCAATTGCGCTAGCTTATCATTGGATTTTTCCAGAGCGATCGTTTGCTCCTGCAGCTCTTGAGACGTCGTCCGCAAATTAAATTCCAATCTCAGCTGATTAAGCGAAATAGTCGCGATAACCATAGCAACCGACGCGAGGACCAGAAGAATAATGAAAATGGTATCAACGTCATCAAAAACAAACGAATTCTCGTACACTGATTCAAACAAGAGATTAACGAAACGTAGTATTACGATTACGACGCCGAAAGCAATCACTGTGAGTGTCAGCTTGTCGTGACGCCCCAAAACATGCGGCGTGTATCGATAAATATTGAAACCTAAACGCACTACGTAGAAAAACACAAAAACGGTGAACAGTGCGCTCCTGAAACCCGCACTGAGCCCAGTAACAAGTGACCATCCTTGCAGGGCGGCGTAGATTGCAATACTTGCCGAATATGCAGCAAAAAGAGGTGGTCGGTTTAAAAAAACGTTCAGGCCAAGCGCCAATAACGCGGGGAAAGCCAGAATGAAAACATTCCCCAACCAAACGCTGACCCAGACTGGCACTAAATCCTCTAGGCCAACGAGCAAGCATCCAATACCCGCACAAAGAAATGCCCCCACCCAAATGCCAAATCCAGGGTACGTCTCGCGGTGTTGTCGGTAAAAAGTCATGACCAGTGGCAAAACCAAGCACATAATGCCAGCCATTAGCAGGGTGGTCTGCTCGCTTAACATCGCCTCGTCTAAAGCTGTTACTATCATTTAATTGCCGCGCATTATTTTCTTCGAGTCTAGCATAACAAATTAAATTATTTTTTTTCTATTTGAAAATGCTTAAAAAAGGCAGCGCCGCCAAGGCTTTTTAAGAGGTCGGTGCGAGAAAAAACGTGTCCTTCCACTACCAGAGACTGCTGATAGACGGTAACGGGCGTGGCACGCAATCAACCCTTCGGCACTGCAAAGCCGAAATCATTAAAGGCCGCATTCGCCATGGCCGACCAACCGCGATTCGCGGCAGGACTTGCGGGGCTTGGGTGAGGAATACGATAAACCGGCACATCTAACGCGAGCTTAAGGGCGCGCTCTTCGGCAAACACCCCCACGCCAACAATGGCGCTGGGCGCAATCAATTCGACGACTTGACGCAGCAAGTCATCGCAGATGCTATACAGTGCCTCTCGCTCATCTTTTTTGAGTTTATCCGGAGTGATGTTGCGACCCGTTTCCGCCATAAAAACCAATGGGCAAAAATTATGCACGAAACAGTCGTTAAAAAAAGCGTCTGGAGAACCCCAGCGCTCTTGTGCCCAGCCCCAAAGACGCCGACCGGATACTTCGCTGCGTGTACATTCAAAACCCAATACCGGGCGCTTTGGGTGTTCGATTTCAGGCTGATCAACGGGCTCATTAATACCCAACCAATCGCGCACCATCGCGACTTCCCCAAAGGGCACACCCGTTTGAACCATACCGTAGGGGCCCGGATTCATACCTAAAAGCAAGGCTTTCGGGCGGTGCGATACAAAACGCTCTAAGTAAACTTTATGCGGCCTGGCCGCATATACCAAGGGGTTATATATGTGCGTTACGGGCTCTGCAAAGTCGAGTTTGGCTAGCGCCGTATTGGCCAGCTTCTCACATTGCTCTATGTTCTGCGCTAAGTTCTGCATTCAACTGGCTAAGACGCTTATGCAACACCAAGCTCGAGCAAACGCTCGTGCAAATAGCTTTCCGCTGTGTGTCTGGGCGACAGCACGACCTCTGGCCGCGGGTGCAAAAACAAAGGCAAGGACATTCGGCCCTGCGATAACTCTTCTCCTGAGGGCGTGGCCACTTGATGTGTCGTTGATGGAAAGTATCCAGCTGAGACTTCTTGCAGCATATCGCCGATATTAATTAACACCTGATCGGGCCGGTTGGGCACGTCAATCCAGTCGCCTTCTTGCGACAGGATTTTCAGCCCTGGACCGTCGGCTGCCGGCAATATTGTTAAAAAATTAATATCTTCGTGTGGGGCCGCGCGCGGTAACTGCTGCTGCCCCGCTGTCATCGGTGGATAGTGCAACACTCGCAGCAAGGATTGCTGACTGGCTTCAATCATGGCACTTAAGGACTCGCTAAAGCACTGCGAAACATCAAGCGGAGAATACTGTTCAACCCAGATCAGTAGTGTTTTGGCAAACTCCACCGCTTGATCATAATAGCACTCTAAGTCCGCTTTTAATGACTCGGGGCACCGTCCCCAGGGGTAGTAGTGGTAGTACTCCTTGAAATCTCTTAGCGCGAAGCCCTTGGCGTGTTCTGCTTGCTCGAGCGAAAAGTAACCATCTTGCTTTTCACGATCCATGGCATAAGCAAATTTATTCTGCGTTGCAAAAAACGCTCGCCAATCTCGATAGATCTTTTGAATCAGCCCAATATCCAAGGGATGATTCGAGAATGCGGCAAAGCCGAAAGTTCTTAATGATGCAACAAAGGCCTCGTCACAACCGGGAGAGCCATATTCAATGACAGGTAAAGACCTGTTTTCGCTGTTATCTGACATCTCCCCCCCTAGGATAACGACAAGAAAAAGCCCGCCAAAGCGGCGCTCATTAAATTCGCTAGAGTAGCTGTTAACAAAGCTCTAAACCCTAAGCGCGAGATATCGTCACGACGATTAGGCGCGACCGACCCGATACCGCCCAGCAAGATAGCGATCGATGAGAAGTTTGCAAACCCACAGAGGGCAAAAATAACGATCGCTTGCGATAGATCAGACATTTGATCCGCGACATCGACAAACGCGACATAAGCTACGAATTCATTCAGTACGAGCTTCTGGCCAATTAAACTACCGGCGAGTTGTGCTTCGTCCCAGCCAATGCCCAAGGCAAATGCGATGGGTTGAAACAGGTAGCCCAAAATCGCTTGAATGGTAAGGTCCGGATAATTAAACAGACCGCCAACCCAACCGAGAATACCGTTAGCGAGTGCGATTAACGCAATAAAAGCCAATAGCATGGCACCGATCGCCAAAACCATTTGCATGCCCGACATGGCACCTGACGCGGCCGCATCGAACACGTTCACGTACCGCTCTTCGGTCGTGTCATCGTCACTTCCGGGCTGCACGGGCTTACCCGTTTCGGGCACAACGAGCTTTGCCATCATCAGCGCACCCGGTGCCGCCATGAAACTGGCTGCGAGCAAGTACTCTAATGGAATACCCAAAGCCACGTAGCCGGCCATGACAGATCCTGCGATCGACGCCAATCCACCGACCATAACCGCAAACAATTCAGACTGCGTCATACCCGGCAGGTAGGGCTTAGCCACCAGAGGTGCTTCGGCTTGGCCAACAAACACATTAGCCGCCGCTGACAATGACTCGGAATGACTGGTGCCCAACGCTTTTTGCAAACCGCCACCAATAAACTTCACCACCCACTGCATTACACCAATGTGGTACAGAACGGCGATCAATGAGGAGAAAAATACGACAACAGGCAACACGCTCAAAGCGAACACAAAACCAATCGAGTCGCTACTGACCAAGGATCCAAATAAAAATTCGATGCCCACTCGAGAATAGCCCAGCAGTTCACCGACACCGCCCGCTAATGATGACAGCAGCTGCTTACCCCAAGGGACAAATAACACAAAACCACCGATGCCCGCCTGCAGCGCAAAGGCTACCGCAACCGTTTGCCAGCGGATCGCTGAACGCTGGGTAGACAACGCATAAGCGAGCAATGGTAGAAGCAAGATCCCAAGGAGGCTGGTCATAGGTAAATTCCGACGATAGTATTTTTAATCATGAAACGGCACCCGCACTTGGGTTGAGCGAGAGGATAAAGCATTCTCACCTGCAAGGGTAGCGATAGACCCACCATCACGCGGCAGCCAGACAAGCGCATGAGGGGCATTCAACATCACTCGAACCAAATTCAACAGCGACCTTAACGGCATGTCAGGCTAACTCACCGTCTAAGATGCCGAAGTACAAGGCCAGCGATTCAGGGTTTGACAAGCCTTCGGTATTGTTCACCATTTCGCCGTGTATGGCTTTGCGAACTGGAATTTCAGAGATCTTACCGCTGCGCGTTTTCGGAATATCAGCCACGGCTTTAATTACCGCAGGCACATGCCGAGGGGATGCACCCGTCCGGATACTGCGTTTGATGTTGGCGATCACTTCATCGGTCAAGGCCTGGCCTGCTTGCATCACGACAAACAAGACCACGCGAACGTCGTCGCCTACACGTTGTCCGACGCACACGCTTTCGAGCACTTCTGGAATCTGCTCAACCTGGCGATAGATTTCAGCGGTGCCGATTCTGACCCCGCCCGGATTCAACACCGCATCTGAGCGGCCATAAATAACGAAGCCACCCTCTGCCGTCTGTTCGGCAAAATCGCCATGCGCCCACACGTTGGCGAACTGCGCAAAATAAGCATCGTGATACTTGCTGCCATCAGCATCGCCCCAAAAACTGATCGGTGCACTCGGGAAGGGGCTGGCACACACGAGCTCCCCCTTGTCTTGATACACACGCACCCCGGCGTCGTTCCAAACTTGAACATCCATACCCAGACCCGCGCACTGAATCTGCCCTGCGTAGACTGGCAGCAAGGGGTTACCCAAAACAAAGCTACTGACGATGTCGGTACCGCCCGAGATAGAGGCCAAACAAATATCTTGTTTGATGTCGCGATAAACGTATTCAAAGCTCTCGTGGGCTAAAGGCGAACCGGTCGAAAGCATGACTCTTAAATGCGCCAAGGTATGGGGAGCGGCAACATACCCCTCTTGTTGAAGTGCCGCGACATAACGAGCACTTGCGCCAAAGGCCGTCACCTGCTCTTGATTAATCAGTTCGAAAAGCGCTGACGCCGAGGGATAAACTGGCGCGCCATCATACAAAATAATGGTGGCTTTACTGGCTAAACCACTCACCAGCCAATTCCACATCATCCAACCACAGGTGGTATAAAAAAATAAGCGGTCACCTTCGTGAATATCGGCGTGCAATTGATGCTCTTTTAAATGCTGCAGCAACGTACCGCCGACGCTGTGCACGATACACTTGGGCTTACCCGTCGTACCCGAAGAATAAAGAATGTACAAAGGGTGATTAAACGGCAGCTGCGTAAATTCGAGCGACGCGCCGACGCGCTCTGATACCAAATCCTCAAAGTCTAAAACCGTGCTACCCTCGACCTGACCGTCGTTAAGTAGTCGACTGACAACACAGGCTTTAACAGAAGGTAGGCTTGCCAAAATAGTTGAGACGCGTTCGCAGATGTTAAAGGTCTTACCGCTGTAATGATAACCATCACACGTAAACAGCACCTTAGGTTCTATCTGCCCAAACCGATCTAAAGCGCCGTTGGTACCAAAATCGGGTGAACAGCTTGACCACACTGCCCCTAGACTGGCGGTTGCCAACATCGCTACGACGGTATCCGCCGTGTTGGGTACCATACCCGCCACGCGATCACCCACGCCAACGCCCTGCTCTTTTAAGAACGCCCGCACCGCCGCCACTCGCTGGCGCAACTGACTGTAGGTTAGCGTTTGACGCCGCCCAGACTCCAAGCGCTCGATAATCGCCAAGGCCTCGTCATCGCCTTGCAAGCAGTTCTCAGCAAAATTTAAGCGCGCGCCCTCAAACCAAACAGCGCCTGGGAATTGATCTTCATGCCGCAAGGGTTGATCAGACTGAGATTTCGATACAACACCGCAGTAATCCCAAATCGCCTGCCAAAAATCGCCTTTGGCGCTGATAGACCAAGCATGTAAATCGCCATAATGACTGAATTCTGTGCCGCATTTCTGACCTGCAGCATGCATAAACGAGGCCATGTGTGTTTTCTGTACCCATTCTTTCGAGGGAACCCACAACGGTGTTGTCACCAAATACTCCTAGTATTTTATTGTTTTACTCTGCAATCGCTAAATCAAACTGGCCCCAGCTGGGGTCGTACAGCACGTCACCACTTGGTGCAGTGATAGAGCACTCCTCGAAGGTCATTAACACCAGCACACCGTCTAAACGTGTGGAATCCAGATATCTAGCCTGAAAAACTACACCCGACGGGTAACGCCATTGCACAGTATTTCCTGCCACTAACCCACTATCAATTAACATTTGGTCGGTGACCGCATGCCATGTCCCCGCAGCAGATAAGCTGTCCGGCACGCCAATTGGCGCACTAAAACCCTGCGGGTGGCGGCTTTGATCATGGCCCTTGATAACATCGCCTCGCCAAAGCAAACGTGTCGGGCCCTCGGCTCGCACGTAGTAGGCTCGACCATCGGCGTCTCTCGAGAAGGCAATGGCCTCCGACTCTATCGTAAGACCCGAGCTCAATTGATGCTGCATTAGTCTCGATACCTCTTAGTGATATCGCCGTAAGCGTCAATGCGGCGATCGCGCAAGTAGGGCCACCAGCGTCGTACCTGCTCAGTACGATCTAAATCCAAGGTCACCACTAACTCCGTAGCGCTCTCGGTATCAGCCTGAGCAAGCAACTCGCCTTGCCAACCGACAACCATACTCGAGCCCCAGAATTGCGAGCCGGCCGTTTGTCCACTGGGGTCACCCTCGAATCCTATGCGGTTAGCACTTAACACCGGCAGATTGTTCGCAACCGCATGCCCGCGCTGCACAGCAATCCAGGCCTCACGCTGACGCGCTTGCTCGTCGGTGGGGTCGTCTGGATTCCAGCCAATCGCGGTTGGGTACAGCAACATTTCCGCTCCGGCCAGGGCCATAAGTCGGGCGGCCTCGGGATACCACTGATCCCAGCACACAAGCACGCCCAGTTTACCCACCGAGGTCTGAATAGGGGTAAACCCCAAGTCACCCGGCGTGAAGTAAAACTTTTCGTAGTAGCCTGGGTCGTCAGGAATGTGCATTTTGCGATAGCAGCCTGCGACAGATCCGTCAGTCTCTAGCACTACCGCGGTATTGTGATAGAGCCCCGTGGCTCTTTTCTCAAACAACGAGCAAACAATCACGACGTTCAGCTCGGCCGCCAAAGCACCAAAGGTATCGGTGCTTGGACCCGGAATTGTTTCTGCTAGATCAAAATTGTTTGTGTCTTCGACCTGACAAAAGTACAAACCCGCATGCAGCTCTTGCAGCAAAATCAAATTTGCTCCCTGAGCTACAGCTCGCCTGATACCTTGCACACTGGTAGCGACATCCCCGGCGTAGTCGCCGGTATTTGCGTGTTGAACGACGCCAACGGTTATTTCACGACTCACAATTCACCACCTTTTTGGGTATTTGCATAGTGACACAGTGTAAACTGCCATTTTGCTCGATCAATGCTCGGCAATTCACGGGGACAATGTCTCGATTCGGGCAAGCCTTAGCAAGCTGAGCCAAAGCCGCGCTATCTGCCGCATCGTCGCCATAAGTCGGCGCAATCAATGCGCCATTCACCAATAAAAAATTGACGTAACTCCCACCCAAACGCCGCTCCTCACTGTCGAAGACTTCGGGCAGCTCGATCGGCACGAGGTTATAAGGCGCACCATTAAGCTGGCGTAACGCCTGCAACTCCAGTGCCATTGCCTGCAACTCGCGGTAATGCGCATCTTCGGGGTTGCTACAGGCCATGTGCACAATAGTTTGCTCGTCCACAAAACGGGCCAAGGTATCGATGTGGGCATCGGTATCGTCACCTTCTAGCTCACCGTGATCCAACCACAGCACCCTGTCTACGCCCAAAGACGACTGTAAACGCCGCTCGATTTCCGCCTCATCGAAATCTGGGTTGCGATTAGGGTTCAGCAGACACTTACGGGTGGTCAGCAAGGTTCCTAGACCGTCGGTTTCAATACTTCCACCTTCCAACACCCAAGCTTGCGTTTCGGTTTGATTGTGATTCAGCAGAGGTTGGCGAAAGAGCTGCTGATTAATGTCGTTGTCCGCCGAGGCAGTAAACTTCCCGCCCCATGCATCGAACTGAAAGTCCAGCAGCACGGGCCCCGTCTCGGAAGAAGTCGAGATAAAACCAAAATCTCGGGCCCAAGTATCGTCGTAAGGCACAACCAAAAAGATGACGAGATCCGAGTCAACACCTGATCGGCTTAAGATGGCTTGCGCCTCGATCTGAGTTGATTCATCTCGGCACAACAACAGAACGCGTTCATACCGCGTGATGGCAACAATGATATCTCGATAGCACAACCTAGCGGCGTCTAGGTTGCTAACCCAGTCGGTCTCGGCATGCGGCCATGCTAGCAACACGCCCCACTGTTCTTGCCATTCGGGCCACAATCGGCGTGTCATGACACCCCCTGTAAAAGGCACCATTCTATAAGAACAGCGAGGTATGGTCGATGTTTTAGCGTCCTTCTAGAGTTGAATGAACGCCGAGGTTGCGATGAATCTTACTCAACCACCCAGTTGCCTTGACGTTCGAGGATATTTGACCGAAACGGCTCAGGTATCGCGATCGATTTTCGAGTGTCAGGATCCACAAACACCTGGGTAATTGTCCCGCGCGCCAGAACTGCGTCGGTTTCATGATTTTGCAGCAAAAAGGCCACGTCTGCACTAGAACGGCCCAAACGGCGATATCCGACCGAGCCGCGCACAGTGCCGTTGGCCGTAATTTCATCAATGTAGTCGCACTGAATATTCACCGTGAAAATAAAGCTCGGCGCCTTGCTCGGCTGAGTCGCACGAAAACCGAGTTCGTCCATGTAAAAACCAGTGATTTCATCCGCAAATACCAAATAATTCGCAAAGTACAAATGGCCCTGTGAATCGGTGTCTCGAAATCTGACCTTCATTGTTTCGCTAAAGGGGAACGACCCCGATTCAATCGCATCAATTGCCATACTGACTCCTTTTTTAGGCACGAATCATAACCATCAAAAGCCGGTTTAGCCAATGCCAACCCGCTTGTTTTGCTTCCTGTGCTGAACTTAAAACTGCTTGTGTAGTTCCAGTGCCGGCGCTAGCATTCAGCTTTGCGCACACCATGGAGGAACGCGTGCAAGATTCATTACTCCAACTCTGGAACGAACATCAAGCAACCGTATTGCATATCGCTTACCAAATTGGGCTGGCCGTCGGCGTTTTAGTGATTGCCAAAGTCATTGGCAGTGCACTGCGGCAAGCACTGCAGCAAACCCACAATCGACTGGGCAAGCTCGACCCCATGCTAATGCCAATCTTGAACACGACGCTAGGTTATCTAGTCTACACCGTTGCCGTCGTTGTCATTCTCGATCTCTTTGGCGTTAACACCGCCAGCATCATTGCGCTCATTGGGGCGGCGGGACTCGCGATAGGATTTGCTCTAAAAGACACCCTAAGCAACATTGCCGCGGGTATTATGTTGCTGTTCTTGCGCCCGTTTAAAAATGGCGACTACATCTCGTTCGGCTCAACCGTTGGGACTGTGGAAGAAATTAATCTGTTCACCACGGTGTTACGCAGCTTTGACGGCCTGTATTTGAGCTGCCCCAACTCATCAATCTGGGGCAACGACATTACCAACTTTACCCGTAACGGTAAGCGCAGAATCGACATCACGGCGAGCATCGCCTACTCGGACAATATCAATACAGGGCTCGAGGTACTGCACAACATCATCAAAACCGAACCCAGAATTTTGGCTGAACCCGAGGCGCAAGCGATTGTGTTCTCGCTGGGCGAGAGCTCGGTGGACCTGCAGCTCCGGGCGTGGACTAACGTCGAAGACTTTGGCGCGACAAAATGGGACCTCAATAAACGTATCAAGGAAGACATCGAAGCTGCCGGCCTGACCATCCCCTTCCCTCAGCGCGACGTCCGTGTCATCCAATAGAGATTACCTAACACACGAGTTACAAAAAAAGCCCTGGGAGCCTTGCCGCCAGAGCTTAATCTGCAGGCTTAACTGCCTTAATCGAGCACTGCGCGCGCCACCAGCTCGCGCATGATTTCCGAGGTGCCACCGTAAATACGCTGAATGCGGGCATCCACATAAGCACGTGAAATGGGATACTCTTTCATGTAGCCATAACCGCCAAAAAACTGCAGGCAACCATCGACGATACTGCACTGTGCTTCTGTAGTGGTGTATTTGATCATCGACGCGGTCGCGGCATCGAGCTCACCGCGATTGAATAAATCGATACACTCGTTCATCAACGCACGGTTGAGTCGGAATTCGCTGTACATTTTCGCGATTTCGAATCGCGTGTTTTGCAGCTTTGACAGCGGTGCACCAAAGGCCTTGCGCTCATTGACATAGGTGCGCGTCATATCGAGCACGCCCTCGGTCGCACCCACCGCACCCACGCCCAAGGCGAGTCGCTCGCGCGGTAACTCTTTCATCAACCCAATGAACCCTTTGTTTAGCTCGCCAAGGATCGCGCTTTCGTGAACCCGAACATCTTCAAAAAAGAGTTCTGACGTATCCGCCGCATGTTGACCCATTTTTTCAAGGTTGCGACCACGGCTGAATCCGGGGAGATTGGTGTCCACGAGAAAGAGCGACAAGCCACGAGACCCGGGCGCGTCGGGATCGGTTCTCACAGCGGTAACCACCACGTCGCAGTGCTGTCCATTGGTGATAAACGTCTTAGAACCATTGATCACCCAGTGATCGCCATCCTTCTTCGCTGTTGTTCTTATGCCCTGCAAGTCACTGCCCGCGCCGGGCTCAGTCATTGCGACGGCACCCACACATTCGCCGCTCACAAAATCGGGCAAATAGCGCCGCTTTTGCGCTTCGGTACCCATATTCAAAATGTAGTGCGCAACGATATCCGAGTGCACCGTCATGTTGGAGCTGAGCGCGGCATACCCGGCCTGCGAAACGTCGTACACAATAGCCATCGACATATCAAAGGAACCACCCGCACCGCCGTATTCTTCGGGAATATCCACCGCCAGCAAACCCGCTTGCCCCAACTTTCGCCAGAGTTCACGAGGTACTTTCTCGTCTTTTTCCCACTGATCGTAAAACGGAGCCACCTCGGTGGCGAGGAACTTAGCCAACATATCCTTCACGAGAACAATCTCAGTGGCATCTAACGGCGTCGCTGCGTTCATAAAGCTTTCCTTGGTTGACTCAAAGCAAGAAGGATAGTCAAAGCCGATCAGAAAATCACCTCTCTCGCCACGAGGCTGAACGCATACTCGACCGCGCAGCGGAACAGGCATTAATAAATGCTTAAGGGTAGTGCTATACTCTGGCCACTAGTCAACAGCAACAGCGCTGGATAGAGGTACGCCTGTCGCTTACGTTAGTGACCACTTTCCGACATTAAGAGGTAGACACCATGAAGAAGCTTACTTTATTCGCCGCTGTCACTAGTCTTGCCATTTTGGCGGGTTGCAGCGAGGAACACGGCTCCACGCAGTGCACGCAAGCACCACAATCGGAATGGCTCAATGCCAACGATTTTCAGGCCCAACTGCTGAACGGCGGCTACAAGATTAACGAGTTTAAAGTAACTGGCGGCAACTGCTACGAGATCTACGGTTTTGAAGCTGATGGCACCAAAGTCGAAATCTACTTCAACCCAACCGATGGCAGTATTGTTAAACGCGAAGAAGAGTAAGCGATAGCACATGGTCATTTGGGATCGACTCGTCCGAAGTTGGCACTGGTATTTAGTCGCGGTAGTGGTCGCTAACTACTGGTTCCTAGAAGGCGGCGATGACCTCCACAACTACGCGGGGTATGCCCTCTTTGCATTAATGGCCCTGCGCTTGAGCTGGGGTATTTGGGGTCGAAACCCCCACGCTCTGCTTGTGAATTTTATCCCTACGCCTGCAGCAATTCGCGAGCACTTTAACGACCTGCGCTCAGGTGTAATAGAGCACCCTGCGGGGCACAACCCGCTGGGCGCCCTGTTCATTTATTTTGTTTTTTTGTCCATTGCTTACTTGAGCATCACAGGCTGGTTACATGAGGAAGTGGATGCCCTGTTTGGCAATGATTTTCTGCAAAATACGCACCGATGGGTCTCGGACGTTTTAATGATAGGCGCGGGCATTCACATCACTGGGGTGCTGGTGATGCAAAAGCTCACAGGCACACCGCTGATCAAAACCATGATCACAGGTAAGCGCTAATCTAATAGTCTTCTACACGATACGAGAGCACCACAATACCTGCTACCGAGCCATCCACAGCGTGCCATGGCTCGATTCTCCAGCGTACGCTAACGTCGTCACCGGCCTCATCGATGAGCCGCTGAGTAACGTCTGCTGACTTACCCTCTAAGGCCTGCTGATATAGGGTTCGCACCGCATTGCGCGTATGAGGGAACAGCGCCTTATGGTCCTTACCAATCAAATCTTTTGCCTGCACACCATATTCTTGACACCAACGCTCGCTGACCGCCAAGTAATGCATGTTAGCATCGAACATCGCCATGGCGACGGGCAGCTTTTGAAGCATTAAGGATATCAAAGCATCTGACTCAGCACGCCCCCACTCACCCTGCAAACCTAGGGCCTCAGCAAGGTCACGCTGCCGCACAATTCGCGTCATAATCAAACCCAAAAATGCAAAAAACAGGAGTGCGCCAGCCCAAACTCGAACAAGCACATACCAACTGTTTTCGCTCACGATTTCTTGAAAACGCATCAGTGACAAATGAATAGCGAACTTGCCTCGCTCGTTGTTGGTGTAAGTTTCATAGGCCTCAGGGTTGCTTAACAATACGATATCTTGGCTTCCGTCAACCCGACTGGTTGCGAGTAACAGTTGCGGTGCAGAGCGCCACCCTGGGTTACTTAACACGAACTCTTGGTCGTAGGTCATGGCCTGATCGGGCCGCAACTGATCCAGAAACACTTTACCCGGCTCCGGGTGCACGATGTAGTGACCGTCGGGATTGAAACTATAAATATCAAACTGTGGCGCGTCGCTAAATGTATCGGTTAGATCTTTCAGGATTATAGCCGCATCGTAATTGATCACCAGATACGCCCAAATGTCTCCATCGTCGTCAGCAATGGGCGTAGCACCTCGGATCGTGGGTTGCGGCGGCATCTCGACTTGACCGTGCTCAAGATTCAATTCAATCAAGGACCAATACACCTCGTTCAAAGGGAGATTTCTGACCGATGCCATGTAGGGGTATCCGGCTTTGGATTGAAGCTCGTCTTCGGGGATACGCTTCAAAACACCTCGGGGCGGCCGCTTGAGTTTTATAAACTCATCAGCCGACTCATTGGCTAAGATAATTCGGATTTGCAGGATGCGTTCTTTGGCGTTGGCGTACTGGAAAGCCACGTCATTGAAATTGCGTATCCAATCTTCCATCACCACGCCCGTCGATTGATCGACACCGCCGCCAGCGAGTGCACGAGCCATACCGTGCGTGGCCGACAATCGGCTGAAAAACAGGAGTTCGTCGCGCGTAATTTGGAATTTCTCGCGAACGACTTGTTCCGACGAACGCGTTCCAACGAGAATTTTTGCCTCGTAATTTGCCGCCACCTCCAGCTCAGCAATATGAAAGACAAGATAATGAGAGACCAGCAAAAAAACAACAAACACCGGCACAAGGTACTTGAGCACCCTGCCTAAACTCGTCCGAAATCGAACCTGTAATGTGTAGTTTACGATACGACCGACCAAGGACGCCTCCTGTCACACCAACACAGTCATGCCCCTTATGGCAACCGTGATGCTAATTCAACCCTGCATAGTGAAATTAACAATCGCCACGGTAGCATAAAAAATACTGCGTTTACCCGTTAAGGGATGTTAATGTTTTGACTTATTACATCGAACAAAAGAGATAACAATGGCTGCGCACCCTCTCTATCCCCACCTGTTTTCAGAGCTGGAGTTAGGTTTCACAAAACTCAAAAATCGGGCCGTCATGGGTTCGATGCATACCGGATTGGAAGAAGCCGCCGATGGCTTCCCGCGCATGGCGGCCTATTTCGCCGAACGGGCCGCTGCCGGCGTCGGCATGATCATCACGGGAGGCATATCCCCCAACGAAGAGGGCGGCCATGGCGCTAAGTTATCAAACGAGCAGGAGGCCAACCAACATCGGTTAATCACCGATGCCGTGCACGCGGCTAACCCTGACGTAAAAATTTGCATGCAAATCCTGCATGCCGGCCCTTTGGCACCGACGACTGATGCTGTGGCAGCCTCGGCGGTGCGCTCTCGAATATCGCCCATCACGCCCAAAGAACCCGATGCGCAAGGCATTGAAAAACAACTAAACGACTTTGCCAACTGCGCTAAACACGCGCAACTTGCTGGTTACGATGGCGTTGAGATTATTGGCTCCGCCGGGTATCTGCTCAGCACTTTCCTGGTGGAGCGAACCAATCGCAGAACCGACGAGTGGGGCGGCTCTTTCGAAAACCGCATGCGCTTTCCCGTCGAGGTCGTCAGACGGATTCGTGCGGCTGTTGGTGAAGAATTTATTGTCATTTTCAGAATTGCAGCGATGGATATGTTGCAAGGTGGAATGTCGCGAGAGGAAGTCGTGATACTCGGCAAAGCGATTGAGGCCGCGGGAGCAACAATTATCTCAACCCACTTCACCTGGCACGAAGCCCAGGTGCCGACCATTTCAACTCGCGTACCGAGAGCGGCATTTACTCAGGTTACAGGACGCCTGAAAAAAGAACTGTCGGTCCCGATGATTACCTCGAACCGCATAAACACTCCGGAAGTTGCAGAAGAGGTTCTCGTCCGAGGCGATGCCGATATCGTTTCGATGGCTCGCCCCATGTTAGCCGACGCCAACTTCATTGCAAAAGCTCGAGAGGGAAAAGCCAACGAAATCAATACCTGCATTGCGTGCAATCAAGCCTGCCTAGACCACACGTTCACCGGTCAAGAGGTAAGCTGTTTAGTCAACCCACGGGCGTGTCACGAAACCCTTCTTACCTCACAGCCAGTAACCAAACCAAAATCCATTGCGATTATTGGTGCAGGCCCCGCGGGCTTATCCTACGCAATTACGGCCGCTGAACGCGGTCACAAAGTCAGCGTATACGAAGCGCGAGCTGAGATTGGCGGTCAATTTAACTTAGCCAAACGTATACCGGGCAAAGAGGAATTTGAAGAAACGCTGCGCTATTACAGCGTGATGATGGACAAGCTAGGCGTTGAACTGCACCTAAACACCTATTTAGACGCCCCAGGTATTCGTGCTCTTAATGCAGACCACGTGGTGATTGCTGCGGGCATTAAGCCCCGCACCCCCGGGATTGAAGGTATCGATCACGCAAAAGTCGTGGGCTACATGGATGCGATACTCGGCAACAGACCCATTGGCAACAGAGTCGTGATCATCGGGGCAGGCGGCATTGGCTTTGACACCGCAGAGCTGATCACCCATGCCGGCGTATCCGCTGCACTTGATGTGAACGTCTTTGCTAAAGAATGGGGGGTTGATTTCGAGAACCACCCCCGCGGCGGTGTGACTGGCGTCGAGCCAGAGGTTCATACGTCAGGTCGCGATGTCACTCTACTGCAACGCAAGACCAGCGCAATTGGCAAAGGCTTGGGTAAAACCACCGGCTGGACGCACCGTATAGCACTGGATCGGCGTGGAGTTAAAATGATTAATGGGGTCGATTACCAACGCATCGACGATGAAGGCGTCCACATTTTGCGCGACGGGCAGCCGATGTGCTTCCCCGCCGATACGGTGATTATTTGCGCCGGTCAAGAATCTGAACGCAGCCTTTACGACGAGCTCAAAGATAGCGGCCTATCGATCAGCCTGATAGGCGGTGCGTTTGAAGCAATGGAAATTGATGCCAAACGTGCGATCAAGCAAGCCACTGAGGAGGCCCTGGCGATTTAAGCCCTCATAACACAAAAGAATGACGCTGCTTGTCAAGCCGCAAGCAGCGTTATCAATACGGCACCACTAGGGCCAAGGACTCTTTGACCTGTTCCATGACCACATAGCTGGTGGACTCTTGCACGCCCGGCAATGCGAGCAAGGTGTCACCCAGCAAGGCGCGATACGCCGCCATATCTGCGACACGCGCTTTGATCAAATAGTCAAAATTGCCAGAGACCAAATAACATTCTTGGACCTCGGGCAACTCCAAAGCTGCCCTCTTAAAATCCTCAAAGACATCTTGAGCCGTTCGATTCAAGCGAATTTGCACGAACACGACCAAACCTGCGCCCAGTGAATCAGGATTCAGTATGGCCTGATACCCACGAATAACGCCATCGCGCTCGAGTTTTTTAACCCTTTGCTTGCATGGCGTGGTTGATAAACCAACCCGCCTCGCGAGCTCTGCGAATGTCATGCGTGCATCGCGCTGCAGGACTCGCAGGATATTGCGGTCAATCTTATTAATTTCGTGCAATCGACGCATAAAGTCACCCCCTAAAAATCACCAAAAAATAGCATTATTCATCTTTTTACTGTCTTAGAAAAAGCCGAATCGACTATTTTGACCACTGAAATAAATCAAAAAAATAAAACAGAGTCTCTAGAATATGGATCTTCTCAGGAGGACACAACATGATTATCGGTATACCCAAAGAAATCAAAACCAACGAACACCGAATTGGCATGACACCCGCGGGCGTCAAAGAGTTGATTTTGAACGGCCATGAAGTACTCGTACAAAAAGATGGCGGTGCCTCAATCGGTTTCTTTGATGCCGATTACTCGAGTGCGGGTGCTCGGATCGTTGACACACCCGAAGAAATCTTTGCCACGGCAGATATGGTGATCAAAGTAAAAGAACCTCAATTGCCCGAATGCAAGCTATTGCGCCCAAACCAAATTCTGTTTACCTATCTACACCTAGCCCCAGATCCTGCGCAAGCAGACGCCTTAATCGCCTCAGGGGCAACCTGTATTGCCTACGAAACCGTGACCCAAGCGTCCGGTGGCCTACCCTTATTGGCCCCCATGAGCGAAGTTGCTGGCCGCTTGTCCATTACTGCAGGTGCCCACCACATGCAGATGTTATACGGCGGCTCGGGTATGTTATTGGGCGGTGTACCTGGCGTTGAGCCAGCCAAGGTACTCATTATTGGCGGCGGCGTAGTGGGTATTAATGCAGCCAAAATGGCGCTGGGCTTAGGCGCACAAGTCACCCTGGTAGACCGCTCTATTGACCGCTTACGCCAACTCGACGATATTTTTAATGGCCGCGTGCGCACGCTATTTTCCACTGCCGACACGATTGAACGCGAAGCCCTAGAAAGCCAACTCATTATCGGCGCGGTGTTAATTCCCGGCGCCTCAGCGCCGAAACTGATCAGCCGAGAATTAGTCGGTCGACTAAATCCTGGCACAGTGATGGTTGACGTCGCCATTGATCAAGGTGGCTGCTTTGAAACCAGCCGAGCGACCACGCACCAAGAACCAACCTATGTCATAGACGGCGTGATCCACTACTGCGTTGCAAACATGCCGGGCGCGGTGGCCCGAACTTCAACAGTCGCGCTGACCAATGCTACGCTACCGTTCGCAGTAGCGCTCGCCAACCAAGGCGCCTACGACGCCTTAAATCAGAACCCACATTTGGCCAATGGTTTGAACGTCAACGCCGGACTTATCACTCACGTCAGTGTTGCTCAGGCGCTAGGTAAATCATACACCCCATGGCAGGAGAGCTTCACTACTGGATCGGTAGCCGCCTAGCAACAAAATCCGGCTGCGCTCGCAGCCGGACAACACCAAAAAAACAGTCTCGAATATTTTTTAGCCCTATGAAGCTGAGCTCTAGGTTGGACAATGCTTTTGAAGTTTCATGACACTCGATCGATAACACCCGCTGCCTAATTCGTTAACCATTCCCCTAGCGGGCGCTTTGTCATATTCCCAATTTCTGGCTTTGCGCAGATGGGCTTTGCGGCGTATTCTTCAGGATCGCAAAATCTGCAAGGACTTACACATGAAAACTTCTATTTTGGCCGTCTCCGTGCTCAGCGCAGCACTATTAGCCGGCTGCAATACCGACACGAACAACGAGGCACAGGCACCCGCTATGGCATCAGACAACCCGTTTTTAACGCCTAGTACGCTCTACATGCAGTATCCACCCTTCGATAGAATCGAGAACGAGCACTACAAACCCGCCATGGAAATCGGCATGAAGGAACATATCGCCGAAATCGAAGCCATTGCCTCAAATCCAGAGGCCCCCACCTTCGAGAACACCATCTTGGCGCTGGAAGACGCGGGCGACACCTTGGCTAGAGTCTCTCGAGTGTTTTACTCCTTAGCCTCGGCGCACACAAACGATGACATCGAAGCAATTCGCGCCGAAATGGCGCCGGTGATGTCTGCGCACAGCGATGCTATTTTATTGAATGGCGATTTGTTCGCGCGAATCAAAACCGTATACGAACAGCGTAATGACCTGGGTCTTGAGTCCGAGGCTGTGCGCTTGATCGAGGAAAACTACAAAGACTTCGTGCTTTCAGGCGCGACACTTGATGATGAGGCAAAAGAAAAACTCAAGGCCATTAATGCGCGTCTTGCCAAGCTTGGCACCGATTTTAGTCAAAATGTTCGCAATGAAGTCAACGCCAAGGCCATTGTCGTGGACTCTGCAGAAGAACTGGATGGCCTAAGCGCCAACCAAATAGCAGCAGCCAAGAAAGCAGCCGAAGCGCGTGACATGCCTGAAAAATGGGTACTTCCTTTACTGAACACCAGCGGTCAGCCTGCCCTTTCGAGCCTGACGAATCGCGAGTTGCGCCAGCGCATCCATCAAACATCACTGGGTCGCGGTTCTGACGGCGGGGAATTTGATAACACCGCCATCATTGCAGAAGTCATGAAGTTACGTGCAGAGGCAGCCCAGCTGTTGGGTTTTGAAAACCATGCAGACTATCGTCTACAAACCCAAACGGCGGGCTCGGTCGAAGCCGTTAACGAACGCTTGGCAAGTTTGGCCCCACCGGCCGTTGCCAACGCCAAGCGTGAGGCGGCTGATATTCAAGCCATGATCGACGCGGAAGGCGGCAATTTTGAAGTCGCATCGTGGGACTGGGATTACTACACCGAGAAAGTCCGCGCCGCCAAATATAGCTTTGATGAGTCACAGCTCAAGCCCTACTTTGAAATGAACAATGTTCTGACCAAAGGCGTCTTCTATGCCGCTGAGCAAGTATTTGGCATCACCTTTAAAGAGCGCACTGACCTACCGGTCTACCAAGAGGATGTGCGTGTTTGGGAAGTATTTAATGCCGATGGTTCAACGCTTGCTCTGTTTATTCAAGACTTTTACGCACGAGAATCAAAACGCGGAGGTGCCTGGATGAATGCCTATGTGTCACAGTCGCATCACGATGGCACTCAACCCGTAGTGGCCAATCACCTCAACATTTCCAAACCTGCAGACGGCGAACCGACGCTGCTAACCTGGGATGAAGTGACCACCATGTTCCACGAATTCGGCCACGCGTTGCACGGCATGTTTTCCAACGTCCAGTATCGCTCGCTTTCAGGCACATCTGTGCCGCGTGACTTCGTAGAATACCCCTCCATGGTCAACGAAATGTGGGCCGTTTGGCCCGAGGTCCTGAAGAACTACGCGGTGCATTATGAGACCGGCGAGCGTATGGATCCGGCTTTACTTGATAAGTTGCTGAGCACCGGGCAATTCAATCAAGGCTTTGCGACCACTGAGTATCTTGCGGCATCGTTACTTGATCAGGCCTGGCACCAGCTGACCCCCGAAGAGGTACCAGCGGCCTCAGACGTTATGGCCTTTGAAGCAAACGCGTTGGCAGATGCTGGCGTCGACTTCGCGCCCGTTCCGCCTCGTTATCGTACGGCTTACTTCTCACACATCATGGGCGGCTACTCGGCCGGCTATTATTCTTACATCTGGAGCGAAGTGTTAGATGCCGATACGGTCGAGTGGTTTAAAGAAAACGGCGGTATGCTGCGCGAAAATGGCGACCACTTCCGCGACACGCTGTTATCTCGCGGCGGATCGGCTGAAGCAATGTCCCTATTTCAAAACTTCCGGGGGCGCACACCAGACATCACACCGCTGCTGAAACGACGCGGTTTGATGGTCGAAGAGAAATAACCGAAGTCTGAAGGTTGGAGTTTGAAGGGGGCTAAGTATGACTTAGCCCCCTTTTTATCGCCTGCCTAGATAGCCCGCAACGGGGTTTACCAGAACTTATTTGGCCGAGAAAAATCTGCCCTGTAAATAAGCACCGACAAACATACCGCCCAATGCATACAAGACCGGCCAGTTACCAGCACCAACGCTCGCGATGGCTGGCCCTGGGCAAACACCTGACAAGCCCCAGCCAATGCCAAACACCAAAGCACCCAAGAGTGTGCGCGAGCGTGCATTTGCGGGACGCGAACTAAACTTCGCCGCGAACAGCGGTGCTTTGCGAATTTTAGGGATCAACTGGTAGACCACAAAGGTTAGACCCGTGGCGCAGCCGAGCACCAACAGCAAACCAAAGTCGTTAAAGTTTAAAAAGCTCAGTACAACTTCTGGCTGAACCATCGTGGCGTAGGTCAAGCCCAAACCGAACAAACCGCCCGCAATAAAGACTTGAAGTAAAGCTATTGGTCTCATGCTACACCTCCAAACATCGTGACAAGATGCGCGACCACAATCGCTGTGGACAAAAAGACGAGCACAGCCAAGATCGAGTCAAGATCGAGCAAAGCCATACCGCAAATACCGTGGCCCGAGGTACAACCGCTGCTTAAGCGCACCCCAAAACCAGTGATCAATCCACCAATCGCCAGCTGCCAAGGCGCGACTTCGGTAACGTTCATGGGCAAACCGAACAGCTGAACGCCAATAAACGCGCCCGCTATTAAGCCCAAAGAATAGACGTTGCGCCATGTGCGCGATGATACGTTACTGTCCGTAGCAAAGCGTTTGTCGTTAGTCAGATAAGTCCAGACCGTCGTCAAGAACGAACTGGCGCCTCCCATTAAACCCGTGCTGACAAACAGCCAGCTGACACCGGCACCGATAAGTAAACCGCCGATAGCATAGTGCGCCATGCCCATCGGGAATAGTTCTGCCCAATTCATAAGGTCCTCCTCAAAAAAGAACGCAAGTGTACACAAAACTTAAACGCTTAGCAGATTATTGACTTTGTGTCTTATTACGCACTCGGGCTACACTTGAGTGCCAAAGCCAAATCGCGAGCCAGACATGCAAAAAGTTATCGAGATACGATCGTTCATCGCAGCGCTCATTGCCGTGAGTATCGCTTTTACCTACCTGATGCTGCCTTTTTTTAGCGTGATCCTATGGGCCTGTATTATCGCGCTTTTATTTCACCCCCTGCACGCAAAATTACTAGACCGATACCCGCGCCATGAAAACATCGCCGCCCTCGTGACGTTATTGGCATGCGTGCTCATTGCTGTAACACCCGCCTTATTTTTAGCGTCTTCGTTTATTAAGCAAGGCACCGCGATCTATCAACAACTGGAGTCTGGACAACTTAAGCCAGCACTTTGGATTGACCAAATACGCCAAGCTTTCCCGGTTATTGATGAACTTTTACGAACCTTAGGTTTCGATGTCGCAGAAGTTAAGCAGCAACTTGGCTCACTGTCGGTCGAAGCCGGCAAAGTCATGGCGAGCAATGCCTTGCTAATCGGGCAAAACACCTTGGGATGGCTGGTTAGCTTGGGGTTGATGCTGTATCTCACGTTTTTTATGCTACGCGATGGCGCTAGACTCATTCCCATTTTGATCCGCGCACTGCCACTGGGCGATGAGCGTGAGCGCCTGCTCATGCAAAAGTTCGCGGAAGTCACCCGAGCGACTATCAAAGGCAGTTTAGTTGTAGCAATGGCGCAAGGCTCACTAGGAGGCCTCATATTTTGGCTGCTCGACCTACCGGGCCCCGTATTGTGGGGCGTTGTAATGACGGTGCTGTCGCTAATTCCGGTGGTTGGCGCAAGCCTGATTTGGCTCCCTGTTGGCCTGTATTTGTTAGCAACCGGTAACACCTCTGACGGCATTATCTTGATCGCCTTTGGCGCCATTGTGATTGGCTTAGTCGATAATATTTTGCGCCCAATCTTGGTAGGCCGAGATACCAAATTACCGGATTATTTAGTCTTATTATCCACTTTGGGCGGATTCACAATGTTCGGCATGACAGGCTTCGTGCTTGGTCCGTTAATTGCCGTGCTGTTCATCACCTTTTGGGAAATTTTTAGTCGCGAGTTCAACGTTATACTCGACGGCGATGCAATGCACGACGATAAAAGCGCTGACGACCGAGATGTCAGTTCACCGCCACTTTAGGCTTCGACCACGCCACAGTACACCGAGTGATAGGCGGCACTGTGGCGGCAATTGAAGAGCGTTATGCCCTATTTTTTATTTATTGCGGCTTGCAGCAAAGCTCCCATCGTGCCTTGTGCCGCGGGTTGCGCAGAGGATTGACCGGATGACGATTTAGGCCTGCCGCTCTCCCGACGCTCGGGCCGCGCAGATCTCGGCGCTCCCCGGTCTGAACTACCAGGCTCATCTGACATTCGCATACTTAAGCCAATACGCTTACGTCCCTCGTCGACCTCCATCACTTTGACTTTGACGACTTGACCCGCCTTGACCACGTCGCGAGGGTCTTTAACGAACTTGTCCGCCAAAGCCGAGATATGGACGAGGCCGTCTTGATGCACCCCAACATCGACAAACGCGCCAAAATTGGTCACATTGGTCACTGTGCCCTCCAACACCATACCCGATTCAAGGTCACTGATTTTTTCAACACCCTCTTTAAAGCTTGCGGTGGCAAATTCTGGACGTGGATCACGGCCTGGTTTTTCCAGTTCGCGCACAATATCTTGCAACGTCGGCAATCCAAATTGCTCGCTGACATAGCGCTCTAAATCGATTTTAGAAATCGCAGATTTATTCCCAACCAAATCTGCAACACTCAACTTAAGGTCAGCAGCCATGGCCTCGACGATACTGTAGGCCTCGGGGTGCACTGCAGAGCTGTCTAGAGGATAGGCCCCGCCGTGAACGCGCAAAAAACCCGCGGCTTGCTCGAAGGTTTTCTCGCCCAAACGCGGTACCGACTTTAAGCTCGCACGATCTTTAAAGGCACCGTGTTGATCTCTGAATGCGACGATGTTATCGGCGATGGTTTGGTTTAAACCCGACACGCGTTTCAACAAGGGAGCCGAGGCCGTGTTGAGCTCAACGCCTACACTGTTTACACAGTCTTCGATAACGACATCCAAACTTTTCGCCAATTGAATCTGACTCACATCATGCTGATACTGACCTACACCAATCGATTTGGGGTCAATTTTCACAAGCTCGGCCAAGGGATCTTGCAAGCGCCGCCCAATCGACACCGCGCCTCGTATCGTGACGTCCAGATCGGGCATTTCCGCTGCCGCTTCGGCCGAAGCTGAATACACCGAGGCACCCGCTTCGTTTACCATGACCTTCTGCAAACCCAATTCTGGGTGCAGCTTAATAACATCAGCGGCTAGCTTATCGGTTTCTCTCGATGCCGTACCATTGCCAATGGCAATAAGCTCAGCCGAATACTGCTTAGCCAACTTGGCTAACTGCGCGATAGACGCGTCCCACTGATTTTTGGGGGCATGCGGATAAATTGCGCCGTGATCAACAACCTTACCTGTACTATCGATCACAGCGACTTTGACCCCCGTGCGCAAACCAGGATCGAGGGCTATGGTGGCCCGCTGACCGGCAGGCGCGGCTAACAACAAATCCTGCAGGTTCGCTGCGAATACTTCAATCGCAGCGGCTTCAGCGCGCTCGCGTAAATCAGCCAACAACTCGGTTTCTAGGTGGAACTGCAGCTTAATACGCCAGGTCCAGCGCACGGTTTCCTGCAACCACGCATCCGCTGGCTGACCTTCGTCACGTAGGTCAAAGAATTGGGCTATCATGGATTCGCACGGGTGTCTCTCCCCGTCTGGCACTTCGACGTCGACCTTGACGCTAAGAATTCCTTCGCGGCGACCTCGAAACATCGCCAAGGCACGATGCGACGGCACTTTTGACCACGGCTCTTTGTGCTCGAAATAATCTCGAAACTTCTCACCCTCCGACTCTTTACCTGCCATCACGGTTGCGAGCAAGGTGCCGTTATCGGCCAGATAACTCCGCAGCTTGGCAAGCAAATCGGCTTCCTGCGCGAAACGCTCCATCAGAATGTATTTAGCGCCATCCAGCACTGCCTTGGCGTCGGCAATGCCTGCCTCAGCATTTAAGTAAGCTTCAGCTTCTGCTGCTGGATCCAAGTGACGATTTCCAAGTAAGGCATCCGCCAAGGGCTCAATGCCCGCCTCAATGGCGATCTGGCCTTTCGTGCGTCGCTTGGGCTTGTAGGGCAAATACAAATCTTCGAGACGCGTTTTGGTCTCGGCATCTAAGATCTCTTTTTTTAGGGTTTCAGTCAGCTTTCCCTGCTCTTCGATACTTTTTAGGATCGTATCGCGTCGATCTTCAAGCTCGCGTAAATACACCAGGCGCTCGCTCAACTGACGCAACTGTGTGTCATCTAAAGAACCCGTCACCTCCTTTCGATAACGGGCAATAAAGGGAACCGTGGCGCCTTCATCCAGTAGTTCAATGGTGGCTGTTACTTGTTTTTCGGCTACGCCGAGTTCGTCAGCAATGCGCCGAGACAGTGAGATCATTGGGGATTTTCCTAGTACCGCGTAAAGTCGTCTAGTATCTCACAGCAACAATCAAGTGGCATCTAGTTCGAAAGTATCCAAGCCTTGAATCTTGTCGATTAGCCAGCGCACAGACGCGTGATTTGTAGTGCGAACGCTCAGCGCGTGCTTTGATCGAGCGCGGATCAAAATTATTTCACTGATAAACGTTTAACGAGTGGCCGCCACAATCTCCCCCAAAGCCCGGTAATCCAATGCTCGCGGGCTTTTCTTACGCCACATTAAACCAATATTCCGAGAAATCGCCTCAGCGGCAAACGGTTTGAGACTGATATCAACCCCCGCCAGCAAAGAGCCATGAACCGCCATATCTGGGAGTAAGGTAACGCCTATCCCGCTCGCCACCATTTGCACAATGGTATTTAAACTGGTGGCTTGAAACGGCAATGATACGTCTTTCAGTTCAAGGTTACAGGCCTCCAACACATGATCTCGCAAGCAGTGACCGTCCTCAAGCAACAACAGATCTTGGCCTCGCAGATCGTCGGGCAGCATGCTGTCGCGTTGATGTAATGAGTGGCTATGGGCACAGGCGAACCAAAACTTGTCCTCATACAAGACTTCTGTGTCGACGTTTTCCGAATCAAACGGCAACGCCAGCAGCAGTACATCGAGATCGCCCTTATTCAACGCCTCGACCAAGTGCCCACTTAAATCCTCTTTCACCAACAGTTTAAAGTCTGGATGTTCTTCACGCAGTCGTTTCATTAAAGACGGCAGAACAAATGGCGCGATAGTGGGTATCACGCCCATGCGCAAGCGGCCCGTAAAAGGCTTTTGCGAGGCGTCACAAACGGCGATCATATCCTCGATATCCAGCAAGGTAGCGCGAGCGCGTCGTACCACTTCTTGACCGATATCAGTTAATAGGACAGTTCGGCTTGTTCTTTCTAATAAAACCACGCCTAATAGATCTTCGAGTTCAGAGACGCCGGCACTCAGGGTGGATTGCGACACAAAGCAGGCTTTAGCGGCTTGTCCGAAATGTCCAGCGTCCGCTACCGCTAGGAGGTAGCGCAGTTGTTTGAGGGTGGGCTGTCTACTCATCGATTTTTCCGAAAGGTAAGTCTGATTTTTTTCATTATACAGATCATCCGTTCGGCTTTACACTACGTATCCCTGCATAGTGTAGGGCTTATTCCGGTCGTGCACGACCATCACTAGTGGTAAACAAGGAGTAAAGACAATGTCACTAAAAGGTTCAAAAACCGAACAAAACCTGAAAGATGCATTCGCAGGTGAATCACAAGCAAACCGTCGTTACCTATACTTCGCCGCCAAAGCGGACGTTGAAGGTTACAACGATGTTGCAGCAGTATTCCGTTCAACTGCAGAAGGCGAAACAGGCCACGCTCACGGTCACTTAGAGTACTTAGAGGCTGTAGGCGATCCAGCAACGGGTCTACCCATCGGTAGCACTGAGAACAACCTGAAAGCAGCTATTGCAGGTGAAACTCACGAGTACACCGATATGTACCCAGGCATGGCGAAAGACGCGCGCGACGAAGGTTTCGACGAAATCGCTGACTGGATGGAAACTTTGGCGAAAGCTGAGCGCAGCCACGCTAATCGTTTCCAAAAAGCTTTGGATCAACTCGACGGTTAATTCTAAAGTCACGCGCCTGATCCGGGTGCGTGTCAGGGGGCCCAAGCGCTTGGGCCCCTTTTTCGCTACATCAATACCGAATCTTGAGGGGAAGCATCGTGAGAGAAGGCAGCTTAGAGGCACCTACACGCCATCCGATTGAATGGAAATCGGAAGAATTTTGGGACAAAGACGCACTGAATGATGAATTAGAGCGCGTCTACGACATCTGTCACGGCTGCCGCCGCTGCGTAAGCTTGTGCGATTCGTTTCCCACGCTATTTGACTTAGTCGACGAATCGGAAACCATGGAAGTCGACGGCGTCGCCAAGGAAGACTACATTAAAGTTGTCGACCAGTGCTACATGTGCGATCTCTGCTACATGACTAAGTGCCCTTACGTGCCGCCACACGAATGGAATATCGACTTCCCTCACTTAATGCTTCGCGCCAAAGCGCAGAAGTTTAAGAACGAAGGCGCTCGACTTCGTGACAAGGTGCTGACGAGTACGGATACAGTGTTTGGCATGACGTCCATCCCTCTGGTCGACGTAACGGTCAACGCCTTAAACAAGAACGACACCTTCCGCAACGTATTCGAAAAAGGCTTTGGTGTGCACAGAGAGGCACCTGTGCCTGAGTTTCACAGCAAGACCTTGCGCAAGCGCGTCAAACCGATGATCAAGAGTCTAGAGCCTAAAGAAGTGGGTAACACCACGGGCAAAGTAGCCCTTTACGCGACCTGTTATGGCAACTACAACAGTCCAACCCTAGGTGAAGACTTTGTAAAAGTTTTTCAGCATAACGGAATTCACATTGATATCGTCCCCAAGGAAAAATGCTGCGGCATGCCAAAGCTTGAGCTGGGTGACCTAGACACCGTTGAAAAATTAAAAGACGCCAATATCCCCGTATTGGCCAAACTGGTCGATGAGGGCTATGACCTCATTGCGCCCATTCCTTCGTGTGTACTGATGTACAAGCAAGAATTGCCATTGCTGTTTCCCAACGACCCCGATGTCCTGAAAGTACAAAAGGCCTTCTTTGACCCCTTCGAGTACTTGTGGTTACGCCATAAAGGGGGCGAATTGAACACTGAATTCCCGAATGCGCTGGGTGATATTGCCTATCAAGTCGCCTGCCATTTACGCGTACAAAATATCGGCATGAAAACACGCGACGTGCTGAATTTGGTACCCGAAACCACCGTCACGGCTCAAGAGCGATGCTCCGGGCATGACGGCACCTACGCGGTGAAGGAAGAAACCTATCAAAAAGCCGTCAAGATTGCGCGCCCAGTGGTTCGCAAGGTCGACGAGCAAGAGCCAGATTACTTCTCGAGCGATTGCCCCATGGCCGCAACTCACATTGCCAAACTGTCCAGCAAAGTGGACAAACCCAAACACCCCATGACCCTACTGTGCATGGCTTACGGCCTTTAAACTTAGGAGGATACTATGACTTTATCCAGAGCCGATCTCTGGTCACTTGAAGAGTACGCACAAGAACGTGCGGGCTTTCGGGAAAAGGTGCTAGCGCACAAGAAATCGCGTCAGCTAGCGTTGGGTGCGCACGCGCGTCTGTACTTTGAAGATACGCTGACGATCAAGTACCAAATCCAAGAAATGCTGCGCATCGAGCGCGTATTCGAGGCTGAAGGTATTCATGAGGAACTCGACGCCTACAATCCACTCATCCCAGACGGACACAACTGGAAGGCGACGTTTATGATCGAGTACACCGACCCAGCCGAGCGTGCTGTGCGTCTAGGCGAGCTCATTGGTATCGAAGACGTAACCTGGCTGCAGGTCGAGGGCTTTGACAAGATCTTTGCGATCGCCGATGAGGATTTAGAACGCGAAACCGCTGACAAGACCTCAAGCGTACACTTCATGCGTTACGAGCTTACACCCGCGATGATTACCGCCGCGAAGAAAGGCGCGAAAATATTCGCTGGTATTGACCACGACAATTACCGCATCGACGCGTTTGAAGTCGCTGACAATATTCGCAACTCGCTGGTGGCTGACTTAAACGAAGCCGCAATTAACTAGTCACTCCTGGGCGTGCAGCGCCATATCCCCCCTCGCTTTGCTGCACGCCTTTTTTCTCTCTACTAAACCGATTTAAACGCCGCAAGCGCTCGCTCACGGGCAAACTTCAATTCAACGACTGGTTCAGGATAAGCACTCGCCAAGCTTTGTCGCATCAATGGCGCGGGCATGTGAATATCTTTATCGGACAACTCTCTTAATTCAGGTACAAAGCGACGAATAAACGCACCGCTAGCATCGAATTTTTGGCTTTGAGTGATCGGATTAAAAATTCGAAAATACGGTGCCGCGTCAGTGCCTGTCGAGGCTGCCCACTGCCAACCCCCATTATTCGCTCCCAAATCACCGTCGATTAAATGCTGCATAAAAAAACGTTCTCCCTCACGCCAGTCTATGAGTAACTGTTTCGTGAGAAACATCGCGACTAACATGCGCAGGCGATTGTGCATCCATCCGGTTTGGACCAACTGCCGCATAGCGGCATCGACGATAGGGTAACCCGTGCGCCCCTCACACCACGCAGCAAAGTCCTCAGGAGCATTGCGCCAAGGAATCTTCTCGCCTTCGACTCTAAAGCAGCGGTTCATCGATACACGGGGGTAGGTATCTAGGATGTGAATGTAAAAATCCCGCCAAATCAGCTCGCTGATCCAGGTATCAGGGCCTTGCCTACCCTCGTGGATGTCACCGCGATTGGCTCGTATGGCGGCGTCTAAACACACTCTCGGCGAAATGACGCCGGCAGCTAAATAAGGACTCAGTTCCGAGGTACCGGGCTCTGCGGGTAGATCGCGTTTGGCCTTGTAGTGGTCGATACGATCCTCACAAAAATGCGCTAAACGATTCATGGCGGCGTCTTCCCCCGCTGGCCAAAACTGGTCCATTGCCTGTTTATCTGAAGCGAGCAACTCGCTACCTGGCACCGCTGCAGAACAGCGGCGAGGCTCAGGGGCAGGATAAATTGGTGCCGGGTCAGCTCGCCAGCGCTCTATCCAAGCGCGTTTAAAGGGGCTAAAGACCGTATAGGGGTTACCCGTCTTCGTCAGAAGGCCTAGGGGTTTGATGCCAAAGTCGTGATGCCAGTGGCAACTGACTTTGTCCGCTAATGCCTCTCGTATAGCTCTGTCACGCTTTTGCTCATTGACAGGGTATTCGCAATTAGCGTAAAGATTTGTGACCCCTAACGCCTCGCACAGTGTTGGCACATCCTGCACGCAGTCCTCAAAGGTCTGACAATGTTTGACCACCAGGGGAATATTGAGCTCGCCTAACCTCTCCTTCAATGCGGTTAGGTTGCGCCATAAAAACCGCTCGCGCACTGGGGCCATATCGTGCAAGCGCCACTGCTGTGGCGTCGCACAAAAAAGGGCAATCACGTCTGCCTCGGGATCGAGGCAGGCATGCCAGAGAGCCGTGTTGTCGTAAACGCGTAAATCTTGTCGGAACCAAACCAAATGTCTTGTCAAAACGGCACCCCTATAGGCCGTTTATTTAAGCGTCATTAGCATCTTAGAATCGTAAGACTCGAGCTCATCAAAACGACCGGCTTTCACCATAGCTGGCCACTCCGGATTGGCAATTAATGCCCGCCCCACCGCAACCAAATCGAATTCGTCATTGCTAATACGCGTGATTAGCTCATCTAGACTTGCTGGTTCGGCGGCACGGAAAGCGGTTTCTCCTGCTTGTGGCAAAAAGTCTGCGTTCAGGCCCACACTACCCACACTGATCGTGGGTTTACCCGTCAGTTTCTTCGTCCAGCCTGCCAAATTCAGATCACTGCCTTCAAACTCGGGCTCCCAGAAACGGCGCGTCGAGCAATGGAAGATGTCGACCCCAGCGTCCACGAAAGGCCTTAAAAATTCGTCAAGCTGCTCTGGGGTGTCGACCAACTTCACCGTGTAATCTTGTTGTTTCCACTGCGACCAGCGCATGATAATGGGGAAGTCGGGGCCCACCGCCGCGCGACAGGCTTTGATAAGCTCGACCACAAATCGGGAACGATTTGCCATTGAGCCACCGTATTCATCAGTGCGTTGATTAGTACCTTCCCACAGGAATTGATCGGGTAAGTAACCGTGTGCACAGTGCAGCTCTACCGCATCACAACCAATCGCCTTAGCATCGCGCGTCGCATCGGCAAAGGCCTTGATCACGTCGTCAATGTCCTGCTGAGTCATGACATGACGATTGACCTTGCCGGGCACATTCATACCGGACGGACCGTACCCGGGGACATCGCCCTCGGGGGGTGTCCCCGCTTTACGCACGGCACCGACATGCCAAAGCTGTGGCGCAAATTTCCCGCCCTCAGCGTGCACGGCCTCGACCACTCGCTTCCATCCTGCTAAACGTTCTTCACCGTAAAAATAAGGAACACCCGGGTAACCACTGGCGCCCGGGTGGTTGACGCAAGTACCCTCGCTGATGATCAAACCCACACCCGCCGCGGCACGTTTGCGGTAGTACTCAACGTTTGCATCCGTCGGGATGTTATCGGGCGATGAATTGCGCGTCATGGGCGCCATGGCAATACGATTGGGCAAGGTTAAATTGCCCAAAGTTACGGGCTCAAACAGACAGCTTATGTCAGTCACAGTGACTCCTAGTCATTATCATTAAAGCAATTAGCATACGGGCTCTCGATGTTAAGGCCAAGCGCTTAGCGCGGTCAGCTTACGACAGTCACGATTTGTGACGATCAACGCGTGAGCAGTCCACCTACAATAAGAATCCGAGCCCTGCGTTAAAGCGTATCTACGTCTCAACTCAGAGGCTTTTATGCGCACCCTACTTTGGTTACAAAATGATCTCCGCCTAGCTGACAATGCAGGCTTTCAGCTGGCCAGTCAGGCAAGCGAATTACTGATTGTCTACTGCTGGCCAAAGCCCAGACCATGGTGCAACCTCACGGGACTGGGCGCGCAACGCACGCGATTTTTGAGCGAAACGCTCGAGCACCTCAGGCACCAGCTTAGCGAACTTGGACAAGACGTATTTGTCAGCGTACAACATCCTGAACAAGTGCTGCCCCTCATGATAGAGGAGCTTGGCATTGAACACCTCATCACCTCGCGTCCGCAGGCCTACAACGAAAGCAACTCGCTCAAAGCACTGCAAGACGCCTTAGACTGTAACGTTAGCGTAACGCGGGGCAACACCCTGTTCGACGAGGACGATCTCACTTTTGATCTGGCCGATCTACCCAAACACTTCACGCCATTCCGCAAAAAAATGGAAGCCCAACCCATTGCAGAGCCACTTGCGACGCCTAAGCAACTGCCACCGAAAATAACCGAAGTGCGATACGGGCCTACTCCATCCAATAACACTCGCCCTCACCCCACGTTTCCGTATCGCGGTGGCGAACAAGAAGCCCTGCGAAGAATCAAACACTGGGTTTTTGACCGACAGGCGATTGCTACCTACAAGCAAACGCGGAATGCTCTTGACGGCCTAGACAACTACTCCGCACTTTCACCTTGGCTTGCGACCGGCGCTGTCTCGCCCCGAACCATCCTGCACCACGTCCAGCGCTTCGAGAACGAAGTTACGGCCAACGAATCGACCTACTGGGTCTTTTTCGAGCTGCTGTGGCGCGAGTTCTTCTATTGGCGCGCGCAAATCGATGGCGTACATCTGTTCTTGCCCTATGGCGTAGCTCGCAAAAAACAGTTGCGCACCTTCGATCCACGCCAGTTCACGCGCTGGTGTCGTGGTGAAACCAATTACCCTTTGGTCAACGCCTTAATGCACCAACTCGTACGCTCAGGTTTTATGAGTAACCGAGGCCGTCAAATTGCAGCCAGCAGTTTGATCCACGACCTAGGTGTTGACTGGCGCTACGGAGCGGCGTTTTTCGAAAAGTATCTCATCGACTTCGATGTGGCCAGTAACTACGGCAATTGGCAGTATATAGCAGGGGTAGGTAGTGACCCGCGCGGGGGCCGGCACTTCAATATCGACAAACAAACCGAGCAATACGACCCCAAGGGGCTTTTTATTACGCAGTGGGATGGCTATCGTACCCCTCAGCCCGAGTTTGTCACCGACGCCGCCGATTGGCCGATAAGCTAACATGGCGCACAAAAAGCTAAACCTTCCAACTAAAATTTGTCCCGTCTGCGAGCGCCCGTTTGCGTGGCGCGCGAAATGGAAGCGCGACTGGGAGTCAGTGATTTACTGTTCCAAACGGTGTAGCGCTGAGGGGCGCCGACAGAAGAGAGTCAGCAACCCCTGAGTTTGATTTATTGCGTTGTTTCTAACTTAGCCGATTCCTGCAGCTGATAGGCGGTATTCGCAACGTCCAGAACGTATTGGCGCACGGCCTCGGCCTCTTGCTCGGTAACAAACTGGCCAAACCCTGGCATCCCACCATATTGAAGCAGCCCTTCCCGAACAATTTTCTGCCAAACCTCGTGGGTTCCAGCTGAAGTACGCTTTAAATCCGGAGTCAAACCTCCTGTACGCAATCCATCGCCGTGACAGACCGAGCAATGACGCTGGAATATCTGCTGGCCCAGTGCTATTTGCTCCTGGGTTCCTGTTACAGGCGGTGGTTCCGGCAGCGGCTGACGAACAACCTCGTTAGCCGGCGCTTCTGCTGTGCCACCCAATTTATAAACCAGTACTCGTGACATATTGGCGTCGGTATCCCAGCCGTGCGATACCGCGCCCGCCTCAGCCGCTAAGCCACCACCAAAGCCCACGGCAATCGCCACATACTGCTGTCCATCCAAGCTGTATGTAATGGGAGGCGCCATTGCCACGGTATGAACCTCGTCAGACCAAAGCAAATCACCATTGGTAGCATTCAATGCCCTGAATTGATCGTGATGCCCCTGAAACACCAAATTGCCAGCCGTGCTGAGCACACCGCCACCGCTCACGCGTCCCAAGTTGCCTTTCCACCGCGCCTCTCCCGCGACGGGGTCCCACGCCAGTAACTGTCCGCTTACTCCACTATCGACAATTTCGTCGATATTCGGCAGTTGAGGCAGCACGTAATTGGTGCGGTCAAAACCCTGATTCCAGTACCCCTGTGCGGGCTTTGTATCGCGCTCATGCGTCGGTTCTTTGAACTGAATGCCTACTTGCAGTGTCGGAATGTACACGAGGCCCGTATCTGGGTTGTACGACATGGGCGGCCAATTATGACCACCAGCATTGCTCGGTAACGTTACGTTTTCCCCATCAAACACTCTGGCCGTTTCGGTTTCCACGGGCTTACCCGTCGCCATATCAACATGCGTGGCCCAGGTCATTGCGGTGTAAGGTTCGGCCGACAAAAGCTCGCCTGTCGCACGGTCGAGCACATAGAAAAAGCCATTTTTAGGCGCCTGCATGATGACTTTTCGCGTTTCACCTTGCCACTCTAGATCCGCCAGGATCATGTGCTGTGTTGCAGTGTAATCCCAGGTATCGCCAGGCGCCGTTTGATAATGCCAAACATACTCGCCGGTATCAGCGTCTACTGCGACAATCGATGCGAGAAATAAGTTGTCGCCACCCCCGGGACTGCGCAATTTTTGGTTCCATGGAGAACCATTACCCACACCCAAGTAGACTAAGTTAAGATTGGGATCAAATACGAAAGAATCCCATGCGGTGCCACCGCCACCCCATTTCCACCATTCGCCATTCCACGTTTGAGCAGCCATTTCCATGGTGTCGTTCTCAAACCCATCGGCGGGGTTTCCTGGCACCGTGTAGAAACGCCACTGTTGCTCGCCGGTGGCAATATCGTAAGCTGTTACATACCCGCGAACGCCCAATTCAGCGCCGCCGTTACCAATAATGACCTTGTCGTTGGCAATACGTGGCGCACCTGAAATGGTGTAGGACTGTTCTCGGTCGGTTGTCTGAACGTCCCATTGCAGCTCGCCAGTTTTGGCGTCTAAAGAAATCAAACGACCGTCGTAAGTACTCGCAATAATTCGCCCTTGAGCATAAGCGGCACCTCGGTTCACGGCATCGCAGCAGCCTTTGGCGAGAAACGATCGAGGCACTTTGGGATCGTGGAACCACAGTAACTCGCCGCTTCTGGCGTCTAAAGCGTACACAATTGACCAAGCGCTGGTGACATATAACACACCGTCCACCATTAGCGGCGTCGCTTCTACCCCGCGATCGGTGAACATATCAAAGTACCAAGCAAGACCAAGCTCAGAGACATTATCCGTGTTGATTTGCGTCAAGTTCGAGTAGCGTTGCTCTCCCCAATCATTGCCATGAGAGGCCCACGCCACATCAAGCTCTTGCGGGGCGCTTGCGTCGTTAGACGTTACCTGTGGATTGCCGCTGTCATTACAACCCACCATCAATACCAGAGTGGCGAGAGCCAACACCGATACATTTTGTCGCATACTTCGAACCAGGTTGATCATTTCACGTCACCTTGTTTGTCAGAGCCGCTCGTTAGCGCTTCATTTTTATCAATAGGTTCATGGTCTTGTTGGCGAAATCCCCATAGGGTGGTGCCAACTTTTTCATCATGGTTGTCGATGCCTGATAAAATACCGGCCGCATTTTCGAGCACGCAACAAAGCCCTCGTATCCATGATAATGCCCCATTCCCGATGGGCCAACACCACCAAAGGGCAAATCGTGCTGCGCAACATGGAACAAGGCGTCGTTCACAGTAACGCCACCAGACATGATATTGCTAATGTACCGATCACACAGCGCTTTATTATCGGTAAATGGGTAAAGCGCCAGCGGCCTATCATGTGCATTAACGTAAGTAATCACATCATCCGACGTTTCGTAGCTTAAGACCATCAACAGCGGCCCAAAGGTTTCACGCTGGCGAATGAGCATGTCCGACGTTGTATCCAAGACCAAATGTAGAGGTATTTTCCGTGAGGTCGGATCGGGCGTTTGGTCACTCAGCGGTACGACGCGAGCACCTTTCTCGCGCGCGTCATCAAGCGTATGAACCAACCGCTGGTACGCTCTATCATCGATTATCGAAGTATAGTCATCCGACAGAATATCTGGGCAATGTGCCCGCGCATACGCATCAGCTTTGGCAACAAAATCATCGATTTGCGACTTGTGCACAAAGACATAATCTACGTTGGTACAAATTTGGCCGGCATTAAACTGTTTCACGAATAAAATTCGGTCCACAGCCTTCTGCATTGAGTAGGCGGGGTCGATGATTGCGGGGGCTTTACCACCCAGCTCCAAAATAACAGGGGTTAAATTTTCAGCCGCTGCGGCCATCACCTTCCGACCAGTCTGACCAGAGCCGGTAAATATCATCAGGTCAAATGGCTGTTTCGAGAATTCAACACCAACCGAACCGGTCTCTTCAAAGAAGGTCAGCTTGTCATCAGCAAAATAGTTCGGCGCGAGTTGTTGTAACAAACGGGTCAAATGAATGGAATTTTCCGACATTTTAACCATGGCTCGATTACCAGCCGCGAACACAGCGGTAAGCTGTGAGAAGGTCAGGTTGATCGGAAAATTCCATGGAATAATCAAGCCAACGACGCCGAGGGGCTGAGGTATCAAACGATTCTTGGCACCGAAGTACATGGTCCAATCTATGGACCGCTTCTGAGGCTTCATCCATCGTTTTAAATGCTTGATCGTATGATTGATCGTGTCTAAACCGGTAACAATCTCGGCAAACTTAGACTCAAAGCTAGAACGGTTGCCATAATCTTTTGAAATCGCGGCAATAATTGCATCTGAATTTTCTGCGACTAAGCGCTTTAACTGCAATAAATCGGCTTTGCGACTCGCGAAAGTTGGCTGTGGCTCCGCCAAAAAAGCCTGTCTTTGCTTGCGTAGCGTCTGCGCCAACGCCTCGGCGGTTTCTGAACGCGAATTAGCTTCGATAGCAGGGTTTACAGAACTATTCATACATTCGCCCTATCAATATAAAAAGACCCCAAGGCAAATCGCCTTGGGGAAAGCAAGACCACTTAGAACCGTAAGGTACCTTGTACCATGTAGGAACGCAGGCGATCCGTCATCGCAAACCCGTTACCGGCGACCAGAGGTTGGTCATTATTATTTGCGCTGGTGTATTCATCGGTCAGGTTTTTGCCAATCAGCGCCACCTCCCATGTGCCGTCTGCATGCCCTAGCGAGACGCGAAGATCGTACTTCGTGTAGGCATCCTGGAATCCATAAATAGGATCCAAGTCAGCGGCCGTAAAGTATTCGTCTGAGTAATTCATATTGAACATAACACGAGACTCAAGGTCGTTGCCCCATGGCTGCACGTACTCCAGATTTAGGTTAAACGCCCGCTCAGGAGAAAAGACATTCACACTACCGGAGGCATTTCGGTAAGCATCGGGAGTACCGGTGAGCTGGCAGCCACCCCTGACAGGATCTGCCGGCGTCGCCCAACAAGGCGCGTTGGGGAATTCTGAATACTCATTATCTAACCAAGTGCCCGCAATATTAACTGTGAGTTGCTCTGTCGCTGCCCAGCGCATATCGACTTCAAGGCCTTTCGATTCGATTTCTGCCGCGTTTTGAACGAAGAATGCCGTGGCGCCATCAAAGATACTCACTTGATAGTCTTCTACCGTCGTCAAGAATGCCGTGGCGTTCAGAGTCATTCCACCATCGAGCAAGGTAGTTTTCACCCCGAGTTCAAAGTTTTGCGCGCTTTCTTCCTCGTATTCAAAGAATGGGTTGTCGTTAGTGCGCAAGAAACGTCCATCAAACCCGCCGCCTTTGGTCCCGTTAGAGACAGTCGCAAACAGCATGGTTTCATCGTTTAAGTCGTGCTCAAGCGTTAGCTGGTAGTTCCAGTCGCGCTCGGTTCGATTACGATTGACGATATCGTGCTCAAACGTGCCCAACAAACCAGCATAAACCGCTTCAGTTAAAAATCCAGCAGTAACGCCGCCCAAATCAACTTGGCCAAAACCTGCCAAGAACGCGTCGTAGTCAGCCGCTGTATCCCCAAAGGCTACCGTGCCAGCCGGCGCACCAAGCAGAGCGCTATAGTCCCACCCACCGGTGAACCGTTTGTTCAAAAAGTGGCTGGCCGTTTTATTTTCTTCAAACCAACGCAAGCCCACCGTAACTCTGGTCACATCGGTAAGACTATAAGTACCAGAACCGAAGATCGCTAGCATGTCTTGGTCTTGGTCTAGACCATAGTCACGCGTCAGGTTAGGTACCAGCAAGGGCGTCGGAACACCGACTTGCTGAAACGCCATCGCCGACCCAAATGACTCACCCGATCGATAAGTTAAATCGGTTTCTTGGTAATACAGGCCAACAATGTAATCGAACTTATCACCGACTGGCGACGTCAAGCGGAACTCTTGGCTGATCTGAGAATAGTCCTCGGTCGCATCAACCTGAATCAAAGGAATCGCCGCAAAATCGCAATCACAAATATCGCGATAATCGTAGGCCGCGTAGGCCGAGATCGAGGTCACGGTATGTTCTCCCACTTGCCAATCAACGGTGACTTGACCAATTTCTAGGCTGTTGTCGCTCAACTCAGGCAGATCAGGGAAGCCTGGTAATCCCGCGAGTACAGGAACTGCTTGTCCTAGAAGCACACCGCCATCGTTAACCACCGCCCGCTTATCGTCCCAGCGCTCTGCTCCAGAACCGCCGGTAGCGATGCCAACCAGAGCCGCGTTTAAACCCGCTGTACCCGCGGCGCCAGCGTTAAAGGGGTTAGATACCGCGAGCTGTGTGGCTTGCTGGCCCTGCTGGAAGTCACTTTGCTCCCATTTAGCCGTAACCGAAATAGTGTCTGAGGCGTCCCAAGATAACTGCGCCCGGAGAGTTTCGTCGTCGCGCATTGGCCCGTCTTGGTTGGTCATGACATTTTTTATGTAGCCATCCATTTCATAACCGCGGTAAGACAAGCGACCTCGGAGCGTATCAGTAATCGGCCCTGATACAACAGCGGTGACTTCTTGTTCGCCATAAGAGCCGTACAGCGCACCGACTAAACCTTCAAACTCGTCCGTTGGCTTTGCTGTAATGACGCTTATCGCGCCACCGATGGTGTTCTTTCCAAACAGAATAGATTGCGGTCCACGCAGAACCTCAACTCGCTCTAGATCCATGTAAGGCGAACGCGATAGTTGGTGGCGCCCCATGTACACGCCGTCATGGAAAATAGAAACTGATTGTTCAATACCCTGGTTCGCACCCGGTGTGCCAATACCGCGGATAAAGACGAAGTTTCCAATGGGGTTCTGTGAGATCTGAACGGCGGGCATATTCGCCGCAAACTCCTCAGCTCGCGCAATACCAAAATCTTTGATCGTATCGCCACCCATCGCAATCATTGAGATTGAAACGTCTTGAAGACTCTCGGCACGAACTTGAGCAGTAACCACAACTTCTTCGAGTTTCTGTGCCTGAACCTGACTGATTCCAGCAATTGCTGCGGCCAAAACCGACGACTTAAAAGCTAACTTTTTGATACTGCGCATAAGATGACTCTCACTATTAGAATTTTTAGGGCCCTTACTATAATCAAGCCCTAGGCTTTTATTTTGACTTATCACGCAATACAATTGACAAATAGCGCAAACATGACAGGGAAGAATATGCATCTCGCTCGAGTAAGCTCAATAAGCCGCTTCGATGAATTTGTGCGAGCGCAAGGTGCAGACCCTTCCTCATTGCTCGCTCAGGCGGGACTATCACTGCGTCAACTTCACTCTCCCAACTCTTACTGTGCCTACACGGCTCTGGCCGATGCCCTTGAAATTGGCGCCAACACCTGCAAGGAACCCTTATTCGGCCTTAAATTAGCGCTTTCACAAACCTCTAAAATTTTTGGCGACTTAACGCTTACCATCGCGCAACAACCAACTTTTGCCGAAGCCATGCAAACCGCCGATCAATTTTTAGGCGTGCAGGCTGGCGGTATCTCTGTGCGCATGACAATGGTGGACGAGCGCGTTTACCTCAGTTTCCACAGTGAGACATGTCAACGATTCGGATATTTGCAGAAGATTCAACTAAGCGTTCAACAATTAGCGACACTTGTAGAAGAGTTACTTGGCCTGGAGAACGCCTCATTTCCAATATGTTTGCGGCAACCGAAACCAAGTCAAATTAGCATCGATGGAGTAAAGCTCTCTCGTCTGCGCTTTAACGCCGAATTTGACGGCATCGACTTGCCGAGAGCGTGGCTATCTCGTGTTCCTATTCGCAACGACAGAGCGCTGAGAATTCATCTCGAAGAGCTATTACAGAAATCTAAGAACATTACCGCTGACGATGTTTATCAGCAAACGATCACGGTCATCGGGGGCTTACTACCATTCGGAGATTGCACTTTAGAAAAAGTAGCCATGGCGCTTGGCATGAGCAAGCGCAATCTGCAGTACAAATTGAACGCTATGGGCACACGTTTCGACCAGACAGTCACTGCTGTGCGTTGCTCGATAGCCAAACAACACCTGAGCGACTCAAGCATGCCAATCACCGAACTGGCGCTTAACTTGGGCTATGCCGAGGTCGCAATTTTTTCTCGGCAGTTCAAAAAATGGACTGGGCTATCGCCGCGCGAATTTCGGCGACAGCACAAGGATAAGATCTTAAAAGAGAAAACAAGCGCCCTGAGGCCGAGTTACGAGGTATAGGTTCTATTGCACCCCCAAGCAAACGAGGGGGTGCTGACAGAGGCTACAAGTTACTCAATAAATCAATATACGCCTGCGTTGAGAAGGGGCGCCCCAAGAACTCTTCAACAAACTCTGCAGCAGGCTTACTGCCTGCAGAGCCCAGTACAACATCACGGTACTGCTTGGCGACATCCGTATTGCGCATACCCTCTTCTTCGAAACGACTGAACAGATCCGTCGCAATAGCCAGTGACCACTGATAGATATAGTAATTAGAAGAATAACCGTTCAGGTGACCAAAGTTATTATAAAAGTACGTTCCCTCTAAATAGGGATACGGTGAATATTTCGCCTGCAGACTTTTCAGGGACTCGAGCAAATTCAATGACTCAGGGTCTTGCGAGTACAAATCTAATGACAGGTTCGCATAGAAGATTTGCTGTGCCGTGTTCATCGCCGTCGCAAAATAACGGGCTCGATTCATTTTTTCGACCAGTTCGGCGGGAATCGGTTCGCCCGCGTCGTTGGTCGCAAAACTCTGTAGGGTCTCTAGATCCCAAATCCACTCTTCTAGCATCTGCGAAGGCGCTTCGACAAAATCACGCTCCATCGACATACCGGTAATGCTAGACCACTCTTGGGTACCCGAGAACATGTTATGCAACAAGTGACCAAACTCGTGCAGGTAAGTCTCGACTTGGTTGTGCTCCATCAAACCTTTGGGGAAGTTGGTGGCAAGCCCTGACAGCGGTATGGTTTTGCCTTTGACACCCGAGCGCAGAGTCCAATGCGCGGCATGCTTGTACTTGTTGTCGCGCGGGTGCATGTCCAGATAGAAACGACCAATCGCCTCTCCGTTCTCACGGACTTCCCACGCGGTAACGTCGTCGTGCCAGGTTTGCGTTTTCCAGGGCACAATATCCACCCCGAACAAGCTCTCCGTTAGATCGAAAATACCCTGCTGTACTTTGTCGAAGCGGAAATATTCGCGGACTTCTTTGGAATCCAAGGCGTACTCTTCTTCCTGAACCAAGTTCGACAAATAGCTACTTTGCCACACTTGAACATCACCGGCTTGAGGATCAATTTTTTGATTGCGCGCTTTCAATATCGCCAAGTCTTTTTCAGCAGCTTTTTTCAAGGCCACACCGACTTCGTCTAAAAACGATTTCGCGTTCTCAGGCGTTGCGATCATCATGCCGTCCATCGCATAGGCCGCATAGCTGTCGTAACCCAATAAGTTGGCCAACTCGTGACGTTTTTCAATTAAACGCTGAAGGTTTGCTTCATTAGTCGGAGAGCCAATACTCAACCTTGCTGTCGATAAAGCTTTGCGCAAGGCATCGTTGTGGCCGTAGCGCATAACGGGGAAATAGTCAGGGTAATCTGTACTGATTTTCACCACACCATTCTCGTCGGGCTGGTGCGTATCAAGATAATCTTGCGGCAGACCGTCTAAAGCCTCGACGGTCGTCTCGACATAGCGGGTGTCATCGCGAATGGTTTTGTCAAACTGGTTACCAATTTCTGTAATTTCCTTGCGCAGAGCCCGCACTTTGTCGCGTGTAGCTTCATCTTTGTCGACGCCGGCTTGGCGAAAATCACGCAGCTGATTGTGAACCATTAGCCGCTCTGAATCGGTTAAACCCACAGTATCGATCGCCGCCACACGGTCATAAAAAGCGCGCGACAGGCCGATACCCGAGGCAAAATCCGAATAAAGCTGAGTGCATTCAGTAGCCGCGTCCCGGACCGACTCATCAGGATGTACTGACTTCATGTACCATGCGTGTTGAATCTGCTCAAGGTTGGTGCCCATGGCTTCGTAAGCACCGTACACTGACTCCAGCGTTGCTGGCGAGATGTCCGCTTCAATCGCCGCAAATTGCTCTTTTGCCGTCGCGACCGTTTGCTCGCACAATGCGCGCAGGTCTTCGGCTGGCATCGCGTAATCCCAACCATCTTTAGCCAAAGAAACTGTTGGTTCTGGCTCGATGGCCGCAGGCACTTCGGGTGTTTTAGCGTCGCCGCACGCACCGAGTGCGAGCACGGCAGTCAGTACCGAAAAATGTAAGGTGGATTTTACCGACACGTAGACTTCCTCCAATGTTATCAACACCACCACTATGCCCAGTCTGGAAAGGCCGGTAAAGCCTGCAGCGACCAAGTGAGAGAATCTGTCGTTTAGCGGTTAATCTACTGGCCCACAAAACCCTCTGGGTTAGCCGATTGCCAGCGCCATGTATCTGCCATCATGGCGTCTAGATCGCGTTTCGCGCTCCATCCCAGAACCCTTCCGGCAAGCTCGGCATCGGCCCAGAACTCGGGCAAATCACCCGCTCTTCGATCGACAATTTGGTAGGGTATAGCAACACCTGTCACGCGCTCAAAAGCCCGCACCATCTCCAGCACTGAAATCGGCGTGCCAGTGCCCAAATTAAAGGCATGACAGCCCTTTTTGTTCAGATAGCCAAGAGCCTGAACGTGACCTTCGGCCAAATCCATGACATGCAAATAATCACGCCGACAGGTGCCATCCGCTGTTGGGTAATCACCACCAAAAATCGACAGCTTCGGTCGGCGACCCACGGCGACTTGCGCAATGAATGGCATCAAATTGTTAGGAATACCCTGTGGATCTTCGCCAAGACGACCGGACTCGTGCGCACCGATGGGGTTAAAATAACGCAAATTAACCGCCGACCACTCAGGGTTCGAAACGCACAAATCTTCCAAAATGCGTTCGATCATGGCCTTGCTGGCACCATAAGGGTTTGAGGTTGTCCCGCGCGGTAAGGACTCCCGATAGGGTGTCGGCGCTTCTATGCCATACACCGTAGCCGATGAGCTAAACACGATGTTACGAACCTCGGCGCGCTCCATCGCAGCAAGTAAGGTCAAGGTGCCACCGACATTCACCGTGTAATACTCGGTCGGCTTTTGTACGCTTTCGCCCACGGCCTTGAGACCCGCAAAGTGAATGACCGAATCTATGACATGACTTGAAAATATGCGATCGAGAATACCCTCGTCCTGCACATCCCCGTGAACGAAGGTCACCGTGCTGTTTGTGAGCTCTTCGACTCGTTCGATCGCTCCTCGATGACCGTTACTAAGGTTGTCAATAACCACCACATCATAACCGGCCTGCAGGCAACACAACACGGTGTGCGAACCAATGTAGCCCGCGCCACCCGTAATCAAAATCGTTTTCGCGTCAGCCACACATCACCTGTCTCAGTTACCACAAATCCTATGGATTGCTTATGATACAAAACTGGGCTTTATGCCACTAGCGCAAAGACTGCAAAAAGTGCATGTGATGCTCGTATTGGTTCACAATATCGGTAATCACTTGATCCTTGGACCAACCCATCACATCGTAATCCTGCCCACCTTCCGACAGATGCACCTCTGCTCGATAGTAAATCTTGTCGGAATTTCCGGTCGCGACCTCACCCGATTCATCAATAGGCACTTGATGAGCGCTGCAGTGCACCTCGTAAACAAAGTTCATTTCACCGCCGTGATCTACCGTAATCGCCGCTCGGCCCTCCTCATCAATCAAGTCAGTCAAGGTATAACGCACTCCGTAGCGTTCGATTTCTCGCCCAAAGTCCTCCAGGGCCGGATAGACAGAATCTCGCTGAAACCGCTGGATACTATTCTCACTCGGGTAGTGCATTAATAGCTGAAGACGCTTCTTCCATTCTCCCTTATCGCTAATAGAAGGCATAGTGACATCCAGTAGAGCCATGTCGCGTTTAGCCTTATCGATATGTAGCGCCTTTGCAAAACCAAAAATTGCCGCCATTAAAGCCACCGAAAACGGCAAGGCGCTGGCAATCGCCGCAGTTTGAAGAGCACCCAGTCCACCCGACAAGAGCAGCGCAATAGTCACTAGAGTAATTATCCCGGTCCAAACCGTACGCTGCAGTCGCGGCGTATCGTCTCGGCCATGCGCAGACAGCATGTTAAGCACCATGGCACCGCTGTCTGCCGACGTCACAAAAAACACGACTACCATAACGATTGCCAAACCCGAAATAATAGACGAGCCGGGTAGGTACTCAAGAAACTTAAACAGCGCGACGGCCTGATTCTCTTGCACCGCCTCGCCAAAGGCCACTTGCCCTTGGTGCAAAAGCAACTCAATTCCGCTATTGCCGAACATTGCCATCCACAACAAGGTAAAACCACAGGGAATGAACATCGCGCCAATAACAAATTCGCGAATGGTACGGCCACGCGAAATTCTGGCGATAAACAAACCAACAAAGGGTGACCAACTTAACCACCACCCCCAGTAGAAGATCGTCCAGCCGCCCAACCAATCGGTTGGGTTATAGGCATACAAATTAAACGTTTTCGTCACTAAATCCGACAAGTAGCCGCCAATGTTTTGCATAAACATCTGCAACAACATGACCGTGGGGCCAGCCAATACGACCCCCACTAACAAAATCACCGCCAAACCCATGTTCAACTCTGACAGGCGTTTTATACCTGCATCAAGCCCCATAACCAAAGATAAGGTCGCTAGAATCATGGTGACAACCACAATAATAATCTGCGCCGTGGTACTGATGGGCAGGCCCGTTAGATAGTTGATACCACTGTTGATCTGCAGAGCACCGAAACCCAGGCTAGTGGCCACACCACAAATGGTTGCAACAATCGCAAAGGTGTCCACTATCGAGCCGATAGGGCCATAGATCTTGTCACCGATCAAAGGGTACAGAGCCGAGCGCAAGGTCAATGGCAGGTTGTGCCGAAAGGCGAAATACGCCAGCACTAAAGCGACAATGGCGTAGATCGCCCAGCCGTGCAGCCCCCAATGGAAGAACGTGAGCCGGATCGCCTCTTTTGCCGCCGCAACCGTTCCCGCATCGCCCGTAGGAGGCGCTAAGAAATGCATTACCGGTTCGGCCACGCCGAAGAACATAAGCCCAATGCCCATACCGGCTGAAAACAGCATCGCAAACCAGGACGATCGAGAGTAATCGGGCACGGAATGATCCGGACCTAACTTGATATCGCCCAGACGTGAAAACCCGAAAAACAGGACCGCTACCAAAATGATGGCGACGACCAGCACATAATACCAACTTGCGTACTGCGTAATCGCAGCTTGAATTTGACCAAAGACCGCACCGGTGGCCTCTGGCATTAAAGTCGCCGCTAACACGAGTGCAAGTACAATTAAAAGGGACGAAAAAAAGACGGGCTTATCAATAATAAAACCGCCGCTGTTCAGCTGGCTGTGCGCTTGCTCTTGCATGAATAACCTTTTGGGTTGTTATTTTAGTCGCTTGGGGTGGCCTGTAGTGTTCCAATCTCAAGCATTGGGGCTGCGTCAATATCGACCGCATTCATCATCACCGCTAGCCGCTGTACCGAGGAGAGAATCTGGTTCTGCTCCCACTGCTCTAATTGACTAAACCGCGCGATAAAATTATCTTGCAAAGGCGCAGGCGCTTTACTTAAGAGCTGCCGACCCTGTTCGGATAATGTCAGCTGATAACTGCGACGGTCTCGTTCGGAGCGAATACGCTGAATCAAACCCCGCGCCTCCAAACGATCAAGAATGACTGTAACGGTGCCTTGGCTTAGGTTGACTTCGGCGGCAACACGCTTCGGCGTCACCTCAGGAAGTCGGTCAATCGTTTGCAAAATCACCAATTGCGGACCTGTCAAACCGGCCTCTCGATTCAACTTTTTTGAGTGCAAATCAATAGCACGAATAATTCGACGTAACGCAATCAGCAGCTCTTGCTCAACTGACATAATCCACCCATAAATACTTTGATGTAAAACTACTTAAGTTGTACCACGCGAGACAAGAAATTTCGACCTAAAAAGCGCTTTACGCAAAATTTAAACCTCAAGATAGACCGATCTTTCAAAGCTCGCGTACAACCACCATGACTAAAACAAAACGCCTAATACTTATACTCGCCGATCAGCTCTCATGGCAACAGCCTGCGTTGTCAGACTCATCGCCCGATACCGATACACTGGTATTTGCTGAAGTTGCACAGGAAGCGACCTACGTTCGCCACAACAAGCATAAGATTGCCTTCCTATTTGCCGCCATGCGCAAATTCGCTGACCAAGCTCGTAGTAAAGGCTATTCAGTGCGCTATTTTACGATTGATCAGCAAGTTAAAACGCTACTCGAAGCCGTACAAACTACTTTGGTCTCGCAACCAATCTTTGACGCTGTCCATCTATGCGAGCCAGGAGAATATCGACTCAAGCGCGAAATAGAGACATGGGCCGACCAACTGGGCGTGCCCTGTGTTGTGCATGAAGATCGCCGATTTTTGTGTTCACACACCGAATTTAAAGCCTGGGCTGACCGTCAGAAAACGTTTCGTATGGAGTATTTCTATCGCGGTATGCGCAAGCGTCTTAACGTCCTCATGGACGACGATCAACCCGTTGGCGGGCAATGGAATTACGATGCAGATAACCGGTCGGGCTGGCGCAACAAAGATGTCATCCCCAAACGCATAGAATTTCCCATCGACGCAACCACCCAAACCGTGATCAACACCGTCGAACAATGCTTTAGCGATCATCCCGGTGATCTAACACAATTCTCGTACGCGACCGATGCAACCCAAGCACAGGCGCATCTAGCGCAATTCATACAAAACTTCTTACCGCGGTTTGGACAGTACCAAGATGCGCTTGCTGAAGAGTCGACCACGCTGTTCCACGGCTTGATCGGCCTGTATTTAAATGCGGGCTTATTAGAGCCTGCCGACGTTTGCCATCAAGCCGAAGCCGCCTACCGAGCGGGCAGTGCCCCCCTGGCGGCGACTGAAGGCTTTATCCGCCAGATCATTGGGTGGCGAGAGTATGTGCGCGGGATTTATTGGTACCACATGCCACGCTACGCCACACTGAACACGTGGAACGCCGCTAGGCCAGTCCCATCTTGGTTTTGGAGCGGCAACACTCAGATGCGCTGCCTACATAAAAGTATTCAGCAAAGCTTGGCTACGGGTTATGCCCATCATATTCAGCGACTCATGGTCATCGGTAATTTCAGTTTACTCGCAGGTTTGTCAGTCTCTGAAGTCTGCGATTGGTATCTGGCCATGTACGTAGACGCCTACGAGTGGGTGGAGCTGCCCAACACGTTAGGCATGGCGTTAAACGCGGATGACGGCATTATGGCTAGCAAGCCTTATGCGGCCTCAGGCAAGTACATTGCTAAGCAAGGCAATCATTGTCAGCAGTGCCCTTACGACCCCAAACTCACAACCGGACCTAAAGCTTGCCCCTATAACAGCTTGTACTGGCGCTTCATTGATCGTCATCTGGACAGCTTGAGCAAAAACCCCAGAATGGGCTTGATCACTGGTCAATGGCGCAAACGCGCAGCAGACGAACGCGAAAGCATCGTTCAGTGGGCCGATCAATTACTCGATCGCATGGAATCGCTCTAGGACTTTATCGCCGCCTGAAACAGATCGTAAACAGGCACGCGAGCCTGTAGACGATGGGCTAACATAAACATGCCACCGATTTTACGATGGAAGTAAATAGCCTCGGCGGGCGGCGCCTGCCAAAAATCTTTGTGCTCAGTAATCTTATTCGACAAAGCCATCATTCGCTGTGGCATATCCGACTGGCCAAAATCATAAACGCCAGGTGTGCTCAAAGGTTCCAATGCAATATTAAATACATCCAGAATTAAGTCGCGGTAAGGGCCCTCGGTATCCCCAATGGCATACCCCAAACGATCAGCCGCTGCCAACATTCGAGCCGTATTCCCAGCCACCGCGGCCTTGGCTAAGCTGCGATAATCATTCACAAATTTTGCCTTGAACGCACGAGTTGCACCAAAATCCAACAGGACAATTCGGCCCGATGGGTAGTCGTAGCGGTAATTGGCAAAGTTGGGGTCGGTTTGCACCAGACGCAATTCAAACAGCTCGATCAGCAGTAGCTCAATCAAGGCCGTCATGACCCTGTCACGCGTGCCTTGCTCGGCATGCTCTAGCGACTCTATCGGTTCGCCAGGGACAAAGCTCATGGCCAAAGCCTGCTTATTCGAGAGTTCAGCAACCGTGTCGGGCACCCAGAAGCGCGCGTCCTCTTTTAACGCCTGACCAAAGCTTCGCAAATGGTTCGCCTCGAGCTCATAGTCGGCTTCGTCTTTGAGCTGCTTCTTCACCGACTCTAATAACGGTGCAACGTCGACCTGCTCAGGTACCAAGCCAGACCATCGCAACAAGGTCGCCATGTTGTCGACATCGGCATCGATACTGGCTAATACCCCGGGATATTGCAGCTTAACCACAATGTCACGACCATCGTGCAGCTGAGCTTTATGCACCTGACCTATGGATGCCGCAGCAAAGGGCTCGATGTCAAATCGGGCAAACAACTCGGGCCAATCGAGACCGTAAATTGACTTCAACGTCGCGCGCGTTTGCTTTTGTGGCAGGGTGTGTGCCTCAGCGCGCAGTTGACTGAGCGCATCGGCCAAAGGCTTGGGTAAAAAATCACCGGTGTCCATCGACAGCATTTGACCCAGCTTCATCGCCGCGCCGCGCATTTCACTTAAGCGCTCCGCTACGCGCTCAGCATTGTTGGGGGTCAACAGTAAATCTCGCATCGAGGGTCGCTGCCCCTTTGACCACTGTTTCACCCCCTCGGCAACCATGCCACCGGCTACGCCGCTGGCGAGGCGCGCCATGCGGCCAAGACGCGCAAACCGGCTGGCGGGCAAGGCTTTTTGCTTGGGCGGTTTATGATCACTTGCCATGTTTGCTCTCCAACCAGCCATGGATGTGGCTTTGTGCAATCGCATGCCCGTTAAATCTAGGGTTTAACATGCAAATGAAGGTAAATACGCCTGTCAGTTTTCGAGCAATCACAGCGAACTGCCGTGTCGGTGTCGCGAAATGTTTGTGTTTCACCGACTGTGCCGCCATGCGTGCCACGCGTCGCATCAGGTTCGACTCTGCCCAACAATAGCGTCCTTGGTCGTCAAGATACTCCGACGGCAGCTCTTCTGGGGGGCGCAAGGGCTCGAGCAATTGTAAACAAAAATCCGCAAAGCTCTCGCGTGCCTCGGGATGACTCGATGCGCTCAAACAGCCTAAGTCAATCAAAGCGTTTATGAGCGTCGATCGGTCCTGAGCCTGGCCCGCAGCAATCGTTCTGCCTAAAGCATCCAAAAAGTCTTCTTCAAACGCGATCGTGGAGCCAAAATCCAACAGCACAAGCGTATCAAGCGATTGACGGTCACCGCGTGCTTTGGGGCGGATTAAGTAATTGCCTAAATTCGGGTCAGTCTGCAGCACACCCCAGGCGTACAGTTCTTTGAAGAACAGGTCCAGCATCGCTTGAGCTAGCGCATTGCGCCTAGACAAAGACCATGTAGACAAAGCCGGGCTATCAACGCTGACACCGGGCTCGTAAGATAAGGCAAGCACCTGCGCCGTACTGTATTGCGAGTAGACTTTGGGGGCCGCAACGGCACAATACGAATGCGATGAATCGGCCTCTAGCTGCTCACGCATGGTCATCGTGGCGATTGCCTCACGTTGATAGTCCACTTCTAATTGAAGTTGTTCGCGCAGCGTCTGTATCCAGGCATCCAGCTCACGGCCCGAGCGCAACCAACGCGCCACCGTCAGCATTTTCACCACGGCATCAAAGTCAGTATCAATGGTATCGGCCAGTCCCGGATACTGAATTTTCAGCACCAACTCTTCCCCGGTATCTTGTATCTTTGCGCGATGAACTTGTGACAAAGACGCAGCCGCTAATGGGTTCGGATCGATGTCTAGCTCATCAAAACCAGGGATCAACTGCAGCTGAGGCAACAGCTTTACATACGGCAGAGGCTCGGTCGCATCGTGCAAGTCTCGCAAAGCCACTATCAAAGAAGACGGCAAAAAATGCTCGCCAAGTAGCGCCATCATCTGCCCTATTTTGACGTAGCTGCCTTTCATTTTACCGAGTTCGGACACAAACCGGCGAGCCTCGTTCACCGCAAAATCTGACTGGCCTGGGTCTTTACCCATGGCGCGATTAATTAGGGAATCGGCGGCCAGCGCACCGCCGGCGCGCAGACCAGCTAGACCCACGCCCAGACCGCGCCCGAAGCCAGCAAGTAGAGATTTAGAAGATTTTTTCGTCATAGGCCCTTACTTACGAGTAAGGGCCTATTTCGGACTTACTCGTCATCAAGAATCAATTGCGCGAGGCGCTTGCGATGATGCATTGGGTCACCGAACGCTTGCTGAGCCCACAGACCTCGGCGCAAATACAATTGTGCATCGCATTCGTAGGTAAAGCCCATGCCACCATGAAATTGCACTGCTCGGTCACCAGCAAACACTAGGGTTTCAGACGCTTTTGACTTGGCCATGTGGCACGCAATTCTCGCATCGCGACTCAGCGCACCCGCATGAAGCTCGGTTGCCGCTTGATAAATCAAAGATTTGCTTGATTCGATGGCGCACAAGATATCGACACTAGGGTGTTTTAGCGCTTGATACGAACCAATCAACTTACCAAACTGCTTGCGCGTTTTTAGGTAATCGACCGTCACATTTAAGCATGACACCGCAGCACCGGTTGACTCAGCAGCTACCAACAAGGCACCAATGAGCTGCGTCTCTTCAAGCGCTCTATCGACATTACTCGCAATCACCGTAATGTCGGCTTCTGCTATATCCAAAGTAATGGATTGCGCACGGCGGGTGGCGTCCAAGACATCGTGTTTGGTGCGGCACGCGGCATCGATCTGGTCACCACGAACAATAGCGAGAACTTTGACGCCTTCGCGCATGGCTGGAATGACCAAAATGGCAGCATCGGCAGCATCGGCCACATGACGTTTCGAGCCCTGCAATTTACCATCTTCAATACGTGTCGTGACACCCTGTGAACCCCAGTCGTCAGCTTCTACGAAAGCCACCGTCGCTTTTGCTCCAGCGGCGATCTGTTCTAGCGATGTATGCGCCGCTGGGTCACCTGTCCGACGTAAACATTCAGCAGCCAGCACGGTGCTCATCAATGGCGTTGTCAGTAACCTTTTGCCCATACATTCAAACAATGGTACCAATGCGCCGAGGCCAAAATCTGAGCCGCCGACCGATTCAGGCAGGGCAAGCCCAGTCCAGCCCATCTCCACCATTTGCTGCCAAGCAGCCTCGTCATAGCCTGTGTCGTCTTCCAGTAGGGAACGCACCTTATCAATGGGCGACAAATCCGCACACAGACCTTGCGCGGCATCCAACAACATCGCTTGCTCTTCACTAAAGCTTATTTGTGTTTTACCAAAATCCATTACGCTTCCCCTATTTCGGCAAACCAAGCACATGCTCGGCAACGATATTGGCTTGGACTTGCGACGTTCCGCCGCCAATCGTAGCAGAGAAACTCTGCATGTAAGCTCGCTGCCAAAACCCTCCCTGAATGGCCTGAGAATCCTGCACATAGAGCGAACCACCAGCGCCTTGAAGGCGAACGGCTGCCTGGCGCATACGGCGAGCGTGTTCGGTCCAGCGTAGTTTCGTTGAGAGCGGGAGCGACATTCTGAAATCATTATTCAGTGCCCCGATATGAGCACGCTTTTCACCAATACTGATGGCCTTATCCTCGATCAGTAACTGCATAAGCTCGTCGCGCACAACCGGATCATCTAGTACCTCTACACCATCCCGCTGCTTACCCTGTAACATCTCGATCATGTCTTCGAAAGCAATGCGCACCATCGATAAGCCGCCAGCTGCACCGGCTTCCGCGCCGCGCTCGTACTGCAGCGTCTGCATCGCAAGTTGCCAGCCTTTACCCTCTTCACCCATCAGACAAGACGCTGGTATACGAGCATCGTTAAAGTAGGTCTGAGTAAATCCATACTCGCCTGTTAATTTGCGAATAGGCTTTGGGTCGACACCGGGTACTTTCATCGGTGATAAGAAGAAAGATAGGCCGTCATACTTACGCTCGGCATTCGGGTTAGTGCGCGCTAGCAAGATCATATATTTGGCGTAGTTGCCCATGGTGGTCCAAATCTTGCTGCCATTGATGACATATTCATCGCCGTCGCGCACAGCGCGACACTGCGCAGAACCTAGGTCTGAGCCATGATCGGGCTCTGAAAAACCTTGGCACCAAATATCTTCACCAGTCAAAATACCTTTGAGGTACTTTCGTTTTTCTTCTTCAGTGCCTACGTCGTTAATTAGAGGGCCGGCCCAACCTAAGCCAATTACGTTAAAGGCAATGGGTACCGACGCTCTGGACATTTCTTTGTCGGCAATACTTTGAAAGACCGGCTCAGCACCTTGTCCTCCGTACTCACTCGGCCACGCCATGCCCAAATAGCCGGCAGACCAGAGCTTGTATTGCCACTCGCGTAAAAAATCGAGTTGTTGCTCGCTGCCCACTTCCATAAAGCTTTGCGGTAGCAAAAACCCGGGGTCAGCGGGCTTGTTGGCCTTCATCCACGCCGCGACCTCCTGTCGAAAATTTTCTAGTTGTTGTTCTGTCGCCATAAATGTCCCCTTACAACTGATATTGTCTGGCTGCGAGATCACGCATAATTTCTTCTGACCCCCCGCCGATTGCGTTAACTCTGACTTCGCGATAGATACGCTCTACGCGGTTGCCACGTAAATAGCCGGCACCCCCCAAAATTTGCATGGCCTCGCGAGCACAAAACTCCATGACTTCGCTCGCTTGCACTTTTAACAGCGCAATGTCTGCCGCATTGGGTTGCCCTATCTCAATTTGCTCGTAACAGGCACGAATGTAGGCTTGCGTCGCGTTCAGCTTTTGCTTCATGGCCGAGATCTTATGGCGAATGACCTGGTGATCTGCCAAACGCTTACCGAAGGTTTTGCGCTCCCGCGCCCAGTTAACCGCGTCTTCCAAGCAGACCCGCGCGGCAGCTTCCATTTGCGCCGCCATTCCCATGCGCTCTGAATTAAAATTGTGCATGATGACCTTGAAGCCCTGGTTCTCTTCGCCAATTAAGTTGGTCACGGGCACCCGAACCTCATCAAAATACAAGGTCGCAGTATCTGACGCCCACCAGCCCTGTTTTTTATTCAACGGCGTTCGAGAAAATCCCGCTGCATCAGTGGGGATCAATAACATCGACACTCCACCAGGGCCAGGACCACCGGTTCGTACCGCCGTGCTGACCCAATTGGCGCGCATCCCGCCCGTAATAAACGTTTTAGACCCCGAGACCACGTACTCATCACCGTCGCGTCGAGCTGTCGTCTGTAAACTTGCCACGTCAGAACCGCCACCGGGCTCTGTAATACCCAGCGAAATCCACGCCTCGCCAGCCAGGACTTTCGGTGCTACTGCCGCTTTGACTTCAGGTCGAGCAAAATTAATCACGGGCGGCAAGCCGATGCCGTGCACCATTAAACTCGCGCCAACACCGCCGGCTCCGACTCGCGCCAGCTCTTCGTTAACAATCCACGAATGCCAAACGTCAATACCCTCTTGAATACCACCGAACTCTTCGGGGTAGCCCATGCCTAGCAGCCCGATTTCAGCAGCCTTGGGCCATAATGACAGGGGCAGTTCGCAGGCCTCTTCCCACTCTTCCACGAAGGGAATAACTTCGGTATCCATAAAACGGCGCAACTGATCCCGCCAGGCAATATGCGACTCAGTGATGTTAGGGTTGTACATTCGAGCGCTATCAAAATCGAGAGACATTGTTTCGGTTACCTCACAAAAACAAACTGGATAGAGAATTATTATTCGTTAAATTCAAATCAGCGTCTTACTGTAACACCCCGAAGTCATTTTGCTAGGTCTAAAACCGTCTAAAAACTGAGCCTTAACTCAAAAAAAAGGCCGCATATAGCGGCCAATGGAGACACCAATACCGGGGAGTACTGGTTAGATAACAACTACAAAGACTGAACACCTCGCTCGACCGCAGTCATCGCATCTGAGCGCGCTTGCTCGTAGCATTCTTGGGCTTTCACTGCGCGCGATAAGCTACCCGCCAGGCGTGTTGACTGAGGCCCACACACCTTCTCGGCGGCCCGATCAATACGCTTTTGCAAGGTATCTCGACCAGCGACTGAATCGAGATTCAGGTCCGCATAGGACACACTGATGGCGTTTACCGCTTGCAGCTGCACTGGGGCCTCATCAGCCGTTGCCTGTACTGCACCTGCCACAATGGAGACTGAGGCAAAAGCCATTACGGTATATCGAATAAAACTCTTCATAATTACACTCCTTCAATTTTCGTCGCACTGTGTTATTGGCGACCACGGGAGTTACAATAAGCGCGAACAGTGCTTTATCGAATACGCCAAACGATCAACAACAGCCCTGGCACGATGAAGCCAGTGCTCTGCGCGCCAAAGTGTTTTGAACCTAAGAGCACTTGCAGCCGTATGTAAGCTTGACGAAGACAATGACAACAGGAAACCCCTATGAAATATCACGGCTACCCCGACTTTAAACACAATCAGCATGGCCGTGTGGGTGTTCTCTTGACCAACTTGGGCACACCCGAAGCACCTACGGCGAAAGCTTTACGTCCTTATCTAAAGCAATTTTTGTGGGACCCGCGAGTGGTGGAAGTACCTCGACCTCTGTGGTGGCTGATCCTAAACGGCATTATCTTGCGCGTTCGACCAAAGCGTTCTGCGGCTGCCTACGCCGAGGTGTGGACCGACGAAGGCTCGCCTTTGCTGACTCACAGCCTAAACCAAGCGAAAGCACTTCAGTGCGCTCTGGCAGAACCCTATGGTGATCAGGTCATAGTGGATGTCGCTATGCGCTACGGGCAACCCTCCATTGGATCGGTAATCGATAAGATGCTCTCAGCAGGCGTGCGCAAACTCATCGTTCTACCCTTGTATCCGCAATACAGTGCAGCCACCACGGGATCGACCTTCGATGCTATCGCCGATGAGTTTAAACAGCGACGCTGGCTACCAGATTTTCGGTTTATCAGTCACTATCACGACCACAGCGGTTTCATTCATGCGATCACCAACAGAATCAAAGCACATTGGGCAGAGCACGGACGAACCGATAAATTGCTATTTTCGTATCACGGCATGCCGCAAAAATATTTGGAGAACGGCGATCCGTACCACTGCGAATGCCACAAAACCACGCGTCTCATTGCAGAGCAGCTTGGGCTCGCACCGAACGAATATCTGACCACATTTCAAAGTCGCTTTGGTCGCGACCCTTGGTTGCAGCCATACACCGACGAAACATTGAAAGCCTTGCCACAGCAGGGCGTTAAAAGCGTACAGATTATTTGCCCGGGGTTTTCCAGTGACTGTCTAGAAACGATCGAAGAAATTGGCGGTGAGAACTGCGAGTATTTCCTAGAAGCGGGCGGCGAACGCTATGAATATATTCCGTGTTTAAATGCCGAGCCCGATCATATAGAACTCATGCGAACCTTAATCGAAGAACAAGCCAAAGATTGGTTGACTGCTCAAACGCAAGACGCCCAGCAAACGCAGGACCTGGCAATAGCCCTGGGCGCCAAACAATAGCTAGTGCATTGCGTGTAAACTGGCGGGCTCGATAAAGGCGATAGCGTAAGCGACTGCGATACCGAGCAAGAACGTAAAGCTCAGCTTCAGACGGTCGTGACTGTGAAAGTGAACCTCGGGAATTAAATCGCTCAACGCGATACAGACAAAGGCGCCAGCAGCGAAGGCCAGAGTTGCGCCCAACAGACCTGGCGCCATCCCATCCAACGATTGAAATCCAAAGTAAAACAGTAAGGCACCTAAAGGACACATCAAGGCAAAAATCAGATTCACGGTACGCTGGCCATTCATACTTAGGCCCGCGGCTCGGGCAAGCGTTGCAATGGAGACGGCATCTAAGGGCTTGTGCAATAAAATGGCCACAAACACGCCCAGACCCACCCACGCGACATGGGTCGAGCTTGCGCCCTCAGCCAAAACAACAGCGCCCAGCGCCACCCCATCAATGATGGTATGCACGCTCAAACCAAAGGCAATACTGAGCCAACTCATTGGGTGCACTTTTACCGCTGCTGGCGTCGTCACATCGTGATCGTGGTGATGCGAATGATGATCATGATCGCAATGGCTGTGGTCAGCCGCAGGCGTAAAATCGTGCTGGTGGAAGTGAAACAACCGCAGCAACAGCAACATACTGACTAAACCAATCATGAGCCACCAGACCACGTCGTCAATACCATAGCCCTCACCAAATTCGGCCAACGCGTGAGGCAACAAATGATAAAAGGCTACGCCTAGCATCAAGCCTGATACCGCGCTCATTGCCAGCTGCGTTCGAGTATGTGTCATGGTGATCAGGCGCGGCAACATACCGCCGGCGTAGGAGCCAATCGCGATAGCCCCGCAGTAAAACAACAGTGTATTCCAAGCCGTGATCAAGCATGCCTCCAAGCAATGACGCGCTGGCGTTAACGCGTTATTATCCCATAACCACAACGCGCTGTAAGCTCGTCCATTCATGTTTTACTAAGCGATAGTCATGACTCAGCCCTTCCCACTCGATATCTACGCCGGCCCTACTGCATTCAAGCGCCTGCAAGAGCAAGGTTGGAACAGTGATTTGTTCGATTTACTTGTGGGCGCGTCGGGAGGGCCAAAATGGTTGGTCTTATGCCAACTGGATATGGCACTCAACGAAACCCTGCTTGAAAAACGCTCAACCCCCCTTACTGCTCTGGGCTCTTCGATTGGGTGTTGGCGTCACGCCTACCTAGCACAAGCCGATAGTGCGGCTGCGATGCAAGCGTTTCTGGACCCATACATTCATCAAACGTACGACCGCAAACCAACGACCGCCGAAATCAGTCAAGTCACCCGAGACATGCTGTCTGATCTGCTGGGCAAGCAAGGCAAACGAGCCATTTTAGACGAGCATAAACTCAGAACCCGCATCGTTACAGCTCGGGCACCCTCGGCCGTCAACCCCAACAACCCAGTGCGAGTGGGCCGTCACATGCTGGGCGCTGCAATCGGCAATACCCTAGCTCGAGCGCGCTTGCAAAAACACTTTCAACGCGTGGTGTTTCATTCAGGACCCACTCCGCAAGAGGCTTTGCCCCTCACCGGGTTTGATACCCATTGGGTGCCCTTAATCGACGACGCGATCGCGCCCGCCATCCACGCCAGCAGCTCCATACCCGCAGTTTTGGTGGGCGAATCGAATATCCACGGCGCCCCTCAAGGTCATTATTGGGATGGCGGCATTATCGATTATCATTTTGACTTGCGTGATTATCATGGCGACGGCTTAGTGCTATACCCACATTTCACCAATCAAATAACACCTGGGTGGTTCGATAAAATGCGCAGGGCCCGCAAACTCGACCCGCGCTCTGTCGACAAGCTCGTCTTAATCGCCCCCAGTCAGCGTTACATCAGCAAACTGCCCCATGCAAAAATTCCAGATCGCAGCGACTTCAGACGGTTTGATCAGGGCATGCGGCAACGCTATTGGCAAACGGTGGTCGAGCGCGGAGAGATGCTCGCAGAGGCCTGGTTAAGGGTGATAAACGACGCCAACCCCGTTCGGTTCGTCGAGCGAAGCCTGTAAGACCTGAGAGGCCTAGTGCCAGAAATGCATCAAGCGGCCTTGGCGCTAGCTTAAATGACGGACCAGATAGTCACGCATTTCTTTCTCGACGAGACCTTTAAACAAAGACATTGCCAGCCCCAATGTCACCTCAATATCGATTCGACCCGGTGCGATAAGCAAACGTCCCGATACGCCCTTGCCCTTCATAGTCGCGCTGTGATCAGACCACTCACAAATCAGCCCGTGCTCTTTTTCCAGACGCTCAGCTAAGCCCTTAGCTGCCTCGACGACTTCATCATCGGATCGCGTGTGTTTATGCGTAATTTTAATTTTGGCCATAGCTTAATCGCGCCGCATTGCAATGAAATTACCACCCAAAACTAAGACAAGCCCAGCAGTGGCATACCAAGTCCACTGATAATCCTCGAAAACCGCCGAAATTACCAGCGCCACCAGGGGGGTTAACAGGGCGATATACCCAGCGCGCGACGGCCCTACCTCGCCAATTAAGGTGACGTAAAACCAAAATGCAGCGACCGAACCGATCAGACTTAGATAAAACAGTGACCCAAGATACTGAGAACTCCACTCGATAGTAATCGGCAAGCCCATAACCAAGCTCAAAAGATACAAACTACCAGACCCATACAGCATTCCCATCATGTTGCACTGGAGGGGTGGTAATCGTTCGCGCATATTACGGGCCGCAACGATATTGCCCAATGAGGCCAAGCAGGTGCCGATAAAGCACAAAAACATGGCATTTAACGACTCATCCGCCAACGAGAAGCTGGCCACTTCGGGGGTGAATATTAACGCAATGCCGGCCATGCCCACGAGGCCGCTGACACCCACGTACCAACTGAGCGGCAAATTCATAAAAATTCGACCCGCCACCATGTTAGTAATCACCATCATCGAGAATACCAATGACACCAAACCCGACGGCAGCGTTTGGGTTCCCGTGTAAATAAAAATGTAATTCCCGCTGAAGAGTAAAAGCCCCTGCAGCATCAAAAATCGTTGGTCGCGCCACCGAATTCGCACCAAGCGTCCGCTAATCGAGAGTCCGACTAAAACCACCACGCCAGCAACAGCGAACCGGTGAGCAATGGAAACCACAGGGTGCACAACACCCAACTGCAACTCAATGGCATACCAAGTCGATCCCCAGATCAACACCGTTACCACATAAATAAACCACTTACCTGTCGCCGTCATAAAAGTGATCGCGCATAAACGAAGGGCGCGTAGTATAATGCACGCGTGTATCAGCACCTGAACTATTTATTTCTTTTCTTAGTGTCGACCAGCAGCGCCTGGATAAACCCAACATGGAACACACAATGTCTTTTGAACACATGGATTTAACCCAACGGTTTATTTTTGACGATGCAGACATCCGCGGCGAATACGTCAGGCTAGATCACAGCCTCACAGAATTGTTCAAGCTTCACGCTTACGCGCCGGGCGTGAAAATCTTGCTCGGCGAAATGTTAAGCGCCGCAGCACTCTTGACCGCCACTCTCAAGTTCGAGGGTAAACTCATTCTTCAAGCTCGCGGTGACGGCCAAATCCCTCTGATCATGGCCGAAAGCACGCACGACAGAAAGCTAAGAGGTATCGCAAGAGGTGCCGAACACGCCACAAGCCAGACATTTACTGAACTCATGAGCGAAGGCCAATTAGCGATCACGATCGATCCCATCGGCGGCAATCGCTATCAAGGCATCGTAACACTTGAGGCCGACTCGCTTGCAAAGTCCTTAGATGCTTACTTTGAGCAATCCGAGCAGTTAGGCACCCGTCTGTGGCTTGCCTGCGATGGCGAGCGTGCCGCTGGCCTGCTGTTGCAACAACTCCCTCCCGAAGTCACCAAAGATCCTGCCCTTCGGGCTCAGCAGTGGGAGCACGTCACAACACTTGCTGACACCTTGAAAGACGACGAACTCTTGCAGCTTGATTCAGACACTCTGCTTTATCGTCTATTTCACGAAGACGAAGTCCGGCTATTTGACCCCGAACCCGCTGAGTTTTCCTGCTCGTGCTCGCGCGAGCGAAGCTTCGGTGCCATTGCGTCTTTAGCGCGCGACGATATTCAATCGCTGCTGCAAGAGATGGGAGAGATCACCGTCGACTGCGAGTTTTGCAACATGCAGTACCGCTTCGATCACAGCGATTTTTCTGAGCTTGAACTCCAACCTGACACGCCTATTCAGCACTAGTGTTTGAATGGTTAAGGTAATAATCCGCGCCCACCTCGTCATTTATTTTACTCACGCGCTCGGTCAAAGCAGCGCACTGAGTGTTCGCAAAACAAATCACGAGTCTGCGCGCTAGCGCCATTCCAAGATTCAAAAACTCAGAAACCGCGCAATTGATCTCGCATTAACTGAAACCTAGTGAAAATTTAATATAAATGCACGCACCGTTTACTTACTTTTTTAACAAAAGCACCCACCGATCTGACATAATACTCGAACCGAAAAACTGATATAGGTGCCACAAGAGCGCCATAACCCTTTTCGACAGACACAGACAGGACACAACATGACCGAACAGAGCACGACGGTGACTAAGTACACTGACTTAACGCCCGCGCAATTGATTGAGGAATCTCTCAAACGTGGCGAAGGCATTCTTTCTGACACAGGCGCATTGCTTGTAACAACAGGCAAGCGTACTGGGCGTTCACCGGCGGACCGCTTCATCGTTCGCGAGCCCAGCAGCGAGGACGCCATCGACTGGGGCAGTGTTAACCGTCCGTTTGACGCAGATAAGTTCGAGGCTCTGTGGGACCGCGTCAAAGCACACTTGGCGGAGGGTGATCGTTTTATTCAGCATCTGCACGTGGGCGAGCACAAAGAGCATTACATCCCTGTGTGCGTGACAACCGAAACAGCGTGGCAATCGCTGTTTGGCCGCAACATGTTCATTCGTCCCGAGTCTTACAACAGCGGGAACAAGGAAGAATGGCAGATCTTAAACGTTGCGTCGTTTGAATGCGACCCAGAGCGCGATGGCACAAACTCTGATGGCACGGTCATCATCAACTTCGGTCGCCGCAAAGTGCTGCTTGCGGGCATGCGCTACGCGGGCGAGATGAAAAAGGCTATGTTCTCTGTTCAGAACTTCCTGCTACCCGAAAAAGACGTCATGTCGATGCACTGCTCTGCAAACGTTGGTGAAGATGGCCAGACTACTCTATTCTTCGGATTGTCAGGCACAGGCAAGACAACATTAAGCGCCGATCCCGAGCGTTACTTGATCGGTGATGACGAGCATGGCTGGGCCAAAGGTTCGGTCTTTAACTTAGAAGGCGGCTGCTACGCTAAAACCATCGATTTGAGCCAAAAGAACGAACCGGTCATTTGGGATGCGATTCGCTTTGGTTCGATCATCGAAAACGTAGTGCTCGATGATCACCGCCACGCGGATTACTGCGACACCAGCCTGACCGAGAACGGTCGTTGCTGCTACCCATTAGAGCACGTCGAGAAACGCGTTATTGAAAATGCGGCGGGCGAGCCCCGCTGCGTTATTTTCTTGACCTGTGACGTATCTGGCGTGTTACCTCCAATCTCAATCCTCAGCAAAGAAGCTGCCGCGTTCCACTTTTTAAGTGGCTATACCGCGCGTGTGGGCTCGACTGAAGTGGGTGCAGAGGCGGGTGTTCACCCCACGTTCTCAACCTGTTTCGGTGCACCGTTTATGCCTCGCCCTGCCGGTGACTACGCTGATCTTTTAATGCGTCGTATCGAAGACTTTGGCAGCCAAGTTTACCTAATCAACACAGGCTGGACTGGCGGCTCAGGTGCTCCTGGTGGAACGGGTGCGCGCTTCCCAATCCCTGTGACTCGGGCGGTTGTGGCTGCAGCACAAAGCGGAGCGCTTGCCTCAGCACCAACCAAACACCTGGACATTCTGAACCTAGACTTCCCTACCGAAATCCCGGGTGTTGATGCCAAGTACGTCGACCCTCGCGCGAGCTGGGGTGACGACGCTGCCTATGACAAACAAGCGCAAGCTCTGGCTAATTTGTTCCAGAACAACATTACTAAGTTTGACGTATCAGAAGCGATTGTTGCGGCAGGTCCCAAGGCCAGCTAAGCAACTCTGCGCGTTGAATCAAAAAGCCCGCTCTCGCGGGCTTTTTTCTATCAGGCGGAGGCGACCGCCGAGCGCGGCCGCAACAAGCTGCCCACCTGCTCGCCAAAGAGGTAAAGGCAGGGGACCAATACAAGAGTCACACCTGTGGCAAACAGCACTCCAAAGGCCAATGAGGTCACCATAGGGATCAGGAATTGGGCCTGCACGCTTGTCTCAGACATAATTGGCAATAAGCCAATAAACGTAGTGAGCGAGGTCAGAATAATCGGTCTGAATCGGTCGCGAGATCCGTTTACCAGAGCGTCATACAGATTCATGCCACCCTCGTCGCGCAAGTTATTCACGCGATCGATGAGCACTAAATTGTCATTCACCACCACACCTGCACAGGCAATAACGCCCAAAATTGAAAACATGCTCACTTGCCAATCCAAAATCAGGTGACCCAAAATGGCGCCCATGACACCAAAAGGTACGGCCGTAAGAATCAGGAAGGGTTGCCAGTAAGAGCGGAATGGAATTGCCATCAAGCCGTAAATGATCAGCAAGGCTAGACCCATGTAGGTTAACATTGCACGCAAGAATTCGCCTTCCTCCTCTAACTCTCCATCCAAAGCCAACCCGACGCTGGGATAGCTCTGCTGCCAAACGGGCAGATAGTCATTGATGATGGTGTCGACGACGGCTCTGGGGCTCGACGCACCGGTCACGACATCGGCAGACACCACCAATGTGCGCTCGCGGTCCAGGCGCTCGATTTTCTGGTAGCCCGGTTCAATCGCAACGTCAGCGACGGTATCAAACGGCACTTGTGAGCCATTCGGTAAGCGAATGCGCAACTCGTCCAGATCATCGACCGACAACCGTTCGTTCTCGGGGTAACGTACCATCACTTTGACGTCTTCCTTTACCCTAGGGATGCGCTGTGCCTCTGCTCCGTAAAAGGCTTCGCGGACCTGCCTAGCTAAATCGAACAAAGTCACTGACAGATTTTCAGCCTGCGGTTTTAAGTCCAACACGATCTCGTCGCGCGGCGCTTCGAGCGAATCGGTGATGTTGTAAACACCCTCGTAGGTCTCCAGAATAGCGCGCAAATCCGCCGCCACGCTTTGTAAGTCGCTCACTGACGTTGAGGTCAACACCAAAGTGATGGGTTTACCTAGATGGTTAATGGTGTAATCCACTTGTAGCGACTCGACCAAGCCCAAATCCCCCCAGGAGCTTTCTAGCTCAGTGGAGAGCGCTTTGGTATCGACCTTGTCAGACAGCGTCTCGACAATCACCCGCACCTGGTTTTCGCGGGCCGACGCCGAGATATTCCCAATGGCCAGCTCATCTGCGAACTCAGGCCGCTGGTTATAGTCACTTTTCATGGCAATCGCCGCTTGCTCGACCTGATCCATGACTTCAAGACTGCGGCGGAAAGGGCCGCCATCGGGTAGAGCAATTTGAACCTGCACGTAATCAGAGTTGACCTGAGGGAAAAAGCCCGATCGCAACCAGCCGCCCGCGTAGATAGCCAGAGTCATCAGCAGAGCAACCAAAAAGAATCCCAGCACTAATACATTGTGTTTGAGAGCGCCCTTTAACATCGGTTGATAGTAATCGTCAGCGATACGTACCAAACCATCTGCAAACTTCAATCGCACTGTCTCTAATGTTTTTAGAATCGCCGACCGCGGTGGTGCTGCAGGCTTCATGTACGCCAAATGCGGCGGCAAGATCCATAAGCTCTCGATCAAGGAAAACGCCAAAGCCAAAATCACCACCACAGGTATGGCCGTTGCCGCCGACGCCATATCACCGGGCATAAACAACATAGGCACAAAGAAAATCATGGTGCTTATCACCGCATACATCACGGGTTTTAACACCGCTTTAGCACCAATAAAGGCTCCGTCTGATCCAGGGTGGCCATTGGTTTGATAGGTATGAATGGATTCGCCCACAATAATGGCGTCGTCCACCACAATCCCCAAAATCAGCAGGAAGGCGAACAGTGAAATCATGTTCAAGCTTGTGTTCGTATACTGCAACAGGAAAAACGCGCCCATAAACGCCACGCCGATGCCGACACAGACCCACATCGCGAGTTTCGGTCGCAAGAAAAGTAGCAAGACCAAGAACACCAAGCCCAAGCCACCTACGCCGTTCTTAAGCAAGGTGTCTACACGCTCGACAAAGGGAACCGAGGAATCGCGCCACATAGTTAGCGTTACACCCTCCGGCATGGTCGGCTGGGTTTTTTCGATCCATTGGTGCACGACCTCGCTGGTACGAAGGGTCTGCGGATCGCTCGTCACGTAAACATCTAAAGCGTGACTACGCTTACCATTGAAACGGGTCTCGATATCGATATCGGCAAAACCATCTCGAACCGAAGCGACATCCCCGAGGGTAACGGTTACCCCATCAGACCGCGTGATCAAAGGAATGGCTTCGAAATCAGTGCGTCCATACGCTTGACCCCGAGTCTGCAAACGAATATCGCCTGATTCAGCTTTAATGGCACCTGCTGGCAAATTGAGCGATGCCCCCCGAATGGCCGCCACCACACCGTCAAACGTCAGGCCGTAGCGCCGCAAGTTAGCCTCGGCAACTTCGACCGACACCTCGTAAGGGCGGGGGTCTCGCAACTCCACAACCGATACATAAGGCTCTGCAGAAAGGTCATCGCGTAAACGCTCGCCCAGCACTTTGAGTTCTCGCTCGCTCAAATCACCCGCAATGTTCACTACCGCCATGAGGTGACGATACGCGTTCTCGACAACGATCGGCCGTTCGGCATCACCAGGAAAGGTATTGATTGCATCAACCCTGGTCTTGACGTCGGCCGTCAATTTCGAGGTATCGTAGCCTTGCTCAGCTTCGATCAACACTGTGCCGACGCCCTGCTGAGCTACGGAACGTATTTCTTTTACACCGCGCAAATCGTGCACGGCTTCTTCAATGCGCGCGCATATTTGCTCTTCGACTTCGCGCGGGCTAGCGCCCGGATACACCATCGAAACGGATACCGAGTTAATTTCGATTTCTGGGAAAAACTGCTTATTCAATGCCGGAATCGCCAATAACCCGCCAAGCACCAACAGAATCATCAGCAAGTTTGCTGCGATTGGATTATCGATAAACCAGCGAATTGGTCCGTTCATATCAGTTCACCGCCCCTATGAGTGCGTCAGCTGTTCGCACGCGCGTTCCAGCAAGAACGCCTGCTGGCAATTGTGTTACCACGCTCATCGCTCTATCTAACCCCAGAACCCATGCCTGTTGCCCGTCTGACTGCAATAAATCGACACCGTGCTCACGCAAAATATCCTGATCGTCCACCCATCGAATGGTACCGTCCGTATGTATCGCGCTACGTGGCAATTGCGTCACACCTTCTATCGGTTTACCGCGCAAGGTTGCTGAAACGAATAACCCCGGCGTCAAAGGTGGGTCGTTAACATCGTCGTTAAAACCAAAAGGATCATCAACGGCGACCATGACAAAATGAACGCGAGATTGAATATCCACATCGGCACCGGTGCCGATCAAGCGACCATTCCAGGTCCACGTTTGTCCCGCGACCTTTGCGCTGATCGTGACTTGATCCACTTCCGGATTAGCAGATTCCAACAAACGAAGATCTAGCATTGCCAGCTGCTTGTCGGTTAGAGGCAGCTGGATACGAACTTCGTCGGTTGAATAGACTTCAGCGACCGGCATACCGACACCAATGTATTGGCCCAAATCCACCAGCTTTTGCCTAACCCGCCCGTCAAAAGGCGCTTTGATTTTGGTCTTTCCCAAATCGCGTTGGGCTTTCGCAACTTCCATCTCGGCCGCTTGGACCGCCGCCTGCGACGCCTCGATTTGCGGCTGCCTTAAAAATAGCGCATTCGCGGATTCACTCCCCAAATCCCGCCATTCGCGTTGGGCTTGCAGTGCTCGGCCACGTTCTTCAGCCAAGCGCTGCCGCGCTGCGGCAAGCTGAGATTCGGCTCGCGCCAAGGCTAAACGATACTGCGTATCATCGACGCTCAGCAGTACATCCCCTTGCTTGAAAAAGCCGCCGGGGCGGTAATGCTCGGATATCGACAGAACTTGCCCCATCACCTCCGAGCTTAATCGCGTTGCAACCGCGGGCTCCGCCGTTCCTTGAGTGGTGACCATCAGACTCTGGGCCGTCGGCTCAGCTTGAATAACACTGACCTCGATGGGTGCCGGTGCGACAATGGGCTTGGGGTCGGGTTTCGGCTTACCGGTTAAAATTTTAAAGGCGATGAAGACGCCGATAACAACCACCGCAAGGGCTTGAAAAAAACTTTTGAAACGTAAATTTGGCACCGATCTTGTCCTGATTTTTGAAGGCGAAATTGTGCACCAGTGTTTACGAAAATACAGCCGCTGTGGATCCAAACTAAGGTAAAAAAACCCACAATGAACACTTTTTTTATTTTTAGTATGTGTTTTCTAATTTTGCTCACTACTATGCGTCCCAAGTTCAAGCAAAGCTCAGGAGAACATCATGGCTGACGATATCAAAACCGAAGTAAGCGCAGTAGAAGCGCCTGTAGAAACTGCAGCAGCTGCAATTGAAGCAGAGGCGAAACCAAAGCGTGCGCGTCGCACCACAGCCGCTAAAAAAGCACCTGTGAAAAAAGTCGCCGCCAAAGCGACCACTCGCAAATCAGCAACTGACAAAGCAGAAGCCACCAAGACGACGGCGACCAAAACTCGTCGTACAGCGGCCAAAGCAAAGCCAGCAGCGGCCAAAACACGCGCCAAAGCTAAGCCGGAAACGGCCAAAGAATCAGCTTTTGAATTGCCGCGCAAAGCAGTCCTCGCCGGCTTAGGCGTTTATGGCAAAGCTTTCGACGAAGTGCAAACTCGCCTGAAATCGTTAAACGAAGAGTTAGAAGCTCAGCGTGGCAAAGCCAGCGAACTGTATAAAGAGCTGGTAGCACGCGGCGAGAAAGTAGAAACAGAAGCCAAAGAAAAGTTGGCGGACATCGATACCAGCAAATTTGCCATCGCCAAACTCGCTGATCGTGAGGCCATTGAAGCGCGCATCGAGAAAGCCAAAGGTCGTTTCGAGCGTTTGCGCAAAGCGGCTGGCCTGAACAAGGTCGCCTAAAGAATACATCCAGGAATTCCACGAATCCCTTATGTTTATGGGTCGCTTATGCGGCCCTTTTTTTTATTCTCCAAAAATGTGCCACAATGCCCCCACCTAGTCAGAGTGTCGGCCTGTGAAAACTCGTGATCGTATTTTACACACAGCCTTAACCCTGTTTAACGAGCAGGGCGAGGTACACACGACGGCCCTAGAAATTGCCGACGAACTCGATATGAGCCCAGGCAACTTGTACTACCACTTCAAAGGCAAGGATCCCATCATTGCGGCACTCTTCGATCAATTTGAACAACGCATCAGCGAGACCTTAGCCGCACCTATTGCCGCCCCGTTGGCCAACCAAGAGTCTGTCGAGAACAACTGGTACTATTTATTCGTCTTATTTGAGGATATGCACGACTATCGGTTCATATACGATAACTTAACGGACTTGATCAACCGCTACCCGAAAATCGAACGCGGTTTCAAACGGATATTGGCGCTAAAACGCGCCGCGTTCTATGCCCTATGTGATGAACTTATCGCCCAAGGCGGCGACACCAGAGAACAGCAATTGAACGCCATTGCCGACAACCTATCGCAAACGGCCACCTTCTGGTTCTCGTTCGATCATTTACTCCACGGGCGACGCGATCCAGAAATTACGATGCACCGAGGTGTTCTGCAGCTTCTGACGATGATTGCGCCTTATTTAGGCGACGCCCAACAGCAATTTTACCGAGACTGCGAAACCATTTTTGAGACTCTGCAAACCGTCCACCAGTAGGATGATTATATCTGCAGTGCGTCCATCGCCTCGGACAGTTTGGACACCCCCACGACCTTCAGACCGTTAATTGGCTGTTTAGGCATGTTGCCTTTGGGCACAATCGCATGTTTAAAACCATGCTTGGCAGCTTCGGCTAAGCGTTCTTGCCCACTGGGTACTGGGCGAATCTCCCCCGCTAAGCCGACTTCGCCAAATACGACCCAATCGCGCGGCAAAATACGATCTTTAAAACTCGATACGATCGCCGCTAACAACGATAGGTCGGCGCTTGTTTCCAACACTTTAACCCCGCCCACCACGTTAGCAAATACGTCTTGATCGCCCAGCTGCAGTCCCGCGTGTCGATGCAGGACCGCCAACAGCATGGCCAAACGGTTTTGCTCAAGGCCCACAGCCACACGCCTGGGATTGGACAATGACGAGTCATCGACCAGCGCTTGTATCTCAACCAATAAAGGACGCGTCCCCTCCCAAACCGCCATGACAATGCTGCCAGGTGCGGCCTCATGCCCTCGATCCAAGAATATTGCCGAGGGGTTTTTCACCTCACGCAAACCCTTATCCGTCATGGCAAACACACCCAACTCATTGACAGCGCCAAAACGGTTTTTCTGACCGCGTAAGGTTCTGAAGCGCTTGTCGGCGTCGCCTTCTAGTAAGATCGAGCAATCGATCATGTGTTCAAGCACTTTAGGTCCGGCAAGCGAACCGTCTTTTGTCACGTGACCCACCAAAAAAAGTACGGTATTCGACAACTTCGCATAGCGAGTCAAGCGCGCTGCACACTCGCGCACCTGCGACACACTGCCGGGAGCCGAGGTGATATCATCGGCATGCATAACCTGTATTGAATCTACCACCATCACCGCAGGTTTGATTTCCTCTGCCGTGGCCAACAGCGCATCAATATTGGTCTCGGCCATTAATCGCAGGCGGTCAACCGGTAACTCAAGGCGATGCGCCCGCATTGCGATCTGTTGCGGGGACTCCTCACCGGTTACGTATAGGACCTCGCGGTCTTTCGCCAGATGACACATCGTTTGCAGCAGCAAAGTACTTTTGCCTGCTCCGGGATGTCCACCCACCAAAATTGCCGATCCAGGGACTAAACCACCCCCTAGAACACGATCAAATTCGCTGGTACCCGAAGTAAAACGCGGCGTTTTTTCCAGATCGATTTCACTCAGTCGCTTGGCTTCGCTTCGAACACCAGCGTAACTGGCATTCGCTGTTTGGGTTTTACTGCGTTTTGCGCCACTCGCCGGGCCCAGCTTAAACTCGACGAGGGTGTTCCATGTTCCGCAGTCACTGCATTGTCCCTGCCATTTTGCGTAATCCGATCCACATTCGTTGCAGACAAACGCTGTTTTTGCTTTCGCCATGAGGTACCCTTAGCTACCAAGGTTTATAAACTTAACTGACCAAGCGACCCAGTATGCCCCGATCGTCTTTACTTCCTGAAACGTCCATGGTGTTTTCGCCCGCGCTCGCGGCAACCATTGGTCTGGAAGAAGCCATTCTACTGCAACAGCTTGACGCACTCACGCAACACCTGGACGGCAATACCCAACGCGGCTTTGAGTGGTTCACGCTACCACGCCAGCAGCTGCTAAACCATTGTGGATTTTGGACCTCAGGCGATTTGCACCGAATAAGTCGTAATTTGGTTGAAAAAGCCGTCATTTTAATCGACTCACCCCCACTACACAGTAGCGATCAACTGGTTTTCGCCTTTAACCAACCCGCAGAAAAGAGCGAACAGGCACAACCGACTCAACCGCCAAGACGAGCGCAAACGCTCAGAAATAATTGGTCCCCTAGCGAGGACATTTTGCAGTTACTGCAATTAAACCACGCCATCCCGCGCCAATTTGCGCTGGATCAACTGGAAGACTTTATTTTGTACTGGCGTGAGCGCGATGAGCCATCACACGCTTGGGAAAACAAATTCAGGACGCATGTCATAGGCCAATGGCGACGTCAGCAAGCACCCAAAAACAGCGCGAACTTCGAGGTAAATCAGCCCGCGCAATTGGACAATAACTGGCGCCCTAATGCCGACGCCTTAGAAATTCTAAATCGTAACGGAGTCGACCCAGAGTTCGTCAACGAGGCCATCCCTGAGTTTGTTCTGTACTGGAAAGAACGCGGAAGTCACCCTAAAGAATTGAATTCGCGATTTATTCAGCACATCCGCTTGCAATGGGCTCGCTACACCTCTGCGATCAAGCACAGCACCGAACCAACGCGCATACCTGCCGATTGGACCCCCAGTAGCGATGTTTATGATATTTTAAAGCTATCGCATATTGATGCTCACTTTGCCAACGACTTACTGCCCGAATTTATTGTTTTTTGGCGAGACTCAAACCAGCTTCAAACCTCATGGAACAGTAAGTTCTTGCAGCACGTAAAATATCACTGGGCCAAACAGCACCAATTGGCTAACGAGGCAGCAAGCAGCACTCGAGGTCGTAGCCTGAGCGAGGATCTTAGCGATACCTCTTGGGCGCAATAGAGACGAAACAATGAGCAAAAAATCGATAAGCGACATCGCCGACCAGATTGAATCGCTGGGTAAAAGCCTTCCAGAGCCCACCCATGCATCGCGCAGTTCACAGCCTCCGCGCGAAGAATATGTCGAAGCCATCAATCAAATTTTTGCTCTCTTTCGGCTCAACTACCACAATCAGTACTACTCAGCTTACCCCGACGCCGAGCAAGTCAAACAAGTCAAAAAGTTGTGGTTTGAGTCACTCAACAAGTATCCCGTCAGGATATTGTTACACGCTGCAAAAAGCGCCATCGAGAAAAGTGAGTACCTACCAACCCTCAGCCGCATGCATGACCAGTGTGTCGCTCAACTTGGTGAGTCGGGCTTACCCGATGCACACAGCGCCTATCTTCAGGCCTGCCAAGCGCCTTCACCCAAGGCGAGCCAGAGCTGGAGCCACCCAATCGTGTACCTAGCAGGACGCGATGCCGGATGGTTCATACTAGCGAACGAGCCCGAGGCCAAAGCGTTCAAGGCCTTTGAGCAGCACTATCAAAAATACCTAGAACGTGTACTTCAGGGGGAATCGTTCGAAGTTCCTGCCTTACCCGCACCTGAACCTCATGTACTAGAACCTTTGGGCAAAGAAGCTCAGCTAGCGCTTTTAGCCAAACTCAAGGCAAAGACCCAGCTGTAAACTCCAGTCTTTGCTCTATGTTGGATTGGGCACCTGTGGCACACTCTTGGCCATAACGAAATCAAGGGGCACCATGCGCCATGTCAGAACCTAACATAACTCGCCAAAGCGGCGCGTCTTCCAGCACGCAATCGCGCCTGTTTCGCTTTTTGCAGAGACAGGTTCTTAAAAGCCGCCTCAGCGATAAGCAACTTACCAAAAAACGCGAACGCGCCGAACAGCTTCGACGGCACGAGAGACGTGATCACCATGTTCAGGTGTTCTACCAAGTGGATGACCCCTATTCACATTTACTACTGCAGGCACTTAAGCTCGTTCAAGCCAACACATCAGCAAGATTTACTGCACACTTAACTCGGGGGGTATCCGGCAATAACAATCCAGAGCCTGAATTGTTAATCGCGCTATCACGAACCGATGCGGCTTTTATAGCGCCAGGTTACCGATTACAGTTTGAGGCTGGCGATTATGTGCCCAGTGATACTGCCATTAAAGCCGCGAGTGTTAGAGCCAGCGCTCTCGTGAAAGATGGCGCACTCCCCATTGACGAGCTTATCGACTTAGGTAATGCACTGTGGTCTGGCGCCCTCGAAACTGCCGATTACAAAGCAGATGCCTTATCTGCGGCAGAGGCAGCCATTAACGAAGGTTCGAAATACCAGCAAGAACTTGGCCACTACGCCGGCGCAATGTTGCACTACGAGGGCGAGTGGTATTGGGGTGTTGACCGCTTGTATCACCTCGAGCAGCGCCTGCAGGCGCTTGGCGTCTACGGAGACATTCTATTTCCAAGAGCGAGCACGCTGCCCGAGCAAACATTAAGTCATGGCTATCGACTAGAATGCTACCCGAGCCTGCGATCACCCTATTCAGCCATATGCTTTGACGCCGTCTGCGCACTTGCAGATCGAGCAGGTGTCGAATTAGTGTTAAAACCCGTCTTGCCCATGGTCATGCGAGGCGTGACGCTTACTCGCACTAAAGGGGCCTACATCATGAGCGATTGCGCGCGTGAGGCGAAAACGCTATCTAAAGTGGGCTTTGGCAATTTTTACGACCCCATCGGCGAAGGGGTCATTCGCGGTTTCTCAATCTATCCGCTGGCGATACAGCAAGGCTTGCAGCGCGAATACTTAAAAAGCTTTATGGATGGCGCTTTCTGTGAGGGCATCAACTCGCTCTCAAATCGCGGCTTGAAAAAGATATGCGAGCGTGCCGGTTTGCAGTGGAAAGAGGCAAGAACCTATCTAGACAAACCGGGTTGGGGCGACGCGCTAGAGCAAAACCGACAAGACATGTATTCCTGGGGCAGTTGGGGTGTGCCCAGCTTCCGACTCATTTCACCCGAGGGCCAGGTAATCGCTCAGGCGTGGGGACAAGATCGGCTGTGGCGCTTTGCTCAAATTATTGACCAAATAGAAAACACCTAAGCCCCTAGAAGGCGCGCCAGCGTCTCTGCGATAGCAGCTTTGGCCTCGTCGGCACTTAGGTTCTGGTGATCACGTAGACGATCCCAGTGTTCAAACGACAGCTGCGCTTCAATCGAATCTTGTAACGCTTTTGGCAAAGACCTTAGTTCGGGCAACCAGTCAAAATTGTCATTGCGCAAAGCCCGCTGATATCTAGCGTAATTCTCGTGCAAGGCTTTATAACGCCAGCGCTGTGCCAACGATGACCGAGCAATATTAGCGACTAATTCATACTGTTGGCCGCGATAATCAACCAATTTTTGAATGCGCTCACTGACAGAACCATGACGATCGCCTCCGGCAAACAGCCCTTCGATATGCGCGCGACGCTGAGTATCAGCAATCGAAAACAAATTTTCCATATCCGAAAAATGACGAAAGACAGTCCGAATCCCCACACCCGCGCGATCGGATGCTTGTTGCGCAGTAGGGATTAGGTTCCCTTCCTCTATCATAGCAGCCATTGCATCAATGATGGCTTGCTTACTGCGCTCGCTGCGCTGACGACGACCGTCAATTTCCAAGAGCTTTGCAGGTTTTGTCATTGAACTGTCATAAGTTGCATGTGAGCCGCCAATTTACAGTTGCCCTATGCCAGATGCAACAGAAGATAACGCGATCAGTACCAGCAGCCCGATGGCAACGCGACGGTATTGCTGAGACCCATAGCTGGCAAACCAGTGGTTACCCAAGCGGTCGCCCAGCAACATCACGGGCCAAGCCAGCAAAAACAGCCAAAGGCTATCAATAGTGACAAAACCCATCCATGTAAAATTGACGAGCGCCAGTGCCGCCGAAACCAAGAGCAGGGTCATTAGTAGAGCGCGACTTTGGGCGGGATCTTTTTCAGTAGCCAGCACATACACAATCAAAGGCGGCCCAGGCATCGACAGCAGACCATTGAGTAATCCCGCTGCGGAGCCAGTCAACAGGTCTTTAAAAGTGCTTCCCGAAAATGAAAACCGCCTGCTAAAAACCAGCAAAAGGCAAGCAATCAGCAAAATCACCCCCGCCAGCAGCTGAAACTTCGAGCGCTCCAGTGACGATAAAAATACGACACCGACGCTCGAGAAGACGATTAAAGTCACGAGTAATCCGGTGATCTTGCGCTTGGGTAACGCTTTTTTAAACGCACCAAAACGCAGGGAGCTAGTCGCAAATACCAGAGACGCACTTAGGACCACCGCCAGCGAGGGCGGCAGCACCCAGATAAAAATAGGAACGGCAGCCAGAGCGAAACCAAACCCAGTAAATGCGCGCAGGACAGAGGCTACGGCGACACCCGCCCAAATGGTCAACATTAGATCGAGAGATAAGTTCATACTGGGCCCTAACCGTGGTTCGACACTTTAGCATGCTTTTAGGTAAAAGCAGCGACCAGCACTTGCTTGTGGCTCAGGCCTGTTTATGGCATAACATTGGCCAACATCTTAGTGCCCGTGGGTCAAAAGGAACTGAAAATGAAAAAAGGCATTATTTTTGCCCTCTTAGTCGTCACCGGCTTTATCGCAGCGCTGCAAAAAGAAACGATCGCGCAGCGCATTCTCGAAGCTGGGATGAACAAGCAAATGGGTCGAAACGTACTCGATGAGCTACCCGATGGCCTTCAGGTCGGCCTGTGCGGCGCCGGAGGTCCCCTACCGGCTCCAAAAGCGTCAGGACCCTGTGTGGTGGTCGCAGCGGGCAGCCAGCTGTTTATGGTGGACGCTGGCACCGATGGCATACGCAACCTGATTCGCATGGGCATGCAGCCTGGCAGCATAGACGCCGTCTTCCTCACGCATTTCCACTCCGATCACATCGACGGCCTAGGTGAATTGGCTACACTGCGTTGGGTGAATGATGCCAATACAACCCCGCTACCTGTCTACGGCGCCACGGGCCTCGATAATATCGTTAACGGCTTTAACACGGCCTATCAGCTCGACAGCGTCTATCGCAACGCACACCACGGCGACAGCGTAGCGCCCTTAAGCGGCGCGGGGATGCAAGCCAATAGCTTCGACAAGCCGAGAGAGGGGGCATCCCTGGTGTTAATCGAAACCCCCGACCTTAAAATCGAGACATTTGCGGTCGATCATTCGCCAGTAGACCCGGCCGTTGGCTATAAATTTACCTACAAAGGTCGCACAACATTAATCACCGGCGATACCGTCAAATCCGATACCATCATTCAGCACTCTAAAGGCATTGACCTGCTGGTCCATGAGGCATTGGCGCCGAACCTTGTTGGCCTTATGCATAAGACCGCCATTAAGAAAGACATGACGGTACTGGCAAAGGTCACCAGCGATATATTGGATTATCATGCCAGCCCAATGGATGCGGCTGAAACAGCGAAAGAAGCAGGCGTAAAACATCTGCTTTACTACCACATTGTGCCACCTTTGGTTGCGCCCGGGCAAAAACAGCTGTTTTTAAACGGCGCCCAAGACGTATTTGAAAACTACACCATAGGTCAAGACGGCGTTCTATTCTCCTTACCTGCCGGAAGCAGCGATGTGAATTTAGTGCAAACCGGACTGTAAACTGGACTCGCAAGCACGAATCCCCAAACGAGCGCGCGTACGGGGTTCGTGCACCGCTAAAACGAGCAGTTACAAGCTAGAGCCGCCATCCACAACAATTTGCTCACCTGTCACATACGCCGCCAGTGGCGATGCCAGGAAGACGACCGCGCCTGCGATGTCCTCAGGGGTACCAAAGCGCCCAACCGGACAGACCTTGGCAAACTCGTCCTCCTGTGCCTCACCCACCTGGTTCTGAGTTAATTTCGTCGGCACCAAGCCGGGGGCGACCGTGTTCACGCGCACACCTTTCTTGCCCCATTTTTTCGCCAGGCTTTTAGTCAGCTGTACCAGAGCTGCTTTACTGGCCGAATACGCAGGGTTTTGCCACGCGGGGCGTATTGATGCCACCGAATCCAAGCTAATGATCGAGCCGCTACTGCGCTGCAATAAAGGCAATAAGCGCGTGTACAAATCCATGGCGCCATTCACGTTAACGGCCATCACCCATTCGAATCCTGCGCGGTCAAACTCGCCTTGTTTCCAAAGTACGGTACCCACACAATTGACCAAGGTATCCAACGCGGTGATCTTCTCGCTTAACGCCGCGACCGATTCAGCGCTGGCTAAATCGAGCGGGTAGTACCCCCAGTCGTAAAAATTTTTGTCGTAATCACCGCGCTCTTTGGTACCAGTAATCGATACCGACGCACCCAATTGGTGAAAGGCGCAGGCAACGCCATAGCCAATGCCATCGGAACCACCACACACCAAAACCTGCTTCCCTTCAAAATTTAATGCCTTGTTAAAATCCACTCTCACCTCAATTGCTTTCGCGATCGTCGTTAATTTGGCGTGTAAACATACTCGTCACCTTCTTCATAGGTCTCCGCAAGCGTTTTATCAATCAGGACCGGCAATTCCGTGGTCGCCGGATACAGCGGCGGTACGCGATCTTGATTGTGCTCTAACAGTAATTTCGATAACTCACGGACTTTGTCCGGATAACGGGTTGCGAGATTGTTAATCTCGTAAGGGTCCTCGGCCAAGTGATACAACCACTGCTTAGGCTCGGTCAGCTTGGGCGAATTTACCTGCAGTTTCCAATCGCCATGGCGCACCACTTGATACTGCCCGTTTTGCCAAAACAAGGTGTCGCGCGACCAGTTCTCTCGCCCCGTCTGAGTCAACAGTGGCAAGACACTCATACCGTCCACCACACGATCACTAGGCAGCGATGCCTGTGCCGCAGCACTGATCGTCGGCATCATATCGATGTGAGCGACAGGCGTATTGATCCTCACACCCGACTCAATAACCCGAGGCCAACGCAAGAATAAGGGCACGCGGATACCACCCTCGAACTGAGTAATTTTCCAACCCCGAAAGGGCTTATTGATGTCGCTCAGACCGATGTAGCCTGGACCGCCATTATCACTGGTAAATATCACTAGAGTATTTTCGGACAGTCCTCTCTGGTCTAGTGCATCCAGCACGCGTCCAACCGATCGATCTAAAGCACGTATCATCGCTGCATAGACCCGAAGTCGATGCGGCTGTAAATCGCCCACGGCCTCATAGTCTTCTTTGGTTGCTTGTAAGGGTGTGTGTACCCCCCAATGAGCTAAATACAAGAAAAACGGTCGGCTCCGATTCGCTTCAATGACTCGGATCGCCTCGTCGGTCCAGTAATCGGTTAAGTAACCCTTGGGTTTAAAACGTTGTTCGTTAACGGTATTGAATGATCCGGAAAAGCCCGACTTAGCCCACAAAAATCGGTCGATGGGATCAAAGTCCAGCTTGGCATTCACCACGCGGGGGTCATCCTGCGGCAAGAACAGAAAGCTTTGCATCAACAAGCTATCATCAAAACCCTGAGAATTCGGGTCCATGCCATTGGTTCGACCCAAATGCCATTTACCAATGTGAGCGGTGTAATAACCCTGCTGCTTCAACACCTCCGCCACGGTCACTTCTTCCGTGGGCAACCCTTTTGAGTGAAAATCCGGCTGTTGATCTTCAAGATCTTGAGAATAATAAGCCTCTGGAAAAGGATCGATCTGGTTGTACAAGCGGCTCACAATAGAGGCCATGCCAGGAGGGGTAGGGGTAAACTCGTAGCCTGTACGAGTGGGATAACGCCCGGTCATCATCATTGCGCGCGACGGTGCACACGTGCTTGCACCGGAGTACGACTGCTCAAAAATGGCACCTTCCGCTGCTAAACGATCAATATTTGGCGTGGGCACGGCGCCATTCGCGATACCGCCACCAAACGTCGAAATATCGTTAAATCCTAAATCGTCAGCAACAATCAAAACAATGTTAGGTCTCGTTTCGGAGGCCCGCTCGTTTGCTTCTGCAGGACCTTGCTGCCAAGCCAACTCTGGCGCCGCTGGCAAGTCACGATACTCTCGAGCCGATTGCAAGGTCACCAGCTGCAGCAACAGCGGAAGCCGGAAATACCAAAGTCCGAACAACACGAATGCAATGCATCCCACCAAAAGCCCAATACGTTTTACGTTCATTAGACCTGCTCCCCCACCCATTTCTCAATGGCAACACAGCGTTCAGTCAAACAAGCCAGTTCCCACTGTCTCGATATTAAGCTGACCCTGCAGACCGGCCTCACGGTGTTTACTGGGCTCGGATAATGCCTCAGACATCGACATCGCAATTAATGCGGCACGATTCGGATACTGCGCTATTGCCACGGCATCCCAAAGCTCATCGACATGACCAAGCAGTAGGCCCGATACGTCTGCCGAAAATAAAATCTTACCGGCGTGCTGTTGAATAACCCGCGTCACCTCGGTGGCATACAAGTTATAGGCTTCTCTTCCCGTGAGTGCGCTTTCTCGGCCATCTTTATAATCAGCCTGCGCTCGGAATTTCAGCAAGTTAACCATGTAAATTGGTCCGTCGGGCCCAGGCTCTTGAAGCATCTTGATGCTTCCTGGACGATGGGGATACACATCATTTTCAACGTTCATGGAAGCACCTTGTGTCACTTATTATGTCATTATTAGAGTCACTGACAATAACCCAATGCGAGCCTCGGAATCAATCTGTGACTTGGCAAGTCGATACAAAAAAGCCCCTGACACATTCGTATCAGGGGCTTGTGTTGAACTCTACTTTACAAGTGCTAGTCAATACCCGCCGCAAGGTCGTTACGGCGTTTTACAAGATAGGCGTATATCGAGTCAATTTGGTCTTTGTTCAGACGATCACCAAACCCGACCATACCCTGCTGATGCCTCAGCCCGCCTTGAACGATGGGGTAAAACAGCTCCCAGCTCGCTTCCGACATCATACGCAAATCGGGTACCGAGCTACCCGAAACCGCTCTGTCGCCGTGACACATATGGCAGTTTGCCATGTACTGCTTCAAGCCTTCGGTGATCATAGCTTCGTCACCAATTTGCTCGATTGGCGTCACCACAGCCATTTGCTCGGGTGTGGGCTCAGGGGGGAGTTCATGCGTGCCACCCAACTTGTAGACCAGTACGCGAGGACGAGCCGTGGAACCTTTGCTGCGTTTCGCGAGTTCACCGCCGACCATCGCGAACGACCCACCCCAACCAGCAGCAACAGCGACGTACTGCTCGCCATCTACGGTGTAGGTCACAGGACCCGCCACCACACCGGTTTGGGCGTAGCTTGACCACAAGCGTTCACCGCTGTCAGCCGTATAGGCGACAAACTCGCCCTCAGCATTACCTTGGAATACAAGATTACCCGCGGTGCTCAACAAACCACCGTTCCACATATTTGGATGCTGCACGCGCCATTTTTCCGTTTGCGTTACGGGATCCCAAGCGGTGATATATCCCTTAACCATCGCACCCAACTGTGCACGCACAGCCGGGTCATCGGGCGATGCCGCTAACTCAAAACGAACACCTACGTTCCAGCCTTTCGAGTTGTACTCGTAATCACTGTCGTGCCCATACACAATGGGGATTTCCTGCGCGGGGATGTACACCAAGCCTGTATCGGGGCTATACGACATGGGGTGCCAATTGTGACCACCCAAGGGGTGAGGGAACTGAAAGTTCGGCACGCCGGTTTCTTCATAACGCGCTTCTGGTGCCTCTACGGGGCGCCCAGACTCGGGATCTACGTGCGTCGCCCAGGTCGCCATGGTGTACTTCTCGGCAGAGATAAATTCACCGGTTTCGCGATCAATCACATAGAAAAAGCCGTTTTTGGGCGCCTGCATGATGACTTTACGCATCCGTCCATCGAACTCCATATCGGCTAAGATCATGTGCTGCGTTGCAGTATAGTCCCAGCTCTCACCCGGCGTTGTTTGATAGTGCCACACGTATTCGCCAGTCTCTGCGTTGAGCGCAACAATCGATGATAAGAACAGGTTGTCGCCCGTACCATTACTGCGATACATGCGGTTCCAGGGCGCACCATTTCCCACACCGATGTAGACTAGGTTGAGCTCAGGGTCGTGAGCAATCGAATCCCAAGCAGTACCGCCACCACCGACGGTCCACCACTCGCCACTCCAAGTTTTGACCGTTTGTTCGTGAATGGCATTCTCGAAGGGCTCGTTGGGGTTGCCCGGCACCGTATAAAAGCGCCACACCTGCTCACCTGTATTGGCATCGTAAGCCGTCACAAAGCCTCGGACGCCGAGTTCCGAACCACCATTACCGATGATCACTTTGCCATCGACCACGCGAGGTGCGCCTGTGATAGAGTATGGGCGATCTTTTGGTGTAGTTTGCACCTCCCAAACCAATTCACCCGTCGCCGCGTCAATAGCGATCAGACGGCCATCTCCCACACCCGAATAAATTTTACCTTCCCACGCAGTAGCGCCACGGTTGACCGCATCGCAACACATATTGACGAACCAGGCTTTATCCATCTTTGGATCGTAGGTCCAAATTTCTTCGCCCGTCTTAGCATCCAGTGCAAACACTTTGCTCCAGCCACCCGTGACGTACATCACACCATCCACCACAATAGGCGTTGCTTCGATACCCCGCGTATCACCCAAATCGTAGTGCCAGGCCATACCCAGGTTTTTCACGTTTTCAGCGTTTATTTTGCTCAAGGGGCTGTAACGCTGCTCAGAGTAAGTGCGGCCGTGCGCCATCCAGTTACCAGGCTCCTGGTCTGCGGCAATGACGCGCGCTTTAGTAACATTTGCCGGTACGGCAGGGACTTCCGCGACTGGCGGCTTGCTGGATGAGCAAGCGACCAAAAAAGACGTCAAGCCTATCGCAAAGGCTCGGGTAATAGACGGTGATAAACGATGTGTATTCAAACGATAGTCTCCCCGCTTCGAGAGCGATTTATTGTTGTATGAGCGTCCACGAACTACGCCTCTATTATGGGCATAAATTCGAGGCCGAGCCAAACCCTAATTGGATGCGGCGAAAATTGACCCCCCGCTGTCAACAACCGACCTAGTCGTAGGTATAGCTGTCGAACGCTAGGTTATCAAAGCGTGTGTACTGACCTTGGAAGGTTAGGCGGCAGGTACCGATGGGACCGTTACGCTGCTTGCCGATAATCACCTCGGCAATACCTTTGTCGGGCGAGTCTTCGTTGTAAACTTCGTCACGATAAATAAACATGATGACGTCTGCATCTTGTTCGATCGCGCCACTTTCGCGAAGATCCGAGTTGACCGGGCGCTTATTAGGACGCTGCTCGAGCGAGCGGTTAAGCTGAGACAAAGCCACCACTGGGCAGTTAAATTCTTTCGCGATAGCCTTCAAGTTACGAGAGATTTCGGAAATCTCGGCGGTACGCCCCTCGCTTTTACCGGCCACTTGCATCAACTGCAAATAGTCAATCATGATCATCCCGATCTGACCATGTTCGCGGGACAAGCGTCGAGCTCGAGCGCGCAGCTCGGTTGGCGTTAAGGCCGGCGTGTCGTCTATAAAGAGAGGCACGTCCTTCATTTTGGTCACCGCTGCAGACAGCTTGGGCCAATCCTCTTGCTCCAGTTTCCCGTTACGAATGCGCGTTTGGTCAATGCGTCCGACCGACGACAGCATACGAATGATCAATTGATCCGCGGGCATCTCCATTGAAAAAACCAAAATGGGCTTTTTCTGATTGAGAACCGCATGTTCAACTAAGTTCATTGCAAACGAGGTTTTACCCATCGAAGGTCGCCCGGCCACAATCACGAGATCAGACGGCTGCATGCCGCTGGTCATCTTATCGAGGTCTTTAAAGCCCGTAGACAAGCCCGTGATGTCGCCACCGGAATGGAATAGTTCTTCGATGCGCTCTAAAGCCTTAGACAGCAGCGGGTTCACCTCTTGAGGGCCACCGCTTTTCATGCCGTCTTCAGAGATCTGCATGATTTTATGTTCAGCTTCGTCGATCAGCTCTTCACTAGATCGACCCTCGGGATTAAACCCCGCTTCAGCAATATCTTGTGCTGTTTCAATCAGTCGACGAAGAAGCGAGCGCTCGCGGACAACCTTAGCGTACGCTCGAATATTAGAGGCACTGGGTGTATCGGCCGCCAATTCCGTAATATAGGCAAGTCCGCCCACTGAATCGAGCTCGCCCGCTGCTGCCAGTCGATCTGACAGGGTGATGACGTCGATGGGATCACTTTCATTCGCTAGCTTTGCAATCTGCCGAAAAATCAAACGGTGATCATGCCGGTAAAAATCTGCGGCTGTCACCGCCTCAGCGACGCTGTCCCACGCATCATTCGCAATTAACAAGCCACCCAGTACGGATCGCTCTGCTTCAATCGAGTGCGGCGCCATTTTGATGCGCGACAACTCACGATCGGGAGCATAACTTCCACCCGGTGCGTAATCCTCGGGTGGTGGAAAGTCATCGTAATCGGGTTCAGACATATTGGATGCGGATCAGCAAAAGACGATAGCCTACCTGAGTTCTCAGTCTAAAAAAACCACTACATCGACTCATCTCGCAACAGACTGCGGATACAGAATGGGCTTTCGGCCGTCTTGCCAAGGTGGCAATTAGCTCACCAAGCAGTGAAGAGCGAGTGTAAACATGAGGGGAAGGCAACAGGGGCAGCAAAACGTGCCTGCCGTTGCCCGGCAGGCGCGACCTGACTTTAGCGGGCGCCACAACGACGCCCGAAGAAGCATTACTCGGCAACAACCGCCAAAGTCAGTGTTGCCATAACATTGGCGTGTACCTGAATAGCGATTTCGTATTCGCCGATCTCACGCAATGCGCCTTCTGGCAACTTAACTTCTGATTTATCAATCGCAGTACCAGCGGCAGTGGCTGCTTCGGCGATATCACGAGTACCTACAGAACCGAACAACTTGCCTTCGTCGCCCGCTTTCATGGTAATGGTCACGGTGCCCATACCATTGATCGCGTCAGCGCGTTTCTCAGCAGCAGTCAATGCAGCAGCAGCAGCGGCTTCAAGCTCGGCGCGGCGGGCCTCGAATTCGGCGACATTCTCAGCTGTCGCTGGAACTGCCTTGCCCTGAGGCAACAAGTAGTTGCGTCCAAACCCGGCTTTTACCGATACTTGATCGCCCAGGCCACCCAAGTTACCCACTGTTTCAAGTAAAATAACGTCCATAACTCACCTCTTTTTGAGGGCTTGCCCTCGTTTATAAATCTTTGTCGTGGTCGGTTGGCGTCTTATCGAGCTCACCCTGTGAATCACTGGGTAAGAACTGTTTCCGCAACCCCATAACACTATCCAGCAGGGCAATTCCTACCACCGCCAACTTAATAAAATCAAAGACCACCCAAAGCACATAAAAGCCTGTAAAGTAGCCCTTGCCTTTGTGTTTTGCTCGTCCACGCGCATGCACGTAGCCCAAACCAGTAAACACCAAAGGCACGCAAAATATCGCGGCCCAACTACCATTTGCCATATCCGCAACGACCATCGCGACAGCAAATACCACCAACACGATCGCTGTTGTCGCCGGCACTACCGCTCTTATGTACTCACGCCCAAACAAACCTGGGCGATACAAAGACGACTGCCAGTAGGCGCCAAGCAACACCGACGCTGATGCCGCAAAGGCATTCGACAGTGCCAATATGCCGGCAATTTGCAGTGGAGTGGGTCGATCAAACGCGATCTCCGCACCGCCTTGCATCGATTGTTCAACGCTTGCGATGAACGAATCGAATAAGGCCACCAGCTGCTCTAAATAGCCCTGCCCAAACAGAACCACAACACCACCGCTGGCTAAACCTATTGGCACCGCGCTAAGCAATGCCGTGCTCAGACTACCACTCAGGCGCAAAACACTGGCCATAAGCCAAGCACTGACTAACAACATCAATGGGCCTGCATCGCCATAAACATAAACTAACAGACCCGAGGGCAACAAAGCCCAAAACAACAGATAACCACCCCATTTGGGGCCCTGTTGCAAACTCACTAAAGCGATAATCGCGGCGCTTACCCAACAAAACAGAGCACTACCCGCGCCTGCGATGGTTAAAAACATCGCCTGCCATTGGCCCCGCATTGCAAATTGGGCTAGCGCTTTCACGTCATCCCTCCGCCCACTTAAGGGCCAATCACTTACTCGTGAGAGTCAGTGTAAGGCAACAAAGCCAAGTAACGTGCGCGTTTAACAGCCGTTGCCAACTGACGCTGATACTTTGCTTTTGTGCCCGTAATACGGCTAGGTACGATCTTACCGGTTTCGGTGATGTACGCTTTCAGGGTTTCCAAATCTTTATAATCGATTTGTTTTACACCTTCCGCGGTGAAGCGGCAAAACTTACGTCGTCTAAAAAATCGTGACATGGTCTTCTCCTACCGCTTATTCAGCGTCTTTGTCGTCAGCGTCTTCGTCGCTGTCGTCTTGATCTTCGTCATCATTACTCTCTGCTTCGGCTTCAGCAGCACGACGCTCTTCGTAACGATTCTTGCGCTCACGGCTTTCTTTTTCCGCCTTCATAATCAAAGACTCTGAAGTGTCAGCTTCATCCATTTTGATCACAAGGTTACGGATTACGGCATCGTTGTAACGGAAGATAGTGGTTAACTCGTCCATTGCTTCAAGTGAGGCTTCAACATTCATCAAAACATAATGCGCTTTGTGCACTTTGTTGATGGTGTAGGCTAACTGGCGACGACCCCAGTCTTCCAAACGGTGGACTTTACCGCCGTCTTTTTCAATGATTTGAGTATAGCGCTCTATCATGCCTGGGACTTGCTCAGACTGATCAGGGTGCACCATAAATACGATTTCGTAATGTCGCATAGATAAGCTCCTTACGGGTTAATGCCACCCACTCTCTGCGGTGTGACAAGGAGATCGGCCTACGGATAGACCGGGCAAATTTTCGAGCGCGAAGCTTACAGGCTATTTAGGGTAATAGCAAGAAGTGTTCGTGCGAGAGTTCTCCACCGCGTAAATCTAGGCTTTGTCGGCTTGTGCACCAGCATGCGAGTCGTCGAAAGCGGGTCGCTCTACCGCGGGCTCAATGACCTCTTCCATAGAATCCGGTCCTCGAGGATCAAGCTCGAAGGCGGTGGGCGCAATTTCTGGAGCTGCCATATTAAATGGGGTTTGCTCCTCTGGGGCAACGTTTTCACGGTCGCTGCGGTGTACGAAGATATAAAATCCAATCAAGCCGCTGGTTAACGCCAGGCTCCACCACAGCATACTCACTGAGGCTGCGTCCATTAGGGGGCCGATAAATAGAGGTGCCAGAGCAGCACCTGTCGCGTTCAGTAGCAGCACCGACGTTCCGACTAATACAAACTCGCCGCTTCTCGCTTTGTCGATTACCGTAGCTAACGCTAGAGCATACATAGGCATCGCCACGGCGCCGAACACTGTCACCAAACCCAACAACACAACTCTCTCAGTTGCTAAGGCCAGCAATGCGCAAACGGCAACACTCAAGCTACTTAAGGCTACCAAAATACGCGGACGCCCAAATCGATCCGACAACAAACCCACTGGATACTGCGCAACCGCCCCACCAATAATCGCTGCGGCAATGAACAGCGAGACGTCGCTAATTTCCGGCATCGAGCGCTTGGCGAACACGGCTCCCAAGGTCCAGAAACTCCCTGTTACCAAGCCGGACATGAGCGCACCCGCAAAAGCTACTTTAGACCGACGATACAACAAACCAAAACTCACACGAGTCGTTGCCATCGGCGCAGGCGCCAATTGCCGTGTTAGACCTACAGGAACAATAGCCATAGCGATTAACATTGCCGCCGCAATAATGGGCGTCGCAGTACTGATCGGCATCCAGGACAGCAGAAACTGCCCCAAGGCCATGGCCATGAGCACTACAAAGGTGTACGCGGCAAGCACTCGACCGCGAGTGGTATCCGTCGCCTGGTCGTTCAACCAACTTTCGATGACCGTGTACAGGCCGCACATCATAAAACCGATAGCACCCCGCGCCAAAGCCCACAGAGGCCACCAGCCCGATAACTCCATACTTAACAACGCCGTGACTATCACCGCAGTTAACACCGCAAAGCCTCTAATGTGACCAACACGTCCGATCATTTGCGGCACAACAAAACAGCCCAACACAAACCCAGCGAAATACGCCGAACCGGTTAAGCCAATAACAGTGTCAGACAAGCCCAGACCCGCGCCTTTTAGCGGTAAAAGCGTAATTTGAACGCCGTGACCGGTGAGCAGCAAGGCGGTTGCTAATAAGAGTGAGCTGAGTGTAACGACGGTCTTCATAATTCACCTCTCGGATCGAGGTTGGGGTATTGCACGAGCGCGGCAAGATACACTCAAAAAACGCCGCAATCGACTTCTGTTGCGGGTAATAATGCCACTTTTTTACAGAAAAACAGACGATTAGCAAACCACTGCGTGTTGGCAATGTTCTGCACTGGGATTATGATGGATGCATGATCAAATTGCGCATCAATACATTAGCCCTTTACGCCCTGCTGCTTTGCTTTGGCTTGCCGTTCAGCGAAGGTGTGTCTGCAAATTGTCACGACCAAGAAACACGTGCACCACAGGCGACAGTAAGCGCTGATCAGAGAATCGTAACGCCCATCGGGGCCAACCATGCACCCCTGCTAAGCGTCTACGCTGAACCAACAGTGCACGAGCCACACATGCACCAACCCGAGAGTCACGATTGCTGCGAGGGCGACATGAGCCAGTGCTCAATGGCGCAATGCTCGGGGGCCACATACGCAAGCACTTCAGCATCCTCCAGCAACGCGGCGCTACGCCCCAAAACGTATTTTCGCACTCTTCGCGCCGGTGCGCCTCACCACCCAAGTTCGACCTTATTTAGACCGCCAATTGTAAGTTAGACAGGATAACTACGCCTGCAATTTACCGAATCCAATCATTCGGTAAGTTGCCCTGTTGGTCACTTAACAATTGGAGCAATCCATGATTTTTCACTTCATCCGCATGAGCGCGTTTTTTGGCGCTCTGGTTAGCGCATCTTTCGCTTGGAGCGAACCATCGGTTTCGTTAGACGGCTTCGCGCTAAACGCAGTGCGAAATGACCTTTTGATGCAAGCAAGTGCGCACCAGGAGCGCGCCCAAACTGAGCAGGCTAGCTACCCCCTCGCTCTTCCTGACCCAAGCCTTCGCATTGGTATTGCCAACCTGCCTGTGGACAGTTTTGAATTTGACCAAGAGCCCATGACGCAAATCACGGTCGGTCTCAAACAAGCACTACCTCGGCTCGCGACACGACAGTTAAAAAATCAGCAGGGTAAGCAGATGGCAGCAGAGCAAGGGCAAAAGACGCAGCTACGACGTGCCGAAGTACTGCGCCTAAGCAGACTGGACTGGCTGTCGATGTTCGGGTTACAGCGCAAAATTGCCTTGCTCAACGAGCAAAAAACCATCTTGAACACGCTATATGCTAGCAAGATCAACACCTACGAGCACTCGGCTGCTGCTCGACAATCCACGTTGCTGCGCCTGCAAACTGAACTTTTAATGCTCGATGAGCAATTACTAATGGCACTCGGTGAGCAGCAAGCCACGGTTCAAAAACTGCGATATTGGAGCCCAAGCTCCGAAGAAGAGCAATTCAAACAACTACCCGCAACGGGCCTAACACATCTGACGACCCTTGCGAGTACCCTCATAAAAACCGACTCGCCAGAAATAGAGGCAGCTTTATTACAGCATCCACGCCTTCGTATGAGTGACGAAAAATTGAGCGTAGCCGACCTTAACACCAGACTCGCGAAAGATGCCTACAAGCCGCAATTTTCTCTGGAGGCAAGTTATGGCTATCGCGACGACTCTCCGCTCGGCACTAGCCGAAGTGACTTTGCCTCGATTGCATTGAGTTTTGATGTACCGATTCGCCAGTCAAAGCGGCAAGACTATGCTCTACGAAGCGCCGAATCGTCGCATCAGGCCGCCAGTTTTGAGCGCAGCTATCTCGTCCGCAAACTGAAAAGTGACGCCTTGGCGCTTCAGGCGAAACTCAAAGAGCTTCAACAACGTACCGCTCTCTTGCGAGATGACTTATTACCCTTGAGCGCAACGCAAATTGCCAGCCTAGAGATCGAGAGCATGCAAAATGCCAGCGCCCTCACGGAGCTATTGGATGCGCAAGTGCGCCGCAATGAATACCAACTAAAACTCAACGACGCTGAAATAGCGTTTTGGAAAACCACGACCGACCTGCAATTTTATCTGCAGACCGAGGCCCTTGATTCACCGGAGACTCACCATGAAAATTAATTTACTGACAGCGGGCGTAATCACCGCGACCGCCGTTATTGCAACCTACTTGGTCATGCAGCAGTCTGAAACGGGCAACTCAGCCGAGCTACAACCTTTGTACTGGGTTGCCCCCATGGATCCCAGCTACCGCCGTGATGCACCAGGTAAATCACCTATGGGGATGGATCTAATCCCGGTTTACGAAGAAGCCGATTCCAACTCTGGGTTACCGAGCATCACCGCATCGATACAACAAAGTCTGGGCGTCAGAATTGCCAAGGCAAAGCAAACCTCGATTCAAGAGACAGTGAAAGCGCTGGGCGTAGTGGAATTTGATCAGAGCGCCTATTGGAACGAGACCGTTCATTTAGACGCATGGGTTGAGAACGTTAACGTCACCGACATTGGCCAATACGTTCAGGAGGGGGATGTACTTTACACGCTGTATTCGCACGAATTGATCACTGCCCAAGAAAATCTGATACTGGCGCTAAATCAGAACAACAAAGCGCTTTACGATGCTGCCAAACAACGTTTGCTGCAGTTTGATGTGGCCGAAAGCACGATTGTACAAATAGAGCAACGCAAGCAGGTGCTGACAGAGGTCCCCATCTTAGCGAAACGCGGGGGTATTGCTGCTGCGCTATCGGTATCGTCCGGGCAATTTGTTAAATCGGGCCAAACGCTCTTGGGTGTGCAGCACCCCTCAAAGCGCTGGATTACCGCGGAACTTTACGCTGACGAAACACCAACGCCGCTGTCACACTACCAGGCCTTCGTGCTCACCAAACACGGTAAGACTGAAAAAATCGCAGCCGAATTACTCAACGCCCTTCCAACTCTAGATGCTCGCAGTCGTAAACCGGTTGTTCGCCTTGCCATCGATAATGCGCAAATGCAGGTAGGCGAGTTTGTCGAGTTAGAAATTCGATCAACGCACACTCGCGATGTTTTGACCGTCCCCACTTCTTCCGTTGTATCGGATGGACGCACTGCTCGAATCGCAAAGTGGCTAGGAGACGGCGCCTACACCTTTGCTAACGTCGAGCTCGGTGCTACCTACCAAGATCAAGTTGAGGTGCGCTCGGGGCTCAGATTAGGCGACAGCGTAATCACCAACGGACAGTTTTTACTGGATTCGGAGTCCTTGATTGCCGCCGAAGTTGAACGTAGCCAGCTTGATGCTCAATCCGCTAGCGTCTGGGTGATGGCCAGAATTATCAGTGCCACGCCCGATTTTGGGCTAGTTGAGGTACATCATGAGCCGATACCAGAATGGTCGTGGCCCGACATGACAATGTCATTTGAGGTTCTGGACCCGACCCTATGGCCACAGTTGAAGCAGGGAGCCTCGGTACATATGCGCATCACTGCCACAGAGTTTGGTTACGGCATTGCCGAGGTTATGATCCACGAAAATTCTGGGGCAGACGAGCAAGGCCACTCGATACCCAAAAATTCAACGGAAGTAACACCAACATCGACGCGCCAGGATCACAGCAAACACAACACCTCTACCGACCAGCATGGAGACCACCATGATTAACAAAATTATTGCGTGGTCAATTCAACAACGTGTACTCGTACTCTTAGCCACCGTTGTTGTGGTACTTGGTGGATTGGTCGCGTTGCAGCGAACCCCGGTAGATGCCATACCAGACTTGTCTGATGTGCAGGTGATCGTAAAAACACCCTTTCCCGGACAGGCACCACAGGTGGTGGAAGACCAGGTCACTTACCCTTTAAGTAACTTGCTGCTGGGCATTCCCGGGGCAAAAACCGTACGAGCTTATTCGTTTATGGGTGACTCGTATGTCTACGTTATTTTCGATGACAGCACCGATGTGTACTGGGCGCGCAGCCGTATCAGCGAATACCTATCCCAGGCATCGACTATTCTGCCAGCCGGCGTGCAACCCCAAATTGGCCCCGACGCCACTGGTGTTGGCTGGATCTACCAGTACGCGATTACCGATAGTTCAAACCAACACGACTTGGCTGATCTCACGCGACTGCAAGATTGGTTTATTAAGCAAGAACTGCAGTCGGTCGAGGGCGTTGCTGAAGTCGCCAAAGTGGGCGGCATGGTCAAGCAATACCAAATTGTCGTTGATCCAGAGGCACTGCGGCGCTTGCAAATTCCTATTACCCACATTGTAACGGCCGTTCAGCGCAACAACCAATCCAGCGGCGCCTCGGTCATCGAGCAAGCCGGTGCCGAGCACATGGTTCAAGTGTTGGGTTACATCGATAGTATCGACGATATCAAAAACACGCCCCTGGGCTTAAGTGCAAACGGTTTGCCCGTGCTGGTTAAAGACATCGCATCAGTCACACTCGGCCCGCTATCGCGACGGGGGGTTGCAGACTTTAACGGCCAAGGCGATGTCGTGGGTGGCATTATCGTTATGCGCTCTGGTGGGGACGCGCAACGAACAATCGATGCGGTTAAAGCCAAACTCGCCACCATTGAATCCAGCTTACCCCCCGGCGTCACGATAACAAGCGTCTACGACCGGTCTCAGCTCATAGAGCGCGCAGTGACTGATTTATCCACAAAACTGCTGCAAGAGTTTATCGTCATTGCCCTGGTGTGCGCCGTATTTTTGTTTCATCTGCGGTCGTCCTTGGTCGCCATCATCAGCCTACCCGTCGCACTGCTACTGGCTTTTATGTTGATGTACGCCCAAGGCATTAGCGCCAACATTATGTCTTTGGGGGGTATCGCCATTGCGATTGGCGCCATGGTAGATGCCAGCATCGTCATGGTCGAGAATCTACACAAACACCTAGCCGGTCAGCGCCTAGAACGCGAGACCCGATGGCAACATGTCTACGCCGCGGTCAGCGAAGTTGCACCTGCGATATTCTTCGGCTTGGCCATCATTACCGTCAGTTTCTTTCCAGTGTTTGCCCTACAGGCACAAGAAGGCCGCCTTTTCGGCCCCTTGGCTTTTACTAAAAGCTACGCTATGGCTGCTTCTGCCTTCTTGGCGATTACACTGGTTCCGGTTCTGATTGGCTACTTGATGGTTGGCAAAATCCCCAGCGAAGCACAGAACCCAGTCAATAGCTGGCTGCAGCGAGCATATCGACCGATGTTAACCGCGGCCTTACAGCACCCGAAAACCACCCTCGCCTCTGCCGCGCTGATACTGCTAAGCGCGCTGTGGCCTTTGTCACAACTGGGCAGTGAATTTATGCCGGATCTAGACGAAGGCGACATCATGTATATGCCCACGTTTGACCCGGGTATTTCGATCGGCGAAGCACGCCTACGCCTGCAACAAGCGCATCGTTTGATCAAAACCGTACCCGAAGTTGAGAGCGTGTTTGGCAAAGCCGGCCGCGCCGAAACAGCCACCGATCCTGCCCCTTTGAGCATGATCGAAAGCGTAATTCGACTAAAACCCAAATCGCAGTGGCGCGATGGCATCAGTAAAGATGACATTATTCAAGAGTTGCGAGCCGCAGTAAATTTGCCCGGGTTTAGCAACGCTTTTGTCATGCCCATTAAAACGCGTATCGATATGCTGGCGACGGGCATAAAAACTCCCGTGGGCGTCAAAATTGCGGGGCCGGATTTAGAACAACTACAAGCGGTTGCTGCGGATGTGGAAGGTCTTTTGAATACCTTGGAACACAGCGAATCGGTCTACGCCGAGCGTCCAGGCACTGGACGCTATTTGAATATTCGGGTCGATGCGATCAAAGCCGGGCAGTACGGTTTAAGCACGGCCGATGTACAACAGCAAATCAGTGTTGCAGTCGGCGGTAAAACCATTGCGTACAGTCTAGAAGGACGCGAGCGCTATCCGGTAAACGCCCGTTACCCGCAAGGTGACAGAGACAGCCTTGCCGATCTTAAAACCCTGTTAATTGCCACGCCGAACCAAGGCATGATCGAACTACAAGATGTCGCTGAGGTAATGCATGAGCGAGGTGCGGCGATGCTGAAAAGCGAGAACGCACGTCTTAACGCATGGGTCTACATCGATGTTAAAGACACCGACTTAGGATCTTATGTGACCCAAGCCCAAGCGCTATTGGATCAAGAGCTAAACCTGCCCCCTGGCTACACGCTTAGTTGGGCCGGGCAATATCAGTACATGCAGCGTGCGCTCGAGCGACTCAAAATTATTGTGCCCATCACCCTTGCGATTATCGTAGCGCTATTGCTAATGCAATTTAAATCCATGCGTGAAGTACTGCTACTACTGCTTACTCTGCCACTATCGCTGGTCGGCAGTGCCTGGTTACTGTACGGGCTGGGGTTTAATCTATCGGTTGCGGTTGGCGTGGGCTTTATCGCTTTGGCAGGTCTTTCGATCGAAATTGGCATACTGATGCTGGTGTATCTGCAGCAGTCTGTCAGCGCGTCGAACTCGGAGTCAGACACTAAGGCTTTGAACGACGCCATTATCGAAGGCGCGAGTCGCCGAGTACGCCCCATCTTGATGACCGCAAGCAGTGTGTTTATCGGCATGCTACCGATACTCTTGGGCGAGGGTACAGGAGTGGAAGTCATGAGTCGCATTGCCGCACCCATGGTGGGCGGCGTAGTCAGTACTTTAGTGTTAACGCTGATTGTGCTGCCAGTCTTGTATCGTTACTTACTGGCTGTCCCAGCCCAGCGCTAACGCTGGCGCTGGCGCACCACCTCGTACAACGAGACACCAGTCGCCACCGACACATTCAAACTGGTTACGCTACCCAGCATGGGTAGCGTTCAATACGAAAACTCATACAAGACCCTCTAGCAAAGAAGAGCACCTCCCACGTATCAGATACGGAAGGTAAAATCAGATCTTGTCTTTGAATAAAGTAGAGAGCGGATAATGGAGTTTCACCACAGGAGATTTCAAAACCACGTAGCTAAAATACTTCGCAATACCAAAATCTTTTACCAAGATGTCTTCCATCAGCTGCTGATAATGCACTATACCGCGTGTCGTGAATTTAAGAAGATAGTCATAACCTCCACTAATTAAGTGGCATTCAATCACTTCATCAATCGTTTGAATACGCCTCTCGAATCGAGCAAAGTCTTCCATGTGGTGATCTTCAAGAGTTACCTCTGTAAAAACCGTAGAGGTCTCACCCAGCTTTTCTAGTGCTACGGTCGCGTTATAGCTCACGATGTAACCATTTTTCTCTAGTCGCTTCACGCGAGCGAGACAGGGGCTTGGAGATAAGGCTACGGCATCTGCGAGGTCGGTATTAGTAATACGCCCGTTGCGTTGTAGTTCTGCCAAGATGTTAATGTCGATTCGATCGAGTTTCTGACCAGACATACAGATGAGATTCCATTACCTGCGTGATATAAATAAACCTGCAGCTCAATGCGAGCACGCCTCTATGTCTAAACCTTCAAAGCCTCTCGCACCTGAGCAAAAAATTTAGCCCAGCGAGTCAGCACCGTCAATTTATTAATAAAAAATGACTCACCGAGACTGAATCTTTTCAATCTCGGCGAGCCATATGGGTCTATCTAACAACTAGAACTTATATTCGACACCCACTGAATACGTCATGGGAGCACCAGGTGTTGTCCACCATTTATGATACGAACTCACATAGTATTTTTCGTCGGTGATGTTGTCTAAATTAACGCTGACCTTAAAGCGATCACTCACAGTATAGCTGCCAAATAGATTAAACAAAGTATACTCGGGCAAGCGATAGGTAGGATCAATAGTTTCGCCTAATCGATCATCAACGTAATTGATGGTAAAACCGACTTCAGAATCTGCACCATTAACATTAAATTCTTTGGCAATCAGCAAATTTGCGCTGTGCTTTGGAATATTAATCAAAGGGCTACCCGCGGGCACGGCCACGCCCCAATCAAAATTGGTGACATCATTTGACGTCTGCGCGTCGACATAAGCATAGGTTAACAACATGCGGACGCTGTCGCTAAGCCTACCGGTAACATCTAACTCTAGACCTTCTGATTCAGCTTCACCCAATGCGGCAGAAAAACCTCCGTTGACTGGATCGGCACTCAAGATATTTGATTTTTCCATCGAGAACAGGGCAACAGTAGTGGCCAGGTCGCCGCTATCCGAAACGTATTTCACACCAATTTCGTACGACTTACTTTCTTCCGGCTCGAAAGCAGATCCAGAGAAATCCGCGCCGCTATTAGGTCTAAAACCATTTGCATAACTCAGGTAAAAACTCAAATTAGCATTGGGTTCATAAACCAAACCAAATCGTGGACTTGTCTGTGTCTGATCTTGTGAACTTTTTGTGCCCGCGTTTCGGTTGGTGATATCTTGGGTGAAGTCATCGTATCGAAGCCCCAAAACCATTCGCCACTGCTCTGATAAGTCAATCTGATCTTGGATGTACATCCCCCACGCCGATTGCTCTTCGAGTGTATTAGTAATAGAAAATGCGCCTGGCGCTACTTGACCATAAACCACGTCGAACACATTAATAGCATAGGTCGTGTCCCCAGCACCCCAGGCCACGCGCCATCGGTCTTGCTTAGAGTCTAGCTCATATTGATACGTGTCCGCACCGATTAACATGTGGTGAACCAAGGCACCCGATTCGATTTTACCGGTGAATTCAATACGAGCCGAAGTGTCATCTGCATCGTAGTCACGAACACGTACTTGACGAACCAAGGTTTCACCATCGTCGTCAAGTAACTGGCGGCCACCTGATAATTCTGGCTCAGATGAAGCACCCTCAAACGATGAGCTTCTTACACCAATGCCGCCCAGTACATCCCAACTATCATTCAAGCTGTGTTGGAACGTTAACTGGTGCCCGACCGCGTCGATTTGAATTGGGCCATCTCCAGGTTCACCCAAAAAGGTTTCAACGGGCAATACCTTGGGGTTGCCGTCGATTGATACGATACCACGATCAAAGGGCGTTTCTTGATCTAAGTATTCAAGCTCATAAGTAATGCTGGTGCTATCACTGACTACAAACGTCACCGATGGCGTTAAAGAAAGTTTTTTCGAGGTTACCGTATCTCTAAAGCTATCCTTATCTTCATAGGCTCCGTTAATACGGAAAGCTACAGACTCGCTCAAGCCCGAGGTGTAATCTACCTCAGTACGGTAATTATTGTATCGGCCGATTGATGCCCGAACATAACCCTCTGATTCAAATTGCGGCTTCTTGGTAATGATGTTGACGACACCACCAGGTTCTCCGCGACCATAAAGGGCTGACCCAGGGCCTTTTAGAATTTCAATGCTATCAATATTAGCTGAATCTCGATTACCACTGAATCCACGTCCACCCGAAAAGCCATTTATTAGATAACCAGAAGGCAAATTCTCGTCACCGGCAAAACCACGAATAGCAAAACTATCCCATAGGCCACCAAAGCTATTTTGACGTGCCAAGCCACCGGCAAAATCGAGGGCCCCTTGCAAAGTTTCAGCACCGACACTCGCAATTAAATCACCGTCAATCACTTGTACTTGTTGAGGCAGATCCTGAATAGGTGTATCACCTCGATAAGGTTGTTTCTTGGACAATACTAAAACTTCTTCTAGCTCAGTCTGACTATCCGCCAAAGTAACGGAAGAAAGGCCCAAGCTGATAATTGCACCAGTAATCGTAGCGATTCTGGATCCCTGTGGATTTTTCATTTAGTTTCTCCCCAATGATTTTTACTTTTCGGTTTAGTGATGCGCACCAAAAGGCCGCATATCTAAAACCCAAACACCCCTATGTTGACCTGCACTAACTCTCAAGCCGCACACATGCGATTCAGTCTAGCTCTGTGCGTAAGTCATAATGAGTTAAATCACTAAACCCGTTCAGCAAAAAGCCTTTTTGAAACTGCCTAAATAGCAGAAAATGCTGAATTGGCTTTTTTAAAGAATTTTAGAAAACAGACGAACTCAAGCGCTATCAAAAGATGAATCGGTGAAAAGGCAATATCCGTTACCGCGCTCGTCTGGAGCCGCACCAACATCGTGCAAATCTAATTACGCAATGTAACCAAAGCGCACGACTGTGACCCCAGGGCGTAACTGTCTCAACGATGGCATGACCAATATACATTCATCGTAGGGAGTGATAACCGCTTCTCCATCATCATACGCAATCACTGTACCTTTGTGGGGAATGGTCTCTAATCCAAAATATTCGTCTACGAATACAAATTCATATGAATTGGCTACCACAGCCTCGGTAACTACGATCGCTCGCTGCTCTACAAGAGTCGGCGCAGACCATTCCATTGGTAATGCACTCTCGTCAACAATCCCAAGCTGCAGTAAAAATCGGCCGGTAATTGAGCGCGCCGCTTCGATAACACCCTTTTCCCAATGCTGACCGCATTCGATCAACAGGGCGTTTTTGTCGCTATCTTCATTATTGAAATCGCCATAATCTCTCAAGCGGCGTCCTTCTTTGTGCCCTTGATCAACAATGATATCTCTGGGCCAACCCATAGATTGTGCGAACTTTAATCCTTTATCTGTTGGCCCCGACAATAACAGAGGGGCACATTTTTCATGCATAGAGTGGATGTCCAATAAAAAATCAACCTGGTCAATAAGGTTCCGCATCTCTCGAGCACGCATCAACTCTAAAGATACCTTACCCTCTGATGATTCGAGTCGTTCAGAAGACCAAACTCTATTAAAATCTTCATCAACAAATCGTGACTTGTCAGGGTTTTTCATCTCAAAAGTGTTAAAAGCATGCACATTCGAGAAAGCCAAAACCAAACTACCTCTTGTTGGACGTAATTCCGCCTTTAGCAGCTCCATTATTACTTGAGCGCCACAAATTTCGTTACCGTGCGTCAATGCGCTGATCATAACCACTGGGCCGGGCGAGCAGGAATCCCACCGCCACACATAGGGAACACCTGTATTACCTAGTTCAAACTCTGTGATATTTGGGACGCCAATTTCAATGGGATAATTATCCATTTAAACCCCTGAATACTCGATCAAGTCATACTCTGACAAAGATATTTTGTATCGCAATAGTCAAGTAAACCCTGTTTACTTCCTTCACGACCATAACCAGATTCTTTAACTCCACCAAAAGGCGCAGCCTCACTCGCCACGATACCAGTGTTAATACCCACCACTCCAACATCAAGGCTGGCAGCAACACGCTCAATCTGACGATAATCTTCACTGCAAAAATACGCCGCCAAACCGTAGGGTGTCGAATTGGCTTCAGCAACCACATCTTCTTCATGCTTGAATTTAAACACCGGCACAACAGGCCCAAACGTTTCTTCGTGACAAAATAACGTTCCTTTCGGCACATCCACGAGCACCGTAGGACAATAAAAATGGCCACTCTCAAAGTCTGCGCCACTTAAAGGGAATCCACCGCACAAAACTCTCGCACCACCCGTTTTTGCACTGTCGATATGGCTGTCAATTTTCTGTATTGCTTTAGCGTTAATCATAGGACCGATCTCAGCATCGAGCTGAGTCGCAGGACCGCATTTAAGCGATTCAACCTTAGCAACCAGTGCAGAGCAAAACGCTTCATAAACACTTTCTTGCACGAATACCCTGTTTGGGCAAATGCAAGTTTGCCCACCATTTCTAAATTTGCCTTGCAACAATGCAGATACGGCCACATCAATTTGGGCCGAATCAAACACAATAAATGGTGCGTTGCCACCGAGCTCCAAGGACAGACGTTTCAAAGTTTGTGCAGACTCCTTGGCCAAGTATTTCCCTACGGCGGTAGAGCCAGTAAAAGAAATTTTACGAACTCTCGGATCGTCTAACCAGGCCTTTACCAACACCGGAGTATTCTCACGTGAGGCCACTACCATGTTTAGTACCCCTTTGGGGATTCCCGCCCGATGAGCCAAATCAGCAAGCGCTAAAGCAGTTAATGGTGTTTCCTCAGAAGGCTTGGCTACCACGGTGCATCCAGCGGCTAAAGCTGGCGCAATCTTTCGAGCGATAATAGCAAGGGGAAAATTCCATGGGGTAATACATGCCACGACACCAACGGGCTCTATCCTAACTTGTTGCTGGCGGTCACCGAGCAAGTTAGGAAGAATGGTACCATTCAGACGAAGCGCTTCTTCTGCGTACCAAAGTACGTAAGAGGCTCCATAAGCCACCTCACCTCTAGCTTCCGCTAAGGGTTTTCCTTGCTCTAAGGACATGAGCATTGCCAAGTCTTCTGTATTTTCAACGATCAGTCGATGCCATTCACGAAGCAAATTCGAACGTGTACGCACATCGGTTTTTCGCCAATCCTGAAATGCAGCATAGGCCGCATCAAGGGCTAACAACGAATCGTCATCCGAGCTGTCAGGCACCACCGCAACAACGGCACCCGTCGCCGGATTAAACACCTCTATATAGTCAGCTGAGGCTGCGGGCAGCCAATTGCCATCAATGTAATTGAGAGGAGACAACCACGAGCTTTGACTTACACACAGCTCAATCGAACTGGACATAAACACCTCACAAACAAACTTTAAAAGGAAGCGCTAACGAGCGCAGCGATCGCATCACCCATCTCTTTCGTCGAAGCATCACCACCCAAATCAGGTGTTCTGGGCCCATTGGCTAACACCATTTCGATTGCTTTCAAAATAACATCATGCGCCTGTCGACCCCTACTATCGCCTTGAGTCAAAAAGTCCAGCATCATAGCGCCAGACCAAATCATCCCCACAGGATTAGCAATGCCTTTACCGGCAATGTCGGGTGCCGACCCATGTACCGGCTCAAACAAAGAGGGAAACACGCGCTCGGGGTTGAGGTTTGCTGAAGGTGCAATCCCAATAGTTCCGGTGGTAGCGGGACCGAGATCAGATAAAATGTCGCCAAATAAATTAGTGGCCACAATCACGTCGAACCGTTCAGGCTGCAATACCAATCTGGCACACAAGATATCAATATGCTGCTTATCCCAAACCACATCGGGATAATTGTTCGACATCGCTTTGGCGCGCTCATCCCACCAAGGCATACTGATGGCCATACCGTTACTTTTGGTAGCGACGGTCAGACGACGGCTATCTGGTGCAGAGCTAGCGGCCAACTCGTACGCATATTTGAGAACACGATCTGCTCCGTGCCGCGTAAAAACAGACTGTTGCACCACAACCTCTCGATCAGTATTAGCAAACATCACCCCGCCTACAGAAGAGTATTCGCCCTCCGTATTTTCCCTAACAATTGAGTACTGAATATCTCCGGGGGCTTTTCCAGCCAAAGGAAAAGGCACGCCGGCAAATGTTCTGACAGGGCGTAGATTAATGTATTGATCAAACTCTCTGCGAAATTGCAGCAACGAATCCCATAGGGAAATGTGATCCGGAACCACCTCCGGCCAACCTACGGCACCAAAATATATGGCATCAACACCATCGAGTTGTTTTTTCCAATCTTCCGGCAACATCACTCCATGAGCCAGATAATAGTCGGCACACGCCCAATCTAACTGCATCAACTCAAGTGTTATCCCAACACTATTGGCAGCAAGCTCAATGATTTTGAGCCCTTCAGGCATCACTTCTTGGCCAATACCATCACCGGGAATTACGGCAATTTTGAAAGACGAAAGATCGCTCATATTCACCCCCCCATGGCCATCCGAACAGCCGCCAAGTCATGAACATGATCCAAAGTTTTTTGCAAGCGCTGGAAAAGCTCTTCAAAATTTCGAGCGGTATATGTTAACGCGGGGGCAAAGCCTAGAATATTATCGCTAAAGGCCCTGAATACGAGACCATTTTCATACCCGATGCTCCCTATTCGCTCTGACAATTTTAAAGCTGGATCGAAAGGTCGCTTAGTCTCTTTATCAGCCACTAATTCAACTGCACCCAACAGACCTTTTTGTCGAGTATCACCAACCAACGGGTGATCTTTTAATGCCGTCAAACCTGCTTCAAAATAGGGCGCTACGGATTGAGCATTGGCCAAAATGCCACCTTCGGTATAGAGCCGTATAACTTCCAAACCAACGGCTGCGCTCACGGGATGTGCTGAATATGTTTGCCCGTGCCCAACGATTGATGAGACCCGTGGTCCATCGGCTATGCCACTATAAATACGGTCGGACATCATTACTGCCCCCATAGGCACATAACCTGAAGTCAACCCTTTTGCCATTGTTAACAAGTCAGGCTTTACATCTTCCGATTCACACGCAAACAACGGCCCAGTCCTTCCTAACCCCGTAATCACTTCATCGACAACGAATAAAATGCCCAGAGATCGACATGTGTTTTCCATTGCTTTGAGCCATCCTTTAGGTGGAACTATCACCCCCCCCGAACCCACCACCGGCTCGCAAAAGAATGCCGCCACATTTTCTGCGCCTAAAGACTCAACCTTGTCAGTTAATTCCTTCACGGAAGCGGCAATTAATCCGTCCGGATCATTCTGGAACGGACTGCGATACAAATAAGGACACGATATATGGTGCTGGGTTGGCAACGGCACTCGGAAATTTTCATGAAAAACACGCAAGGCTGTCAATCCAGCTCCGGTAGTAAGCGATCCATGGTAGCCACGATCCAAAGCAATGTAGTGCTTCTTCTGATGTTGCCCCGTCGCCTCGTGGTAATAAGTGATATACCTTATCGCGGACTCGACCGCATCTGACCCACCCAACGTGAAATACACGTGTTCTAGGGAGCTCGGGGTTAGCTCCACAAGCTTGGCAGCCAATTCAATTGCAGGCACCGATCCAAACCCAAAGTAACCCGTTGCGTACGGCAGCTCGGACATTTGTTTTGCCGCTACGTCAACAATCGATTGTTGACCGTAACCGACATTTACACACCACAAGCCCGCAAAAGCATCAAGCAATCGGTTGCCTTTTATGTCGGTTAACCACACGCCATCAGCTGACTTTAACACCGTGACGCCTTTTTTCTGGTGTTCTCTAAAGTTTGATACGGGGTGTATCAAGTGACGACGATCGAGCTCTTGCAAACTATCTTCAAACATCAGTGCGCCTTTATCCTTATAGTAGCCCTACCAAACAGCTTGGACCTTGATTAAATGTCGAGCGGCGAACAATAAAGCTCACCCCAAGTTATGCATTCATAATATAAGACGCGAAAAGTGTGTGCTTCTGTATGTAGCTGAAAGCACGCCTCTGAAATTTTGTTTTACTGGTAACAACAGCATTTTATGCCGACTGCGCCCACCACCTTAACCGGCAAATAAAGAGCTTATGTTTCTCAAATTTTTAGCGCGGCAAAGTCTGCCGATTCTGAATCAAAAACAGAATATTGCGCCATGCCGCTGCGCGACATTGGCTTTATTTTTTTTCCTTCAATGTTCTAATTGGTGTCGATGAGGTACACACTATTCAAAATCATTGGGAGATCCACGTGAGTATTTTTAAACCTAAATATATTACTTTCGACTGCTACGGCACCTTGATACGATTCCGCATGGCTGACATGGCCCGAGAATATTTCCCTGACCGAGTTAGCCAAGAAGATATGCCTCAGCTCGTAGCGGATTTCGCTGCCTATCGATTAGATGAGGTTTTGGGCGCATGGAAGCCCTACAAAGAAGTTATTCACAATGCCGTAGAGCGCACTTGTAAAAAATGGAATATTGAATTTCGAGAAAGCGAAGCACTGAGTATTTACGAAGCGGTTCCGACCTGGGGGCCTCACGCTGACGTTCCCGAACCGCTCACAAAAATCGCCAAAGAAATCCCACTTGTGATTCTATCAAACGCATCTGATGATCAAATTCAATCCAACGTCGACAAATTAATTGCACCTTTTGAGCATGTATATACCGCTCAACAAGCACAAGCCTACAAGCCAAGACTGCAAGCATTTGAGTACATGTTTGATCAACTAGGATGTAATCCAGAAGATGTTCTACATGTTTCATCCAGTCTGCGTTATGACCTGATGTCAGCTCATGATATCGGCATCAAAAACACAGTATTCGTAGACCGCGGGCACGGGCCTTCATCTAGCTACTACGATTATCACGTGATTAGTGACATCTCTGGCCTACCAGCAATTGTTGGCATGTAATCTATGAAACTAAGCCCCTATTGGTTAGACATTGGCGTCAGTGAGCAACGATTCACTAACGCAATAACTGATTCAACAGATGTTCTCGTTATCGGCGGCGGCCTGACAGGCTTGTCCGCCTCGCTCACATTAGCGAGCAAAGGTACAAATGTGACGTTGATTGAATCGGGAGAGATAGCGGGCGAGGCATCTGGTCGAAATGGCGGGCAGTGCAATAATGGAACGTTGCAAGACTATGGCTCGTTAGTGAAGCTTTACGGTGAATCTAAAGCTAGGGAATTTTATCTCGCCTACAACTCCGCCGTCGATAATATAGAGCAACTGGTCAGAGAGCTCGAAATTGAGTGCGACTTCAGGAGGAATGGGAAACTGAAGCTCGCATCCAAGCCTGGGCATGTTGAACGGCTTAAAAGAACCCGCGATGTGCTCCAAACGTCAGGGGTAGATCCAGATACCAAACTTTTGAGCAAGTCAGACCTAGAGCAAGAGATACAATCTGATGTTTACTTTGCGGGCTTACTACAGCCGTTGAGCGCTACCCTCCATGTAGGAAAATTTTGCAAAGGCTTGGCAAACGTTGCCGAGCAAAAAGGTGCTTCGATATGCGAATTCACGCAAGCACAAAAAATTGTGAAAGTTGAAAACGGCTGGCTGGTTAACACTAATCGGGGAATGATACGGACCAAATCGATTTTAATGGCTACCGGAGGCAGTGGAAACACCCCCGCCCATTGGTTTAAGCGGCGTGTCATTCCTGTTGGTAGTTTCGTAATCGTTACTGAGCCGCTAGCTGAATCGACCGCCAGCGCATTGCTACCCGAAGCGCGCTCTTATGTTAATACATTAAACATTGGCAACTACTTTAGACTAACAAGTGACCATCGTTTGTTGTTCGGAGGCCGCGCAAAATTTGCGGTATCCAACCCAAAGTCTGATCACCAAAGCGCGACTATTTTAACAAAAACCATGACCACAACCTTCCCGCAACTGAAGGGCGTTGGAGTTGATTATTGTTGGGGTGGTTCCGTCGACATGAGTGCAGATCGCATGCCAAAACTGGGGCAGTGTAACGGCATTTATTACGCGATGGGATACAGCGGTCACGGGGTACAGATGGCTGTACAAAGCGGCCAGGAAATTGCTAAACATATGCTTGGGGAGCAAACAAGCAGTCCATGGCTAAATGCGCCTTGGAAAGCCATTCCCGCCTATACAGGAAAACCTTGGTTTTTACCTTTTGTGGGTTGGTACTACCAATTTATGGATAAAGTAGACTAACAATGAGCGAGCAATCAAGGTGGAACCTTAGATTAAATCGCAGGGACTTCGTCAAAGTCACTGGAAGTGGTTTACTCGCAGCCGCAACACCTGTACTCAGCACTTATGCCGGGGGAGCTAATGAACAACCAAAATTCGGGGGGCACCTTAAAGTTGCTAGTATATCGAGCTCGACGGCCGACACTTTAGACCCAGGAAAGGGCTCTTTGTCCACCGATTACATGCGACATCACATGCTGTACAACGGCTTGTTTCGATTCTCAGAAACGCTTGAAGCGCTTCCAGAGCTTGCCCAAAATTATGAAACAAACGACAACCAAAACTGGACTATTTCATTGCGTCGCGGAATCCAATTCCACAACGGAAAACCATTGACTGCCGACGATGTCGTTTATTCTCTGTTACGCCATAAAGACAGTAGTTATGGATCCAAAGTCGCAGTCGTAGCAGCTCAGTTCGAGCAAGTTCGTAAAGTCGATCAACACACCGTTTCCGTCACTCTTCGTGAAGCGAACCCAGATTTGCCAATTATGCTGGCCACCAGCCATTTTTGTATTGTCACGACCAATCCTGGCGATGCAAAAAATGGGGTCGGAACGGGGCCTTTTGTACTCGAAGAATTTGCCCCTGGCATTAGAACGGTGGTTAAGAAAAACAAAAATTACTGGAAGCCCAATGCGCCTTATTTAGACTCTATTGAACTTATTGGCATCAGCGATGAATCAGCGCGAGTCAATGCGCTACTATCGGGCGACATCCATATGATGCTGGCCGTGAACCCCAGATCAATTAGCCGTGTAACAGCAGAAGGACGGCACCGGATACACGAAACACAGTCTGGGCTCTACAGTAACTTAATTATGAGAAAAGACCTTTATCCGACCCAAAACCCCGACTTTATCTTGGGTATGAAATATCTGACAGACAGAACTTTGATACAAAGAGCGTTGTTTAGAGGACATGCAACAATCGCCAATGATCACCCTGTTCCTCCGTTTCACAAATACTACGCAAATGATTTGCCAATCCGGGAGTTTGATCTCGACAAAGCAAAATTCCATTTTAAAAAATCGGGCGCCCTCGGGGGCAGATTCCCTATTTTTTGTAGCCCTGCTGCGGAGGGTTCAGTGGATATGGCATCGCTATTACAACTGCGAGCATCGGAAATTGGTCTTAATCTAGCAGTCAACAGGGTACCTTCTGATGGCTACTGGTCAAATCACTGGATGAAGCACCCTCTTGGTTTCGGCAATATCAATCCAAGGCCGAGCATAGACCTCTTGTTCAGTATTTTCTTTAAGTCCGATGCGCCTTGGAATGAATCAGGCTGGAACAGCCCTAAGTTTGACCAGTTATTACAGGCAGCTCGATACGAGGTAAATGAGCATGTACGTAAGCAAATGTATACAGACATGCAAACATTAATACACGAAGAATGTGGCATTGGAATTCCCGTGTTCATCAATATGATTGATGGCTTAGACACTCGGGTGAAAGGTCTAAAGTCGATCCCAGTTGGTGGACTTATGGGCTATCAGTTTGCCGAGCATGTTTGGTGGGATTCCGAGGCATGACGTTTACTTTTTATTTACTAGGTAAACGCCTCGTCGTTGCGGCGTTTATTTTGCTCATCGTGTCTGGCATTGTTTTTTTTATATCAAATCTTCTTCCCGGTGATGCGGTTCAAGCGATTCTTGGGCAAAGTGCTACTCCCGAAGCAATCAGCGCTTTACGTGAAGCCTACGGACTCGACCGCCCACCTTTTGAACGCTACCTGCTGTGGCTAACCGGTATATTATCTGGTGACCCTGGTATTTCCCTTGCCAATCAAATGCCCGTTTCAGACCTAATCAGTGATCGACTTCCAAGATCAATGACGTTAGCAGGAATTACAGCAGCCATTGCGGTACCCTTAGCCCTGACCATCGGCGTTTTGTCTGCGATGAAACGAAATTCACCATTAGATCGTGCACTTAATATAATCACGCTTTCTCTAGTAGCCGTACCAGAATTTTTATTAGCGACTATTGGTGTTCTAGTCTTCGCAGTAGAGCTCAGATGGTTCTCATCATTGTCGTATTTACCTAAAAACCCTGACTTTGGAGACTATCTCTACAATTTTGCGTTACCTGTGGGTACTTTACTCTGCGTACTCATCGCTCAAATGGCTAGGATGACAAGAGCAGCGGTTATTGAGGAACTTGATAAACCTTACGCGGAAATGGCCTTGCTTAAAGGGGCTAGTTTAACGCGGATTGCGTTGAAGCATGCTCTACCTAACGCGATCTCTCCTATTGCTAATGCTATTGCACTCGGCCTTTCTTACCTGCTGGGCGGGGTGATCGTTGTCGAAGTTGTTTTCAATTATCCGGGCGTCGCCAGCCTTATGGTGGATGCCGTGAGCAATCGTGATATGGCTCTCTTGCAGGCCTGCGCGATGCTATTTTGCTGCGGTTATATGTTGCTGGTATTAATCGCCGATTGGCTGTCCATTATTTTCAACCCAAAACGGTAACCCTCGAGAACATGAACAACTATTCGATTTCAAAAATCTTAGTGTACACCGTGATCGCCTTTTGGCTGGCAATGAGTGTACTGGGACCAACCCTTGCTCCTTTTTCAGTGGGGGAAATCGTGTCCTATGAGGTATTCGAAGGAATCGGAACCACCCACATTCTCGGAACAGATTACCTGGGTAGAGACGTCTTGAGTCGTGTGCTTCATGCTTCACGTTTGACTATTTGGCTGGCTCTGTTCGCAACCCTCTTTGCCGGTTTAATGGGTACTAGCTTGGGCGTTCTAGCCTCATTAAGCCCGACCTTTCAGGACGAGCTAATCAGCAGGATAATGGACGCCCTAATTTCCATCCCAAGCAAAATTTTTGCTTTGGTAACAATCGCTGCTTTTGGCTCGAGCATGCCGGCCTTAATTATCATCATTGGCATCAGCTACACCCCTGGTTGTTATCGCATCGTGCGATCGCTCGCTGGCAATGTTTCCAAACTAGAGTTTGTAACGATTGCCAAAGCTAGAGGCGAAAATCTCTGGTACCTCGCGACCAGAGAAGTGCTACCCAATATTGTTTACCCCATCTTGGCTGATCTGGGATTGCGTTTTGTTTTTGTTGTTCTTCTGCTAAGTAGCTTGAGTTTTCTCGGCTTAGGTGTACAGCCACCCGACGCGGATTTAGGTTCATTAGTCAGGGAGAACATGTCTGGCTTAGCTGAGGCAGCTCCCGCGATTATCGCGCCAGCTGTCTCCATCGCGACAATGACTATCGCCGTCAATTTGTTAATTGACATTTTGCGCGCTGAAAACGTTAAGGGCTAACAAGATGAAAGCGGCGCTAAGAGTAACCAACCTTTGTATGTCGACCACGTCTCGTCAAGGGGAAGCGACACGCATAGTAGATTCCATTAATTTCGAACTAGAACCAGGCCAGGTTTTAGCTTTGATAGGTGAATCTGGGTCAGGGAAAACCAGTACCGCTCTGGCCTTAATGGGGTACGCTCGAGCAGGCTGTCAAATTGACAGTGGTCAAGTCTGGTTGGGCGATACAGAGATTTTATCCTTGAGCCCGTCTAGCCTTAGACAAGTTCGAGGTAAAAGAATCTCTTATGTTGCCCAAAGTGCTGCGGCAGCATTTAATCCATCGCAAAAATTAATGACACAAGTCATTGAACCATCGTTACTCCACGCCATGTTGCCGGCCGAAGCCGCCACAAAAAAAGCCATAGAGTTATTCCGAGAACTTTCTCTGCCGAACCCAGAGTCAATTGGGGATCGCTATCCACACGAGCTTTCAGGTGGGCAATTACAACGTGTCATGGCGGCGATGGCTTTATTGAATGAACCAGAACTTGTTATTTTTGATGAGCCAACCACAGCACTTGATGTGACCACACAAATCGAAGTGTTAAACGCCTTTAAGCGAGTCCTAATAGAAAAAAACTTATCGGCTATTTATGTCTCCCATGATCTTGCCGTTGTTGCTCAAATGGCGGACCAAATACTCGTGCTACAAAATGGGCAAGTACAAGAAATAAACTCTACCGAACATATTCTCAACAATGCAGATACTGCCTACACCAAAAGCTTGATAGAGGCAGCAAAAGCCAAACCAAAACAAAATATACCCCTGCAAGAAACACAGGATATACTCAAAGTACACGAGCTTAATGTGTCTTACCGCAAACAACCCGTAGTACACGATGTCTCATTCAATTTGCGTCAAGGTGCTAATCTAGGAATTGTTGGTGAGTCAGGCTCTGGAAAATCCACACTAGCGAAGGCCATAGCGGGTTTAAATCCAGAAACTTCTGGACATTTGTCTTTCGACGGGGCCACGTTAAGTAATTCGCTATCCTCTCGATCAAAATCACAATTGCAAAAAATTCAGCTCGTATTTCAGAGCGCCGACAACGCCCTAAACCCCAGACATACGGTTGAAGAAACACTATCCAGGCCCATCAAATTTTTTAATCCGACGCTATCCAAAGAATCAACCAAAGCTCGAGTGTTATCTTTGTTAGATCAAGTTCAGATTCCAAAAGCCATTCTCGCAAACAACACCGGACATTTATCAGGTGGACAAAAGCAACGTCTGAACTTAGCGCGCGCACTAGCAGCTGACCCAAAAATTCTCTTGTGCGACGAAATTACATCGGCGCTGGATACCGTTGTTGCCGAGGCCATAGTCGAACTACTGAAAGAACTTAAACAAGAATTACAATTGTCTTTTATTTTTATTAGCCATGATCTATCCGTGGTCGAAGCCCTCTGCGACGACATATTGGTGCTATACCAAGGTCGCCTGATGGAACTTGCAAGTAACGAAACGTTTAGATCAGGTGCAGCACATCCATACTCTCAACTTCTCGCACAGAGCGTACCCCAGCTCGATACACAATGGCTAAACAATCGAGCACAATCTATCGAAAGCTTAACCATCCCTACCGATGATTGTTATTCCCCCAACGCCTGTGTTTTTGCGAATCGTTGCGCGTTTAAGGAGACGCCAAAATGCACCACGAGCGCTCCCAGACTAAATCAAATCGGTTCAGAGCAATACATCCGCTGCCATTTTTCAGCGGCAGAGCTTCACAGCGTTAGGAAGCATTAAAATGAAACCTCGATTTGTACGTGTCGACGAGCGGCATAGAGACAAAATTTCATTCACTTTAAACGGAACTGAAATACCTGCTTACGACGGCGACTTACTGATCACCGCTATTCTATGCCATCAGGATAAAATTCGAGACTCAGAATTCGGTGATGAGAGGCGAGCTGGATTTTGCTTGATGGCGGCATGCCAAGATTGCATTCTAATCGACGCTACGGGCCAAACTATCAGAGCCTGCTCAACTTTTGCCGAAAACAAACAGGTTTATTATTCTCCACCTAAAGGTATCACATGGCCGACACGTTGAAATTTGACGTCGTCGTCATAGGCGCGGGCCCTGCCGGAGTAAATGCGGCACAGGTAGTAACCGATGGTGGTTTAGACGTCTGCCTGATAGACGAATCGCTTCGATCTGGCGGTCAGATATATCGCCAACAACCTGAAAATTTCAAAAGGTCATATCAGCAACTGTATGGCACCGAGCACAGCAAAGCCAAAGCATTGCACGATCGATTCGTTCAGTTACAAGCAAAATGCACTCTATTTTTAGGCTGTCAAATATGGGCGATAGAGGAAAATACTTTATTCGCTAATTATGCAGGGAAGCTACAACTTATAGAATTTAAGCAACTCATTATCTGTACCGGCGCAACCGACCGCATTCTCCCAATCGAAGGCTGGGAACACGCAGGCACCTACACTTTAGGTGCGGCACAAATCGCGTTAAAAGCACAAGCGTGCAGTATAGGCCGCGAAGTAGCGTTTGTGGGATCGGGCCCTTTGCTCTATTTAGTTGCTGCTCAATATGCCAAAGCAGGCATCAAAGTTGCTGGCGTTTTTGATACATCTGCCTGGTATCTAAGGCTCCTAGCATTACCCAAGCTACTCGCACAACCTAGAGTGCTTATAAACGGTGTAAAGCTTACCGTAGACCTACTGATGCGAGGGATAAAAATTCGAGCTGGCATTAAGCCGATTAAAATTGAAAACAACACCGACGGTGTAACTGGGTTTACCTATGAAGTCGATGACAAAACAATTACCGTTAAAACCGATGCAATTGCACTTGGTTATCACTTACGCCCAGAGACACAACTGGCAGATTTAGCAGGCTGCGAATTTACCTTCGATACCACCAGTCAACAATGGCTGGTAAAACAGACCAGAGAAGGACTGACGTCAGTGCCCAATGTATATGTCGCTGGTGACGGGGCAAAGATTTTGGGGGCCGATGCGGCGGAGATAAAAGGAAAGCTGGTAGGTCACACTGTACTCAGAAACGCCGGCATAAGTGTGTCGGCTAAAACAGTATCGAAGCTCATACAAAAGTTACAAAAATGGGAAATTTTTGCCAGCGGAATACAAACTGCATTTCCTTGGCCAAAGCATTTTGTCGAACAGATGAGTGATTCAACAATTCTTTGCCGCTGTGAATGCATTACAAAGCATGAGGTGAAGTCGGGGGTCACCTTAAGCGGCCACCCCGAAATTAATCGAGTAAAAGCTATGTCTCGGGTAGGAATGGGACGCTGCCAGGGTCGGTATTGCGCCGACGCACAAGCCACCACACTAGCGCAGATAGCAAATAAACCACTAACCGATATTGGTCGCTTAAGAGCACAAGCTCCCATTAAACCGACATCGATGCGCTTAGCGGGAGACTCGGTTGATGAATAAACATGCGGACGTATTGGTAATAGGCGGAGGGATAGTGGGAACCTCATGTACCTATTTTTTGGCGAAGGCCGGAATAAACGTCATCCTTCTCGAAAAAAACCGATTGGGCCAACATGCCAGCGGCACAAATTTTGGCAACATCAGACGGCAAGGCCGGCCAATGACACAGTTGGCTATGGCTGCTCGTGCCAACAATTTTTGGCGATCCGCTAAGGAAGTGGTCGGGGTAGATTTAGAGTTTAGACCTGTTGGACATATACGCATAGCGTATAAAAACAATAAAGGTGCCGAAGCGGCTTTTGTAAATTATGCCGAGCAAGCGAAAGAATATGATCTCGATCTGGAAATATTAAGCAAAGCCGATCTCAAAAAGCGATACCCATTTTTTTCAGACGAAGTCGAAGTCGGATCATTATCTCCTGCAGACGGACATGCCAATCCTCGACTTGTTTCTCCCGCCTTCGGACGAGCGGCTCAATTTCACGGAGCGGAAATAATAGAAGATACTGCGGTACATAAAATCGAAACGTATGGAAGCGGTTTTATTGTGCACTGCTCAAACTCCATAGCCATCCGCGCTGAAAAGTTAGTGATAGCGAGCGGCGTATGGAGTAGTGGTCTAACTAGCGAATTTGGAGAGTCTGTTTCTTTAACCAGCTTTGGTCCAACAATGTCCGTGACTGAGCCATGTACTTACGCTATCGCTCCGTCTGTGGGCGTATATACCTCAAACGAATACGAATCCATATACTTTCGGCAAATTGAACGAGGCAACATCATCATTGGCGGTAGCTATCGATCAATAGGCCAGCCGAGTACGGGGCACACAAAAGTGCGACCAGAAAACGTGCTAAGCCAATGGCAACAAATACATCGCCTAGCGCCTGAAATTGCCAAATTAAATGTTATTAGAACTTGGACAGGCACTGAAGGGTACACACCCGATGGGCAACCTATCATTGGTCCAAGCAAAACAACTCCAAACCTTTTTTATGGATTTGGTTTTTCTGGTGCTGGATTTCAAATAGGGCCTGGTGTAGGCGAGACTTTAGCCGAGTTGATTACAGAAGGTAAAACGACGATTGATTTGGCCCCATTTTCAATCGGCCGTTTCACCACGAATTAAGCCCTTTCTGTTTAGCTTTGAATTCCCATCAACACCGCTTTATGGCGAAGATTCGCTTCAAAGGCTTCGACACCCAAATCTTTTCCAATTCCCGAAGACTTAAACCCCCCGGTTGGCAAAATAAAATCGTTACTGCGCCCATAACGATTCACCCAAATGTTTCCTGCCTCGATTTGTTTCACTAACCTCAACACTCTGTGCACGTCGTCTGAAAACACGCCGGCTGCGAGCCCGTAATTTGAGCTATTGGCTAAAGCAACAGCTTCTTGCTCAGAATCGAATACCTGCACGGTCATAACAGGACCAAACAATTCATGTTGCACTGCCGCGAGCGTATTATCTGAGGTGCTTAATAAAGTAGGTTCGTAAAAAGCACCACCGCTGCCTTCGTCCATGACCTTACCGCCAAATACGCACTCAGCATCTTTAGCAATAGCATCACAAACAGCGGAATGAATACCATCTAGTTGGCGCTTATTGACGATGGGTGAAAAGCTTGTCGAGGAATCCCAGGTTGGGCCTACAACCCAATCGCTCGCCATACGCTTTAGCTTACGGATAAAGTCGGTCGCAATTGACCTTTCTATAAGCAGCCTTGAACCTGCGTTACAGACCTGCCCGGCATTGTTCAAGATAGCTCGTGAAACCGTAGCTGCAACACTATCCAGATCTTTCACATCAGCAAAAACAATTTGAGGGCTTTTCCCGCCTAGTTCTAATGTGACTGGTTTAGGGCCAAATTTCGCACATTCTTCCATGATCAATTGCCCTGTTGCAGTAGACCCGGTGAACGTCACTTTCCCGATCAGAGGGTGCTTAACCAGCGCTTTACCCGTTGTATGACCTCGCCCTGTTACCACATTGAAAACACCCTCAGGAATACCTGCTTGATGCGCAAGCTCAGCCAGTCGTAGCACTGAAAAAGGTGTCAACTCTGATGGCTTTAACACCACGGCATTTCCTGCAGCAAGCGCGGGGGCGACCTTCCAGGTTGCCATTACAAGCGGAAAATTCCACGGAGCGATCGCCGCAACAATGCCAATAGGTTCAGCAATAACTAAACCCAAGAGACTTGATGATGTCGCGGCGACTTTACCCCCGTGCTTATCCGCTAATTCCGCATAGAACCTAATGGTTTCAGCGGTGTACGGCACATCCCACGCGACAGCATCTTTGATCGGCCGTGTCGAACCCAGTGCTTCGATTCTGGCTAATGCAACGGATTCACGTTCAACCAAGTCAGCCCACACACGCATGACCTTTGCCCTGTCTCGCGGTGCCCAGTTGGCCCAACCTGAAGTAGCCAATCCCTCTTTAGCGTTAAGTACAACCTCATGCACTAGGTCATCTGACGCGTCATCACATTGAGCATAAAGATAGCCGTCGGATGGCCGAAATACTGGGATTTTATTCTGGCCGACAAGCCATTCCCCGCCCACAAAATGGTGCTCGGGGAACTTGACGTCATCGGGTGAAAAACTTACATGTTCAAAAGACATATACTGCAATCTCGTTACAACTACTCAGGAAGGTGCTCTAACACAAATGACAAAGTCGCCAAGTACTCAACTTTTCTCACCTTAGCTGGATCATCTGATGGTCCGTCAATAATAGCAGCGACAACGTTAAGCCCCTGATTGCGAATACCAATGGTCGCCATGCCGTTTTTATCAGTGAGTATAGGTGTTTGATCTGGATCATTAACAAAGTCTTCTTTGATGGCAGCGCCTGTGACTGGATTTCCATTTAATAGAACCTGTACTTGTAATATATCGCCCTTCATTTCAGGTAAGAAACCACCCACTGGGATAATTTGTGCTTTTTGTCCAGGTAAGTTGCCCAAGGGCTTGTTCAGCTTACTTTTAACGTGCACAGCGTATTTCATCGTTCGCTCTGCGATGACCGCATCAGGCACTTCGTCTAAACCTTTTTTGTGCCAACGCCCGTCGGCTGTTTTGCTCCAAATGCCGTTATTGAGTTCTGCCGTCATCACAGTGGGTTGCCAATCACTGACGACCAATACTACAGGACCAGCAACCGCTAATTCTGCTTCAACTTCCGTTAAGTTTTCATCATAAGCAGCAAAATCAGTTATCAAAGGCAACCGTTTTACCATGTCTAAATCATCGGCTCCAACGCCATAAATTAGCCCCGTTTGTGTCGCTCGCTGCGCAAACCAAATACCGTGGGCTTGAACTTGAGTCGCCGCTGTTAAGGTAAGTAATAAAATAACTTTTATAGCTTTTGTGTACATGAGTAAACTCCTAGTTACTTTGTTGTTACGTCTATTAATTTTTCGTCAAAAAAACCTGTGATAACAATATCAATGGTTATGGTGTCTTCACCCATATTCTGCCAGTACCAGCCATGATGCCCTGCAAATGAAGTAATCAGAGTACCTTGCCCCCCTGACTGCTCCTTTTCTTTCCAATACGTTACAAATTCGTTGGGCGCAGCATCATAGGGTTCAGCATGCATATCTGAAAAAATAGGTCCCGAGGAATGCCAGTGAAAGTTAATTGCTTGTTGCTCCGCTAGGTCTAACTTAAATTCAATGCCTTCATACTCTTCTAACACTATCGTTCGGTTGAGTATCTGCAATGGTGTGTCTTGAATTAAAATTGCGTTCTTTACTGGGGCAACGAAGTCGTTTAGCTCTAGAGTTGGAGTTTTTTTATTCCGCAACAAGCCCGATAACTTTCCGAAGCCGGTTATATCAATGCCATATTCCACGGGTAATACGGTGGTAACCGTTATCAACGCTGCGCCTAAAAACGCTACTAAAACACCCTTAAACGCTGGCTTACCGTCACCTGTTTTATCTTTCGAACCCATGTTGTTTCCCTTTACTTTGTTACTCACAACAAGATGAAACCCGCTAGTTGAAAAAATGTGAGCATGAAACCCAGTGTCATCAAAACCACATTGACAGAATATGCTTGTTTAAGGTGATTGGGCTGAGCTCGCCAATAGGCCATAACAATCAACATGCAGATCAATGCGAGAAACTGGCCGATTTCAACACCCACGTTAAAAGCGATCAGATTCCCCAACAGCCCTTGCGCGGGAAGTTCAAAATCTTGCAATTTGGTGGATAAGCCAAACCCATGAATCAAGCCAAAACCCAACACCATAAATTTAGGGTTGGGAGAAGCTCCGAAAAGTTGATCAAAACCCTGAATGTTATCAAAACCTTTGTAAACCACTGAAAAGCCAATGATTGCATCGACCAAATAAGCATTTGCTGGAATACTAAATAGAACCCCTGCAAGCAAGGTAATGCTGTGCCCCAGGGCGAACAAACTTACGAGTACGGCCACATCACGATAATGGCGAAGTAAAAAAATGACGCCAAAAATGAATAACAAGTGATCATAGCCCGTAAACATGTGCTTAGCGCCCAAATAGACATATGGGATAAACTGCGAGCCGCTGATCGACATAATGAATTCTCGATCAGTATCAGCCACTCCGTGAGACCATGCGTTACCACTGAAAAGCATGATTGCAACTACGAACACACTAAAGTAACGCGCTGGCAAGTATAGGTTTTTCACGTCTAGCTATCGCTTAATGGAGAAAACTTTGCCCCAATACGCGACACACCATCTGGAAGCGTTACCACCACCAATATCATGTTATTGCCCGGGAGTACTTCGCTAGCAACAAATTTGTTAGGCCCAGCCGGTTCAAGATCGATTACAGTTTTTCCATCGCCCTTGCCGTATTTAATGGAGACACTAACGCTGGAGGAATCAACGGGATCTCCATCATCAATAAGATAAACTTCGGTACCCGAATCTAGTGCCACCAGTTCAAATGACATCTCACCCACTATTTTGACAATACCTCCGTGCAACGGCATATCGCTACCATGAGCACTCGCTTTGATTGCGCAAATCGACAACACAATGACCAACAACGCTCTGTTAACTACAGCCATAATTCCTCCTAACAATTCATTAACCTAATTCAGATAAATTAGCTGAGATGAACAAAATACAGAGTAGCAACGCTATCTCCACCCTCATTGAATTCGTTATTTTAATTTTATAATCGGCAGTATTCTGCGAACGTGCCAACCATTTATGGTGCGAAAAAATCAAACCAAATATGACGACTAATACTGAGATCTTTAAGCCAAGGGTAAACCAATAGGCTGGCAAGTCGTGATTGGGATCCAGATAAGCGCCCACCACCAAATACCCCCCCGAAACTACAATTGCCAACACGAGCCAGCGCGCAACGGACGAATAATTCCTAACCACCAATAACCTCTCGTCGCGGTATAGCCATTGGGGCAAAAGAACGAAGATTAAGGTCGCAGACCATAACGCCACAGCAACAAGATGCAAAGTTAAAGCAGCCTGATACGATCTTCCCCAAGTCATTGTGTGGCCTGACAAAGCAAATGACGACGTAATTATCATTACCCCGACTACTAAAACGGGCAGCCAAACTTGCCGCCTCGTGACAAATATGGCGGTACTCACACTAAGGACAAATACGCACCCTAAAATTTTTAGTTTTAGACTATCTCCAACGGCGCTATTCAGAACCAGTTGAGTGTACTCAGTACTTTCTGAGCTGGGCAGAAGCTGTCCAGTTATTTCGCTAACCTTCATCCATAAGTACCCAAGAGCGCTCAGGACAATAACGACAACATAAGGCAAAGATCCCATATCCAAAGAGCTTCTTCGCGCCAACCGCAACGGGGCGAGACTGACAAAGGATCGAGAAAAAATACCAACGAGCCCAACAAGACCAATGTAGCCGAGGAGCTTAAACAGGGTGGTAAGAAGCCAAGGCATCAGACCAACCGGCCCTAGTGATTCTGATCAGAGATATTTAATTCGAAAGGAACGGTACCTACCATCACATGCCCGTCACCACCCAAACTACTCCATTTAAGCAAATACCGCCCGTTTGTAGCCAAAGGCGATTTAAGCTCGATATCAAACGTAGACCTTTCCTGAGTATCTTTTTCAAAAGATACCTCTGTGGCCCCACCTTGCGTATCAAGAATTTGTAGGCGGGCCAACCTTACATCGCCAGAAAATTCCAAATGAATAGTGCTGACTGAGTTCACCACCACCGAATTTTTCTCCGGTGCAGAAGATGTCAGCTTTACGTGGGCTAAAGATGAGGCAGTGTAAACAGCCAACAGCATTGCTAGCACGATTTTTTTCATGAAAACCCCCCAAAATTTTCGACTCAGTTCAGTTTACTCGTGCAGATCGCGCATGATCTGCCTTATGCAAGATTCTAAGCACTGACAAGTGCTGAATTTGAACTGAATGACAGCATAAACCACCAGTCCACTGACACTATGTTTTTCACACACTACTCGGTTTTGCTTCTATCAGCGCTCAACTCGGCAAGAACTACTCATCAAGTACTATCAAAACGGCAGAATATTTGCAGTTCCGTAGGTAAGCTTATTGAAAAAGAAAAGCTAATACACAGTAGCGAGGAGAATATATGGGTACATCAGCTAGTATCGACGGGTCGACAACGCTTGCCCAACAAACGGAAATCAAGAAACGCATAGCCTCGATCGATGTTTTGCGGGGAATCGTCATGGTCATTATGCTAATGGACCATGTCAGAGAACGCATATATCTCCATATGCAAGTCAGTGACCCCATGGACGTTAGCACAACGTCGCCTGAACTATTTTTCACCCGACTTGCGGCTCATCTATGCGCGCCTGTATTCGTGTTCTTAACTGGCCTGTCAGCATGGTTATATTCTCACCCTGCAAACGGAAAAACTAGATCAGCAACGGACTTCTTGCTCAAACGCGGGCTTTTTTTAGTCTTCATTGAGGTCGCCGTCATTAATTTTGCCTGGATGGGCGAATACCATACTTTATGGCTTCAAGTAATGTGGGCTATCGGACTAAGCATGATTACGCTAGCTTTTATGGTTAAACTGCCTTTCCGCGTTATCGGAGCAATTGGGTTTATTATCGTCTTTGGACATAATTTACTAACGCCAATTACATTTGCTCCGAACGAATTTGGATATTCCCTTTGGACAATCCTGCACGATCGAAACTTCTTGGTCGCAGAAGGCCCTATCAAAGTAAAAATTTCTTACCCTGTCTTACCCTGGATTGGCGTTATCGCCTTGGGCTATTTTGCTGGACCAATATATGCAAGTAGTTACAGTGGCGAACGTCGAAAATCACAACTCATTCAGCTCGCGCTTGCATGTCTTACACTGCTTTTAGTGATTCGCGGCTTTAACATTTACGGTGAGACACTCCCATGGCAGATGTATGACAGCACGATTATGAGCGTTATGTCATTTTTAAATTACACTAAATACCCACCATCGTTGGACTTCCTTTTACTTACACTCGGAATTGCCTTTTTACTGCTTGTATGGCTCGAGCCTCGTAAAAACAAACTGTTAGATGCCCTAGAGGTCTACGGATCAGCGCCAATGTTTTTTTACATCTTACATTTGTATGCACTACTCGTTATCTATCAGATCTTGATAGCGATCTTCGGTGCAAACCAAGGCTCCCTGTATGGCGTAGATGATTTCTATTGGGTTTGGATAGGGACAGTAACGCTCGCAATTGTGCTGTATTTCCCCACAAAACGATTCGCCAAGTTCAAACACACCAGCTTGAACCCTTTGTGGCGCTATCTTTGATTCGTTCAGGTATAGACTTGGCAGCACTCAGTCATCAAGATTCGAGCCGTTGCCAAGTTCTTAGCCAGCAAGAGGGTTGGCCGCATACTCTCGGTGATTGGGAGTTACAACTGACACAATCGATTTCGATTGGCGCTTTTTACAATCATGAACTTATCGGCACAGCGCTAATTTGGCATTGCGACGACAACAGTTTGGCGACCATAGGGATGGTCATTGTCGCCCGTGATTTTAGGCGACAGGGCATAGCAAAACGGATGCTTTCTAAGCTGATGAATGAGAGCACCGCAAAAGCCTTCAGCTTAATCGCAACACCTGCGGGTCTAGAATTGTATCAACGTCTAGGATTTAATACAGTCGGCTATATTTCACAATATCAGGGCAATCTAAATGCCCAGGATCCGCAAAGTGGCGTATCAACGCTACAAGAAATGTCTTTAGAAGATTTTTGTGAATTCGATCTGCGAGCAACAGGAATACCACGTGCAAAAATTTTGGAGTCTTTCGCGGACACATCAAAAATTCTTGTACTACACAAAAATAATAAACCGATAGCGGCCGGCATGGTAAGAAAAACCGGCATCAACCTTGTCGTCGGGCCCCTGATCAGTGCATCTGATAAAGCACTTATTGAATGGTGGCAACAGTTGCCTCACTTCGCAAATGGTTTTATCCGATCCGATTTGTATTGTAGTAATTTAACCAAAGAAGCTGCTCACGCACTCGATAATAGCGGTCTACGAGAAGTGTACCAAGGCGTGCTCATGCACAAAGGTAAGTACCCACCAATTGAGCGCAACAAAAACACTGAATTAACAACGTATGCGGCTATCTCGCAGGCTCTTGGATAGTTACTCATGCGTCATTATAAATTAATCACGCGCGTACTAATTGCACTTTTGCTGCTCAGTTCAATAGGCACACCGCATTCGCTGTCCTTGGAGCATCAATTAGAAACAGACATCAACATCCATTGTGAATCAGATCACGAGGCACCGATCAAAGAATTTCAGTCACATGACCTTCAAACTGACCCATTAGATAAAGACAAACATCATCACCACTTCAAGTGTTTGGACGTTCCTGTTCTGCTCAATTCTAGACTTATAGCAAACCCGCCAATAAAACAATTTTCGCGCTCATTGCTGGCGGATTTAAAGCACAGCATCGTACAGGTTACTCAATTAAGGCCCCCTATTTCTTATTAAAAACACCTAATACGCGCCATTTTTTTAGCATGTTTTTAAGGAAGAAATATGAGTATTCAAAATCGACCTGTTCTTGTTAGCCGATCAGGGAAAGTCTCGTAAGCGTCCGGCCAACCCACCTAGCCATAGGTTCGAATTAAGGTAACGTAGGTGCCCACCTATTATTAAGTGGGCACCTATTATGGAATACAAAGTCATACGCGCTAAGCGTGCTAAGGAACGCCGGCGCTACGCGCCAGAGTTTAAGCAGAAGGTCTTACGTGAGTGCGAAGCGGGCGATCAGTCTGTCGCAGCGGTCGCCATGAAGTACGGGCTAAATCACAACCTAGTGCATAAATGGCGCCACCTAGCGCGACAGAACAAGCCCTCAGAATTTGTACGTCTGCCGCCACCTGTGACTTCTGTGCCAGCATCAATGGACACAACAGTTTCCACGCAAGCTGCGTCATCTAAACGTACCGTGCGATTGAACCTGCAAATTAAGGAGCATTGCCTAAACATAGACTGGCCGCTGGAGGAGATTCAAAGCTCAGTGGTCTGGATCCGGCAACTCCTGTCATGATCGAGGTCAACGAGGTTTGGCTGTCACGCGAACCCATGGACATGAGAGCAGGACCCGATACGGCACTCGCTCGCGTCATTAAGCAGTTCGGTAAAGCAACGCCGCACACCGCTTATGTATTCGCCAACAAACGAGGTAATCGTGTCAAGGTACTCATCATTGACGCCTTCGGCGTTTGGCTGGCGGCCCGTCGGTTGCACCAAGGCAAATTCGTCTGGTCTCGCTTACGCGAAGGTGCTGCGATAGCGCTTGATCAAGAGCAGCTGGCGTCTTTAATGGTGGGATTACCCTGGCAATACGCCAGTAAAATACACGCCTTTGATCGGGTGTGAATCAGAGCAAATTATCGGCTGAATTACCAGAGAACTAAGTCGCCGTATTCTCGATAGAACACCGATCCGTAAGCTGGCACAGTATCCTTATGAGTATGGATATTGACCTCAAGAGCTTAAACGAATCGCAGCTACGCGACCTCTCGTCGCGATTGCTTGATGAGCTCAACCGTAAGCAAAACGATGAGGAGCGATACCAAAACGAGATTGTTAAGCGCGACAATACGATTGCCCATTTGAGTTTGCGCAATGAACAGCTCACGCACGAACTCGCCATTCTTAAACGCCACAAGTTCGACCGCAGTAGCGAGCAAACCGGTAGCACACAGTTACGTTTACTCGATGAAGCTGTCAACGAAGACGTCTGTACCATCGAGCTCGAGCTTGAGCAAAACACCCGCGATCTTGGTCAGCAGCCCAGAACAAAGCAAGTCGCCAAACGCCAAGCATTACCTGCGCACTTACCTCGCAAGATCGTGCGACACGATCCTGAGTCGACCGAATGCCGCTGCGGGTGCCAAATGGTTCACATGGGCGACGATATCAGCGAGAAGCTAGACTACGAGCCAGGGCAGTTCTCGGTAGAGCAGCATGTGCGCAGCAAGTGGGCGTGCCGTCAGTGCGAAACAGTAGTGCAAAAGCCTGTTGATGCGCATGTGATTGATAAAGGAATTCCAACCACCAATTTACTCGCACACGTATTAGTCTCGAAGTACGCCGATCATCAACCCTTGTATCGACAACAGCAGATATACCAACGTGCCGGTGTGGACTTACCGCGCACAACGCTGTCGGAATGGGTCGGCCGCTGTGGTTATGAGATTGCCCCGTTAGTTGAGGCGCTGCGCGCCTCACTGTTAGCGCAACCTATCCTGCATGCCGATGAAACACCGGTGAATATGCTAGAGCCTGGTAGCAAAAAAGCCAAAAAGGCGTATGTGTGGGCCTATGCCACGCCAAGTTGGTGTTCAACCCAAGCTGTTGTGTACGACTTCCAGCCCAGTCGGGCGGGAGAATCCTCTCGCTTGTTCTTAGAGGGATGGCAGGGTTACTTGGTGTGTGATGACTATACCGGCTATAAAGCGGGCTTTGGTCTGGGTATGACCGAGGTCGCATGTTGGGCACACGCAAGGCGTAAGTTCCATGAGCTGCAGGTGAATCATGCCAGTCCCATTGCGGACAAGGCGATGGGGCTTATCGGCTCCCTGTACACCATTGAGCGTGAAGCGGCTGACTTAAGCCCTGATGAACGCTACGCATTGAGACAAACACAGGCGAAACCTATTCTGGAACGGCTGCATGATTGGTTAATCCGTGAACGCGAAGGTCTGCCCGACAGTGGTCGAAGCGCCAGAGCCATTGATTACACTCTCAAGCGTTGGCTTGCGCTAAAACGTTACTTGGATGATGGTGCAATCCCGATTGACAACAATTGGATTGAGAACCAAATCAGGCCGTGGGCACTTGGGCGCAAGAACTGGTTGTTCGCAGGATCCTTACGCAGTGGTCAGCGGGCGGCCAACATCATGACTTTGATTCAATCAGCGAAGATCAACGGGCTTGATCCGCAGCGGTATTTGAAAGAGGTGCTGGAGCGTTTACCGACAGCTAAGCAATCGGATCTTGAGGGCTTGTTGCCTCACAACTGGAGATCACGCGTCTAGGTGGGTTTACCGGACGCTTACAAAGTCTCAGCCATAGTAGTCTTTACAATTTGTTTTGCCACCAAAATTCTTGCGGAACCTTTAGGAATTAATATCGAGGAATTTGAGCGCTCTCCGGACAAGGGCACCCAAAGTATTGATTGGAGCATTAGCTACGATAATAATTCTGACAAACTTCCTCTTAACATGAGTTATGAGGGTAGCTACTTAGCGGGACAGACCATAGACCAAGAACTTAGAGTCTTAGGTCAAGTTTATGACAGTAGGTTTGGTGCTCTGAGTATAGGGATTTCCTCAACAGGGGAGAGGTCTTTGCAACAGACCGACTACCTTGTTGTTCATTCCGCAGAGTTACCCTATAACCTCGAGCTAGAGCAGACTTACTTTTAGGATAACGAGATTCAACGAGGAGAAATCGTTCTCGAACGAGAAACACTCGTGGCAGAAAACCTAACGCTCAGTGCCGAATGGGAAACTGCCTTGGTACTCAACGATTCTAATTCCGACTCCCCCGATGGTATTCAAGAGAGCGAAATAAGTCTTCGACTCATCTACCACACGAATACCATCGTCAAACCATACCTCGGTTTTGTATGGAGTCGTGTTTATGCCAACGAAGCTAAGGAACTTCGACGACAAGGCGACGTAACACACGACTCGTCTTGGATAATCGGTGTAACAGCGAGCTTTTAGTTCGCCACTAGTGAGCGCTGACGCACCACCTCATACAATGAAATACCGGTCGCCACCGACACATTCAAACTGGTTACGCTACCCAGCATGGGTAGCTTGACCAAACCATCGCAGGTCTCGCGCGTGAGGCGACGAAGACCATCACCCTCAGCACCCATTACAATGGCCACCGAACCCCTTAAATCGACATCATACAGCGTCTGCTCAGCTTCGCCTGCCATACCGTAAACCCAGACACCGGCCTGCTTTAAGGTCTCTAACGCGCGGGCTAAGTTTGTGACTTTCACCAGTGTGACGGTCTCTGCCGCCCCGCAGGCCACTTTGCTAACGACCGGCGTAATATCGGCTGATTTGTCTTTCGGAATCAATACGGCTGTAACACCAGCCGCATCGGCGCTGCGCAAACACGCCCCAAGATTGTGTGGATCGGTCACGCCATCCAACACTAACCACAAGCCCGGTCCGTCTTGTTGTGCGATAAGCTCGGGCAAATCCGCTTCTAATAGCTCTTTTTTTGCCCCACCGACCGACGCGCCCGCCATAACAGCGACCGCACCCTGATGCCGGCCCAACGACATTTCTTTTAAAGTATCTTTACTGACGCGCTCGATAGATACACCTTGATTGCGTGCCAAGCCGGCCAACGCATTCAAACGGCGATCGTCACGGCCCTCGACCAATTGCAACACACGAATATCACGTGGACGCTGCTTTAAGGCACTTTCAACCGCATGAATACCAAAAATTACTGTCTGTTTACGGTTCATTTTTTGCTGCGTCGTCCTTTTGCCACCTTGCTACCACCCGCACGTTTTGGACCTTTGCTACCGCGCGCTTTTCGCTTGGCAGGCGCGTCAAACTTTGAGGCCTTTTTCAGGGCTCGCCGGGCGCCCAAGGGCGCGTCGGGCATATTGGCTTTTAGCAATTCAAGATCGATGCGTTTATCATCAAGATCAACGCGCGCAATTTGCACTGTTACCTTGCCACCCAAGCGGAAAGTTTTACCGCTACGTTCACCGACCAGCTGCTGATGTGCCGCCTCATAACGATAGTAATCACCCGGTAGCGAGCTAATGTGTACCAGACCCTCAATATAAAGATCGCGCAATTCGACAAACAACCCAAAGCCCGTGACCGAGGCAATCACACCGCTGTACACATCCCCAACTCGTTCGCGCAGGTACTCGCACTTCAACCACAACTGGACGTCGCGAGTCGCGTCATCGGCGCGTCGCTCCGTCATGGAACAATGTTCACCCAAGCCCAGCATGGCTTTTAAGTCGTAGGGAAAAATGTGCTCCTTAGGTAGCGGCGGCGCCTGATCAACGCGGCGTAAATGCTGAGCGCTATGGCCATTGCGCAACAAGTGCCGAATGCCACGATGGACCAACAAGTCGGGATAGCGTCGAATCGGCGATGTAAAATGCAAATAGGCCGGGTAATTCAAACCAAAATGGCCGTTATTATCAGGTTTGTACACCGCCTGGCTCAACGAACGTAGCATCATGGTTTGTATCACACTCGCATCGTCGCGGTCTTTAACGCGTTCGAGCAGGTCGTGATAGTGTTCGGGCGTGGGCTTTTCGCCACCGCCTAGCTGCAAGAACATTTCGTCCAAAAACTGTCGCAAATTGGCTAAGCGCTCGCCACTTGGACCCTCGTGCACTCGGAACAAAATGGGCAGTTTGTGGGCCTCGAATAAGTTGGCCGTAGCCACGTTGGCCGCCAGCATGCACTCTTCAATAATCTTGTGAGCATCGTTGCGAAACACCGGCACAATTGCTGCGATTTTGCGCTGCTCATCAAATAAGATACGGGTTTCTATCGTCTCAAAGTCGATGGCTTTACGTGCTTCTCGCGCTGCGCGCAATACTTTGTACAAACGATGCAAACGCGCGATATCTTGATAGCGCTCTTTGGGAACATTCTCTGACTCGCCGTTCTCTAAAACTTCGCCCACCGCGGTGTAGGTTAAGCGCGCATGCGAGTGAATAACCGCCTCATAAAACTCATAAGACTTAATGTTGCCCGAGCGTGTAATCGCCATTTCACACACCATGGCCAAGCGATCGACATGCGGTTTTAACGAGCACAAGCCATTCGACAAGGCCTCGGGTAGCATAGGCACCACCCGCTCCGGAAAGTACACCGAGTTACCCCGAACCACCGCTTCGCCATCCAATGGCGACCCCGGTTTTACGTAGTGCGACACATCGGCAATGGCCACCCACAGGGTGAATCCACCACCAGGGCGCGACATACAATACACGGCATCATCAAAATCGCGGGCGTCCTCACCATCAATGGTGACAAAGGGCAGCGCGCGCAAATCGACACGGTGCAACTTGTCGTCATCCAGCGGCTCAAACTCCAAATGGCCCGCTTCGTTAATAACCTCTTCAGGCCATTCGTGTGGGATATCATGCGACCGTATCGCGACTTCAATCTCAAGCCCCGGATCTAAATGATCTCCTAAGACCTCAACGATACGGCCCTTGGTGGGCTTGCCGCGCTCAGGGAAGTCGGTAATTTCTGCCGTCACCACCTGTCCATGCTTGGCATTGCCCTGACAGCCTGCAGGAATGATAATTTGGTGCGTAATACGTGCGTGTTCAGGGACAACCAAACCAAAGCCGGCGTCAGATTCGTAGCGCCCCACAATGCGCTGGCGTTTACGCTCTAGAATCTCGACAATCTTACCCTCGGCCCGACCGCGACGATCAACCCCGGTAATCATGGCCAACACTTCGTCGCCGTCAAAGACTTTATCCATTTGCCGGGCTGACAAAAATAAATCGTCATGATCTGGATCATCTAAGGGCTTCGCAAAACCGTAACCGTCGCGATGACCAATCACGCGGCATTTCAGCAAATGCATCCGCTCGACGATACCGTAGGCACCCTTGCGGTTCACCATCAACTGGCCATCGCGCTCCATCGCTCGCAGGCGACGATGCAAAGCATCCATTTGCTCGTGCGAATCAATATCAATTAAACGCGCAATTTGATTCGCGTTCAAAGGCTCTGCCATATCGGTGAGCAAAGCAATCAATGCTTCGCGAGAGTGAATGGGATTGTCGTATTTTTGTGCTTCACGCGCCGCGTTGGGGTCAACGCCAACTTCCACGGCATCATACGCTTGGGCGGTCGCCTTATCAGAAGACTTAGCCTTACGCTTGTAGGGCTTGCGCGCGCTTGATTGTTCTGGACCGGACGTGGTGTCTTGTTTACCTGGTGTTTTAGCCATAGGTGCTCGGTTGTTTTAAGAGACCTCATGATACGCCCACCTAGCCGATAAACCCAGCATTAGCGCAATGCGGCGCTCAACTACAGAAAAAAGGACCCGAGCGGGTCCTTTCGAAACTGCACTATGTTAGGTCTAACCGCTATAAACCCGTCAAATCACGGAAGGCGCCTGATTGCTCAAACGCTCGGATGATTTGGCCGTCAGTAAAACGATACATACAAGAATCGTCAGTGTAATCCATGAAGTTGAAGACATCGTCATCACCAGGATCCTTACGGCAGCTATCATTTCCTACAGGGCAGCCGTAATTAGCTGTGCGCACTGCAGGAGTATCACTCACATAATCTCCGGCACCGCGGCAACCTCCCTGGAAGGTATGATACAAGCCCAACCAATGACCGACCTCGTGCGTTGCGGTGTCACCCAAGTTGTAAGGTGATGCACTTCCACCGGGTAATGACGCCCCCAGCAATACCACGCCATCGTCTGCTAAATTATCAACCCAAGAGGGGAAAGTTGCCCAACCCAGTAAGCCTCCACCTGGATTACTGATGTACAAATTTAAATCGCCTTTGTCACCCTGACGCAAGGCGCTTTTCATCGCCATTTCAGCTGTAGTATCCGGCCCGGCAGCCAGCCACGAGGAATTGTTCGTGTACGTAATACCTGCCAATTGGAACGCATAAGGCGTATTAGCGAAGGCGGCTACCAGCACATTCATCTGATCGTTTACTTGATTCGCATTAGCGGCGCACACGCCGGAATCACTGCAAATGATGTGAACATAGGTATCAACTAAAATGCTGCCATCTGCAGGTAAGCTTGGACCTGGATCAGTACCTCCACCGCCACCACCGCCTCCAGAGTTACCGCCACCGCCAGGTGTGCCCGAAGGTTTTTTAGCGGCCTTCGAAAGCTTATCGAGCTGGAAGCGTTTTTCGAGGCGCTCGGCCTCTTCCGGGCTCGGATGTTTGGTGCCACAGCGTAAGAATGCCGCATTGGGGTTTGCGTTCTCAAAGGCTTTTTCATTGGGTGCTGCACTCGCCGTACCCATCGCCCCTAGTGATACCAAAGCCACCGCAGTTGTTATTTTTTTAAGCATCTCGACCACCATTTGTTAACTTTTTGTTAACTATAGATCCGTTACGGATTAATTATCAATGCCAAATTGCTGCCTTGATTATTATTGTCTTTGACAAGCGTCAGACTCGGAAGTATATTTCGCGTCCCGTCAGTTAGACGCTTCATCCCCTGCCCAGGTGGTGAAATTGGTAGACACGCCAGCTTCAGGTGCTGGTGCTCGCAAGGGCGTGGAGGTTCAAGTCCTCTCCTGGGCACCATAGTATTCTTAGACACTTTCTAAGCTTCTGTTTTATCAGCAGTTTAAATCCCTGTAAAGTCAATTTCTGTAGCGATCTCTGTAAGAATCATGCAACTCCTGTAAGAATTTCTGTAAAGTTTTAGCAGGGGTGGGGTCTCTTTACGGGGCGGGGGAGGGGGACAAAGATCTTTTGTATCTGTAGTTGCATGGCAGATACATGAGAAAGGGCTTTGGATATGCTATCTCTGAATCGCCACTAGTTCAGTTGCCAATGTATCGCCAGCGTTGCAGCTTAAGAACTTCTTCCAAGTTTCTCGATTTCGGCGATGTGTCTGATTCTGCTCTGTCATTTTGTTCTTGGACCAATAGTCTTCAAAGATTTCGCTGAAGAGCTTTGCGTTTTGCCCTCTTTTATTCGGTGGTTCCTTCAGCTTTTTCCACGCTCGTTCATGCACCCTTACTTTTGGTGACTTTTCTTGCAGTTCTGGGTGTTTGGTGTACTCGAAGAAATCGTCGAATTCACCGCTGTCCAGAAAGTACTCGATTGCATTGCTGTTTAAGTATGGGTCGTCAATGCTCATAACGCCTTCATTCCAACCCCTCGCTCTAAGAAGTGCTTGCGCCTTACGTTCTAGGTCAATATCGGCTAGAACGTCGCTATTGGCGGTCTCGAGTAAACTGATGTAATCCTCGTAAACCTTGCTCATCGCCATCGCTATCGAGGCTTTGATCAGCACTAAATTCAACCACAGAACCTGATATGAACTCTGCAGTTGCTGGGCTGATCACTGCTACAGGAGCGTTGTTTTGGGTCGCTGGCGGAGGGTTATTGGATGTTGGGCTTGGTGGCGAACCCGCGGACCCTCCACCGCCACCTCCGCAAGCTTGAAGAGTAAAGATTAAGGCAATCAGGAGAGTTGCTTTTAGAATGTTATTTGGCATATCGCAACCTCAATGGCGCTCATTTATTAGATGGGACTTCTTTCACTCAATCGCGGTAGATCACCCTGTCGGGGAGTGAAGACTATCGCAACAAACAAAGTCTACAGTAAAAAGTTCTTCGCAGGCGCAGCCCAAGAACAAAACTTTGTTTAAAATAACTTAGTTTATTTACTGCAGTCTAATTTTTTCAATGACACGCATCGTCTTGGCTATCCAGCTGTCTTCGCTACTTTTAGACGATAATGACTGCGCTTCAAAATGCTCTTCAGCAAACCATTGGTTCTAAATTGCAAAAAACTTTTGTTTCTTGCATGCATTTGTTATGTTCAGACATAAATTCCAGTCCGGTCATGAGGCGAACATGTTGAACAGCAATAAATACAGACCAATCGGCGTTGCGATCGCCGCAGTATTATCTGTCACCGCTTGCGGTGGTGGCGGTGGTGGCAATACAGTCCCGGTCCCGCAAAACATAGCCCCGGTCGCACAAAATGTAGCCTTGGAAACAACATATATGTGGCAGAGTACACAGGGTAACTTTCTGGTCTCTGACAGGGATAACGATACGCTGTCTATCACCGCTATTGCAGAAAATGGTGTGGCAGTTCAGCCGAGCGAGGGCGTTTACACTCTGCAAAATGGTCTGTTGAGCATCCAGGGTACCGGTTTTAGCTTCCAGCCTCTGAAAGATGGCGTCAGCACTATCAGTTACACCGTCAGCGATGGCAGTGCAACTGCCAGCGCTTCACTGACGATTGCGGCACCGGCATCGGACCCACTGGGATATCAGCAATGGCACCTGAGAAATACCGGCCAAAAAGCCTACTCGATGGATTCTGACGCCATAAAGGCATTTTTAATTAGTGATTTGGGCTACTCTGAAGAAGAGGCTGATATCTGGATTGCCGCCCGTATCGACCCAAGTATGTTGGTGCCAGGGGAGGATATGAATGTTGTTGCTGCATTCGGGCAAGGTATTACCGGCAGCGGCAGTATTGCGGTTATAGTTGATACTGGTCTGGAGCTAGCACACGAAGACTTAGCTGGCAACATTCTGCCAAACCGTTCTCTAAACATGATTCCGGGTGCATTGAATGTCACTGACCCTACTTCAACTGATGCCTTTGGTGATCACGGAACTAGCGTAGCCGGTTTGATAGCTGCTGAAGGTTGGAATGGTATGGGTGGCCGGGGTGTTGCTCCACACGCCAAGCTGATCGGTATGAACTACCTGGAAGCGCAATCTGATTTAAATAACCTCTTAAGTCACGGTATACCCGGTAGCGGTATCACTGTGTCTGAGCCGTTAACCGTATTTAACCGTAGCTATGGCTTTAGCTACCCGGCGGTCATTTCTTACGACTTATTCGAAGAAGCAGTACAAAGCTACTCAGCCATGGAATTGCGCTCGGGTTTAGGGGCCGTTAACGTTAAATCCAGTGGTAACACTTTCCGCAGTCCCGGCGTTACCTGGGCAGATGGTATTTGTGATCCAGCTAGAGCGTTAGGTCTTACCTGTTTAAACGGTAACTTTGAGCCTTCACAAAATACGCCCTTTTACTTCTCTGTAGCTGCAGTTAATTCAAATGGAAAGCACACCAGCTACTCTACCGCGGGTGCTAACGTGTTGGTTTCTGCACCTGCCGGTGAATACGGTGACTTAGCGCCCGCTATGGTTACCACGGACCAGATGACCTGTTTACGTGGTTACAGTGGTTTCCCAAGCGTTGACGCCGGTGGCTGGCCAGAGTTTACCGCAGCTTTTACGCCATTTGACTCTCCAGGGCACCCGGAAAACCCAAGCTGTAATTATACCAGCACCTTTAACGGCACTTCATCAGCGGCACCAAACGCGGCTGGTGTTATAGCGTTAATCCACAGTGCTAACCCTGACCTGTCTTATCGCGAGATCCGCGATATTCTGGTAAAAACCAGCACTAAAGTTGACCCACAAAACACAGAAGTCGTAATACGGGTTGGCGATGGCGAATTTGTTGCACATCCTGGTTGGGTAGAAAACGCTGCTGGCTATGCTCACAACAACCTATATGGCTTTGGTCGTGTTGATGCCAGTGCTGCTGTTGCAATGGGGATAACTTATACCAACCCACTGCCAGAACAAAGGTTCACTGACTGGGTGGCCGCAGGTAGTCAGGCTGGTGAAGATTCACTGGCGTTATCCGTGCCGGATAACTCAGCAGCAGGCGTAAGCTACACGCTGGAAGTTATCGAAGAGATAACGGTTGAAGGTGTGCAGTTTGCCTTTGACATAGCTAACCCTGAGCTACTCACAAACTCATTCCCAAGTCAGACCACAGCGGGTATTGACTTGGCGATTGAAGTAACATCACCAAGTGGTACTACCAGCGTGTTATTGTCGTCAAAACAAGCCATTGCTGAACCATCGTTTGATTTTTCTACCGGATACAATCAAGGTTATATCCTGAAAAATTCGGTATTTTTGTCAAACACGTTTTATGGTGAAAATGCGCAGGGTACCTGGAATGTTCGTGTTGTCGACACTAATGGCTCAGACTACCCCGCACCGTACTCATTTTGGCCGAATGGATACACTAATAACGCGCAGAACTCAGTGCTGGAAGGCGTCGCGGTCCGGGTATTTGGTCATTAATAGACAAGGAAATTATTTATGAAGTACAAAATATCTATTTTAGCAACAACTCTTTGCCTGTTAATGAATACTGCCTATGCGCAGGACTTGAAAAACGAACTGCTGCAAGATGACAACACGCGTACTGTGGAAAAGCCCAGTATGACAGTTAACGCTAATCAGCCCGGTAAATATGGTGTGTATCAACTGCAACCAGATCTGATTGCAGTACCGCAGGCTTTAGCTAATCGTAATAATAGCCATAAGGGTATTGGTAATATGACGCTGGTCGCCCGTACTGCCGATACCGATGTTGACCAAATGCTGGAGTTTCGTCGCAACTCTGTAGTGCGCAGCAGGATCACAGGTGAGATGGGCGTAGTAACTGGTAATATCAGTGTGCTGGCGAAACCAGATACTGGTATCAATAGCTTGTTAAGGCAGTTCAACCTGAGAGTTGTTCATTCGGCCAGCAGTGCTGGCGTATATGTTGTGCAGCCGAAGGATGATGTTGAGCTAGTATCATTACTGCAGCAAATTGAAGCTTCAGGCTTAATCAGCACAGCCAGATTGGATATTATGGAGAGAAAATACACTAACCAGTAAGCCTTAATCAGCGAAATAATGAAGCTCTGCAATTGTAGAGCTTTATTTTATCCGTGACTAAACGGTAACTACCAGACCCCCGCACTTATTTTTAGTTTGTCTTGCACCACAATAGTCTTTGCTATTCTCGAAGATGTTGTTAAGCCTCTCCTGAAGCCGATAGAGATGGAAGGGCTATTACCTCAATCCCCGAACTCCACAACGACATATACAAATTATTTGGCCCGCCCTTCAGGATTCGAACCTGAGTCAGCCTCAGAAAAAACATAGCTATCACAGTTAGTTACAACTCATATATTTCCACAATAAAGCAAATGTGACAACTTTTGTGACAACCGTGGTTAGGGGTGGGGTCTCTTTAGGGTACGGGGGAGGGAGACAAAGATCTTTCGTATCTGTAGTTGCATGGCAGATACATTAGAGGGGGTTTTGCTCTCGATTTAAAATTGAGTATTAATAAACTTGTTGTTTAATTGGGTCGTTCTAGCCTCATGTGAGGTCCGGAGATTTAAGTGAAGACTGTTGCGATAATAATAATGTCATGTTTGCTAGCTGGCCCATGCAATTTTGTAATTTAACCATTTATCATCCATTATTGTCGGAAGTAGTCAGAAATCGATGACGGCAATTGAGTCTCGATAAAAGCAACAAGCATAAAGACCATCACAAAAGGAACATACATATGTTCGCCTTAATCGATCTCACATCCTTGCTGTTTGTCTTGTTCTCATCAATTGCCGTTGTGTTGGCATGCGGCTCCGGTGGTAATTCTAAAGTCGGTTTGTTAGCGGCTCTGCCAGAAATTGGGATATTTGGAATGTATGCTGGGTTAGTCATCATGATGTCCAATATGTACGATCCAGCAAATCTTCCGCCAGCGATAGCGGTTGCCTTTATGCCCATTCTGTATGCATCAATTATTGGTTTTGTGGTTGTTTCAATGTCGAGCTCCAGCGATCAATCTGAGGCTCCAGAAGCCTCATGGCGTCCCTTTGCAGGGGTGGCTGTTTTTCTTGCGACTATCTCGGCTATTTTTTACGAGCACGCTGCGGCAATGTTGATTCCAGAAGCAGCTTTGGTGGTAGCTGTGTTGTTTGCAACATGTCTAGGTGCACAACGCTTTAGCGGACGAAATGATCCGTCTCAGGTATTTTCGTTACTTCCCTCGATTGGATTGCTCACTGGAGGCATAGGTTTAATCTTGGCGTTGATAAATATCAGTGATCCCAAATCAGTGGGCCCTGCTTTGGCAATCTCTGTGGGGGGGATTATGTATACCAGCCTGATTAAAATACTATGGTTATTACTGACTCCTCGCTACGCGGAGCAGTTAGATGGGAGTAGCCCCGCGATTGACTGGGCTCCATCCAGATTGGCGTTCTTTGGTCTATCGATACTTATTCTTGTCCTCGCGATATCGGACCTTGGCTAGCCAAGATTGATGCCGAGGTGAGCGCGACGGTTTGCCCGACAGCGGTCGGAGTGCCAGAGCCATAGACTACACTTGAAGCGTTGGCTTGCCCTCAAACGTTATCTTGATGACGGTTCAATCCCCATCGATAACAACTGGGTAGAGAATCAAATCAGGCCATGGGCATTGGGTCGTAAGAACTGGTTATTTGCTGGCTCGCTGCGCAGTGGGCAACGTGCCGCTAATGTCATGACGTTGATTCAATCGGCGAAGATGAATGGTCTGGATCCGCACCGCTATCTGAAAGCGGTACTAGGCCGTCTACCTACCGCGAGGCACTCAGATCTGGATGGGTTGCTACCGCACAACTGGAGCAGCCAAGTCTAGGTGGGTTTACCGGACGCTTACACTCGCTCTGCATAAGTCGGCAACTTAGCGCGGTCTCTTAGATAAGTTCTGACGGTGTTCCGAGATAAGCCCAATTGCTTGGCAATGCGACGTATGCTCATTCCTTGTTCATGTAAAACGTGTATGTCCACTAACTGCTCCTGATTGATCATAATCCGCCGCTTTCTCCGTGCTACGAGCGGATAGTTTGCCTCAGGTGGGTCAATTTTATGTCGGCGTTAGTGGGTCAGTTTTACATCGGCGTTAACAACTTCCTCTATCTCTAAATAACTCTCATCAAACACCCACGCCTCACTCGGTTTCTTAGCATTACTGCCACTAGCCTTATATTTGACGGAATAAAGTGCAGCATCCCTAATAAGATACTCTATTAGAACCCTTGCACTTTTTAAATCTGCTATGCGACTCGCAGCAGTCCTCTGAGACCCCACTGAAGGACAACGTTCAGCTAGATGTGTCTTATTCAACGGCAAGAACCCATCAGCTTCTCTTATTAAGGCCAGTGAGCGCTGAAGCGCATCCCATGACAGTAAGTGGTCAACAGTTATGTCCAGAGGCACTGATGAGAGAATGAACACTCTGCGTTGCTTGCCTTCTGGGTGAGGCCGCAGCAGTCTCAAGCGATCTATCGCCTGTGTTGATTCACTCTCTCTGATCTGCTCCACCATAGCCTGAACGCGATGATCTGGATGCAGTTGAACAGTCGTACTGTCATAGTCACCACTCGCGAGTCGGTAGCCTCTTCTTGTGTCATTGCTAAACGGTCTGCTGCCAGATTTATTACCAAGTCTTTGGATTGGCTCTTCGTCATCCCAGAAGATGCCTCTCGCACTTGCTTCTGCACCTGTTGAGGATGGTTGCTCACGACCAATGATTATCACATTTTCATAGTCGCTAAACGTATTCAGCCCTCTGATGCTGTTGAAGTGAACTACGGTTGCACCAGCGTATTCGCCATGGCCAGTTGTTACTTTCTCACCTGTGATTAGCATTCGTATTTCACGAGAGCACACAACGAGCGTTGGTGTGTCAGTGGATGCTATTTTAGAGATGAAGTCTTTTATGTCCTCCACCTTTGGTTCGCTGTGTTGATCCGTCAAAGCAGCCTTACTGAAGGCGCGATCGTAGAATTGAAACACCTCTGCCTGACGCTCAACATCAATACTGGTGACTTTGATGTCTGGTAGAAACTTCTTGAGGATCAGTTCGTCCGCATCAGCGTCAATGATTAATATGGGCGAAAGAATGTCAGTGAATATGTCTTTGCGCTTGAGTATATAAACCTGACTCTCATCCCACGTGATGGCATTGGATTCAGTGCGGCTGGTTAGCCTAAGTTCTTCAGCTAATGTGTTCAGCAGTGTGGGGATGAATGTCTTCGGCTTAGCACCCTTCAATGCCTTGTCTTGTTGAGCTTGCGGCAAGTTTGGCTTCAGCGATGAGATGACATTGTCGTACTCCGCTTCTATCGCGATTGCTTCATCCATCACCTCATCAGCAGAGTAGCTAGAACGCAGGTGATATAGCAGATGCGGTTTGTCTTCTGAGGCAAACTCTCCAACCATCCGCGCAATCTTGTACTGTTTGTTCAGCCGAGTCAGCTCAGTAATGTTGAGTGATTGTTTTGTTGATGCCGACTTCACGAATGATTCATCAATCACCGTCAGCGATGGCTTCATAAATCGGTCTTTGGCTCTCAAAAACAGGTGGTCATGCGTCAGCACCTTGACCTCTGAAAGAACTGGTATCATCTCATGCGGTATTTCTGGGGGATCATCGAACTGCGCAATGTAAGGACAGTCATCGTAAAACTCACACTTTGCGCTACCGCTTTTACATAACGTGCTCATTACGTTAAGACCCAGTTCAGATACTGTCTTGGCTAACTCATTCTTCTTGCAATAGTCTTCACCGCTATTTGGTATACCACTGCGGCCATATATGATTCTGGCTCTCTCAAATACAGCGTCTGTTCCGTCCGTATCCTTAATATCGAGCGATAAGGTTTTATTCAGATCGGCTAGTAGCTCCTGCGATAGCTTGTGATTCGGCACGAAATAGTGAACATCGCCTTTTTCCAACAGGTTGTAGTTGAGCAGATCTTTGATAACCGCGCGTGTCTTGCCTAAACCAGCCGTTGCCTTTATCACGTGCACTGGCCGCTCATTCATAAACTCATTTTCAAGGTAAGCTTTGGCGGCTTCTCCAAACTCAGCCACCGCTTTGTTGAGTGCGTCTTGACCCTGTTCAAGAGTCAACAGTGGTTTGTCCCAGTGAGGTGGAATATTTCTGTCGTTGCCGCCGAACTTCTCAATAGCGGAGTCAATGCAGTAATCCAGATATGAATCAGATAAGTAGCGTTTTATTCTGTCTAAACTGTGATTGCTCTGATCGGCCTCGCGTATGCGGTGTCTCAGGTCAGCCTTTAGCGCTTCTTTACTGGCAAGAGTGCGTTTAGCCCCATGAGCGTATGCGTAAGCTGCGGTGGCACGGATTAAGATGTCGTTAAACCCTGAACACCCCTCTCCGTCGCCCAGCAGTTGTAGCTTTGCTTCATAGCCGACTGGAAGGATACCTGAACTGGAGGTGTAAAGTTCAACGTTAGCGGAAGGATGTTGAATGGGATCGTGCAGTAGCAAAGTGGCAGAGTCCACTTCACCTTGAATGAAGCCACTGCGTCCATTAGCAAATGGATCTTCTCTGCCTTCGAATACTGGTTTAGCTACGTAATGAATTTGAGCAGCGCTAAACAGGGCGGGATCAATCAGCTTCGCTCCAAAGACGCTGTTGTGCGGTATCGCCCATCTGCTCTTAAGAATGTCGTTAGCGACAGGCTGACTGAGCCAGTAATAAAGGTGAATTGAAATGCTATTGGTGTCAGCCGTACCAGCCGAATTAGAAAGCTGCCAGTGGCACGAGCATTTGTGCAACTCTGCAGGGAGCTGTGCGATGGCAAAAGCGATGGCTTGCTCTGTGTTGGCAATTAGATCCATGCCATCTGGAAGCGATAGCTTATCTACATCCACCATAATCCAAGGCTGTGCCGCATCAACAATGGGTGAGCTGTTCAGGTCTTCATCTTCTTTGCGTCTCAAGCGCCTTAATATGGGTCTGTTCAGATCCACTCCGTCAATGAGGCTGCCTCTGATTACGCAAGCGTTAGGCTCATCCTGTTCAAGACGTGTCAGCAGTTTAGACAGATCGTGTATGTTACTGACGTGTTCTATTTGCGCCCAGAATCTCTTTACGGTTGTAGGATACTGATGCTTATCGTTGCCCTCAAAACGTTTGCACAGAGGGATGCCGAGAGACTTTAAGACAGTAATTTCAGCCATCAATACAACCGTAATTCAGACAACCAACTTCAACCATACACCCCACAGAAGCAACATGGAAGATTGGAAACTAGTGCTTATAAAAGGTCGTGTTAGTGCCGCCTAACCTCTGGAGATGCTTGAGGTTAATCATGATTAATTGGTTAAAAATTGATCAATTAAATGGGCTGCATAGGTAGCTACACAGCCTCTCACTCACGCGCGTTTAATATCTACTACGTTGGCTGCAATTGGTTTCAGAAGGTGCTGGTGAATCTTCTGAGACTCCTTGAATAAGTTAGCAACCACCTCAGTCTGAGCGAGGCTGTCCGTACCGTAGTTGAGCATATTTTCGCTAAAACCTACCTCTCTGCCTGACCATCCAGCTATTGTAGCTGCAGCAGTAGGACTAACGCCGTTACTGTCACAGTTGGCTTTGAAAGTGTGCCTACAGCAGTGACCAGTGAGTCTGTCGTTGCCTGTGGCAACATAAAGCAGCTTCTTGATCTTGTGGCTGTGGTTGGACTCAGTTGTACTATTCAGCCACTCAAGCGCCTTTGGTAGATGCTCAGCGATAAATTCAACACCTAATACGATAGGCACTACACGCTTACGAGCGTTGGTCTTAGTCTCCCCGTCAACCAATAACAACGGCAGCTCTCCAGACAGCCTGAGCCGCTCTGGTGTGAGCCTCTTTATTTCTGAAGGCATCATTGCACCTTGCAGCATAAGCAGCACACAAGCCGCTACAGACGCTTCTGAGCCACTTGTAGATACGCAATAGTCAACCAACTGCAGTTGCTCACTGCGCTTAATCACAACACGCTGTTTGGGTTTAGATTTAGGTACATCAGGTCGTTCAATAACCCATGAAAACCTGTAACGCTTTGATGCATATCGTAAGCAAGCAACAATGTCATTCAACTCACGCCTGATGGATGCACCAGAGACACCCTCAGCCACTCTGTTGGCCACATAAGCATCCAGACCGTCATGGATATGATCCAGAGTGGCATTACTTATGGCTACGTTACCTGCCATTGCTAACCAACGCTTCCAACGATTGGTTATTCGCTTACCTTCTCTGGATGAGGTGTCAATGCCTTTGCTTGCAGCGTAATCACTCCACAGAGACGATAGCGTCTTAGGCTTTGCTTTCGCGCGGTTGTGAAGACTGGTCCATGCTTCTGCTGTCACACGGTCTTCAAAGGTCAGCTTCTCGCCACGATTGTATTTATCTACGACATCATCAAATTCAGGTATGACCATATCGCTGTAGTCTTCTTCATGGGCTTGCAGCTGTTGCTTGAGGCGTTCTTCTTCAGCTGAAACGTCAAGATCTTTGGCAACCTTCAGGTGTTGTCCGCGTGACAACTGACGTTTGCGTAGAAACTCAGTGACGGCCATGTCCAACTCTGACGCACCAAAGGCATCAGGATCACTGTTCTCAATCATCTTGATCTGCAGCTCGTAAGCTTCGGAAGCTCTGGCTATCGCTTTGGCCAGTTTAGATTCTGTAGCCTCACTCACCTTCAGGTCTAATGGATATGAAAAGGTCTTCTTTGGAAAGTAGAGACGAAGCTTAGTGGGGTAGTCACGCTGGTAGTGAAGCCTGTCACTGTTGCCTATGGTTCTGACGTATCTGGGGAGTTTCATGCGTATTCCTGTAAGATATTCTGTAAATATACAGCGTCAATAGAACACAATTCAATTACTAATCAGCAGCTTAGCGTGGAGGTTCAAGTCCTCTCCTGGGCACCATTTCTTTTCTAGTTGTTTGTGAAAATTACGCTGATTAGGCTCGGTGGGTACGACAATGCTTTGCATTGTCGAGAGGACTCACCCGGCCACTCAGCATAGCTGCGCGGCGTTCGCCAGCTCACCCTCTTCTAGGCACGATTTCTTTTCAATTTCCTTACCCAGCTCTCGTTCCTGTCAAACAACCTGAAAATACCTGATTAAATCCGCGTATAATCCCACCACACCCTCCGGACACCTCGACTCATGGCAACACATCCGTACAGTACTTTAAGCCCTGAGCGGGTCCTCGACGCGATTGAAGCACAAGGTTATCGCTGCGATGGACGAATTAACGCGCTAAATTCTTATGAGAACCGCGTTTTTCAAGTGGGGATTGAAGACGAACCGCCGCTCATTGCTAAGTTCTATCGCCCGGAGCGCTGGTCACTCGCTCAAATTGAAGAGGAGCATCTCTTCTGCGCCGAATTAACAGCGGCAGAATGGCCGGTCGTAGCACCACTGATCGGACCGAATGGCCTAACCGCCCATGAAGACAATGGCTTTATATTTTCACTGTTTACCCGTTTTGGCGGCCATGCTCCCGAACCCAGCAACCTAGACACAATCGAGCTTCTGGGGCGCTCTCTTGGCAGACTTCATGCAATCGGGGCACAACGCGACTTTAAGTACCGCCCAGCAATCACCGTCGAATCTTACGGAAGGGGAAGTCGTGAATTTTTACTCAACAACCAGTGTATACCAAGCAGTTTAGTCGACTCTTACGCCACCCTGACTCGCGACATACTCGAACGCGTCGACTCCATTTTTGAAAGCACCCCTCACGAGGCCCTTCGTCTTCATGCCGATTGCCATTTAGGCAACATTTTGTGGCGTGACGATCGAGCCGTGTTCGTTGATTTTGATGACTGCCGCATGGGGCCTGCGGTGCAAGATCTGTGGATGCTGCTGAGTGGAGATCGCCTAGAGCAAACGCAACAACTTGAAGCTTTGCTCGAGGGCTATGAAATGTTTTATGACTTCGATGACCGCGAACTCGAACTCATCGAGAGTCTTCGAACACTGCGCATGATGCACCACGCTGCTTGGCTTGCACGCAGGTGGAGTGACCCAGCGTTTCCAAGAGCATTCCCTTGGTTTAATACCGAGCGGTACTGGGGTGAGCATATTCTTGAACTGCGTGAGCAGTTGAGTGCCCTGCAGGAGCCACCGCTCGAGCGCATGGGCGGTAATATCTGACTGAGAGACTGCATGAATCAGTTTCCAGCGCACGGACATCCAATCCGCAACTGACACCAGTGATATCCTGCACTGCCAGCGGGCAAGCGCCAAGCGTTTACGCGGTTCGATTCCTGCTTCAGTAGCGCTAATAGGACCGGAGAGAGCAAAATAAAATACTGGACTCGACAACGTTTGTGATGAAAAGCCCATAGACGATCAACGAGTAGTAACATATCCTCCGTCAACAGCAATAATGGCTCCTGTTACGTTATTCGAAGCTGTCGAGGCCAAACACACGGCAACAAATGAACGAAGTGATGAAGATTTTTGAAGTACGTCATATAGGTGTCTCCTCCAATTTCCGAATCGGAGCCAAAGTGGTGTCTCTGTTGATGACCTCTTTGCCGTCCAACTTGGTACGGATAGTGTTAGCTATTCGCTGAGCTGTTCTAAACTGCTACGCTTAACTCAACACCGCAATTTTTTGACGCTCTACGAGTTCAAGATCGACTTCGTAACCAAGCCCCGGTTTCGTCGGAGCGTGAGCAAAGCCATCCGAATCAATTTGTATCTCTTCTACGAGCCCATGCCACCAGGCTTCTTGGGGTAATAATATTTCCATAAAGCTGGTGTTTGGAATCGCCATCTGGATGTGGAGATTGGCTACATCATTCAGTGAATTTCCACCGTGGTGGATTTCAAGCTTCATGGCGAACGCTTCGGCGAGATGCGCAATTTTTAGCATCGAGGTGATGCCGCCTTTGATCATGACGTCGCCACGCAACATGTCGGTCGCTTTATTCATAATCCAGGGCGCATAATCATCTAGCCACCCGGCCGGGAACTCGGTGGCCATCACCGGTATGTCCATACTTTCCCTGAGCTTCGCATAGTTGTAGATATCCGTGATGGGTAAAGGATCCTCGTACCACAGGAACCCCAGTTCTTCTATCGCACGACCTACCTTGACCGCCTCGCCGAGGTCGTAAGCAGAACGAGAATCCAGCATCAGGTTAAAGTTGTCGCCCACTGCTTTACGGACAGCCTGGCAGGCGGCAATATCCTCGCGCCAGTGTTGTTTGGGGTGCAGTTTATAGCCGTGCAAACCAGCGTCCTTTACTGCAAGAGCTTGTTCGACATATCCGTCAACAGAATCGTGCTGCTCTGAACTCGCATAGACCGGGATCTTGTGGCGGAATGTGCCGATCATGGCATGTACAGGCAACCCGCTGATTTTTCCGGCGAGGTCCCACAAGGCAACGTCGACAGCGCAGACCGCCAGTGTGCTGACTTGAGCCCGCATGCGAGACATGCTCTGAAACAGACGCTCGCGATCCAGTGGGTTCTGGCCCAGAAGTATAGGTTTTAGGAAACGTGTGATATAGGGTGCTTCCAAGCTCGCAGGGTGCACACACAAACCTAACAGTGCATGGCCTTCTATGCCTTCATCTGTTGTGATCCGAACCAGGCCTAGATCGCTGTTGTTTGCTACCATTTTAACTTCATGGTCATAGCTTTTAAGCGGGATATTCTCCCATTTGAATAGCGTTACTGTTACATCGGTAATCTTCATATCAATTATCCAGAATTATTTCGATATTAAACATCCAAACCCAGGCGAGCTAACACGGCTGCTGCGTGCTCACCAAGCAAAGGCACCGAGCTAAGTGGCCGTTATGGTGTACCGGAAAGAGCCAATGGGCTATTGACATCCCGCATGTCCTTCTGGACTTTAATGGCAACCTCGGTCAGCGCATGTATTTCCTTCATCTGTGGCTGCGTCAATGCTGCGAAATCAAGTCAATCCGAAGGATGCACCACCGTGAGCACCGCCACCGTCGACAACTGTTGCCCCAGTGTTTGGTTCAATTTCGCCAGACGAGATTTCCTTGATCAGGTTCCCTTCCACCAACACCTGGTGGTTCTCATAGATCTTATTCTCGGTGCCATTGAAGATGTTGACGTTCTTGAAAAGCACCTGCCTTGGCGATTCGCTTTCTGCTGCAATTACAACAGAAGTGGTCACCAAGAAGGCAAGCAGTGAAATTAAGCGTGCGAGTTTGTGGTTCATTTTTCCTCTTCTATCCATTCAGATTGATCACAACACTATGCCTTTCTGTTCTACCCAACAAAACGCTGTTAGCCCTTTTAATTAGTAAATGGGCGATTCAGCCATCGGAGGAAAGGGATCTTCACCCGTGAAAGGATTCGCATCAGCCAGCGCTTCATTTAGTTCGAAGCCAAGACCAGGGCGATTGGGGACTATGACGTAACCGTCTTCCCACTGAATGGGTACGGTGAGCAAGTCGTTAAAGAAACCGTCAAAGTTGTCGATGCTTTCCAGGATAAGAAAGTTCGGTAACGTAGCTGATAGTTGAATATTCGCTGCAGCCTCCATAGGACCGGCATACAAATGTGGTGCAAACTGCGCATAGTGAGCCTCAGCCATTGCAGCAATCTTCTTACCCTCTAAAATGCCGCCTACACGACCCAGAGCAGGCTGCAAGATTTGGATCGCCTGTGCCTCCAACACCTTTGAAATTTCGAAACGGCTCACCAGTCGTTCGCCACCCGAGATTGGAATGGTGGTGGAACTGGCCACACGCGCCATTTCTTTTGGATTGCATGGGGGAACGGGTTCCTCGAACCAAAGTGGATCGAATCGCTCTAAGCGACGGGCGAGCCGAATTGCACTGGATGTGGTGAGTTGCCCATGTGTCTTGATCATCAAATCACACTTACTTCCCGCCACCTCGCGCAAGCTTTCCATGAGTTTCTCTGCACCGTCCAACGCCTCGAGGGAAAGTTGTCGAGGGTCGAAAGACCCCATCGGCATAACCGGATCAAAACCGACAGCGGTAAACCCCATGTCCATGTAATGCTGCAATCGTTTGGGCGCTTGGTCCGTATCACCATGAAAATTTTCCGCGGTCAGCTCGGCAACGTCGGGATAGAGATAGGTGTAGGACCTGAGCCTCTTGTGCACCATCCCTCCCATCAGATTGTAAACTGGTTGGTTTAAAGCCTTGCCGACTATATCCCAACAAGCCATTTCAATACCTGAAAGTACTCCGCTAGTGCTGACATCGGGCCGCTGCACGAATCCGGCCGAGTAAATAATACGCCACATTTTTTCGATATTAAACGGACTTTCTCCTACCACATGTCGCTCGAATACGTTCTCTATCATCTTGCAGACAACATCGGGGCCGAATGGCACTCCGTAGACTTCACCATAACCCGATATTCCATTATTCGTGGTCAACTTTACGAATATCCAGTAGGCGCCGCCTTTATGAGGCGGCGGAGTCGCTACGGCCCATGTTTTAACATCTGTTATTTTCATATTGCACTCCGTGAGCCCTAGTGTTCGTCACGTTTTTAGGCAAATCCAATATTCACTATCATGCGGCTTTTACCTCGCGCGTTAAGATTGCAGCGCGAAGTTCGTCACGGCGTTTATTTACGGCCTGAGCATGACGCTCACGTACATGGCCATAACCTCGAATTTGCTCAGGCAAATCTAATAGTTCAGCGATTTCCCCAGCCAATTCAGCCGAGTTACTCGACAAGGCAATTTCAATATCCGCCTCATAATCTGCAAGCAGTTTGACGCCCAGCCTACGCTCCTCAGAATAGCGAAATGGGTCAAGGATGGTGCCACGCAGGAACCGAAATCGGTTCATCATCTTGAAGAAAAGCATTGCTCTGCTGCTCGATATTTCGCCCTTGGTGAACTTGCCGGTCTCTTTATTAAACCCACCATAGGGCCAGGCACCAAAGTGAAAGGTTAGCTTCATGTCGCCATCGAACGTATCGGCCAGGGCTTTGCGAAAAGATGGCTTGGTATAAAGCCGAGCTACTTCCCATTCATCTTTGACTGCCAGTAGTTTGTAATAACCCCGTGCAACTGCCTTTACTGACGCCTCATTAAGCCCAGCGTTCCGGACCCGCTGTACCATATCGGAGTAGCGTTTTGCCAAACTCACATCCTGGTAGTCAATCAGCTCTTTCTCCCGATGTGCAACAATATCATCCACCGACGGCTCACTGTGAAACTTGACCACGACCGCCACTTCGTCACCCGCCAGGCGGCGAGCAGCAGGCGCATCAGCATAAGCCAATCGTCCAAGATCAAACGCCTGCTTGTTTTTAGCTACCGCTACCCCATTCAGTTCTATAGCCCGATGAATTGCCTCCAAAGACAAGGGAATTCCACCCTGCTGCCAAGAAGCACCCATGAGCAGCATATTAGCGAAAACGCGATCTCCCATGACTCGATCTGCCAATGTTTGCGCATCCAACGTGTGGAGGTGCTCTCCTAATACCTGACTTAAACGTCCGACCTGCGCTGCACTATCGAGTGTCCAGTCTGGGTTCATCGAAAATGCAGCTGTCGGGACCACCGTTGTATCAACAACGGCAAGTGACTTACTGCTAGCCATTTTTGAAAGTGCTTCGTCACCCGCAGTAACAACGAGGTCACTGCCTATTATCGCGTTCGCTTCCCCTGCAGCAATACGAGTTGCCCTCATTTGCTCTGGACTTTCCGCTATTTTGACGTGGGAATGAACGGCACCGTACTTCTGAGCCAAACCGGTAATATCAAGACTTGTTGAAAAATAACCATCGGCGTGAGCCGCAACCGCTAATGTTTGGCCTATGGTCACCACGCCGGCACCACCAATACCTGAAACGAGTACGGACCAGGCACCGTGAATAGCAGTCTCGGGGACAGGCAGATGGCTAACATCGATCGATACGTCGGTTGCCTGCGCTTTCTTCGGCTGTGCTCCCGAGACACTGACAAGAGAGGGGCAAAATCCTTCAAGACACGAAAAATCTTTATTACACGACGACTGGTTAATCTTTCGTTTACGGCCAAACTCGGTCTCCAAAGGCTCAATCGCCATGCAACCCGAAACCGTAGAGCAATCACCGCACCCTTCGCACACTTCCGGATTAATAAACACGCGCTTATCGGGGTCTTGCCACTTACCGCGCTTACGCAGGCGGCGGCGTTCTGTAGCACAGGGTTGATCGTAAATAATAACCGTTACCCCGCTTAACTCGCGAAACTCCGCCTGCACCGCATCCATTGCCGTACGGTGATACACCTGAACGCCAAGTGCATGAGCATCAAATTTCTCAGGTTCATCTGACACCAATGCGATGCGCCTAACACCCTCAGCTTTAAGTTGCGCGACCATCTTCTCCGGAGAATTATCGCCATCGTGTTGCTGCCCCCCAGTCATAGAGACAAAGCCGTTGTGCAAAATCTTGTAGGTAATATTGACCTGTGATGCCACAGCAGCTCGAATGGCAAGGTGGCCCGAATGAAAATACGTACCATCCCCCATATTGGTAAAAACATGCTTCTCTTCAGTGAAGGGAAATTGCCCGGGCCACATCATACCTTCGGCCCCCATATGGCTCATCGAATTGGTTTTTTCTGGATCACGCAAAATCGTCAGGGAATGGCAACCTATACCACCCAGAGCACGACTGCCCTCTGGCAATTGTGTCGAACGACCGTGAGGGCAGCCTGCGCAAAATGAGGGTGGGCGCTCAACTCCGCCTGGTAGGACAGGCTGGCTCATCAAACAGTCGGGAAGCGAAAAACCGCCATCAGGCTCAACATCGTTTAGCACTCGCAGCAGAACTTGAGACACCAGGTTTGGGTCGATTTCACCGTAAGTCGGAAATGCACAGTCAGCGGCTGAGTCGCCACTAGATTTGAAGTGCTTGCCCACGATGTTGGGGCGAATGTCAGAATCGTAGAGTATGGCGCGAACTTGATCTTCAAGTAGAGGACGTTTTTCCTCTACGATCAGCAGGGTGTGAAGGTCCTTGCAGAATTCGCGAACAATGGCGTCATCCAATGGCCAAACCATGCCAATTTTTAGCAGGCTTATGGAAGTATTCCCCAATTTCCCATCAATATAGCCCAATCCCGACAGAGCCTGGCTCGTATCTTGCCAAGCTTTGCCGGCGGCCATAATGCCAATCCGGGCCTCCGGTGCCTCTTCAATACGGTTTATCTCGTTGGCGCGCGCATAGGTCATTACTTTTTTTAACTTTACGTCCCATAACAGTCGCTCTTGCTCTAAAAAAGGCGTAAATGTTTTGATCGATGTATCTGGACCCGTGTCGTCTGGCGTAGTTATCTTCGGGTTATCCGGCGAGACATATACTGAACCGCCACCCTCCACCACATCAGTCACAAGTTTCATGCCCACAAGCGTCGAGGCGTAGCGACTCATTGCTATGCCATGAAGGCCGTAATCAAAAACATCTTGCACATTGGCAGGAGCTAAAAAAGGCAGTCCGAGCGATGCAAAGTTCAAATCCGAATAACATGCCACTGTCGAGGACTTGGCGCCATGATCATCACCCACGAGTAGCAGAGTGCCACCGGCGGTGTTGGTGCCCGCTAAATTGGCATGGCGAATTGCATCCATAGACCGGTCTAAGCCTGGCGCTTTGCCGTACCAGATCGAGAAAACGCCATCGACTTTTGCGCCCGGGAACAAGCCTACCATCTGGGCGCCCCACGTCGCAGTCGCCGCTAGATCCTCGTTCACACCCGGTTGAAAATGGATATTGTGGGCTTTTAATTCTTTTTCCGCCTGCTGCAACGACATATCGTAGGCGCCCACGGGCGAGCCGCGATAACCAGAAATGTATCCACCCGTATTTAACCCCGCCGCCTCATCGCGCATACGCTGTTGGATCGGCAGGCGAACCAAGGCCTGCATACCCGTCATGTAAACCCAGCCTTCTTGCTGCTGGAGACGGTCATCGAGGGTCATCTCTAGACGTTGTTTGCGGGAATAATTTGCCATCGATTAATATCCTTGTTCAGAGGGAAAGGCCCTGCACTAAGGATAAAGTAGACAAATCGTATAATTCAGTCCAATTCTATTTATTCTTCACATCAATAAGTTTTATGAATACTTTCCTCATTGAAGCCTGCTTTTTGCTGTTTTTGTTCAGCGCGCTGTATCAGAGCGTCGCTGACCCGAACGCCGAGAGCGTCCCGGCGCAGACTTGGGTTTAGAACTTGGACGTTTGGGTTTGCTTGGGCTCTCGGGCAGGGGCTCCTGAGGGGCAAATCCATCAATAAACTCTCGTGGCAACTGACGACTAATCACCCGCTCTATGTCTCTGAGTTGCTTTACTTCATCGGCGCATACCAACGATATCGCCCGCCCGTTAGAGCCCGCGCGACCGGTGCGACCAATGCGATGTACGTAGTCCTCTGGTACATTCGGTAAATCAAAATTGATGACTACCGGCAACTGGGCAATGTCGATGCCTCGCGACGCAATATCGGTTGCGACCAGTACCGCTATTTTACCGCTTTTGAAATCCGCCAAGGCTTTTGTGCGCTGCGACTGGCTACGATTGCCATGAATCGCAGCCGCTCTGATATTTGCCTTATCCAACTCTCTTACGAGTTTGTTGGCACCGTGTTTGGTTCTGGAGAACACCAAGACTTGCACCCAACCGTAGTTGTTTAGCAAATATTGGAGCACAGCCGATTTTTGTTTCTTATCGACGGGATAAATCAACTGATCTACGGTGTGCGCCGCTGCATTTTTAGGCGTAACACTCACTTCTACAGGTCGTCGCAAATACGTCTGCGCCAGCGTTCGAATCTCATCCGAATAGGTCGCTGAAAACATCAGCGTTTGCTTTGTTGCGGGCAGTAGCTTTTGAATACGCCTGATGGCGGGAATGAATCCCATGTCCAGCATTCGGTCGGCTTCATCGAGCACCAGCACGTCAATCATTTTCAAATCCACTTCGCCCTGCTCACTCAGATCAAGCAAGCGGCCAGGTGTGGCGATGAGCACGTCTACACCCTGCTTTAACTGGCGAATCTGGGGGCCTATTTTAACGCCGCCAAACACCGCCAACGTCCGACAGGAGATGTATTTACTGTAGGTTTGGGCGGATGCCTCGATTTGGGCAGCGAGCTCTCGAGTGGGCGTAATGATCAGGAACTTTGGGGATTTGGAGCTGTTTGGTTTGCGCAACAAGGTCTCCAACAGCGGCAACGTAAAGGCCGCCGTTTTCCCAGTACCAGTTTGGGCAGAGGCCATTAGATCTTTGCCTTGCAAAACCGGCCCAATAGCCGCGGATTGAATTGCAGTGGGCGTTGTATAACCAGTGTCTGAAATCGCTTGTAGTAACTTAGGCGACAAGCCTAAATCCGAAAAATTCATAAGATATCCTTGCACTAAGATGAGCGCATACGACCGGCTGTCGTCAGCAGGTCAATTATTCAACTGATCTTTGCAGTAGGACCGTCGTGACATATTAAGTGTGAGAGACACAGAAGGATCAACTTGGGAGAAAGGAAAGACCAAACAATCTCTGCTTTAAGCAGAGCCTCGGAGCAGCTCCGGGTGCGCGGAGTCTAGGCGGATCATCCCTGAAAAGCAACCACTTGCGCCAATAACTGACTTCGCTTGGTGGCGAGCAATAAGGCGCAAAAATGCGCGGGCATCGGTAATTGGCGACTACTCATCCTCGTGCAATGCGGTCACGTAGCTCTCGCCATCCTCAACAGCGACCATCAAACGAATCGGTCGGCAACAAACTTCGCAATCTTCAATATAGTCTTGCTCTGCGACGCTGTGATCAATCACGAGCTCAATCGTCTCCCAGCAATAGGGGCACTGTATGTTCTGAGTATCCAGCATGGTCATGCTCTTTCAACAACGTGAGTACAAAATACGCACAATGGCTAACTTGGATCACGAGCGAAGTGACTGGTCGAATGAACAAAGCGTTATGCGCTAAGAGCTAGTACATCCGACGCAAAATGATCTCAGGAAAAATGCAATTACTTTGCAGATACGGCAGGAGCCAAGCGCCAAACAATCCCAGCCACATCGTCCGCCACCACAATCGCACCATCGCCCAGCGCCTGAACCCCCACCGGGCGACCCCTTGCTTGGCCTTTTTCATTTAAGAAGCCATCGAGCAAGGTGACTGGCAGAGCATCCTTTGGCCGACCGGTATCAAATTGAACGGCGATGACTTTGTAGCCCACAAACTGACTGCGATTCCAAGATCCTCTCTGCCCAATGATCGCCGCGTGCCGTAGGCTTGGGTGCGGATAGTCGTAAAAGTCTAAGCCCAGCGACGCAGTATGTGCCCCAAGCGCGTAATCAGGGTCTCTTGGTCTTGTATTATTATCGATTCCCTGTGCCAGAACTCGCTCATCTTTGTTCCCGCCCATGTACCACACAGGCCAGCCATAAAATTCGTCCTCGATGACTTCTGTCAGATAATCGGGTACCAGCTGGTCGCCAAGCTCATCGCGCTCATTAACCACAGTCCATAACCCGCCTGTTTCAGGGTGCAATGCCATACCCACTGGGTTGCGCAATCCACTGGCGTAGACACTCAGCTCGCCGCTTTCAACATCGTATTGCAGAATGGCGGCTCGCATTTCCTCGTGTTCCATGCCATTCTCAGCGATATTGCTGTTGCTGCCCACACCAATCCAAAGTCGACGCCCTGTCGAGTCAAACAGCAGCGATTTAGTCCAGTGATGATTGTACGGAAGAGCCGGTAGATCGGTTAAATGCTCGGCAGGACCGGCGATGCTGTCCTCACCCAACGGATACTTAAATCGAAGCAAAGCATCGGTATTGGCCACGTACAGATAGCCGTCGCGATACGCCATACCAAAAGGCGAGTGCAGATTCTCCACTAAATGAACATTCAGGTCTGCGACACCATCGTGATCGGTGTCTCTTAACAGTCGGATTCGATCCGCGCTGCCTCTGTTTGATCCACCGTAGCGCATCATTAATTTGGCAGCCAAGCCTTTAAGTCCCGAGAAGCCACCGCTGTCCCGCGGCGTATCGGTTTCCGCGACCAGCAAATCACCATTGGGAAGTTCGAGCAACCAGCGCGGATGCGTCAGACCCTCGGCAAAGCGATTTACTGTCCAGCCCGCTGCCGGCGTGGGTGCCTCGCCCGCTTTAAAACCTATTGCTCGAGCAATTCGCGCCGTCGGCAACACGGATGGTTCAGGCTCAGCTAAATCGGGGCTTTTCCCGAACTCTTTTGAATAGATAAGCGCATGATTGGGCGTCTGAGCGCAAGCGCCGAGACAAACCAGTGCAACAGCCAAATAAAAGCGCATGCAGGTATCCTGTTCTGTGTGTACCCTTGGTACGTGACAAGACAGCGCCTGGTCTACTCAAGTCTCACAATTCAGTAGAGCATGCTAAGACAAAATCCAGTGGTACCTACGAAATAAGGAATGCTTATGCCGCTTTCAAAACTCAGCCGATCCATTCGCAATCAGGTCGCTTTAGTCACTGGTGCCGCTAGCGGCATCGGACGTGCAACCTCGCACTTGCTAGCTGATGAAGGCGCCCAAGTGGCCGTGACCGACATCACACAAGAAGGCGTTGATCGAGTCGTTCAAGAAATCACCGATGCCGGCGGTAAGGCTAAGGGTTGGGTTCTGGATATTGCGAATGCGGCCCAAATTATCAATGTCACCAAGGAGGTAATCGCTCACTATGGCGGCATAGATATCCTAATCAACAATGCGGGTATTTCGCTGTTTACCAAAATCGACAGCGACGACTACGAGGACCTGTGGGACCGCTCGCTCGATGTCATGCTGAAAGGCCAGGTGCGCCTAGTTCGCGCGGCCTTGCCGGCGTTGCGACAATCTAAACACCCCCGCATTGTAAACCTAGCCTCTACCGAGGGGCTTGGCGCTACGCCCTATGGCAGCACTTACACCAGTGCCAAGCACGGCGTGATCGGCTTAACTCGGGCACTCGCAGTAGAGCTTGGGCCCGAGGGCATTACCGTCAATTGCGTGTGTCCGGGCCCTACCCTAACGGGCATGACCCAAGCCATTCCAGATACCGACAAAGTTGTGTTTGCCAAACGCCGAACCGCGCTTAAACGCTACGCTCAACCTGAGGAAATTGCACACGCCATCGTGAACCTTACGCTACCCGCGTCGAGCTACATGACCGGTGTGGCACTCGCGGTCGATGGTGGGCTGACCATACGCAACGCCTAGCGCTTTGCCTCTAAAAGCCGTGAGCAATCCAACAATTAGTCGTTCTGACACCTATTTTTTCATGAAATCTTGAGGTTAGAGCGCTCGCCATGGTTGACAAATTTTTGTAATGCGGAATGATACGCCCCTCATTTGGACTCGGTAGGTTAGTACTCATGCGTTGGCAAATGCGCTCGAAAATTCACAAGGCAACGGTCACCCAAGCCGACTTGGATTACGTGGGCAGTATCACGATTGATGCAAACCTGTTAGATGCCGTAGGTCTGTGGCCAGGCGAGAAAGTGCTGGTGGTCAGCAATACATCGGGTGCGCGTTTAGAAACCTACACGATTGAAGGCGAGCGTGGTAAGGGCGATATCTGTGTCAATGGCGCCGCCGCACATCTGATCGGTCCAGGCGAGGACATCATTATTATTGGCTTTGAGTTGAGCGCCGAGAGAGTGCACCCCAAAGTCATTTTGCCCTCACCCGATAACCGCGAATTCCGCTACATTGTTGAAGAGCCAAAAACGGTCGCTGAGACCTTTTAAACCTTGGGGTCGACTACTTTCCCGGCCCCACCTACTTCCCGCTCTAGTTCACCCAAATCGGCGACGACCAGGCGCGCTCCTGCAATATCGCGGGCAGCTCCGGATTGGGCTTAATACCCGCTCTTGCAGCATCCCACGAGCTCCATCGGCAGGTTGGGTTCTCAAGCACGCGAACAAAATATGCTGAAGATTGTGAAGCATTGAATTCAGGGTCTTGCCACAGCGCCTTTAACTCTGCCTGCCCAGTGCCGGCCTGAACATCGCAAGAACGTAAATCGACGCTTGCACCGTTATAGGGGCAGCGATAATTCGCATCAGGCTGAGCATCGCCAGAACAGGCCACATCGAAGACGCGCTCTTGGTGTTCGCCCTGAGCATCGCGCCACACTTTGATCACCTGTGCGCGCTGTAAAGGCGCCGATAAGGGATCCTGTACTGCCCACACCATCATCGATGGCGCTTGTGATTGCTCGCTCAAACGCCCCCCCATGGGTACACCTTCTGCGTAAGCGGTCTCAAGCGAATCAACGCTCGTTAGCAGATCGTCCTGATAGTCACCCGCGAAGAAACGTACTTGCATCCTGGGACCAGAAGTCCCAAAGGTCTCGCGACGCTTCATAGCTGCAAAGATCGCCTCACGCGTGTTCGATTCAGCCCAAACACCAGCCAGCCCACTGGCAGAATACGAGGCAGCCGACCGACCGATTAATAGACCTTCATCGCCCGATGTATCGGCGTCTTCCCATTCCGTCCCCTCTGGACCATTGGGAACCGAATTGCGTAACTTGGGGTCGCGCCCTTCAGATGGAAACTTACCCCAGTAGGTGGATTCGACGTAGGTTCCCGCCGCTAAGTGCGTGTCGCTGGCGCCAATAAAACCAAATTCGAAGGGATTAGCGCCCTGCTCTTGCTGCAGCTGAATACCTTTGCTGAGCGAAGGCCGCGCGTAACTGCCTTCGGCGTCTTTATTTAGCATATTCGAGCCAATCAAATAGGGGTAATGCTCGAATTCCGCCCATTCGTCGTTAGGCGAAAATGCGGGACGCGTATCCGAGGTGCCCTTAATTTGAGTAATTTCCATAATGGGTTCGTTGCGAACGCGCTGTTCCATCAGCTCTTTAGATAGAGGCTCGCCATTTTCATCGGTGGCCGAAAACATTAAACCATTCGAGGCATTCGAATTATGAGGAATGGCTAACGAGTCATTCCCTACAGCACGCTGTTGCTCCATCCAATCCCAAAGCTCGGCGGGGTCTCCCGACATTAGAGTCGTAAAAATATCGTCGGGGGATGTATTCTCGAAGATCACATTACGGTGCAAATTGGCCGCACCCGTTTGCGCAACATCCACCACTCGCATGGCCGTGAATTCATAAGCTGCAAAAGTGGTGAACTCGCCCGGTCGATAATATTGGTCTGCTATATCAGCGGTTTTGCGCCAGTTACCCGCAATAAAGCTGCGGTCGTAAATATCCTCAAGTGGAGATTGCGTCACAAACGACAAACCGATTTTCGAGAAAGTAGCATCCGATTCGGTGGCATTTTCGCCGAAAGCAGCTTGAGCCGTTGCGGTCTTTGATATTGGGCTATTGGGGTCAGCCATAGCTGGCACCACACCCAAGTATTCTCCGTGGTCAGTAACCGCATAAAAATCTAAGGGCGGACCAGCAAGTTGAATCATCCCGCCAGCATCTTGCGGGATAGCCTCGCCTTGAGCGTAGCGGTAGGCGTCTTCGGGTGTACGGCGCACACCAAACACAAAGGCATCAAATGACTGCGAGGTGTGTACGTGTAAATCACCGAACAAAGCTGTTTTGGTGGGGGTTACTTGTACTTCCGAACCTGAGTCTTGAGATGTATTGCTTGCTGATACCGATTCAGTCGCACCTTGAGGATCAGAGTTTTGACATCCCGCTAGGGTTAGTGTCGCTGCAAAAACGGACCAAGTTAGAAAACTGCGCTTACTCATGATTTATCCTTTTATTTTTTAGCGCCTCAGAATAGCGACAAAAACAGCTCGCCACAACGAAAAAGGGCGCCTAATTTGGCGCCCCTATCAGACATTCAACTTGAGCTAATCGTACTTGCGCCCTCGGTTAGCCCCAATACGCATACGCAGCGCATTCAGCTTAATAAAGCCCTCTGCGTCTTTCTGGTTATAGGCGCCCGCATCGTCTTCAAAGGTCGCGATATGCGCATCGAACAGGCTGTCATCAGACTGACGGCCCGCCACAATAGCGTTACCCTTGTAGAGTTTGACGCGCACTTTACCGTTTACGAAGGTCTGTGATTCGTCGATAGCCTTTTGCAGCATAATGCGCTCGGGCGACCACCAGTAGCCGTTATAAACTAACTTGGCATAGCGCGGCATTAACTCGTCTTTCAAGTGCGCTGCCTCACGGTCAAGCGTCAGTGACTCGATAGCGCGGTGGGCTTTCAACATAATTGTGCCCCCCGGAGTCTCGTAACAACCACGTGACTTCATACCCACGTAGCGGTTTTCGACCAAATCCGCGCGGCCAATTCCGTTGGCACCACCCAGTTTGTTCAGGGTTTCTAATACGGTAGCTGGGCTCATTTCTACGCCATCAATGGCGACAATATCACCCTTGCGATAAGTCAACTCGATGTAAGTAGGCTCATCGGGTGCCGCCTCGGGGCTAACCGACCAGCGCCACATATCTTCCTCTGCCTCGACCCAAGGGTCTTCCAACTGGCCGCCCTCATACGAAATGTGCAGCAGGTTAGCGTCCATTGAGTAGGGTGACTTCTTCTTTTTATTCGAAAAGTCGACTGGAATATTACGTTCTTCGCAATAGGCCATTAAAGCCTCACGCGAGTTCAAGTCCCACTCACGCCAGGGTGCAATCACTTGTATGCCGGGCTTTAGTGCATAAGCACCTAGTTCAAAACGGACTTGATCATTACCTTTACCGGTAGCGCCATGAGAAATCGCATCGGCATTGGTCTCGTTCGCAATTTCGACCAAACGCTTAGCAATTAGAGGGCGAGCGATAGAGGTACCCAACAAGTACTCGCCTTCGTACACGGTGTTAGCGCGAAACATGGGGAATACAAAGTCGCGCACGAATTCTTCGCGCAGGTCTTCGATGTAGATTTCTTTCACACCCAAGGCTTCTGCTTTGGCGCGCGCGGGCTCCACTTCTTCACCCTGGCCGATATCGGCAGTAAATGTGACCACCTCGCAGTTATAAGTGTCTTGCAACCACCGCACAATCACCGACGTATCCAAGCCACCCGAGTAGGCCAATACCACTTTGTTAATGTCGCTCATGACAATTTCCGTAAACCTAGAATTTAAGGGTGCGTAGTTTACTCTTGCCGCAAATCAATTCCCAGTCTTGGTTTCGAAAAGCGCCTATTTCAGGTAGCATCACGACTTAGATCAAGGAGTCTACCTGTGCAATCCTTAACGCTTATTCGACCCGACGATTGGCACGTGCACCTGCGCGATGGATCGTCACTTCCCCGTACCGTTGGAGACATGGCACAAGTCATGGGCCGTGCTATCGTCATGCCGAACCTGACACCACCCATTACTACCGTAGGTGCCGCAGAGGCCTACCGCGAGCGCATTCTTGCCGCCATGCCCAGCGCCCGACAATTTGACCCGTTAATGGTGTTGTATTTAACCGATCAAACACGCCCCGAAGATATTCATGAGGCTAAAGCATCACCCTTTGTTTATGGTGCTAAGCTATATCCCGCCGGAGCCACCACCAATTCAGACGCCGGCGTCGGCGATTTGAGCGGCCTTTATCCTGTTCTGGCGGTTATGGAAGAAGTTGGCTTACCTCTGCTCGTCCATGGTGAAGTTACCGAATCTGAGGTCGACATCTTCGATCGCGAAGCGGTTTTCATCGAACAACACATGGTGCCCATCACTGAACGTTTCCCGACTTTGAGAATCGTGTTCGAGCACATCACCACGGCTCAAGCTGCGCAGTTTGTAGCTGAGTCTCCCGCTCATGTCGGCGCTACGATTACCGCACACCATTTACTGCTTAACCGCAACGATTTACTGGTAGGAGGTGTTCGCCCACACCACTACTGCCTGCCCATACTTAAACGGCGGACGCACCAAGAAGCGCTCATCAACGCCGCAACTTCCGGCGATCCCAGTTTCTTTTTGGGCACAGACTCAGCACCTCACTTACAGGGGGCCAAAGAGGCCGCCTGCGGTTGCGCCGGGGTATACACGGCACACGCCTCGATCGAACTTTACGCTGAAGCCTTCGAACAAGCTGGCGCGTTGGATAAACTCGAGAACTTCGCTTCTGTATTCGGCCCAAGGTTTTATGGCCTTGAAGCTAATAGCGATACAATCACGCTGATTAAACAACCTCAAAGCGTACCCGCGAGCCTTGCTATGGCCGACAGTCAACTAATACCCATGCGCGCCGGTGGCGAAATTGCTTGGAGCGTACTTAAGGATCCCCAGTGAGCGCCGACGAAGAGCTTTGCGAAATCAAGCAGCGCTTTCGGGGCTTCTTGCCAGTAATCATTGATGTCGAAACCGGAGGCTTTAACGCCCAAACCGATGCATTGTTGGAAGTTGCCGCCACCATCGTGCGTATGGAGCCTGACGGCGAACTCTATGTTCACGAGACAGTGCACCACAATGTCGTGCCCTTTGAGGGCGCCAACCTCGAAGCCTCCGCTCTTGAATTTACGGGGATTGACCCATACCACCCCTTTCGCGAGGCGCTATCAGAAGCCGATGCTCTAGAAAGCATTTTTAAAGCCATCCGCAAAGAAATCAAAAGCACTAACTGCACGCGCGCCGTCTTGGTGGGGCACAACGCTCATTTCGACGCAGGGTTTATTAACGCCGCCGTTGAGCGCACGGGTTTAAAACGCAACCCCTTTCACCCATTCTCGTACTTTGACACCGCCACTTTGGCAGGTCTCGCGTTCGGACAAACCGTATTAGCAAAAGCCTGTTTACAAGCGGGCATCGAGTTTGATAACAAAGCGGCGCACTCAGCGGCCTACGATGCCGACCGCACCGCTCATTTGTTTTGCAATATTGTGAATATCTGGCGACAATGCGGTGGCTTTGACGCCAATCTTTAAGGCTTATTCGCCCGACAATTGCGTCAGTTCTTGATCTAAGGTCGTCATCAGACGTTCTAAAGAATCCGGCGCAAGTAACGACAGCTTTAAAGATTCATCCAGGGGTAACAACTGCAGCAAGTGGTAACCCACCTGCCACGCATCGCGATAGTCAACGTTCAACTGCAAACGCTCTACGTGGGGATGTGTCTCGAGTGATTCTAGAACTTCGGCTAATCCCTCCCAGGTATCAAGTAACGGGGAAGGCGTAAGCTCCGACTCAAACTCTGCATCACACAATACCAAGCCATCTTCTGCGACACGCAGGTTCGAGGCGGTAAAGGTATTCTGACCCTGCAAAGTAATGCCCAGTAAACCATTCGGTAACTGATCCCAGTCCACAATTTGCGCTACCGTGCCGCGCTCTGCAACGATGGGTGGAACACGCCTGCCATCTTTCATGACCTCGCTGCCCTTCACTAACTGAATCACACCAAAGGTCGACCCTTCGCGCATGCATTGCTTAACCAGTTTTAGATACCGCTGCTCGAAGATCTGCAAGGGCATCTTGCCATAAGGGAGCAAGGTTGTAGGCAAAGGGAAGAGGGGGTAGTCAGACTGCATGCTTACACCTTTGTTGGATCAGACTCTTCGTTAAGCCAAGTTAAAATGTGCATGGCTTCTTCTTTACTCGAACCACAAAACTCGGGCTCGGCTTTAAAATCATTACACCATTTGGGCCGCCTTGGATCACCGAACAAAGCACAACGGTCGTCATTCATTAAATGCACGCAGCGCTCGCCCGCTGCTTTGCCATTGGGCATACCATAATAGGGTTGCTGAATATGTGGCACCCAACAGCAGGCGGCACAACGTTCACGACACTGCATGGTTGTTTTCAGGGCCCAGGGGCTTAAGCAATACAATCAGTCGCGGTAACAGCAATAACGCGCCCAATACCGCCGCGACCATGGCAGCTACAGTTAAAGCACCAAAATAAATGCTGGGTTTAAAATTGGACAACACCAACATCGAGAACCCAATCACAACCGTCAGGGTCGTGTAATACATGGCTCGCCCAATGCTCAAATGACAACGATGCATGGCCGCAGTGTAGTCGCCATCCACTTCAAATTCATGCATAAAGCGATGTACATAGTGTATGCAGTCGTCCACACCAATCCCCACCACAATTGCCGCAATGGTGATCGTCATAATATCTAGAGGAATACCAGCCAGGCCCATAACACCCAATACCAAACCCGCCGCCAACACGTTAGGGGCCAGAGCTAGCAAAGCTAAACTTAATGAGCGGAACAACAGATAAAACATCACTAGAATTACGCCGAAAACAGCGCCTAAGGTCATAATCTGGGACGCAAAAAGACTTTGCAGCACGTTGTTGTACAGCACCAACATGCCAGACATGGTAATGCGCTCTTCCTCAATACCCAGTTCAGTGACCAAATCGTGCTTAACTTGCTTTAAAAAAGCGTCGCGACGAAGGGTTTTGCTCGTTTCTTTAACGCGCAAACTTACCCGAGCCTCATTGCGCTCGGCATCGAAGTAAGGCGTTTGCAGCAAATCAGCGATATCGGCCGGCATACTGCGCTGAACCAGGGCTAATTCAACACTCCCCAAAGGACCGTTCAGTAATACTTCAACTGTACTGAACAAGGTATCCAACGACATAACCTTGCCGACTTCGGTGCGGTTCTGCAAATAATCTTGCACCGCAGCAATTTCTTGTCGGCCTTGCAAGCTAAACCAATAACTGGGGGTAAACCCAGGCTCTTGGGCTCGAGTAGTCTCGGATGAGTCACCAAATATATCGTCTTCAGCAAAAGGATCATCATCGGCAAACACGTCATCTTGCGAGGCGAACAGATCTTCGTCAGCAGCAAAGGGATCATCCTGTGCCGACTCAGCAAAGGGGTCGTCCTCCAAAAACGGATCATCTGCAGCAAAATCGCTTACTTCCGTTTCTGTATCACCATCAAGGCCCAACTCACCGAACAAATCGACTTCCTCTGGAGCAGCGATGGTGATATCCAAACCGATGGTGCCACCAAGCTCGGCATCCAACAGCTCCATACCCTGGTAAATTTCGGTCGACTGTTTAAAGTAATCAATAAAGCGGTTTTCCACCTTAAGCTGACTAACACCAAGGGCAACGGCCATCACTAGAACAGCTGTGACAGTAAGTATAGTGCCACCGCGTTCGTCCACCCAGCGAGCGAAGTGCCGAGTAAAAGGTTGCTCATCCGCATGATGGACCAAGGGTTTTCCCGAAGGCCACACTCGCATCATGGCGGGAACAATAGTGAACGCAAAGATCAAAGCTAACACGATACCCAAAGACATCATTGAGCCAAAATCGATCACCGGCTGAATGCGCGATACCAGCAACGACAAGAACGCGACAATCGTCGTAAGACCAGTGTAGACACAAGGTACGGCCATGGCCGCCATAGCTGCTTCAATGCGATCAGCATCTAGCATGTTCGGGTTGTGCTGATGCATTTCGCGATAGCGCACCACCAAATGAATGGCGATCGACAATGAAATAATCAGCAACACGGCGACGAAGTTAGAAGATATCACCGTCATGCGCCAGTCTATAGCCGCCAAAATCCCCAGAACTACCGCCACGGTAACGATACAGGTCACGACCGGTATCGCAACCCAGCGCGCACGTTGGAACACGATGGCCAGCACCAACATCATGACGCCGACAATAGCGGCACCGAATACGACCAAATCGCTGCGTACGAAGGCCACCATATCCGAGGCGATCATGGGCACACCACCCACAAAAATATTCGCATGCTGGCGATAACGATCCGCAATCAAGCGAACCGATGCAACCAGTTCGCTGCGTTGCGCCATCGCTTGTGCCGAAGCTGCCTTCACCGCTAATTCCGCTTCTTTGAGTTGCGCCAGCTCGACTTCGCTTAAGCTTCGCTCGACTTGCACAGCACGCAAATCTTCGCGAATTTTCAGAGCTTGATCGTAGGCAGTAAAAGGCTCTAAATTGACTTGTACCGCGCTTAAGGTGCCATCTTTACTGGCTAACAGCTCGGAATAGATCACGCTATTTTTCAGCTCTTCAATCGCCAAAGCCCGATCAGTGGAGGGGTCAGAAAGCGTGGGCAATGGGTCGTCACCCAGCACATCACTCAGGCTCTTTCTGGGGCTTTCGACCAAGGGGACATCAAGAGCCGTCACTACCGATAAAACACCGGGTAGGGCCCGCAGCTCGTCCGCCATCGCAGCCAATGGCACAAGACTCTCATCGCTCAGCAGCTCGCCCTCGGGCTGCCAGGTCAACAGCAAAAATTCGGCCGCACCGTAACGCTCCGAGACGTCCCTAAAGTCTGCCAACGAAGGGTCCCCCTGCAGCAGCAAAGAATCGGCGGAAGCATCCAAGGTGGTTTTGGGTATGACAGAAATCGCCCAAGCCGTAAGTACTGCAATTACGGCCAACACCATCCAAGGCTTGTCGATCACCCAGCGCCGATAAGCTGTTCTCTTTTTGGTATTTACACCTTCACTCATAGGTATCCTTTAGCGCTTGTACTAGCTTGTCTTTAAAACCCTGAAAATCGCCATTGCTCATACATACGACCACGTCAGTGGGCGCAAGTTCGGGTACCAGTTTGGCCACCAGTTGGTCGACATCGTCAAAGACCTGTCCGCCGACCAAATCGCTGGTTAAATCAAACCCCATATTTTTAGCGCGCAACCAGTAGCATTGGTCGGCCGGCCGGGTGGCATCGGCCAGTGCATTTGCGTGCACACCCATACGCATGGTGTTGGATCTAGGTTCAATAATTAACACCAGTCGCGAATTGTGATGCGAAGCTTTTAAACCTTCCAAGGTCAACCGAATGGCCGTCGGGTGGTGCGCAAAATCATCGATCACTTGAATACCACCCACCTCAGCAATGAGCTCCTGCCGCCGTTTGGTGTTTTTAAAAGTGGCTAAGGCGGCAATGGAATGCTCGGGACTCACTCCAACATGACGAGCGGCAATAATAGCAGCTAGCGCGTTACTGAGGTTGTAATCGCCACTGAGTGGTGTACTGCCTTCCCACTCGTTATTACCCTGCGTGATCCTGAAGTCGCCGCGACCCTGATTACGCCACTGATACTGCCACTGCGCCGAAGCGTCTGCGCCAAAAGTTTCTGATTGCGCCCAAAGGCCGCGCGCGAGCACGTCATCAATCGCCGCCACGCCGACTGGGTAGATCACCTGACCTAAGCTGGGCACCACCCTGAGTAAATGATGAAACTGTCGTTGAATATCTTCAAGCGAATCAAAGATATCAGCGTGGTCAAATTCAAGGTTGTTCAAAATCAAGGTGCGCGGGTGGTAGTGTAAAAACTTCGAGCGCTTATCAAAGAATGCCGTATCGTACTCATCGGCCTCAATGACAAAGAACGGGTCTTGCCCAAGGCGCGCCGAGACGCCGAAATTAGCGGTTACTCCGCCGATTAAAAAACCGGGCTGCAAACCGGCCTCTTCAAGCATCCAGGCCAACAGGCTCGAGGTGGTAGTTTTACCGTGTGTGCCCGAAACCGCCAAAACCCAGCGATCTCTAAGCAAATTTTCGCCCAACCACTGCGGCCCCGACGTGTAGGGAATATTGCTGTTTAACAAAGCTTCAACAACGGGGACGCCGCGACTCATGGCGTTACCGACAATCACCAGGTCGGGCTTAAGATCGAGAATGGTTTCGTCATACCCCTCGTGAAGTTCTATCCCTGAAGCCTCGAGTTGAGTACTCATGGGGGGATAAACGTTGGCGTCGCTGCCCGACACCCGATAGCCCATTTGGCGCGCGATAAGCGCCAGACCGCCCATAAAAGTCCCGCAGATACCCAAAATGTGGATGTGTTTGCTCACGCCTAACTCCCGCTTGAAGGACGGCAGTTTATCACGGTAACAAGACTCGCCGCAGAGACATTGTAAAAAAGTCGACTCCGCCCAATTGTGCGGTTCATCGCACCGACAAACACGGTATCATACGCGCCATCAAAACAAGGGGATTCTCAATGCTCAAAAATGCTTTCTACGCGCAATCTGGCGGCGTGACAGCGGTCATCAATGCATCAGCCTGCGGCGTCATCGAAACTGCACGCGCCCACAGCGACAAAATTGGCACGGTCTTCGCGGGCAAAAACGGCATTATCGGCGCGTTAAAAGAAGAGCTTATCGACACCTCGCTCGAGTCCTCCGAGACCATTGCAGCGCTTAAGCACACTCCAGGCGGTGCCTTCGGCTCATGTCGCTATAAACTCAAGAGCCTGCAAGACAATCGTGCCGAATACGAACGCTTAATCGAGGTCTTTAAAGCTCACAACATCGGCTACTTTTTTTACAACGGCGGCGGCGACTCAGCCGATACCTGCTTAAAAGTATCGGAATTGAGTCAAAGCATGGGCTACCCGATTCACGCCGTGCACATCCCCAAAACTGTCGATAACGATCTACCTATCACCGACAACTGCCCTGGATTTGGTTCGGTCGCCAAATACATAGCCATTGCAACCATGGAAGCCTCGCTGGATATCGTCTCGATGTGCGCTTCGTCGACCAAAATTTTTATTCTGGAGACCATGGGGCGACACGCGGGCTGGATTGCCGCAGCCGGAGGCTTAGCCGGCAAGACAAGCGAGGAACCACCGCACATTATTTTGTTCCCTGAGGTGGCCTTCAACGAAGAGGCATTTTTAGACAAAGTGGACACCAGCGTAAAGCAGTGCGGCTACTGCGTGATTGTCGCTTCCGAAGGCGCGCGTTACGCCAACGGTGACTTTCTGGCGGATTCGGGTGCCACCGACGTTTTTGGCCACAAGCAGCTAGGTGGCTTAGCCCCAACACTTGCCGAGCTCATTAAATCAAAACTTGGCTATAAACATCATTGGGCGGTGGCGGATTACCTGCAGCGTTCGGCACGCCACATCGCATCGGCTGTTGATGTCGAGCAAGCGTATGCCGTGGGTAAAGCCGCGGTAGAATTTGCCTTAGCCGGCAAAAATTCGGTCATGCCCGCGATTACACGCCTACCTGGCCCCGAGTATGCATGGCACATTACGGAAGCGCCGCTAAACCAAGTCGCCAATGTCGAAAAATTCATGCCTCGAGAATTTATTTCGGACGATGGCTTTGGTATTACTCAAGCCGCGCGCGACTATCTAGAGCCTCTAATCGCAGGCGAGAGTTATCCGCCGTATCGAAATGGCTTACCCAGTTATACACGCATCGTAGGGCAGCTCGTCGCGCCCAAGACCCAACGCAGCTTTGATGTGAATTAACCACAGATACGGGCCGTGCTAAAACACGGTCTTTTTGCTACACTTCGCGCGCGAAAACTAGCCCGTGATTCAACAAGGACCCAAGAGATGAGCTTAAGTCTAATCCCACCAGGAAAAAATATCCCTGATGATGTCAACGTTATCATCGAAATTCCCGCGCACAGCGACCCAGTAAAATACGAAGTCGATCATGACAGCGGTGCAATCATGGTTGATCGCTTTATGTCAGCCGCCATGTTCTACCCTTGCAATTATGGCTACATCCCCAACACGCTAGCGGATGACGGTGACCCACTAGACGTATTGGTACAGACCCCTCATGCCGTTGTACCAGGTAGCGTCATTCGCTGTCGCCCCGTGGGCATTCTGCAAATGAGCGACGAAGCCGGCCACGACGCGAAACTGATCGCTGTCCCAGTAGACAAGCTCACACCCGTCTACAAAGATGTCAAAGAAGTGACCGATTTACCGCCGCTTTTGATCAACCAGATCAAACACTTTTTTGAGCACTACAAAGATTTAGAATCGGGTAAGTGGGTAAAAGTTGATGGCTGGGGTACAGCGCAAGACGCTCGCGATGCCATTCTCAAAGCAGTTGCAAAGTTCGACGAAGAAGAACGTCACTAGGCCTAGCTTGTCAGCCCCGATCGATAATGGTCGGGGCACCACCCCTTCGGCACTGCCACAAACCGCTCAAAGATCTTTTCAAGATGACGATCAATTACATTGAGCTCATCAAGCACATCGCCCAACTCAGCTAACACATCGCGCCACAAATTTGGCACCAGCGCGTTTTCATATACGGTAGCTAAAGGCGCATAACTTAAGTGCCAAGGTTCGGGGGAAACGCCTCCTCGGTCGACGCCATATGGTCTGAAAAAACCGCAGCTTTTATCTTTTGCCATACGCTCATCCAGCCAAACGTGCAGATCAGCAAAAAGAGTCTGCGACTCGCTAACGGTAAGCTGCAAATCGCCACGTAAAGACGAGCGATCAAACACATCGAGATCGGTACCCCAGTGATGCCGTGAAGTGCCGGGTAGTGCCGAAAAACGTAAGATGGCTTGGAGCCATTCAGCGTCGCTGTATTGGTCACGATCTAATACGCAATCGTTATCGTCCAATACAGCGCGCTCACCGCGAAGCTTACCGTTAAAAATAAGGGCTTGTCGCTCGAACGAGCGATAGCTGCTGGCCACAGCCAAATCCAATCCTGATTGAGCGGCGTCAGCAATTAAACCGTCGAGCGCATTTAGAGCGTCGAGCTGAAGTTGCACCCCGTTGCGCGCAATCATATGCTCTTGCGACAGGCCAAAAATCAGAGCCGTCTCGGCGGAAAACGAATTTAACCCACTGTTTTTCACAAATTCTGGCCTATTCGCCGCAAAAACCTCATCAAATACTAGCTCATTTGGCATTTATCTGGTAGTTTCAGCGCCCGCTCAGACGGGGGCTTCGTGGTACCGGTCCCAGTCCTGGCGAAACGACAGTTTTTAATTGAACTATGTGGACTCTGAACATGGCTCCAAGTAACGACACAAACTTTAAAAACTTCACTCCGTACGTGCCCAAAAAAGGCGAAGAGTACATGAGTGACGAGCAACGCGCCCACTTCAAGGCGATGCTGCAGAACTGGCGTTCTGAATTGATGCAGGAAGTCGACCGCACGGTATCACACATGAAAGATGAAGCGGCCAATTTCCCCGATCCCGCGGATCGTGCAACGCAAGAAGAGGAATTCAGCCTGGAACTGCGGACTCGGGACCGCGAGCGCAAATTGATTCGCAAGATCGATCAGACCATTGAGCGAATCGAGCAGGACGATTACGGTTTTTGCGATGCCTGTGGCGTTGAGATCGGTATTAAGCGTCTCGAAGCCCGACCCACGGCAGAGTTGTGCATTGACTGCAAAACGCTGGCCGAAATCAAAGAGAAGCAAGAGCGAGGCTAAACGCCCGTGACGAAAACGACCCCACCTGTAGCTCGCTACCGGGGTCGGTTTGCGCCCTCACCCACAGGCCCACTTCATCTGGGGTCGCTGACTACTGCGCTAGCGAGTTATTTGGATGCCTTGCACCACCAAGGTGACTGGCTTTTACGTCTGGAAGATATCGACCCACCCAGAGAAGTCGAGGGTGCGGCCCTGGGCATACTGGACTGCCTTGCAGCGCACGGCTTGGAAAGTAGCCACACCACGGTCTGGCAACACAACAACTGGGATCGATACCGCGCCGTCTGTCGCGAGCTACTGAACACCGGCCACGCTTTTTATTGTCAATGCCCCCGACGCCAACAAGACTCATTAGGCCGCTGCATCAGTGACTGCAAACGGCGCGACCTCGCAGCACAAGGGAATAATCTGCGCGTGACGCTCCCGACGACCAATTTAGATTTTGTCGATCGAATTAACGGCGCAATCACTGCACCCAAACGCACCTTTGACAATGCCATTATCTGGCGTCGCGACGATTTGCCGGCGTACCTGCTCGCGGTAGTGGTCGATGACATCCACGCCAATATCACAGATATAGTTCGAGGCGACGACCTGCTGCACGAAACGCATCGACAAGTCGCGCTATACCACCTGCTGGATCAAACGGTGCCAAGCTATGCGCATATCCCTGTTGTCCTAACCAATGAGGGCAAGAAACTCAGCAAGCAAACTGGCGCTGAGGGTCTCGATAACACCCTAGCACTCTCGAATTTGCAGCGAGCAATGGAGCACCTGAGATTGGATACAAGCTCGTGTAAGACGCCAAGTTGTCCTGCAGCGCTACTTGAATGCGCCCTGCAAAACTGGCACCTTCCGCCGCCTCGGTTACAATAGGGCCAAAGTGTCATAAACTTAAACTTTTGCGGACTTAATGCATGCAAGGTACCCGGGGCCTTTTCTTAATTTTTGGCCTGCTGTTTCTATTTTTCCCATCGCTATCGAACTGGCTATTCGAAGCCGATGCAGCTTGGTATCGCCCTCACGTATTTGCGGCGGCACTCGTCATTGTGAGTTATCTGCTGCAACTTGAAAGGTCTTCTGATGAGCTTTAGTTTGGGCCAGGCGCTGGTCGCAATTATTGGCTATTTGACCTTGTTGTTTGGGGTCGCTCATGCTGCCGAAAAAGGTTGGATTTCAAAACGTATCACCGAACACCCCGCTGTCTATATCTTGTCGCTGGGGGTATTTGCTGGGGCTATGGCGACCAATGGCGCGGTAGAGCTAGCGCACTGGGAGGGCTATGGTGCTCTCACGTATTTTTTGGGCGCGACCCTCGCCTTTATGGCAAGCGCCTTAATTTTATTTCCGGTTCTGCGCTTGTGCCGTATTTATCAGCTGAGTTCACTCGCGGATTTACTCACCTTTCGATTCCGAAGCGAGTTTGTCGGTGCCGGCATTACCATCGCCATGTGTTTGGCCTTACTGCCTTTTTTCGCGCTTCAAATTCAAGCCGTCGCCGACAGTATTCATATTATTGCCTCGGGCGCCCCCGACGTTACCCTCGAGTCCGAGCGACACGACGGATTGGCTTTTTTGTTCTGCTTGATCGTCATTATTTTCGCCATTCTATTTGGCACTCGTAATCCCCTATCAAAAGTCAGAAACACAGGCTTAGTGACAGCGATAGCCTTCGAATCCATTATGAAGTTGCTGGCCTTCTCGCTCGCCGGCGTTCTTATCGTTTGGCAAGTTTTTGGCGACTTTGGCGCTTTTGACGCTTGGTTCGCGGCCAACCGAGAAATATTGATACCCTCCATTCGAGCAGATACCGATGCCTCTACCCGCACCGCGCTGATGCTGTTCTTCGCGAGCACCGTGTGCATGCCACATATTTTTCATATGATCTTTGCGGAAAATCCAAAGGTAGAGGAATTGCGCACTGCATCGTGGGCCTTGCCTCTGTTTTTGTTGGCGCTAAGCCTTCCGGTGCTACCGATTGCCTGGGCTAGCTTGGCAACAAATCAGCCTTTGGCACCCGAGTACGCCGCGCTGGGAATAGGCATTCAATCGCAATCTCCCGCGATTCTTATGCTGTCTTTTGTTGCAACCTTGTCCGCTGCCAGCGCCACCTTAATTGTGTCGACCTTGGCCCTGTCAAATATGTGTCTCAAGCACCTTGTGCTGCCTTTAAGTATTATCCCCATGGACACCGAACATGGCATTTACCGGCAGTTGATCTGGATTCGACGCCTTTTAATCGCCCTGCTGATACTCGCAGGCTTTGCCTCATTTTTAGTGATTTCCCACCGTGAGACCCTCGCGCAGCTGGGGCTCATCGCTTTTGTGGGTACCGCACAATTTTTACCGGGCGTAATCGCCTCTCTCTACTGGCCTAGCGCCAATCGGATTGGCTTGCTTGGTGGATTAAGCGCCGGATTATTTATCTGGGGCTTACTACTGCTTGCGCCTCTGATTTTAGGACAGTCCGTTGTCGATCCCGATTGGTTTGAATCAACAGGCTTAGATACAACTATCACTACCACCGTGTCCTTGGCGGTGAATATTTTGATTTTTCTGTCATTATCCATGATTTTGCCCACCACCCGCGAAGAGAAAATCGCAGCCGAAATTTGCTCGATGGACGACCTAAACCGTCCCGCCAGGCAGTCTTTAAATTTACGAAGCGCCCAAGAATTTATCGTGAACCTAGCCGCAGGGTTGGGGGAAGACACGGCCCGAGCAGAAGTTAATCGCGCTATGCGAGAGCTGCAACTCGAACAAGACGAGTCGCGACCGTATGCGCTGCGGCGATTGCGTGCCCGCCTTGAAGCTAATCTATCAGGCTTACTTGGCCCCTCGGTGGCCCACTCTATGGTCAGCCGCTACTTGCCCTACTCCGCCGCCGCTGATGATGGTAGCGAAGACATCAACCTGATCGAGTTACAGTTAGATCGCGCTCAGCTTCAATTTACTGGTCTGGCCGCTGATCTTAACAACCTGAGACACCACTACCGAGAAACACTGAACACCCTGCCAATTGGGGTGTGCTCCTTAGGCAGCGACGGCGAGATACTCATGTGGAACGAGAGCATGGAGTTTATCACCCGCATCCCAGCAGACGATGTATTAGGCTCTTTAATCACCGAAGTGAGTGAGCCATGGGGACGAATTCTGACCCAGTTCAGTGCCCAGGACACCGACCAGGTCGTGCGCCAAAAAGTGCAAATGCCCAACAAGCAATCGCGCTGGGTAAGTTTACACAAATCACCGATATTGGATAACGCCCTGACCGCTCGCGACCGCGTAATAGTAGTAGAGGACATTACCGAGTACGTGCAACTAGAACACGAACTCATGCACAACGAACGTCTCGCCTCGATCGGGCGCTTAGCCGCTGGGGTCGCACACGAAGTAGGCAACCCAGTAACAGGTATCGCCTGCTTAGCCCAAAACTTGGCGTATGCTGAATCGAAAGCCGAAATTGACGAGACGGCCAGCGATATCTTGAAACAAACTCAGCGAATCAGTCGAATTGTCGAATCACTTGTGCGCTTCTCGCACGCAGGTGATGTGAGCAGTGACAACCGTTTGGCACCTTGTAATGTCGCAGATTGTGCTGACGAAGCCGCCAATCTGCTCCTACTTGACCCCGGTACGAAGCACGTATCGTTTATTAACGAATGTGATCGCGAGATCTTGGTCATTGCGGATCCGCAAAAACTGTTACAAATTTTTATTAATTTATATTCCAACGCGCGTGACGCCTGCGACATCGATGGCAAAATTACCACAAGCGCTCGAATCAAAAAGAATGGCCGCGTAGAAATTATGGTCGAGGATGACGGCGTGGGCATTCCCGAGCATGAGATAGAGCGAATTTTCGAACCCTTCTTTACAACCAAAGACCCCGGTGCAGGTACCGGGCTTGGTTTGGCACTGGTGTTCACCATGATGGAAGAAATGGAGGGAGAAGTTGATGTCCGCTCAACATGCTCTCCTGAAGAGTCCTCTGGCACACGTTTTTTACTTACTTTGAACGAAGGGCGTTATAATGACGCTTGAGGTATTCGTCAGCGGTATTACAATCAAGGATTCAACGCATTTACTGAGGCAGGTTTATGACTAAATTACTGATCGTCGAAGATGAATCAGTTATCCGTTCAGCGCTTAAGCGATTGTTAGAGCGCAACGATTACGACGTCAGTGAAGCAGGCTCGGTGCAAGAGGCCGAAACCAGCTTCGACCTGCAAAGCTTTGACCTTATCATTAGCGATCTACGCCTACCGGGCGCGGCAGGCACAACGCTGATCAAAAAAGCCGGCGCTGTACCTGTGCTTATCATGACCAGTTACGCCAGCCTGAAATCCGCAGTGGATTCAATGCGCATGGGCGCGGTTGACTATATCGCCAAGCCCTTTGACCACGGCGATATGATCAACGCGGTTGAACGCATCCTAAAAGACAATGCTGAGGCAAACACCAAGCACAAAAAAAGCCCTCAACAGTTGGGGCAGACGACGACGCGTATGGACGGCTTTATTGGCGATTGCGAAGCGATGCAAAATTTGTGCGACGATATCGCTAAGATGGCTCCGACCACCTCAACCGTGCTCATTCTGGGGGAAACCGGTACCGGCAAGGAAATGGTGGCCCGCAGCATACACGAACAAAGCCATCGTGCCGCCCAACCCATGATTTCTGTTAACTGCGCAGCGATTCCCGAGACCCTGATCGAATCCGAACTTTTCGGCTATGACAAGGGCGCTTTCACGGGCGCAAATGCAAATCGCGTTGGACTCATCGAAGCCGCCGATGGCGGAACACTATTTCTGGACGAGATTGGCGAGCTCCCCATGGAAGCACAAGCGCGCCTATTACGTTTTATTCAAGAAGGCGAAATCCGACGGATTGGCGCTGTTCAGTCACGCAAAGTTGATGTACGCCTCATCTGTGCGACTCACCGAAACCTAGAGCGCCTATCCCGCGAGGGCAAGTTCCGCCAGGATTTGTTCTACCGTATTAACGTCTTGCGTGTCATGCTGCCGCCCTTGCGTGATCGTGGCAAAGATATTCTGCATTTGGCCGAACATATGCTGCAGCACTACTGTGAAAAGCTGGGCAAACCCATAAAATCATTATCACCTAAAGCCATTCAGGCCATCACGACCTATCAGTGGCCCGGTAACGTGCGCGAGCTAGAACATGCTATCGAGCGCTCCGTCGTGCTGGCAGAGGGTGAAGAAATCGACAACGATTTGCTAGGCATTGACTTAGAGCTTGTCAATGTCAGCCGCTTGCGCAGCAGTTCAACATCCTCTGGGTCGAGTAACAAAACGTCGATACGAGCTATCGCACAAGATCCACCGGAAGACTTATCACTTGAGGATTACTTTCAGCGCTTTGTACTTGAGCACCAAGACACGATGAGCGAGACCGAGCTCGCGCAAAAACTCGGTGTAAGCCGTAAATGCTTATGGGAACGTCGTCAGCGTTTTGGTATACCTCGAGCAAAAGCGAGTAGTGATAAGCGTGTTAGTTCGCAAAAGGACTAGGGTAAATTACACCCACCTTAAGGAAACGTTACCCATCGACACCACGCCTGCAATAAAAACGACACATAAGGTAACAACTTTCGGAATCGACCGCCTTGCCAAACCAAAGGAAATTTACTAAGTGATTGATATAAATCGTTTTTTAGAAGTTTGGCACAACTGGTGCAACTCTACAAGTGGCTTAAAAAGAACAATAAATAAAGCCTCAATAATAATAATAGCGACACTGTGGACCTGGATGGGGAAGCTTGCTTCCCCGCGTATTTTTTTATTCCCCAACTGTAACCTCAATACGTTTAGTGTCGTGCCCTCATGATGCCGACCATCATTGATCGTAATTTCGATATCAACAAGCTCCACCATTCTGCGGTCAGCGTTGCCCTGCGCCTGAACGACAAGGGCTATGAGGCCTATGTCGTAGGCGGCGCCATTCGCGACATGTTGCTGGGCAAAACCCCCAAAGACTTCGACGTAGCCACTAACGCAACCCCCGAGCAGGTTCACGCGCTGTTCCGCGGATCGAGAATCGTTGGACGCCGTTTTCAAATTGTGCACGTTCGCATGGGGCGGGACATCATCGAAGTCACAACGTTTCGCGGGCACCACAGCGAGTCTGATAACAAAAATACAGCGAAGCAAGGTCGTAGCGGCGTGCTTCTGCGAGACAATGTATTTGGCACCCTAGAGCAAGATGCGATCCGCCGAGACCTGACCGTTAATGCCTTGTATTACGACCCAGTAGAAGACACAGTCATTGACTATACCGAAGGCCTTCGGGACATCGCTGCACGACGCTTAAAGATTATTGGCGATCCTGAAACACGCTACCGAGAAGATCCAGTTCGCATGCTGCGAGTCCTGCGTTTTCAGGCAAAATTGGGGTTCGACATTGACTCTGCTACCAACCAGGCACTGAATGACTGCGCACCTTTATTGGCGCAGATACCCGCAGCACGTCTGTTCGACGAATTTTTAAAAGGTTTCATGGCAGGGCACGCCAAACCGTTTAGCGAGATTCTGCTGCAGACTCCGGTGTGGCAAGAGCTGTTTCCCGACTCCGCACAATACATCGATGCAAAGGTCTGCTACCGCCCAATGCTTTTTGCCGCCATGGGCAATACCGATCAACGCATCAATGCAGGCCAACCGGTAACACCCGCCTTTTTATTAGCGGCTATTTTATGGCCGGCAGTAGAACAAGGGCTCGACCTAGCTCTCGCACGCGGTGAAGCCCCGATTCCAGCGATGCAAAGCGTGGGACAAGACGTTATTTTACGTGCCATCGAACGTATCGCCATACCCAAACGATTTACGACGATGATGCGGGAAATTTGGGACTTACAGATGCGTATGGACCGGCGTAGACACCGCAAGCCCCTAGAGTTCGCGCAACAAAAACGTTTCCGGGCAGCCTACGATTTTCTGAGTCTGAGAGCGCAAGCTGGCCAAGATGTGGGGGCCGTTGTTGACTGGTGGACACAGTTTCAAGTTGAGCACCCAGAACTCGAGTCGCATCGGCAACAACAGCATCAAGATGAGCCAAGAAAGCGCCGCCGTCCAAGACCAAGGCGTCGTCCAAATCCATGATCTTGGTCTATTTAGGCTTGGGCAGCAATCTAGGCCGGCCGGTACAATATTTAGAAGCAGGCCTCCAAGCGCTGCAAAATCTGAGCAATGCATCGCTCATCGCGGTCTCTAGCATCTATCGAACTAAACCTGTAGGCGGACCAGACCAGGACGATTATTTCAACCAGGCCGCACTGGTGAGTTATTCGGGGACACTAGAACAACTCCTGAATGACTGCCAAGCGATAGAGCACAGCAACCAGCGGGTTCGCAACGAACGCTGGGGGCCTCGAACACTGGATATTGACCTGCTGTATTCACCCCATGAAGCCAGTGATACCAAGAGTCTACAGGTACCCCATCCCCGTCTGACCGAGCGTTTATTTGTTCTTGCACCATTGTTAGAGTTACCCGAAGCAGATACGATCAGCATTAATGATAAGACGCTGTACGAGTGGGCTGCCTTGCAACACACGCAGCACATTCAATTAACCCACCATCAATGGAACGGCGCAGACATCGTGGAGTCAAATAAGATATGACAGACGAATTATCTTCTCTGTTGCGAGGCCGATCACTGCCGCCTTTTATTGCCATTGAAGGTGTTATTGGAGTGGGTAAAACCACGCTAGCACGGCGGTTAGCACAGACCTTCCAGTATCAAACAATCCTTGAAGACCCCACTGCGAACCCTTTTTTAACAAAGTTTTACGAAGATATGCGCCAACATGCTCTGGCGACGCAGTTATCCTTTTTATTTCAGCGAACACAGGCCATTCAAGCTCTGCGTCAAAGCGATATTTTTGCGCCGCTGCACGTTGCGGACTTCATGTTACAAAAAGATCCACTCTTTGCCCGGCTGACCCTAAACAGCGAAGAGTACGAGCTGTACGACAAGGTCTACCAACAAATGACGGTAGATGTCCCGCGACCCGATCTCGTGATCTATCTGCAAGCACCGACAGATGTGCTATTGAGCCGTATCGAGCGTCGCGGTATTAGTTCTGAACGACGCATCAGCGCCGACTATCTGAACAAACTAAACCAAGCCTACAGCGAGTTTTTCTTATACTACGATGACTCTCCCTTGCTAATCGTTAATGCGAGTGATATCGACTTGGCTTCGTCCGACGCGGACTACCACAATTTGGTAAACTACTTCCTTGATATCCGCAGCGGGCGGCATTACTTTAATCCAACATTTTTTGGGTAGAGCATATGGCTAAATTTACCATCAGCAAATTGGACCAGATGAAGACGGACGGCGATAAATTTGTCTGCATCACCGCCTACGATGCAACTTTTGCTCGCCTAGTCAGCGAAGCCGGTGCCGAGAGCATACTGGTCGGTGACTCTTTGGGTAATGTATTACAAGGCCACGACAGTACCGTACCCGTTACCATCGAGGCCATGGCTTACCACACCGAGTGCGTAGCGCGAGGAGAGCCCAACTCACTCATCATTGCAGACATGCCTTTCATGTCTTATGCCACCCCAAAAGATACTTTAAAAAACGCCGCCAAGCTGATGCAAGCGGGGGCACAAATGGTGAAGCTCGAGGGGGGAACCTGGCTAAGTGATAGCATCAGCCAGCTGGTTGAGCGGGGTATTCCGGTATGCGCCCACCTTGGTTTGACGCCACAGTACGTTAACGCCTTTGGCGGGTACCGCGTACAAGGGCGCACGCCCAAAGAAGCCAAATCTATTTTGGCCGACGCGGTTGAAATTCAAGATGCGGGCGCGGGCTTACTGGTACTGGAGTGCGTGCCCGAAGAACTAGCCACCGATATTACCAATAAGTTGGATATTCCTGTTATAGGTATTGGGGCAGGTCCGGGCACCGACGCGCAAGTCTTAGTCATGCACGACTTACTGGGTCTGAATCCGCGCCCTGCCAAATTTGTGGCCAACTTCATGGAAGGGCAAAGCACAGTACAAGGTGCGCTCAAAGCCTTCGTCGATGCTGTTAAAAGCGGTGATTTCCCCCGTGAAGAGCACTGTTACCACTAGCTAATAGGCGAGGCAGTCACACACTGCCTCGCGTCATTTTCTTGTCTCAATCCATTGTTTCATGCCTTAGGCTGCGGCATACTCTGCGTCCTCAAAATGCCCCGCAAAGCATCTCAAGGTGTCGATAATGCAAACACTGACCTCAATCAAAGCACTGCAAAACACCATCAAACAGCAACGCTTGGCTGGGCGAAAAATAGGCTTTGTACCAACGATGGGTAATTTGCACCAGGGTCACTTGAGTTTGGTGGCTAAGGCAAAAGAGCTCAGTGATTTTGTTGTGACCAGTATCTTTGTGAATCCTCTTCAATTTGGCGCTGGCGAAGATCTGGACAACTATCCGAGAACACTCTATGCAGACTCAAAGCAGCTCGAGGCTCAAGGTAACGATATTGTTTTTGTGCCCAGTGTCGCCGAGATGTATCCAAGAGGCATGACGACCCAGACACAGGTTAGCGTGCCACAGCTATCCGAAACTCTGTGTGGCGCCAGCAGGCCCGGGCACTTTGATGGCGTCACTACGGTCGTTACCAAACTCTTTAACATGGTGCAGCCCGACATTGCGGTATTCGGCGAAAAAGATTTTCAGCAGCTATCGATCATCCGCAAAATGGTGGATGATCTGTGCATGCCAATAGACATTATCGGCGTCCCGACGGGCCGAGCCGCCGATGGTCTAGCTTTAAGCTCGCGCAATGGCTACCTGACTGCCGAAGAGCGCCCGATAGCGCCTGAACTGAACAAGACCATACAAGCCTGCAAAGAGGCCATTCTATCTGGCAGCACTGACTTTGCGGATCTTGAAGCGAGCGCCAACAAACGCCTAGAAGCCGCAGGATTTAAACCTGACTACTTCGCCATTCGAGACTCAAGCACACTGGCCGAAGTGACCGAGCAGACGAAAGAGATCGCGATTCTGGCAGCCGCACGGTTAGGGGCTACCCGATTAATCGACAACACGCGTCTCGCTCCGCCAAAATAAGACCTCGCACATCAAACACAGACATTCGACCTTAGTCTGCTTGCGCCGCGCGTCACACTCGGTATTATCTGAGGTCTCTAATTAAAACGACGAGATCGCAGTATGTCTGAACATCATGTCTACCCCGTTCCCGAGTCATTCAAAGACGCTCATATTACTCCCGAGCGCTACGAGCAAATGTACCGCCAGTCAATCGACGAACCAGAGATCTTCTTCGGCAATTTGGCACAGGAATTTCTGAGCTGGGATACCTCATGGAACACTGTGTGTCGCTATGATTTCCCGAAAGGCGAAGCCGAGTGGTTTAGTGGTGCCTCATTAAATATCAGCGTTAACTGCATCGACCGTCATCTTCCCGAGCGCGCTAACCAGACTGCGCTTTTGTGGGAAGGCGACGATCCTAGCGAAAGTCAGCACATCACCTACGCCGAACTTAAAGACGAAGTATCGCAACTCGCAAATGCGTTGATCGCTCGGGGGGTCACCAAAGGCGATCGAGTGTGTATTTATATGCCTATGATCCCTCAAGCCGCTTACGCCATGCTTGCTTGCGCTCGTATTGGCGCAGTGCACTCCGTGGTCTTTGGCGGCTTTTCGCCCGAAGCCCTGAAAGACCGCATTCTCGACTCAGATTGCCAAACCGTTATTACCGCGGACGAGGGATTGCGCGGCGGAAAACGTGTCCCGCTAAAAGCCAACGTCGACAAGGCACTAGCAGCCTGCCCCAACGTTCACACTTGTCTGGTCGTAAAACGCACCGGCAGTGACGTTGATTGGAGTGAGGGCCGCGACGTATGGTACGAGGAGTTCGTAGCGAGCCAATCCATTGATTGCGCCCCCGTCAGTGTCGCAGCGGAAGACCCTTTGTTTATTTTGTATACCTCAGGTTCTACCGGCAAACCCAAAGGCGTGTTGCACACCAGTGCCGGCTATTTACTGCAAGCGGCCGCAACCTTTAAATACGTGTTTGACTATCGCGACGGCGAAGTATTCTGGTGCACCGCCGATGTCGGCTGGGTCACTGGTCACAGTTATATTGTGTATGGTCCTTTAGCGAACGGCGCCACCTCGCTAATGTTCGAGGGTGTTCCGACCTACCCCGATGCCAGCCGTTGCTGGGAGGTCATTGACAAGCACAAGGTCTCTATTTTCTACACCGCACCGACTGCAATTCGCGCCCTCCACGTGCAAGGCGATGAACCGGTTAAGCGCACCTCTCGTGCCAGCCTACGTTTGCTAGGCACCGTAGGTGAACCCATCAATCCCGAGGCTTGGGAATGGTATTACAAAGTCGTTGGGGACAGTCGCTGCCCGATTGTTGATACCTGGTGGCAGACGGAAACTGGGGCACATATGATTACGCCGCTCCCTGGCGCACATGCCTTAAAGCCGGGCTCCGCGTCATTCCCGTTTTTTGGCGTGGAGCTAGCGCTGCTGAATGAAGACGGCTCTGAAATCGAAGGCGAAGGCGCCGGCTACCTCGTAGTTAAGCGCTCTTGGCCGAGCCAAATTCGCAGTGTTTATGGTGACCATCAGCGTCTTATCGACACCTACTTTAGCACCTATAAGGGTTATTACTTTACCGGTGACGGCGCAATGCGCGATGCCGATGGCTACTATTGGATCACCGGCCGCGTTGACGATGTACTGAATGTTTCGGGGCATCGCATGGGTACTGCCGAAGTCGAAAGCGCACTAGTGCTGCATGAAGGCATTGCCGAGGCCGCTGTCGTCGGCTTCCCGCACGATATTAAAGGCCAGGGTATCTATGCCTATGTCACACCAATGGCGGGTGTAGAAAAAAGCGATGCGCTCTTTAAAGAGCTTATTGATCTGTGTGTCGCCGAAATTGGTCCGATTGCTAAGCCCGATATCATTCAGTGGGCGCCAGCACTACCCAAAACACGCTCAGGCAAAATTATGCGCCGTATTTTACGCAAGATTGCCGAGAACGAGCTCGACTCTCTGGGTGACACCAGCACATTAGCAGACCCTAGTGTGGTCGAGAACCTGATACAAGAACGCCCGCAAACCTAAGCTCGCGGGCGTTTTGGAGTTATTGAATACCGACCCTAGGGTCGGTATTTTTTTAGGCTTTGGGCTCTTCTGATTCGTCAGTCGCAGGCGTTTCGTCAACCTCTGCAGGTGATTCCTCAGTCGAGTCCGCTGCAACAGTCTCTTCTGCAGTGCTTGCTTCAACAACCTCAGCGGACGCTTCGCTTGCTTCTTCTTCCGCGGTTTCCGCTTCGTCTTCTAGCAACTCTTTGATCGACAGCTTGATGCGGCCTCGTTGATCAACATCCAGCACTTTCACACGTACAGTCTGACCCTCTTCCAAGAAGTCGGTGACCTTTTCAACGCGCTGATTCGCGATTTGCGAAATGTGGACCAAACCATCTTTACCCGGCAGGATGGTGACAAAAGCACCGAAATCAACGATGCGTGCAACCGTACCTTCGTACACCTGGCCAACCTCGGCTTCCGCCGTGATTTCCATCACCATTTCAACCGCGCGATCGCGAGCGGCTTGGTTCTGACCAAAAATCTTAACGGTACCGTCGTCATCGATATCAACCGTTGCACCCGATTCTTCGGTAATAGCGCGGATGGTTACACCACCTTTACCAATGATGTCACGGATTTTATCGGAATCGACTTTCAAAGTGACCATGCTTGGCGCATCAGCAGAAGTCACTTCGCGAGCAGTGCTGATCACAGAGTTCATCTGACCTAAGATGTGCAAACGTGCATGCAAGGCTTGCTCGAGCGCGATTTCCATAATCTGCTCGTTAATGCCTTCGATCTTGATGTCCATTTGCAGTGCAGTGACACCCGCAGCAGTACCAGCGACCTTAAAGTCCATGTCACCCAAGTGGTCTTCGTCACCCAAGATATCGGTCAACACGGCAAACTGATTACCTTCTTTCACCAGACCCATGGCAATACCAGCAACAGGTGCCTTCAGAGGTACGCCAGCGGCCATCATCGCAAGCGAACCAACGCATACCGATGCCATCGAAGACGAACCGTTCGATTCGGTAATTTCGGAGACGACACGAATGGTATATGGAAATTCGTCTTGGTTTGGCAACACAGCAGCTAAGCCGCGACGAGCCAAACGACCGTGGCCAATTTCACGACGACCCGTTGCGCCAACACGACCTGCTTCACCCACCGAGTAAGGAGGGAAGTTGTAGTGCAGCATAAACGCATCTTTACGCTCGCCCTCTAATGCGTCGATAATTTGCGCATCGCGGGTAGAGCCTAACGTCACCGCACCAATGGCTTGCGTTTCGCCACGAGTGAACAGAGCCGAGCCATGTACACGGGGTAACAAATCGACTGAACAGGCAATTTGACGAACCGTCTTACCGTCACGGCCATCAATGCGCGGCTCGCCCGCCAAGATGCGCTGGCGTACCAAAGCTTTCTCGACGCTTTTGAACACATCCTTAACGTCGTCTGCACTTGGACCGTCTTCGACAGCTAGCGCTTCAACACAGGCTGTACGAATTTCGTCAACGCGAGCATAACGCTCAGCTTTTTCGGTGATGCGGTAGGCCGCACCCAAATCTGCACCAGCTTGCGCACGAACTGCTTCAAGCAACGCCTCATTAACGGCAGGAGCCTGCCAGTCCCACTTAGGCTTGCCAGCTTCGGCCACCAATTCGTTAATGGCAGCAATAACGGTTTGCATTTCTTGGTGGGCGAACAATACCGCACCCAACATTTGGTCTTCGGTTAACTCTTTCGCTTCCGACTCAACCATCAACACCGCGTCTTTGGTACCAGCAACTACCATGTCCAGGTCACTGCCTTTAAGTGCGTTGTAATCTGGGTTTAGTAAGTAGCCTTCTTGGGCGTTGAAACCAACTCGAGCCGCACCGATAGGACCATTAAAAGGCACACCTGAAATCGCTAGCGCTGCCGAAGTACCAATCATCGCAGGAATATCAGGGTCAATATGATCATCCGCCGCCATGACAGTACACATCACTTGGACTTCGTTCATGAAACCATCTGCGAACAGCGGTCGGATAGGACGATCGATCAAACGCGAGGTAAGGGTTTCTTTTTCACTTGGACGGCCTTCACGCTTGAAGAAACCGCCTGGAATTTTGCCAACTGCGTAGGATTTTTCTTGGTAGTGGACAGACAAAGGGAAAAAATCTTGGCCAGGTTTTTGACTTTTTGCCGCTACGACAGTGACAAGAACAGTCGTGTTTTCAACAGTAACGAGTACTGCGCCGGTTGCCTGGCGGGCAATTCGGCCAGTTTCCAGGGTGACCGTTTGGCCGCCATACTGGAAGGTTTTTACAATAGGATTCACTCAATTTCTCCAATCTTTCTAAAAGAAACCGGGGCCTTATGCCCCGGTAACTTACTCGGTTTAACGACGCAGCCCGAGTCGCTTAATCAATGTGCTATAGCGCGTCGTATCTTTACGCTTTAAGTAGTCCAACAAATTACGGCGCTGATTCACCATACGAATCAAACCGCGACGCGAATGGTGGTCGTGATTGTGCTCTTTGAAGTGTGATTGTAACTGCTGGATATTTGCAGTTAACAAGGCCACTTGTACTTCAGGAGAACCGGTGTCACCTTCGCTTGTTTGATAATCTTTAACAATCGCTGCTTTTTGTTCTGCACTTAATGCCATTTTCATCTTCCTTTTTACAATCTGCCCAAGCGGAATGCCCGCCATTTAAAAAAGAGCCTACCCGCGCAGATTTACAGATAGGTTCCCGCTAGCCCTCGTGGGTAGCGATCATTCTCAGAGGCGCGATCTCGCCGTCCTCTGACGCCTTTGCGAGCCCGACAAATTCGCCGGACGCACGTGCGACGCGCACAATACCAGAATTTGCGTCATTTAGCACGCATACTCGCTGTCCTTGCAGGAGTTTTTCGATTTCTTGCTCTCCCAAAGTCAGGCGCGTCAAATACTGCAATCCCGCATCTATGGGTAAAAGCCTTGTGACCAAGTCTTGCCCAGCGGATTGCACCTGCTCTAGCGTCATAGCATCGCTCAAGTCAAAGGGACCAGCCTCGGTTCGACGCAATGCGGTCAAATGTCCGCCCACACCAAGCGAGGCGCCTAAATCTTCTGCCAATGACCGAATATAGGTCCCCTTACTGCAGCGCACAAACACCTGACAGAACGCTCGTTCGCCGGGTATAAAATCGAGCATATCAAAGGCTTCGATTACCACATCGCGAGCTTCGCGCTCTATCTCAATACCTTGACGTGCTAATTTGTATAAAGGCTGACCGTCTTTTTTCAGCGCAGAGTACATTGGTGGCACTTGCTTAATAGCACCCTTAAAACCCTGCATTGCCTGTTCTACCGATTCTGCCGTTAAATGAGACGCACTGGAGGTTTCAACCACCTCACCCTCGGCATCACCGGTGGTACGGGTCTCGCCAAAGCAGATCGTCGCAAGATAGGCCTTTTCTGCGTCCAGTAAATACTGACTGAACTTGGTAGCCTCACCGAAACAAACAGGTAAGACACCCGTCGCGAGCGGGTCTAACGCACCTGTATGACCGGCTTTTTGGGCATCAAGCGCTCGACGGCACTGCTGCAGAGCGCCGTTAGAGCTGTATCCTTGAGGTTTATCTAGAATGAGAATGCCGTCTATGCGACGCCCACGTTTACGACGGGCCAAGCCTTACTCCTCGCCAGGCTCGCTATTAGCACCCAACATAGCTTGATCCGCCTCTTTAGCGCGGCGAATTAAGCCTTCTAGGTGGCGACCACGACCAACACTTTCGTCAAAGACGAAGCGCAAACTGGGCACAGTACGCATAGTAGAGTCTTTTGCTATTTGCGCACGCAAAAAGCCTGACGCTTTGTTCAACACCTCGGTGGTTGGTTTTGCGCTCTCGGCAGTATCGGCATCGAGCACTGTAAAAAACACGCGCGCATGACTCAGGTCACGGCTCACCTGAGCGCCCGTGATATTCACCATTGCCACACGCGGATCACGCATCTCGGTTTGAATTAGGCTGGCGAGCTCTCGCTGGAGCATATCGCCAACCCGTTCTGTTCGACTGTACTCTTTTGCCATAAGTCGATATTACAAAGACCGAGCCACTTCTTTCACGTCGAAGACTTCGATCAAGTCGCCAACACGAACGTCGGTGTAGTTCTTAACGCCGATACCACACTCCGTGCCGCTCTTAACCTCACTCGCATCGTCTTTAAAGCGACGCAGTGACTCGAGCTCGCCTTCGTAAATTACAACGTTGTCGCGCAATACACGAATAGGCTTGGAACGATAGACCGTACCGTCGGTGACCACACAACCCGCAATCAGACCAAACTTGGGCGACTTGAACACATCGCGCACTTCAGCGATGCCCACAATTTCTTCACGCAGCTCTGGCGCTAACATACCGGTCAACGCTTGTTTGACGTCGTCTAACAAATCGTAAATGACGTTGTAGTAACGCAGATCCACACCTTCCGCCTCGACCAGACGTTTAGCCGCATTATCGGCACGGACGTTAAAGCCAAACATTACCGCATCACTGGTCATGGCCAAGGTGACATCCGTCTCGGTGATACCACCGACCCCACCCGACACAATATTTACCTGGACTTCAGAGTTACCAAGATCCAGTAACGACGACTGAATAGCTTCGAGCGAGCCACGCACGTCGGCTTTAACAATAACGTTAAGAATTTTCTTCTCGCCCGCGGTCATGCTCTCGAACATGTTGTCTAGTTTCGCTGCCTGCTGACGCTGTAATCGCGTTTCACGATTCTTGTCTTGACGGAAGTCAGCCAATTCACGCGCGCGTTTTTCGTTCTCCACAACAGCAAACTGATCACCCGCATCAGGCGTTCCGTCCAAACCCAGAATCTCGACCGGTATACTCGGGCCGGCCTCTTCAATTGGTGCGCCGTTTTCATCCAACATAGCGCGAACACGACCGTACTGGAGCCCCGCCAAAATGATGTCGCCGCGACGCAAGGTACCGCTTTGCACCAATAACGAAGCAACAGGTCCACGGCCGCGATCCAGACGCGACTCAATTACGATACCCTGTGCAGGAACATTTCTGGGGGCTTGGAGTTCAAGTAACTCAGCCTGCAGCAGAACTGCGTCTAATAGATCCTCGATACCTTCGCCAGTGTGCGCAGACACGTTGATGAACTGGGTGTCGCCACCCCATTCTTCCGGAATAACGTCCTTCGCTGACAGCTCATTTTTTACGCGGTCAGGGTCAGCGCCTTCTTTATCAATTTTGTTGACTGCAACAATCAACGGTACATTTGCCGCCCGCGCGTGAGCTACCGCCTCTTCCGTTTGTGGCATGACACCGTCATCGGCTGCAACCACGAGAATAACGATATCGGTACTTTTCGCGCCGCGAGCACGCATGGCTGTAAAGGCCGCGTGTCCGGGAGTATCCAAGAAGCTGATCATACCGTGGCCAGTTTCTACGTGATAGGCACCGATGTGCTGAGTAATACCCCCGGCCTCACCTGCCGCCACACCAGACTTACGAATATAGTCCAGCAACGAGGTCTTACCATGGTCTACGTGACCCATAACGGTCACGACGGGTGCACGCGGCTCTGGCGTTCCCTCGTGCTGAGATAAGGTCTCTTCCAGTTTTTCTTCCAGAGCGTCGGCACTTACAAATTTCACCCGGTGACCCAGCTCTTCCACAACGAGGGTCGCCGTATCCTGATCGATCATCTGGTTGATCGTTGCCATAACGCCGAGCTTCATTAACTCTTTAATCACGACGCCTGCTTTGACAGACATTTGACTGGCCAAGGCGCCTACAGAAATCAGATCACTAAGTTCGACATCGTAAATGATTTTCTCGGTGGGCAACTCGAAACCATGCTGATTGTCGCCACTTGAGCGTGACTTTTTGCGACCGCCACGGCGTCGCATAAACCCGTCTTCCGCCGCATCGATATCCGACAACGACATATGACGTTTCTTACCACGCCCACCGATCGAATCTTTGTTAAGCCGAGTACCTTTTTTGCGCGGTGAATCGTCTTTCTCGACGGGCGCCGCGGCCTCATGCAAACGCTTTGGACGCGCTTTATCGCTCTCTTTTTTCGCAGCTGCTTGCTTCTCGGCCTCTGCCGCCGTTTTCGCTTTTGCTTCTTTCTCTTTTCGCGATGCCTCTTCCGCTGCTTTTTTCTCGCGGATGGCGTTTTCGCGGGCCTCTTCTTCTTGCTTACGACGCAATGCGGCTCGCTGGCGCAGCACTTCAGGGTCAAAGTCCTCGACTTCTGGCTCTGGCGCCAGTTCGACGGCGGGCTCGGTAACTACCTCGGGCTCGAGCTCTGTTGCAATGTCCTGTACAACCGACTCTTCAACGACTTCAGGCTCAGGCACCACCTCTTCGGCGACCACCTCTACCACAGGCTCGACCACCTCTTGTTCAACCGCTTCTACAACCGGTTCTTCAATAAGCTCTGGCGCAGTCACTTTCGCTTCAACCTCGGGCTCGAGCTCTTCACGCTTTACGTAGGTTCGCTTCTTACGCACCTCTACGTTCACGGTTTTACGGCCGCCTGAACCGCTGGTCTTCAGAGTGCTTAAGGTCTTACGCTTTAGCGTGATTTTACGCGGCGCCGCATCAGGCTCACCGTGACTGCGCTTCAAAAACTGAAGCAACGTTTGCTTGTCTTCGTCGGAAACTTCCTGTGAGGCTTTGGTATGAGGCAATCCTGCCTCTTTCATTTGCCCCAGCAATCGCTCAGCAGATGCTCCGACGACTTTCGCTAATTGCTCTACAGTGACTTGTGCCATTCTTTACTCTCCTTCTCTCTTAATTCGTGGTGGGTTGCCTGTTTTAAAACTTAGGCTTCCTCCGCGAACCAAGGAGCACGAGCGGTCATAATCAACGACCCGGCTCGCTCTTCATCCATCTCTGGAATTTCCATCAGATCATCAACGCCTTGCTCGGCTAGATCTTCCATCGTCACAATGCCTCGACTTGCCAAGATAAAGGCCAAATGACGATCCATGCCTTCCATGTTTAGCAGATCATCAGCAGGCTCATTGGCGCCTAGCTGCTCCTCCGAAGCAATTGCCATCGTCAGGAGAGCATCTTTTGCACGCGCGCGAAGCTCTTCTGAAATTTCTTCATCAAAACCTTCAATGGCCATCATTTCTTCAAGCGGCACGTAAGCGACTTCTTCTAGCGTGGTAAAACCCTCTTCGACCAGTACCTCAGCCACGTCTTCGTCAACATCCAACCGCTCAACGAATAACTGCAGTACTTGCCCAACCTCTGCTTCCTGTTTTTCTTGCGCTTCTTCGGTGCTCATGACGTTAATCATCCAGCCCGTCAATTCAGATGCCAAACGCACATTCTGGCCGCTACGACCAATAGCTTGCGCTAGATTATCTTCCGAGACCGCAACATCCATCGTATGCGTGTCTTCATCAACAACAATCGATTCGACTTCCGCTGGCGACATCGCATTAATCACTAACTGAGCTGGGTTGTCGTCCCATAAAATGATGTCTACACGCTCGTTATCAAGCTCATTAGATACGGCTTGTACACGGGAGCCTCGCATACCAACACAGGCACCGACTGGGTCGATGCGCTGATCGTTGGTCTTAACCGCAATTTTCGCCCGCGAACCAGGATCTCGCGCCGCCGCACGAATTTGGATGACGCCTTCGGCGATTTCTGGCACTTCAATCCGGAACAACTCGATCAGCATCTCAGAGCAGGAACGGCTCAAGATGAGCTGAGGGCCGCGGATCTCAGTACTAATTTCAGTCAGAATGGCGCGCAAGCGATCGTTCACTCGGAAAGTCTCTCGACCCACCAAGTTGCCACGCGGCAACAGGCCTTCAGCATTGTTACCCAGATCGACAATAATGTTGTCTCGGGTCACTTTCTTGACGCTGCCAGCCACCAATTCGCCAACACGGCCGCGATACTGATCAACGATCTGCGCGCGCTCTGCTTCACGCACGCGCTGCACAATCACCTGCTTGGCAGTTTGCGCTGCAATACGGCCGAAACCGACGTTCTCGACGGTTTCTTCAAACACATCTCCGGGGACCAAAGACGGGTCTTTTTCAATCGCTTCCTCGGTGGTCAACTGCGTGCCTAACAAGGCCAGCTCGTCATCTGGCACAACCAACCAGCGGCGAACAGTGACGTAGTCGCCCGTTTTACGATTGATGGTGACGTGAATATCAGAATCCTCGTCGTAGCGCTTTTTCGTTGCGGTGGCCAAGGCCAATTCGATTGCCTCGAAAATAATATCTTCAGATACACCCTTCTCGTTCGATACCGCTTCTGCTACCAGCAAGATTTCTTTTGTCATTGAGAGCCTCGTTTTTACTCGCCCCTAAAGTCGGGGTTTTACCTTCGCCTTATCGATACTGTCGAAAGGCAACACATATTCATCGTCGTCTATACGGACCACGACGTCTTGATCTTCAATTCCTACTAAGGTGCCGTTAAAGTTCTTACGACCTTCGAAGGGCACGCGTAATTTCACTTCCAACCACTCGCCCACGTATTGCTGACATTGCTCTAAAGAGAACAGCAAACGGTCAATACCTGGCGATGACACCTCTAGGTTGTATTCACCCGCTATGGGGTCTTCAACGTCCAAAATACCGCTAATCTGGCGACTAACCTGGGCGCAGTCATCGACCTGCACACCTGCTTCCCGATCGATGTAAACCCTCAGCAAACTGTTTTTTCCTTGCGCACGAAACTCTAGACCCCAGAGCGCAAACCCCATGGCCTCTACCGTTGCTCGCAGCAAATCAGCTAATTCCGCTTCTTTTTTGGTCACTCGACCACCCATCAATCGCTAGATACAAAAAAACCCCAAACAGGGGCCTCTTAAAACTTGCACTCCCTAAGGGCGCGCAAACTATGTCTGCATTCGCACTGAATGCCAAACGCTGCACACTCCTTCTTACCTACGGTTCGCACACGCTTTGCGCTTCACCCAAAATAAGAGAGGCCACACAACTGCGCGCAAGTATACGCACAAAAGGCGATGCCTTCAACGAAGCTGGTAGTAGATAATCACGTTTTGTAAAAAAAAACCGGCACTTCCAAAGTACCGGCATTTCTATTTGGTAGCGGGGGCCGGATTAATACCTACGACCTTCAGCGGCTGCGCCGGATAAAGAGTTGAGCCCGACGGTTGGACGTCCAACACCCTCTGAACTACCCATAAATCACATAATCTTTAGGCATAAAAAAACCGGCACTTCCAAAGTACCGGCATTTCTATTTGGTAGCGGGGGCCGGATTTGAACCGACGACCTTCGGGTTATGAGCCCGACGAGCTACCAGGCTGCTCCACCCCGCAACTATCTGGTAGGCTGGCGCGATGTACAGCGCTCAACCGAGGGGCGAGATTATAGATACGCCCCCACCTCTGGTCAACACAAAAAGCCCAATCTTTTGGTTTTTTTCTCAAGCCCTGATAAAAAGAAATAAGAATCTCGGCCCGGAGCAGCCCCCCCTTGCTACTTCCTGCTCCAAACACTCATTAACTCGACATGCGGCGTTTGTGGATACATGTCCAGAGGTTGTAATTCGAGCAATGAAAACTCATCGCACAGTAAAGCAACGTCGCGCTCGAAGCTTGCCAGATCGCAAGAGATGTAAATAATACTTTTCAGGCTGGGCAACTGGCTCACCAACTGACCCAACAAAGCAAATCCGTCGCGGGGAGGATCTAATAATAATAACTCTGCATCTGCGCTCAAGCTCACCAATTCGGACAGTTTTGTTTTATCGAACAAATCCAGTGCAAAAGCTTTAGTACTTGGCAACGATTGCCGCAAAGTGTCCAAAGCCTCTGGTACAACCTCTACCACGGTGATGTCATCAACACCTGACGCAACAAGTGCTTGAGTTAAATTACCTGATCCTGCAAACAACTCTAGGGCTCGCTTGCAGTTGAGGCCGTGTAAGACCTTTGTTAGCCAGCCTAACATCTCCTGGTTTTGTGCCGTATTGCCCTGCCGAAACGGCAATCGCTGATTAAATGAGATGTGCTCGAAATCCACCTCGTCGGCAATATCGATGGTCACCCACGTTTTGCGACGACGGCCGATACCTAAATCTTGCTCTCGAATTCGAGCCAACAAGGCATTGTTGTGATCCGATAACACGACACATTGCTCGACATCCACGATCTGATCACTACGAGCCGCCACAAAACCTAGGGCATCAGCGGACGCCTTTAATTGCGCTCGGTTTCGATAGGCCAGCTCCTGGGGCGACGCCTGTATCGTACCTGGACAATCCAACCCCAAGCGTGAGCACATCTCTTCGACACGCCGCTGCTTGGCATATACCTGAGCAGCATAGTCGATGAACATCCAAGGGCACCCACCGCAAGTCTTTTCATTGACACCATGGTACGGGCATAGCGCATCGCGACGGGAGTCGCTGGCCTGCAAAATACTGACGAGCTCGGCTTGAACATAGGACTTTTTGGGCTCGACAATGCGAACTCGCACGTGCTCACCCAACCATGTGCCTGGCACGAAAAGGACCTGGCGCTTGTGCCTTCCGACCCCCTCACCTTTACTGTTCAGATCGGTGATCTCGAGATCTAATTCATCGCCGAGCTGCAGCTGCTTGTTCGCTCGCTTTGCACTTTTTGTTCTTGCGGGTTGCCACTTAAGCATTGACGCTCTCCAAACCAAAAAGAATGGCGATGAATAACACTAGAGTCGCGGCCACACGATTTAACCAAACACTGTGCTCGGGCTTCGAGAACCAACGCGCGAGCTGCCTGCCACCCAGGGCGTAAATGCTCATCGCAATAAACTCTGAAATTAAAAAAATGGGCACTAGCAGCCCGAGTTGATACGACAAGCTTTGCTGCTCATTAATGAAGCCCGGCAGAATAGCAATTAAAAACGCCCATCCCTTAGGGTTAAGCACAGCGGTATTGTAACCCAGCACAACTAACTGAACCTGACTCAACGAGGCCCTACCTGATTGAGCCTCTAGGGCACCTGATGCGCTTCGCCACATCCCAACGCCGACGTATACAAGGTACAACGCACCCAGCATAGTCAGCCAGGTCAGAGCCTCGGGCCTCCATCGCACGACCTGCGCAACGCCCACCGCCACACTGACTGCGACGGTTGCTACACCGGCCAGCTCACCTGCCATCATCCACAAAGTGCGGCGGTAACCACACGACATACCCAGAGTAAACGCTAGGGTCATGCACAATCCTGGCGTCATCGATATCGCAAATATCGTTACTGCAAATAGGCTTAGGGTATCGAGCGCCATGTACCAACTCTTAAAAACGCGCAGTATAACGTGTTATGGCGTCTTACGTGCATTCGCTTCCCGCCAAGAATTTTTCACCCAATAGATACCCGTAGCACAGTGAGCACCGAGCGGGCGAAACACGGCAAACAAAGATCTACTGTGAACTTTAACACGACAAAGAATTAATGGATTTGCCTGATCAATACATTACATAAACCAGAGCGATGCTTTAAGCTACATGCACTTTTTATTACCGCAAGCCAGCACGAGCCGAGACAGGCTCGACCGAGGACACCTATGCCAGATCGCGATTTTCGAGACAGCGCCATTCGCTACCACACCGACCCAACCCCCGGGAAACTCGCGATTCGCCCGACCAAGCCCTTAGCGAACAAACGTGATTTATCGCGTGCCTATAGCCCTGGAGTCGCCTATCCCTGCGAAATCATCGCTGAGCATCCCGAGCGCGTGGCGGAAATGACGGCTCGAGGCAATTTGGTTGCCGTGGTCACCAATGGCACCGCCGTATTGGGTCTTGGCAACATTGGACCACTGGCGTCTAAACCCGTAATGGAAGGCAAAGCAGTACTTTTTAAAAAATTCGCGCACATTGATGTTTTTGATATCGAAGTCGATGAAACCGACGTCGATAAGTTCGTCGACATCGTCGCATCTTTAGAACCCACCTTTGGCGGCATCAACTTAGAAGATATTAAAGCGCCTGAATGCTTTGAGATCGAGCGCAAACTCCGCGATCGTATGAACATCCCGGTATTCCACGACGATCAGCACGGCACGGCGATTGTAGCTGCAGCTGCTATTTACAATGGCTTGCGCTTGGTGAACAAGAACATCGAAGACATAAAACTTGTGGTGTCTGGCGCAGGTGCAGCCAGTATCGCTTGCGTCGACTTATTGGTAAGCATGGGTCTACAAAAAGCCAATGTCCGAATGCTAGACCGAACGGGCGTTATTTACGCCGGTCGAACCGAAGGTATGAACAAGTACAAAGAGGCCTACGCGGTCGCAACTACCGATCGGACCATTGAAGACGCCATTACCGACGCAGACCTATTCATGGGCTTATCGGGCCCTGGCGTTTTGAACGGCGATCTCGTCAAAAAAATGGCGCGCGACCCTCTTATTTTAGCGATGTCCAACCCCACACCCGAAATTATGCCCGAGGAGGCCAAAGCCGCGCGCCCTGACGCAATTTTAGCGACAGGCCGATCAGATTACCCTAACCAGGTAAACAATGTTCTGTGCTTTCCATTTATGTTCCGCGGCGCGTTAGATTGTGGCGCTACCACCATTAACGAAGAGATGAAAAAAGCGGCCGTAAAAGCCATTGCTGACTTGGTGCACCGAGAAGTAACAGAAGCAGTTGTTGAAGCTTACGCCGGTGAAGAACTTAAGTTCGGACCAGACTATCTAATCCCCAAGCCATTTGATGCTCGTTTGATTGAAGACGTCCCCCTAGCCGTGGTGAAAGCAGCCATGGAAAGTGGTGTCGCCACGCGCCCCATCGAAGATATGGAAGCCTATCGCAACAAACTGCATTCTTACGTCAGCGGTAGCCGCTTATTCATGCAGCCCACCATCGATATCGCTCGCAAAAACCCTGCGCGCATTGCGTATGCCGAAGGCGAAAACGACGATGTACTGCTGGCCATGCAGGGCGTAATCGACGAGAAAGTTGCCAAGCCTATTTTGTTGGGTCGCCCCTCGGTCATCGAGTCAAAAATAACCAAATTGGGCCTGCGAATTGATATCGAGAACGACATCGAAATCATGAATATTGAAGCTGGCGACTTGGAAGACAAGTACTGGCGTCACTACCACCGGAAAGTTGGACGTTCAGGTATGTCAGTAGAAGCCGCAAAAACTGTGGCGCACACTAATGCCACTGTTATGGCGGGCTTGCTCGTGGATATGGGTGAAGCCGATGGTATGATTTGCGGCAAAGTGGGTCGCTTTGATCGCCACCTGAAACACCTGTCCAGCTTCATCAATAGCAGTCGCGACTCTGGCGTCGTGTCCTCGGTATGCGCCCTGCTACTTGAAGATGGCCCGCTCATTATCGCGGACCCTTTCGTCAACGTAGATCCAAGTGAAGACGAGATCGTCACCATTGCGCAAGACGCCATCGAATACGCCAAACGCTTTGATATCGAGCCACGCGTCGCGCTGTTATCGCACTCGAACTTCGGTACCTACGAAGATGCCTCCGCATTAAAAATGAAGAATGCCGCGGCGCGCCTTCGCGATTTGCGCCCCGATGTGCAAATCGACGGCGAAATGCATTCGCTTTCAGCCCTAAACCCCGAAATGCGGGCCACAATTTTTGAAGACAACCAAATCGAAGGTAAAGCAAACGTCCTCATCATGCCAAACATGGATACCGCCAGTATTGCATTAGGCTTGATTCGATCACTGACCGAAGCCCGCTTGGTAGGCCCCTTTTTATGCGGCTTAGAAAAACCCGTTCACATTTTAATCCCCTCGGTATCCGGGCGCGGTATCTTGAATATGACTGCACTTGCTGTTGCTGATATTCATTTGCGTAAACTTAACGACTAACTCGCACTTTTCAACGCTGGCGCTGCGCATCAATGCAGCGCCAGTGGCCCCTCTCCTCAGCCATTTCATTAAGGCTGTCTTAAAGTGGTCTTATCAGGCAGCCTGAACTGGATCTATCGCTTTCCCCATGAAATCGGTAGAACCAAGCATACGCAAGTACCTTAAATAATAACGATTACTATTCAACTACGAATGAGGGGAAGCACATGAGTAACAACTCGACCAAAGCCTGCGGGTTAAAGCCTTTGGCACTGGCTGTTGGGGCAGTCGCAGCAGGTTTAAGTTTTCAAGCACCATTGGCATTTTCGCAAGCAAGTGCCCTAGAAGAAGTGATCGTAACGGCTAACCGCCGCGAAGAGTCATTGCAAAGCGTCGCTATGGCAGTATCGGCCTTTAGCGAAGACATGATGCGCGATCAGGGCATCGTCGATCTTAAAGGTATTACCGAGCGCACACCCGGCTTCACCATGGGTACCTTTAACCCAGGTCAACCACAGCTCTATATCCGCGGTATCGGCTCTAACGAAGACGGCGCCGGTGGTGACCAGTCGGTGATCGTATTCATCGACGAAGTTTACATCGGCCGCTCTGCAGGCATGGACATCGATCTGTTCGATCTAGAGCGTATCGAGGTCTTACGCGGCCCACAGGGCACGCTTTTTGGCAAAAACGTTGTGGGTGGTGCGGTCAACATGATCACGCGCAAACCTACTGAAGAAACCGTCATGCAAGTGGAAGCGACCTTGGGTGACTACAACGCAAGAACGCTGCGCGGTTTACTGAGCGGTGAGTTATCGGAGGGCGTTTACGGTAAGGCTTCTTTTTCGACGCGTCGTCGTGATGGCTATTTTGAGTCTGCACTAAATAGTATCCCTGAATATACGGGCGGGAAGGTTTCTGACACTCACGACATCAATTCTGACAGTGCGCGCTTTGGTCTGCGCTTGACGCCCTCTGAAGATCTCGAAATCAATTTATCGGCCGCATATTCCACCATCGATAAGCTGGGCCAACCAGACCACTTTATCGAGCCACCCAGTGCACCGGGGCTAAGCTATACGGTAAGTGCCGCATTGATCCCCAATTACGACAAAAAGATCCATACAGGGTTGTTCGATACGGCAGGGTACTTTGAAAGTACAGCAAAAAGCGTCATGGCCCGAGTTGATTGGAATATTAACGATGACATCATGCTGACCTCTATTAGTTCATTTCGTAATGTCGATGCCGAAAACTCAGACGAGCTGGGCCCAGGCGGCGCATCAGGCGCAAGCCCGCTAATGAACCTTTACGCCTCGGTAGCACCACTAGGCTCTCAAATGCTCTTTGGCGCCAACTTCTACACCGACGAGTCCGACACGATTACGCAAGAACTAAGATTTACGTCAACCAGCGATGGCCCGCTACAGTGGGTGGGCGGCCTATATTACATGGAAGAGGAAACACACCGTATTGAAAGTATCGGTGTGGGTATTGCGCTTCAGGGTATAGATCTCAATCTGGCAACGGGCCAGCCCAATCAAGTCGTTCCGGGCACCCCCTTTACCCTACTCCCTTATATTCCTGGATCAGATGACCAGCTCAACAAAACAACATCCATGGCAATTTTCGGACAGTTCACCTACGACATCACTGATAAATTAAGTGTGACTGCTGGAGCTCGCTACACCTCAGAAGAAAAAGAAATGGACCGCAAAGGCACGGCCGACGGCCTGGCGCTGTTGGGTGCTGCAATTGTGGGCAACTTCGATTTTGAAACCAGCGAGGATTGGAGCGAGCTGACTAAAAAGGTCTCGTTGGAATACCAACAGACCGAAGATGTCTTTTGGTACGCTACCTACTCTGAGGGCTTTAAGTCCGGCGGTTATCAAGGTTTGGCCGCAACGGAAATTGCTGCGGCAACTCCGTTTGATCCAGAGTTCGCGACGCTATACGAAGTGGGTGTAAAAACGGAATGGATGGACAACAAGGTCCGTCTAAATGCATCAGCATTCTCGACCGACTACGAGGACCTACAAATTTTGCAGCTACTTCTGCCTGATTCATTGGCAGCCGCAGGTGTAAATACCGGGGTATTGATAACGCAAAACGCCGCAGATGCTACCGTAGAGGGCCTCGAGCTCGAGTTTACAGCCTTCCCAATGGAAAACCTGACGATTCAAGGTAGCGCGACCTGGCTGGATACGGCGTTCGATAACTTCAGTATCCCGGCAGGCTACTCGGCACCCGCTAACAACACCACGCCAGATCGTTCCGGCAACGAACTGCGTAATGCTCCCGATTTCGCCTATAACTTGTTGGTGCGCTATGATTGGCCGCTCGCGTCTGGTGCAACGCTGGCGGCTCAGGTGGACTGGCGTCATAAAGACCTCGTATGGCAGGATCCAGATAACCTCGCGTTTGCGGCAGTGCCCGAGTACGACGCGGGTGACTTCCGTTTAATCTACACCACGCCATCGGGTAACACGCAGGTTAGCGCGTGGGTAACCAACTTTACCGATGAGGATTACTATCTGCACAACTACCCCACGGGTGGCGTAGGTAATGCGACCCCCGCACCTCCTCGTATGGTGGGCCTGACCGTATTCTGGCGCAACAACTAGGCGCTAAAACATCAATAAAAGGCGGGCTTAGCCCGCCTTTTTTGTGCCTTTGATGCATCCCTGCGATAGCCCGATTAGCTTGCTATACTTTCTCTAATATTTTAGGAGCTTACCCATGTGGAATTTACTTAACACCCCTCCGTTCTATGCGCACTTGATACGGAATCTCATTCTCAGCCTATTTTGTGTTGCCACTCTGTCTGCTCGTGCCGACACATCGCTCGATATGACCGTCTTCAAAAGCGAGACTTGCGGCTGCTGTCTTCATTGGATGGATCACCTAGCAAACAATGGTATTAGCAGCACAGCGCAGCACCCCTCAGATCTCAGTGGATTTAAGGGCGCCATGGGTATACAGCCGCAAATGCAATCCTGCCATACGGGCGTCATTGACGATCGCTACGTTTTCGAAGGACACGTTCCAGCCAAGTTGATTAAGCAATTTATGGACAGTCCTCCGGCGGGTAGCATCGGACTTAGTGTTCCAAGGATGCCCGTCGGCAGCCCAGGCATGGAAGTGGGTGACCGGTTTGACCCCTACCAGGTCATGTTATTGATGGAAGATGGCAGCGCGAAAATTTACGCCACCATCAATTCTCCGAGCGAGCAGTACTAGCGGCTTTTAAAGCGCATGGCGCAAGGCCTGAATGACCGCCGCCACGTGCTTGTGGTCTTCGTCCTCTACCGCTTGCGCCGCATTAGTGTGCGTAGCAATGACGAGATCACGCTTGGGGTCGATATAAATCCACTGCTGAAAAATACCGCGCGCTGAATACGAGCCATCGTCGAACAACCACCACAGGTAGCCGTAACCATCAAAGCCTTCGGAAGGACTCGTCGACTCTTTCATCCAGCCCTCGGGCAGTACACCAGTACCATCGGGCAAAACACCCTGGTCTTTAGCGAACATACCTATGCGGGCATAGTCTCGAAGGGTTGCATTCAAGCAGCAGCCCCCTGTTTCAACACCGCCCTCGCTGGACAACAGCCAGTAGGCGTCATGCTCCATACCGTAAGGCTTCCAGATTTTATGCTCTAAATACTCAGAAGCATTGTTGCCGATGGCCGATCTTAGCAATTCGCCCGCGAGATTTGTCTCGCCCGTATTGTAATTAAAGGTTGTGCCGGGCTCGGCGACTTTAGGCAAGTTAGCTAGGTACTGCACCAGATCGATGCCATTCAGTGCACCGGCCAAGGCCACGTCTGACTTGGGGTCCGCATAATCTTCATTCCAAGCAACACCTGAGGCCATGTGCAGTACATCCTTAATGCGAACATCCTCATAAGATGTGCCTTTCAGGCGCGGCAAGTAGTCGGCAACTTTTTCATCAACACTTTCGATATAACCGTCTTTGACCGCTGCGCCAATCAGCATAGAGGTCAGGGACTTAGTCACCGAAAACGAGACCCAGCGGGTTTCTTCGGTATGGCCGGGTGAATAGTGCTCTAACTTAATGTCATCGCCTTGCACCACAATAATTCCGCGGGTCGCCGTGCGCGCGTAAAAATCTTGTAACGAATATTGTTTGCCGTCCACCTCATAGCGTAATTCAGCAAAATCTTGATAAGCCTTGTTAAGGACTTTTACGGAGTTACCGGTCGATACCGTACGATTTGGAAAAGCACCTCGAATATTACCGAACACTTTTTCTCGAACGTCCTGCGGTAAAAATAGTACGTTGGTGGTATCGGCTTCTGGAGCTTGAGCAGCACCAAATGATGAAGCGAATGCCAGATTAACCGTCGCCAAAATCGCAAACGCGGAGGGTACAAGACGGTCAGAAATACGCATAACTTTTTCCTTATTATCACCGATGAATACAGCACTTTAATGCTAGACAATAAGACAAGCAAAGCGATTTTTATCGCGAATGACAGGGCATATATTGGTTCCTACATCAAATAGTGCTTAAACCTCGTATTTATTCTATTTAAGTATGAGGCCGTTTAATAATCATAGATGACAAAGTTCCTACCGCAGGGCGGTCAATTGGATACCCAAAGCGCCTAACCATGAGGCGATTCACTCACTGTTTTAGACAGCTGCGGGGCAAAGATAATGGTCTTATCATGATAAGCCATTGCCTCTTCAGTCGTTGCCAGCCAGCGAATCACCTCTGCCACATCGGCGGGATCGGTAGGTCCGAATCGAGCCGCAGCCTCTTCGCCAAAGTGATTGGCCTTCATGACTTGGGTGTAGACAAACCCTGGCTCCACGTTAAAAAAACGCAGACCTGGCTCTGTATGCTCTATGCGTAACGCGGGCACCATGCGAATTAATGCCGCCTTCGAAGCTGGATAGGCAAAGCTCCACCCTCCCTGATCGACGGGGACAGGTGGATTATTTACTGCCGAGCCAGACACCATGTTAATAATCACGCCGCTACCGCGCTCAATCATACTCGGTAACACTTTTTGAACCGCCATGGTCGGCGTCGTGACGTTACCGGTAAAAATTGCCTCCACCTGCTCGACTTCGACCTCTAAAAAACGCGAGAGGTTGCCAGGCCCCTGGTAACACGCATTGTTAAACAACAAATCAATAGGACCTAAGGTTGCAACCGCTTCATCAATGGCGGCCAAAACAGTCCGGGGCTTAAGAATATCGGAGGTTAAGCACAAGGCCCTGCCACCCGCCTCCTCGACACGCGCGGCTGTCACTTCTAAACTGCCCGACAGCGACGTGGTAACCGCGCCGTAGGTTTGCTCACTACCTTCTTTCAGCGTGCGTGCAGTAATAGCGATATCATAGCCAGCCTTCGCTAATTGAACGGCCGTTTCTGCTCCAATGCCACGGCTTGCACCTGTGATGAACGCCACTTTTCTACTCATACAAAATTCCCCTTAAGCCGGGGACAATTCCCCTCACGAGTACAAGGCAGTGTCAGATACCCAAATCACGTGGACATCCCGACGAGCATACTTGTACACCCCATTCTCTTGGCAAATCTCCTCATCATATCGAATGGCCATATCCAACTTGCGCGCAACGCCATCTTTTTCGTACAAGTGGTTCGCAATGCTGTAGGTCTCACCCCGGTAAACCTCGCCCTGCCACTCGCCCAACTGGTTACCCACCATGTGCATGGTTGCCGAGAAGTTGTCTTTTAAGTAACCCAATTGCGCTTCAAAAGCGGCTGCGCCGTCGCAATGCCATTCGGGACCGGTTTGCTTAAAGTCCTCGGTGACGATGTCTTTAACATCTGAAAAGTTTCTCTTATCGCAGATACTGGCGTAGCGTAGGGCCAAAAGTTCTTCAATTCGTCTCGTACTCATATTTTGTCTCGTTATTGTGTGATTTTATCGTCACCTCAAACACCAAGCTTAACTGACATAGCAGCGTACGGAATAACCCATATGGATCAGATTAGGATACTCAGGCGCTGCAGCTAATCGGCTGAACATAGACTTGCATTCGCGGTCAAAAGGCCGAGTTTAGTCTGCTGATAGGCGACTAAACTTGCTTTTTACACCAAAAAGCTCTATTTTGGCCAAGTGGCCTGACCAAATTGGCAGGCATTAAACTTTCGGCGGGAGCAAAGGCATGAACAGGGTAACAAACAAACCGATTCGAGATGACAACCAAAGTGGTAAAGCGGGAGCGAGTCGCCTCTTAGTATGCGCAATGGCTTTGTTACTCACGGGATGCGCTGACGTAGCAGACCAATCTGCATCCAGCGAACCGGCCGCCGATACTCAACCCCAGCTCGTCAAAGTGGCCAAGCAATACCTAGAAATCGACGGCTATACCTTCAAAGACCTGAACGATAACTCAAGCCTAGACCCCTACGAAGACTGGCGCCTGCCAACCAGCGAGCGCGTGAGCGATCTAGTAGCTCGCATGACGATCAATGAGAAAGCGGGCATGATGTTGATTCAAACGCTAAACGCAGAATCGGAAGGCTTGCTGCCCGACAAGGCCGAAAAATTTGTCAAGCAGGAGTATATGACACGTTTTATCTTTCGCAATCCCGTCGTGCCCAACCCAGACCGCTCCGCACCCTCAGGCCGAAGTGGCGCCCAAATCACGCCATTCGAAGCAGCGAATTACACCAATGCTATTCAAGCCTTGGCCGAATCCACCCGCCTGGGTATTCCTGCCTTGTTCAAGTCCAACGCACGCAATCATTATGAACAAGATTCACGACCTGGCATTAACTTATCGGCGGGTTCGTTCTCGACCTGGCCTAAAGAAGCCGGCTTGGCGGCTACACGCGACCAAGACTTGATACGGGAATTCGCTGATATTATGCGCCAGGAATGGATCGCGATCGGCTTACGCGGCATGTACGGTTATATGGCGGACTTATCGACCGAACCCCGATGGTATCGAGTACACGAAACCTTTACTGAGGATGCTGATCTTGCCGCCGACATTATCACCACCTTGGTCACGACGCTTCAGGGCGAACAACTCAGCAAGGAAAGCGTGGCACTTACCATCAAACATTTCCCGGGCGGTGGTCCGCAAGCTGGAGGCGGAGACCCCCATTATCATTTTGGTCGCAATCAAAGCTACCCGGCCGGTCAATTTGATGCACATCTCAAGCCCTTCGTTGCCGCTATCGACGCGGGAACCTCATCAATTATGGCCTACTACGGCATACCCGTGGGACAAGATTATCAACCCAATGACGTTGGCATGGCGTTCTCAAAAGGTATCGTAACCGGGTTGTTAAGAGAAAAACTCGGGTTCAAAGGCTACGTGAATTCGGACACCGGTATTATTGGCCCCGTCAGCGCAAACCGAGCCTGGGGACTTGAGGACAAATCGATCGAAGAGTTACTGAGCCTCGCAATCCACTCTGGCACCGACGTACTGTCGGGCTTTGATGACCACAGTCAAATACTGTCTTTGGTCGAGAGCGGGTTAATCAGCGAAGAGCGACTTGATCTGTCTGTCGCGCGCTTGCTCAAGGAGCAGTTTGAATTGGGATTATTCGAAAACCCCTATGTCGATCCCTACGCTGCGACCGAGCTAGTGGGCAATCCAGAATTCCAAGCCAAAGCGGATCTTGCCCAACGCAAGGCGATCGTGCTGTTGAAGAATGAAAATGACCTCTTGCCCATCAAAGTAACAGGCAAGCCAGTGCGTCTGTTCACCCTTGGTGTCGATACGCGCATAGAGTCAAGAGAGGGTGTCGTGATTGAGAGCGGTGAAACCAATCCCGAAGCTATCGCTAATGCCGACTATGCTCTAATCCGAGTGACAGTCACTAACCCCGTAACAGACCTGAGCCACATGCCCATGGAGCCGCTACCGGTACCAGGCCTTGAACCAGCAACTATTTTCGGTGGTGCGGCGCCAGACGAGCTCGACTTTTTGGCCTTTAGCCAAATGGCGAACACCAAATCATGGGTGGTAACCCCTAGCTTGGAGCAAATTAACAACACCATTGCGAGTGTTGGTGCTGACAAGACCATACTCGCAGTGTATTTCCGCCAACCCTACGTCATGGATGACGCCAGCGGCTTCGCCAAGGTAGGTGCACACATCGCCTTGTTTGGTTCGGACGACAACGCACTGCTCGATGTGGTTACAGGCCGCTTTAACCCCAGCGGGAGACTGCCTTTTGCATTGGCCAACAGCGCCGAGGCCATTTTGCACCAAGCGCCCGACGCACCGGGTTATGCACCAGAAGATACGCTGTATGGTTTTGGGCATGGTTTAAGCTACTAAGCGTTTGGCCTCGCCGCAGAGATGTATTGAAACCGAACTTGGTTTTAATTTTGCGAATCACGCCTAAGCCCGAGCGCGATACCGCGCGCGAGGAAACAGCGAAGGCCGGGGTAGTCCCGCATCTAAAACGAAGATACTAAATAGCTACTTGCGATGACTAAATCACTTTAGTCGAATGGTTGGTGCCGATTGCGGGGTGATTCGCTCAGCGAATCACGCCTGAGCCCGAGCGCGATACCGCGCGCGAGGAACCAGCGAAGGCCGGGGTAGTCCCGCGTCTAGAACAGCGCTACTGAAAAACAAAAGCCGCAACCCTAAGGTCACGGCTGTCAAATGGTTGGTGCCGAAGGCGGGACTTGAACCCGCACGAGCTATGCTCACCACCCCCTCAAGATGGCGTGTCTACCAATTCCACCACTTCGGCTTTGTTGCTCTTTAATTGTCCCCTGAATCAGGAACTATAGGCAAGTCGCTCGTTGGGCTCATTGCCTCGGGCTCGTCATCCACAACGGGCAAGTCACTCGCTGGCGCCTCAACCTCTACTGGAATTTCAATACCCAAATCTTCTACCGGTGCTGTCTTCTCGTTAGCTACAACCGCTAGGGCAAAGCTGGTTGCGAAAAACGCCGCCACCAACCAAGAAGTCGCCTTAGTTAAGGCATTTCCGCTACCAGCGCTACCCAACAAGGTTTGCGACGCACCTGCACCAAACGACGCACCCATGTCGGCGCCTTTACCCTGCTGGATCATAATTAAACCAATGATCGCCAAGGCCACCAACAAATGCACTACTAAAATAATCTGTTCCATATTCTCTTGCCTATTCGGCCTTTGCCGCCGCCGCGGCATCAATAATTGCTAAAAACGCTTGCGCGTCTAACGATGCTCCACCCACTAGGGCGCCATCGACATCTGCCAAGGCAAACAAGCCTTCGGCGTTATCCGGTTTGACGCTGCCCCCATACAGTAAAGGCGTTCGGTCGCTCAAACCCAAATCTTTTACTCGCTGCCGCACAACGGCATGCATCGCCTGTGCCTGCTCAGGTGTTGCCACAACGCCCGTTCCAATCGCCCAAACCGGCTCGTAGGCTACGACTAAGTCAGTCGTAGGCACCAAGCCCTGCAAAGCCGCATCAAGTTGCTCTACGACAACCGACTCGGCCTGCCCGGCATTGCGTTGCTCTAGGGTTTCTCCCACGCACACAATCGGCACTAAGCCTTGACTCAGGGCTCGTTCAACCTGCGCTCGCACAAGCTCGTTTGTTTCGTGCCGCTCTGCCCGCCGCTCGGAGTGACCAACAATCACCCATCGCACGCCAAGGTCAGCCAACATTTCAGCGCTGACATCGCCAGTATGCGGCACGGACTGATCGGCACTGACCGTTTGCGCACCGACCCGATCGCAACCGAGTTGATCAATAGCAACCTGCAGGTAGGGAAACGGTGGACAAACGCCCCAATCTACGCCGGATTGGCTGGATCCAGCAACACTCGATGCAAGCGTCTTGGCCTGCTCTCGTGATCCCCACATTTTCCAATTGCCGACGACTAAGGCGTTTGGCATAGCATCACCTCTAAAGCGCGCGCAAGTCTATCGAAAGCATGGATTCGTTACAAGTCAATCTGCGAGCGCCTGCTCAACTTTTGTCGCTAAACTCGCACATAACTCGTTTACGGTGCTGGCATTGCTGCCCTCGACCATGACACGCACTAACGGCTCGGTGCCCGACAGCCGCAGTAATACCCTACCCGAGTCGCCTAACGCCGACTCCACTTCGGCAACCGCAGCCTGCACTTGCGGATTAGCAGTAATATCAACGCGCTCTGACATACGCACGTTAATCATCGTTTGCGGCATCATATCCATTTCAGAGCACAACGCACCAAGACTGTCACCGCTCTCGACCACTGCGCGCAAAACCTGCAAAGCAGAAACAATACCGTCCCCTGTATTCGACACATCGGTGCAGATTAAATGCCCTGACGATTCGCCGCCCAGCACCCAGCCACGTGCTAACATAGCCTCTTTCACGTAGCGATCACCGACTTTTGCCCGGAAAAATCCGAGGCCAAGGGCTTTAAGGCCGACTTCCAACCCAAGATTCGACATCAATGTACCCACGACGCCTTGATCGTTACAGCCACGCTGCTGACGTGATTTCGCCATAACGTACAGCAACTGGTCACCCTCAATTTCTGCGCCCTGATGGTCAACAAAGAGCACTCGGTCACCGTCGCCATCGAAAGCGATACCCAAATCCGCTTGGGTTTGTCGAACCTGCGCAGCCAAAGCACTCATATCGGTCGAGCCAACACCGGCATTAATGTTAAAGCCATTGGGCTCGGTACCAATTTTTGTCACGTTGGCGCCCAGTTCTTGAAAAACCGCTGGCGCTACGTGATAAGTCGCACCGTTTGCGCAATCCACCACCAGATTTAAACCCGCTAGGCTAAAACCTCTGGGCACGGTCGATTTGCAATATTCAATGTAACGGCCGCCAGCATCGTTAATGCGCACAACTTTGCCCAAGGCACTCGAACCCGAAGTCTCTAGCGGACGATCGATCATGGCCTCGATTTCAAACTCGAGCTCATCACCCAACTTCCCCCCGTCATGGCCAAAGAATTTGATGCCGTTGTCCTGAAAGGGATTGTGCGATGCGCTAATCACGATGCCAGCTGTCGCATTCAGTGTTTGGGTCATTACTGAAACCGCCGGGGTTGGCATTGGGCCAAGCAAACGAACATCGACGCCCGCTGCCACCAAACCCGCCTCTAAAGCCGATTCGAACATATAGCCAGACACTCTTGTGTCTTTGCCAATCACCACGAGAGGCCGCTGTTTGCCCGCTTTCGCCGCAAAGACTTTGCCCGCAGCCCAACCGAGCTTAAGCATAAAATCAGGGGTAATCGGTGCTACACCTACTTCACCGCGAATTCCATCCGTTCCAAAATAGCGTTTGCTCATTGTTCCCCCTTAAGCACCCTGACCACGTTTACAACATCCATAGTCGCATCGACATCGTGCGTACGAATGATGTGGGCACCTTGCATCAGTGCATAGGTTGCCAGTGCCAGCCCTCCGGCTAAGCGTTTGTTCACATCTTTACCTGTAATAGCGCCAATCATCGATTTTCTGGAGACACCCACTAGCACGGGATAGCCACCATTACAAAAGTAAGAAATGTTTTGCATTAATTCGATATTATGCGCCAGAGTCTTACCAAAACCAAACCCTGGATCAATCCACAGGCGCTTTTTATCGATGCCTGCGGTTAGGCAATCTTCGATTCGCTGGTTCAAAAAACCGCTGACGTCTTGCACAACGTCATCATAGGCTGGCTGTGCTTGCATGGTTTTAGGTTCACCCTGCATGTGCATCAGGCATACCGCTAAGTCAGTGCTGCACGCGGCCTCAAGCGCACCCTCGCGCTGCAAGGCTCTGACGTCGTTAATAATGTGAGCACCCGCCAGCGCTCCTTCAAGCATAACTTGAGGCGTCGAAGTATCAAGTGACAGCGCCACATCGAACGATCGAGCCAAACGCTCCACTAGAGGTATAACGCGTTCCAACTCTTGTTCGACACTAACGGGGTCGGATCCTGGTCGAGTACTTTCGCCACCAATATCCAAAATGGTCGCACCCTCTTGGACCATTTTGGCACAGCGATCGAAGGCTTTGTCTAGGTCCAAGCGTGTGGATTGGTAAAGTGTGCCACCATCAGAAAATGAATCGGGCGTGGTATTCACCACGCCCATCACCGCAGGGAATTGCAGCTCTCGACCAGCAACGTAACACCGGTCGAGGCTTATCTCACTCATCATTGGCTCTAGTGTTCGCTGGCGGGACCACCGATTGGCGTGACATTGTCACCACCCTTGACGTCTTGTTCCGCTTTCGTGGTGGTATCGCCGCCGCTAGAACCGTTCCAATCCGAAGGCTCACGAGGCTCACGACCAGCCATGATATCGTCGATTTGCCCCGAATCGATCGTCTCGTAGTGCATCAGCGCATCTGCCATCGTATGCAGTTTATCGATATTTTCTTCCAAAATACGTTTCGCCGTCGCATAACACTCATCGATAATCGAGCGCACCTCTTCGTCGATAGCTTTGGCGGTTTCACCAGAAACACTTGAGTGATTCTGCCCAGCAGATCGGCCTAGGAACACCTCTTCTTGCGCCTCATCATACATGAGAGGACCCAAACGTTCTGACAGTCCCCACTGCGTCACCATACTTCTTGCCATTTTGGTCGCACGCTGGATATCGTTCGACGCACCTGTCGTCACACCATCTTTACCCAAGGTAATCTCTTCAGCGATTCGCCCGCCAAATAAGCTGCAAATGGAGCTAATAATATATCTGCGGCTGTGGCTATAGCGGTCTTCCTCTGGCAGAAACATGGTCACGCCAAGTGCCCGGCCGCGCGGAATAATCGAAACCTTGTACACAGGATCGTGCTCAGGCATCAAGCGACCGACAATCGCGTGGCCAGCCTCATGGTAAGCAGTATTGCGCTTCTCGGCCTCTGACATCACCATTGATTTGCGCTCGGCGCCCATCATGATCTTGTCTTTGGCCAATTCAAACTGCTGCATGCCCACTTTCCGTGCGTTGCCACGAGCGGCAAAGAGAGCCGCTTCGTTCACCAAGTTGGCCAGATCAGCGCCCGAGAAACCCGGCGTACCGCGCGCAATTTTTGAGGGCTCGACATCCTCACCCAAGGGCACTTTGCGCATGTGAACCTTAAGAATTTGTTCTCGCCCGCGAATGTCGGGCAACCCCACGACGACTTGGCGATCAAAGCGTCCAGGGCGCAAGAGTGCTGGGTCTAATACGTCGGGGCGGTTGGTAGCCGCGATCACAATCACACCTTCGTGACCTTCGAATCCATCCATTTCTACCAGCAGCTGGTTGAGGGTTTGTTCCCGCTCGTCATTGCCCCCCCCTAATCCAGCGCCACGATGGCGACCCACAGCGTCGATCTCATCGATGAAAATAATACAGGGTGACTGCTTTTTGGCCTGATCAAACATGTCTCGTACACGCGACGCGCCGACACCCACAAACATTTCAACGAAGTCAGAACCCGAAATTGAAAAGAAGGGCACTTTTGCCTCACCGGCAATCGCTTTCGCAAGCAGCGTCTTACCAGTACCGGGCTGACCCGACATCAAAACACCGCGCGGGATGCGCCCGCCCAACTTCTGAAAGCGAGACGGGTCGCGCAAGAACTCCACCAACTCTTGGACGTCTTCTTTGGCTTCATCGACGCCAGCGACGTCCGCGAAGGTCGTAGAAATTTGATCTTCACCCAACATGCGGGCCTTACTTTTACCAAAGCTCATTGGGCCGCCACGACCACCGCCACCACCCTGCATTTGGCGCATGAAAAACATAAACACTGCAATAATAATTAAGATCGGGAAGCTGGCTACCAGGAGCTGCATCCAAATGCTTTGCTGCTCTGGTTCTTTGCCCTCAACAATGACTTTGTGTTGCAGCAAATCGTCCATCAATTTGGGGTCTTCGACCATTGGGCGAATCGTTTCAAAGCGTGAACCGTCGTAACGCTCAGCATTAATAGTTAGCCCATCAATAAGCACTTGGCGCACTCGATCGTTCTGGATTTCGTTAATAAATTCAGAATAGCCAAGTCGCTCACTGGACTGCTGAGGATTAAAGTTATTGAAGACCGACATCAACACAGCGGCAATAACCAACCACAACAACAAATTTCTGGTTACATTGTTCAAAGCACTTCCTCACTTGCCGCCTTCAGTAACACGGCTTTCCTAGTCGAGCGGCAATCGCGCACTCATGAATGACCCTCAGTATAACGCCTTCGCAACGAATTGGCAGGGCGATCGGCGCCAAGTTTTACCAAGGTCAAAAGCATACAGCAACGTAGAAACGCATCGTTTTATACGTTCATTTACTAGACATGGGGACGGGGACGCAACAATTCAAGCGCCTTTGAAGCCTTTTGCAACGATGTAGACTTCTCTTGAACGCGGACGCGACGCGTCTGGCTTGCGAGTCAGAACCGTTTGATATTGCTCGCGCAAACTCCTGAATAATTCATCAAAGCCCTCGCCCTGAAACACCTTGGCAACAAAGGCACCTTTTGGTGCCAGTACTCGAGAAGCCATGTCAACGGCCAGCTCGACTAAGTACATCGCTCGCGGCTGATCCACCGCGGTCATGCCACTCATATTGGGCGCCATGTCAGACATGACCAAATCGACTGGCTCGTCGCCGATAGCCTCTAGGAGAGCGTCGAAGACTGCTTCTTCGGTGAAATCGCCTTGAATAAAATCGACGTCTTCAAGCGTGTCCATAGGCAATATATCGGTTGCAATAACGCGGCCTTTGACACCGACAATTCCAGCCGCCACTTGCGACCAACCACCGGGCGCCGAGCCCAAATCAACCACCGTCATACCGGGCCTCAGCAGGCGATCCTTTTCGTTTAACTCGATCAATTTGTAGCAGGCTCGCGAGCGATAACCCTCTTTTTGCGCTCGCTGCACATAGACGTCATCGCGGTGCTCTTTGAGCCATGCCTTACTGGAGGATTTCTTTTTTGCCATAGTACTGTGTAAACCGTATTATTCGAGCTCAGACCTGTGTATCATCCGCCGCCCTGAATGACAAACGAATCACCATGAAAAATATTGAAAAACGCCAATATCGCGCCATTGGCCACAAATTAAAGCCCATCGTGACGGTCGGCGGCTCTGGCTTAAGCGAAACCGTCATTGCTGAGGTCGATCGCGCTTTAAACGATCACGAACTCATCAAAATCAAATGTGCCGGCATGGATCGTGATAGCAAGGCGGAAATCATCAGCGACTTGTGCGGAGAGCTTAACGCTGAAGCGGTGCAAGTCATCGGTAACACTGCCTTACTACTGCGCCGCAGCAAAAAGCCGAATCCAAAACTGTCAAACTTGATCCGCGCCGCTTTGGCCTAGTGCTCTCGATTTTGGTTAGGCTTCGTGCCTAACCTGATCAATTTCGTATTCAATATCGCCGCTTGGCGCCTTTACCACCACCACGTCGCCTTCTTCTTTACCAATCAACGCGCGTGCGATCGGTGAACTCACTGAAATCAGGTTGCGCTTAACGTCCGCTTCGTCATCGCCCACAATACGGTAGGTGACTTCTTGATCATTGGCCAAATTAATCAGATCAATCGTAGTACCAAAGATCACCTTACCTGTGTGAGGAATGGCTGTAATATCAATAACTTGCGCATACGACAACTTGCCCTCGATTTCCATGATACGGCCTTCGGCAAAGCTTTGTTGCTCGCGTGCTGCATGATATTCGGCGTTTTCTTTCAAGTCGCCGTGCTCGCGAGCTTCAGCAATCGCAGCAATAATGCGCGGGCGCTCGACTTTACGCAAACGCTCGAGCTCTGCGCGCAAGGCCATCTCACCCGCCTTTGTCATAGGCACTTTATTCATGATCGCAAACCTCCGTGCAGATCTTGCAGACGCCGCACTTGTTTATCATCTTCTTGCATCAGGGTCATACATACCGCTTCCGCACCCGCCAGAGTCGTCGTGTAGAACACCCTATGCGCCTCGGCGCTCGCCCGAATAGGAGCAGAATCTAAAATAGCACGTCGGCCTTCTGTGGTATTAATAATCAAAGAAGCTTGATCATTCTTCACAAAATCCACAATGTGCGGGCGGCCTTCGCTCACCTTGTTGACTCGCTCGACGCTGAGACCTGCTGCCTCTAGTGCATCGGCCGTGCCGCCCGTGGCGGCAATCTTGTACCCAATACTAGCGAGGTTTTGTGCGACTTTCACGGCACCGGGTTTATCGACGTCACGCACACTGATTAATACGGTACCTTCACGAGGCGCATTCCCGCCCGACGCCAGCTGCGCTTTCGCAAAAGCATCCGGGAACGTGGCGCCAGTGCCCATTACCTCTCCGGTTGACTTCATTTCGGGGCCGAGGATGGGGTCAACACCGGGGAATTTATTAAAGGGTAATACGGCCTCTTTCACCGAGAAGTAGTTTGGAATAATTTCTTTAGTGAAGCCCTGTGACTCTAGACTCTGACCCGCCATGCAGCGCGCCGCTACTTTTGCCAACGACTCGCCAATACACTTCGATACAAACGGTACCGTCCGAGACGCGCGAGGGTTGACTTCAATGACATAAATCTCGTTATCTTGCCATGCAAGCTGCACATTCATGAGACCACAAACACCCAACTCTAGGGCCATTTGCTTCACCTGCTCGCGCATCTCGTCTTGCACGTCCATTGGCAAATTATAGGGTGGCAACGCGCACGCCGAGTCGCCAGAGTGCACACCCGCTTGCTCGATGTGTTGCATGATTGCGCCAATAACCACGGTTTTACCGTCGCTAACCGCATCGATGTCCACCTCGATAGCCGCACTTAAAAAACTATCCAGCAATACGGGCGAATCATCTGAAACCAACACAGCATTCTTCATGTATCGCAGTAGATCTTCTTCGCGGAAAACAATCTCCATAGCGCGACCACCCAGCACATAAGAAGGGCGCACCACCAACGGATAACCAATACTCGCCGCAGCTTCAAGCGCCTCATCCACCGAACGCACCGTTGTATTGGCCGGCTGTTTCAGACCCAGCTTCTGAATCATGTGTTGGAAGCGCTCGCGGTCTTCAGCGCGGTCAATCGCATCGGGTGTGGTGCCAATAATAGGAACACCTTTAGCCTCCAGTGCGCGCGCCAATTTAAGCGGAGTTTGACCACCAAACTGCACGATAACGCCCTCAGGCTTCTCAAGGTCGATAATCTCTATTACGTCCTCAATCGTCACCGGCTCGAAGAACAAACGATCAGAGGTATCGTAATCGGTAGAAACCGTCTCAGGGTTGCAGTTGACCATAATGGTCTCGTAGCCATCTTCACGCATGGCCAGTGCCGCGTGTACACAGCAGTAATCGAACTCAATACCCTGACCAATGCGGTTGGGGCCACCACCTAACACCACAATCTTCCTGCGATTGGTTGGGCGAGCCTCACACTCTTCTTCGTAGGTCGAATATAAGTAAGCAGTCGCTGATGCAAATTCGGCGGCACAGGTATCCACCCGCTTGTACACGGGTCGAATATCTAAGGATTGACGGTAATCGCGGACCTCAGCTTCTGTTTTATTCAGCAAAACCGACAAACGCTTGTCAGCAAAACCCTTACGCTTTAAACGCCACATTTGTTTGTGGTCGATGTCGCTCAATGACACTGACTTTAGCGCATTCTCGGTTTTGATGATGTCTTCAATTTGCACCAAAAACCAAGGATCCACACCGCTCAGTTTGTAGACTTCCTCAACGCTCATTTCGGCGCGGAAAGCGTCACCGATATACCACAAACGATCAGGTCCAGGGTTAGTCAATTCATTAATCAGCTCATCGCGCGTATCCGGATTTGAAACATCCATTTTATGCTCAAATCCTGCAGATCCGACCTCTAAGCCACGCATTGCTTTTTGCATCGATTCTTGGAAGGTACGGCCAATCGCCATCACCTCGCCCACCGATTTCATCTGCGTAGTCAGGCGCGAGTTCGCGGTATCAAATTTCTCGAAGGCAAAACGCGGAATTTTGGTGACAACATAGTCAATCGCAGGCTCGAACGACGCGGGTGTTGCGCCGCCGGTGATGTCATTTTGCAGCTCGTCTAAGGTGTAGCCTATGGCAAGCTTCGCGGCGACTTTCGCAATTGGGAAGCCCGTCGCTTTTGATGCTAGGGCAGAAGACCTTGATACTCGGGGGTTCATTTCGATAATGACGAACCGACCCGTTTTTGGATCTTGACCAAACTGCACATTGGAGCCGCCGGTTTCGACACCAATTTCACGCAACACTGCCAAAGAAGCATCACGCATGATTTGCATTTCTTTATCGGTCAAGGTTTGCGCCGGAGCTACAGTAATACTGTCGCCTGTGTGCACACCCATGGCGTCGAAATTCTCGATCGAACACACGATAATGCAGTTGTCGTTTTTGTCACGAACCACTTCCATTTCGTACTCTTTCCAGCCAATCAGGCTTTCGTCGATCAGAAGCTCGTGTGTCGGCGACAGATCGAATCCGCGAATACAAATTTCCTCGAATTCTTCACGGTTATAAGCAATCCCGCCACCCGATCCGCCCATCGTAAACGAAGGGCGAATAATGCAGGGTAGACCAATATCTTCGAGTATGGCGAAAGCGTGCTCCATCGAGCGCGCTGTTGCTGCGCGAGGCGTTTCCAGACCGATACGCTTCATGGCGTCGTCAAACAACTGCCGGTCTTCTGCTTTATCGATGGCCTCTTTAGTAGCACCGATCATTTCAACGCCGAACTTTTTCAATACACCGTGCTTATCCAAATCCAAGGCACAGTTCAATGCGGTTTGGCCACCCATCGTGGGTAGCAAGGCATCAGGACGTTCTGCTTCGATGATTTTGGACACCGTTTCCCACTCGATTGGCTCGATGTAGGTGGCATCAGCCATCGACGGATCGGTCATAATGGTTGCGGGATTGGAGTTCACCAAAATGACGCGGTAACCCTCTTCGCGCAGCGCTTTACACGCCTGAGCACCCGAGTAGTCAAATTCGCAAGCCTGACCGATAACAATCGGACCGGCACCCAAAATCAAGATACTGCTTATGTCGGTACGTTTTGGCATGTCAGCTTAGCCTTCCTGTCGCGCTGTCATCAGCTCAATAAAATGGTCAAATAATGGGGCGGCATCATGAGGGCCAGGGCTTGCCTCTGGGTGACCCTGAAAACTGAACGCCGCTTTATCTTTGCGATGGATGCCTTGGACTGAGCCGTCAAACAAAGATACGTGGGTCACCTCGAGGCACTCGGGCATGTTGTTTTCGTCAATCGCAAAACCGTGGTTCTGACTGGTAATCATTACCGTCTTATCACGTAAATCCTGGACGGGGTGATTGGCACCATGGTGGCCGAATTTCATTTTTAAGGTCTTAGCACCGCTGGCAAGACCGAGCAATTGGTGGCCCAAGCAAATACCAAAAACGGGGATATCGGTTTTTAGTATCTGCTGAATGGCTTCGATGGCATAAGTGCATGGCTCTGGGTCACCGGGGCCATTGGATAAAAACACACCGTCGGGGTTCATCGTCAACACCTCAGCAGCAGGCGTTTTCGCCGGCACCACCGTCAAACGACAGCCTCTGTCGACCAACATGCGTAAAATATTGCGCTTGGCACCGAAGTCGTAGGCTACCACGTGAAAGCGTTCATCTTGCAGTTCACTAAAGCCTTGGTTCCACACCCAGCTGCCGTGTGTCCAAGCAAAGGTTTCTTGCGTGGTCACTTCTTGCGCCAGATCCATGCCTTTCAAGCCCGCAAAGGCTTTAGCCTGAGCCAATGCGGCTTCTTCATCGATGTTTTCACCCGTCATGATACAGCCCGCTAACGCGCCCTGTTCGCGCAGCACTTGCGTCAGCGCACGGGTGTCGATTTCAGCGATACCCAGAATATTGTGTCGCTTTAAATACGACGCCAAATCTTCTTCAGAACGGTAGTTACTGGCAAGTAGGGGTAAATCGCGAATGACCAGGCCCTGCGCCCACACCGCACTTGCTTCTTCATCCTCGCTGTTACAACCGGTGTTGCCGATGTGAGGGTAAGTTAAAGTGACAATCTGTTTGGCGTAAGACGGGTCGGTAAGGATCTCTTGGTATCCTGTCATCGCGGTATTAAAAACCACTTCCCCTACGACTGAACCTGTTGCTCCAATCGCTTCTCCTCGAAACACACGACCATTTTCAAGGGCGAGTATGGCTGGCGTGAACAAAGACACCTCCTGATTTAAACGCAAAAACTCGGTTATGCAGGCTCAAAAAAAGCGAGATCGGTAAAACCGGACCTCGCTTTTAACGACAATTGAACAAGGGACCGGAAGAGGCCTCAAGATGTTCTAATTGAATAATTTTTAGCTCGTACATTTAAGCGCGCATGATAGAGTAGCAGGTCAAAAATAACAAGGAGAACATCGTGTCAAACCCAATTATTGCCATTACCGGCGCGGGAAGCGGTATTGGTCGCGCGTTGGCGCAGCTTGCCAATCGCCGTGGCTATCGGCTCGCCCTTGCCGACATCAACCTAGCGGCGATAGAGGCACTGCGTTTAGAGCTCGGGCTGGATGCAACACACTGCTTAACAAACGAACTCGATGTCAGCGACTTCGAGGCAGTCAATGCCTGGCGCGATCAGATTCTGAGTGTCTTCGGCGGAGTTGATATCGTCATCAACAATGCTGGCATCGCCCTGATTGCCAACGCCGAAGTGCAATCTAATGCAGATATCGAGCGTATTATGGATGTTAATTTTTGGGGGGTCGTTTACGGGAGCAAAGCGTTCTTGCCACTCTTGCGTCAATCAAAAGACCCACACTTGGTCAATGTGTCATCAATTTTTGGCATCATGGCAGTGCCCTCGCAGTCCGCCTATAACGCCTCTAAATTTGCCGTCCGAGGCTATACCGAAGCCCTGCGTCAAGAAGTTGAAGAAGACGGCATCCACGTATGCTGCGTGCACCCGGGCGGCATTAAAACCAACATCGTGCAGTCTGCAACTATCTTAAATACCGACAGAAACCGCGAGCAGGCAATAGCAGATTTTGATACCATGGCGCCCACCACGCCAGCACAAGCGGCAGAAACCATTTTTAGAGCTATTGACCGCCGTCAAAACCGTTGTTTGATTGGTCGCGACGCAAAATGGATGAGTTTACTCACACGTTTATTCCCAGAGAGCTATCCACGCTGGCTACCCAAAAGGCCCGAGTAACTAGGTAACCGTAAATTATGTCGACATTGACCCTCCCCACTCGCCATCTTGCACTGTTAATTGCGAGCTTAATGGCGATTGGCATGGGCCAATCCATGACCTTCGCGATTCTTGCGCCGCTCGGGCGCGAAGTGAATATGACAGAGTTCTCGATTACTATTTTGATCGCGTGCTCCTCCTTAACGTTTGGATTTGCCTCACCCTATTGGGGGCGTTTAAGCGACCGTATAGGCCGCAAGCCGGTCATCATGATTGGCCTAGTCGGCTTTGTTTTCGGCACCAGCGCGTTTGCCACATCGTTCGTGCTGGGTTTAAACGGCATACTGACGGGCGCATCTTTGTTTACCGCACTGCTAATCACCCGATGCTTACACGCCGGCATTATGTCAGCCACAGGTCCTAGCACTACCGCGTATGCCGCAGACCACACCACGCCCGACAAGCGCACCAAAGCCATGGCGAAACTCGGCACCGCCTCCAGCATGGGCATGATACTGGGTCCTGCGTTCGCGGGTGCCACCGCAGCATTTGGGCTACTCGCACCACTTTATGCCGCCGCGTTCTTGACCTTAATTATGGCGGTAATGGTCTGGAAAATGATTCCCGTCACGCCGGTCGCAGATCGAATCCCTCGCAAACATTCGGTAAAACTCAAGTTTACCGATACCCGCATCTGGCCCTTTATTGCCATTGCCATTGGCACATTCATGGGCTTTGCAGCTGTTCAGCAGACGATGGGCTTTTTCTTGCAGGATCAGCTTAACTTGACCGGCGTTCGAACCGCTCAATTGACCGGCATTACGATGCTGACCTCGGCGAGCTTTACCTTCTTGGTGCAAACCACCGTGATGCAGTGGGTCAACTGGCCGCCCGGACGATTTATTAAAGTTGGGCTCAGCTTTATTAGTATAGGTGCTTTAGTCATCGCCTCATCAAGCGAATTTGTGCTGATTGCCGCGGGCATGGGTGTTATGGGAATAGGGGTTGGGTGCACCATGCCATCGATTATCTCTGCAACCTCGCTAGCCGTAGAGCCACATGAACAGGGCGCCGCTGCAGGCATGATTTCGGGCTGCCCCGCTATTGGTTTTGGCATCGGGCCGGTTGGTGCTGGCTACCTATACCAATTTAACCCGCACTACCCCCACATCGCCGCTGCAATTTTTATTGCGATCTTGCTCGCCGGCGTTATCTATTCAAAACGGGTTTAAGCCCTGCCAAACGAAGGTATCGCGTGAGCAAGCGCTCACGCACTGCGCTATAAAACGATGTGAATTCTACTTAAAGCCGCGCGAATATCGGTTGGAATGGGACATGACTTTTGGTCTGCACGAGTCACAAACACATGGGTAAAAAATCCGCAGGCAGAAGCCTGGCTCGCGCCCTGCTCGAAGATCCCGATGCGATAACGAACCGAAGAATTACCGAGGTGCTCGACCGCAATGCCACCCTCTAACGACTGCGGATAAGCGACGGGTTCAAAGTAATCGCAGCCGGAGGATACAACAAAGGCAATCGTTTCACCCTGGTCAATATCCAGACCACCCTCAGCAATTAAATACTGATTGGCCACCGTATCAAAATAGCTGTAGTACACAACGTTATTTACGTGGCCGTAAATATCGTTATCTGACCAGCGGGTGGTTATGGGGTAAAAGACCGCAAAGTCCTCTCGTGAAGGTCTCATCGAGTCACTCCAGAGTAGGCTTCTTGGTAAATGGCCAGGGCATCGTCATAATCCACGTCGCGAGGATTATTAATCAACAACCTCTGCTGCAGCATGGCGTCTTTGGCTAAGGTGGGCAAAAAGTCTTCTGGAATATTTGCGTCCGCCAGCGTTGCAGGCAAACCAGAGTCCGCAATCAGCTGCTCGAGCACAGCGATAAACTGATCGCAACGAGACGCTTGGTCACCCTGTACGCCAGGAATGAAGCACTCGGCTAATTCAGCGTAAAGAGCCTCGGCCATTGGGCGGTTAAATCGCAACACTGCAGGCAACACTAGCGAGTTACTTAAACCGTGCGGAATATGAAAATGGCCACCCACTGGATACGCTAGAGCATGTACCGCAGCCACTGGCGAGTTGGCAAAAGCTTGACCCGCTAGATGCGCCCCTAACAACATCGCTTGCCGCGCCTCTTTGTCCTGCCCATTGGCAAGCACCTTAGGCAGCGCCACCGCCATCATACGCAAGGATTCGCGTGCCAGCATGTCGCACATGGGGTTTTTCTTATGCTTGGAAGTGTAGGCCTCAATGGCATGAACCATAGCATCAATGCCGGTCATTGCCGTAATTTTTGGCGGCAAACCCAAAGTCAGGTCAACGTCGAGTAGAGCAATATCAGGCAATAATACGCCCGAGGAAATGCCGGCTTTAGTGGTTTCACCTGTGGTCAGAATAGCCACCGGCGTAACTTCCGACCCCGTACCGGCGGTGGTGGGCACTAAGACTAGAGGCAGGCGAGCTCCAGTCACCTGCTCTACACCGTACATTTCTTGAAGGGGCTGGGTGCTTCCCATCAACGCCGCAACGACTTTGGCGACGTCCATCGAGCTGCCACCGCCTAAGCCTACGACACCATCGCAGCCACTACCTAGCATGACGGCTTCCTGCACCACGGACTCAGGCGGATCTTCTCGGACCTGGTCAAATACCACTACATCCATGCCGCTTGTGCGCACCGCCTCGATTAGAGGTGGCGCCAAACCAATTTGCATCAACCCTGGGTCGGTGACGAACAATGGCTTAGAAATACCCAAGTCTTGCAAATATTGGGCTAAGGCAGAAGCCGAACCCGCCTCGCAGATGATGCGAGGCGCAGTTCGAAATTGGAAGTTAGTGGTCACGATTAGTCCTCCGTGCGAAGGATGACCTTACCTCGGGCTCGACGCTCTGTCATGCAGTCGTAAGCCGCCTGATAGTCGCTTAAGGCAAAACTTTCGGTGACCTGCGGGTTGAGCACTTTGTTCTCGAACAAGTTCCACAACTCAGCAACGTTCTCGAGATGTACTTTAGGTTCCTCACCCACAAAACGACCCCAGAATACACCCATGATCGAACAACCTTTTAACAGAGCCAAGTTCAATGGGATTTTAGGGATTGGACCACTGGCGAAGCCAATGACCAAGTAACGACCATTCCAAGCCATATTACGGAGCGCAGGCTCGGCGTAATCGCCGCCCACTGGGTCATATACCACGTCAACACCTTTGCCACCGGTCATTTCTTTTAGCACGGTCTTCAGGTCTTCTTTACTGTAGTTAATGACTTCGTCGGCACCTAGCTGCTTGCAAAATTCCAACTTTTCGTCAGAGCTTGCCGCAGCAATCACTTTAGCACCCATCCACTTGCCTAACTCGATCGCGGTCGAACCCACGCCACCTGCTGCACCCATAACCAACAAGGTTTCTCCGGGCTGAAGATTAGCACGCTGCTTTAGCGCGTGATGCGAGGTAAAGTAAGTCATACTCACACCTGCAGCCTGCTCGTAGCTTAGGCCCGGAGGCATCGGGAAAACCGAGTGTGCTGGTGCTGCCACACGCGTTGCAAAACCACCGGTTTGAATCATGCCGATCACCGAATCACCCGGCTTAACGTGAGTTACGCCCTCGCCCACCGCCGCAACGACACCTGCGCACTCACCACCGGGAATAAACGGCATTTCGGGTTGAAACTGGTACTTACCTTGAATAATCAAGACATCGGGGAAGTTCAAGCCCGCAGCTTTGATGTCGACGAGTACCAGACCAGGCCCGCACTCGGGATCGGGCCAGTTTTCTTCATACACCAATTTTTCTGCAGTACCTAACTCTTTACAGACAACCGCTTTCATGAATTTCCCCTTTGCGATTAATAAACTTCGAACAGACCAGCAGCGCCCATACCGCCGCCGACACACATGGTAATGACAACGTACTTAACGCCGCGCCGCTTACCTTCGATTAACGCGTGACCGATCATACGCGAACCGC